>NC_014145.1:2400000-3000000 GCF_000253115.1 Thiomonas arsenitoxydans
GGCATCGGCCGCCACATCGGCAATGCTGTAGATGCGGGTGGCGGGCACCTCGGCCGCACGCATGGCCTGCACGATGGCTTCGGGCTCTTGTCCCGCAGCCCATTGCTGTATGGCCGCGTCGATCTCGTCGGCGCGCGCCATGCGGCCTGGATTGCGCGCCAGCCCGGCATCCTCGGCCATATCGGCGCGGCCGATGGCCAGCATCAGCCGCTTGAAAATCGCATCGCCATTGCCCGAAATCTGCACCCACTCGCCGCCCTTGCTGCGATAGACGTTGGATGGAGTGATGCCCGGAATGCTCGTTCCCGTGCGCTGCCGCACCGTGCCGTCGTAGCTGTATTCCATTAGCGTGCTTTCCAGCAGATTGAACACGCTCTCGGTCAGCGCCACATCGACCACTTGCCCTTCGCCGCCCTGCTCCCCGTTCCACCGCCCGCCGGTGGCGTCGCGGTGGCGCAGCGCTATGAGCGCGCCCATGGTGGCGTGCAAGGCGGCGATGGAGTCGCCCAGCGACAAATTGGCGCGCATGGGCGGACGATCCGGGTCGCCGGTGACATAGCGCATGCCGCCCATGGCCTCGGCAATGGCCCCGAAACCCGGCTGCAGGCGCATCGGCCCGGTCTGGCCGAAGCCGGAAATGCGCACCATCACCAGACTGGGGTTGACGGCACGCAGGTCGTCCCAACCCAGGCCGAGCTTTTCGAGTGCGCCGGGACGCATGTTCTCCACCACCACATCGGCCCGCGCCGCGAGCTGCAGCACGATGTCGCGGCCCTGCGGGTGTTTGAGATTGACCGTGATGCAGCGTTTGTTGCGCGCCTGCGCGGTCCACCAAAGCGACTCGCCTTTGTGCAGCTTGCGCCAACTGCGCAGCGGGTCGCCGCCCGGATCATCGCCGCGTGCGGGCGACTCGATCTTGATCACGTCCGCGCCGAACTCGGCCATCAGCCGGGTGGCAAACGGCCCGGCAATCAGACTGCCGAGTTCGAGCACGCGCAGGCCGTCGAGCGCACTGCGCGCAGGCTGTGTTGAAGCGACCGGCTTATCCATAGAACGGAGCAAACAACAGGGCGATGTTGACCAGCAGCGCCAGCCCCCACACCGCCGAGCGCAACGAGGCGCGGTCGTTGAGGTAGCACCAGAGATAAACCGCGCGCAACACCAGCCAGGCGACCAGCAGGCCGTTGATCAGTTCCAGCGGCGCTTTCAGATACAGGGCAAACAAGGCCGCCGCAAACAGAAAAGGCAAGGCCTCGAAGCTGTTGGCCTGCGCTGCGTTGGCGCGGCGTCTGCGCGGGTCGGTCTGCCGCTCCAGCCAGAGCCGGGGCTCGTTGTTGTCGTAGCGGTTTTCCTTGGAGCGAAACGTGCCCGACTTGGCCTTGCCCGCCGCGACGATGGGCAGTTGCGAGGCAATGAGCAGCAGGATGGCGGTGAGCAGCATGGGGGATCTCCGGGGTGAGTGCGCAGCATACAAAAACCAAGGGCCGACTGCTGTCGGCCCTTGGCACTACCGTCGCGTTCGGCCGGAATCAAACCTCCGGCGTGCGATCTTCAGGGAGCAGAAACTTGTCTCATGTCGTTAGCCCGCGTAGTCTGCGGCCACGGTTGCATCCTGCTTGTTGGCCATGCCCAAGGCGCCGATGACCAGGGTGGCGACGATGGCGACCACGAAGTTGATCACCAGGGCGTACAAGCCGATGTAAGCCGGAATCACCATGCCCGCAATGTGCAGCCCATAGCCCGAGGCCTTGAAGCCGCTGAGCGACGCCGCCCAGACGCCCCAGACCAGACCCGCCGCCCAACCCAGCAGCAGCGCCTTGGCGTCGAACCAGCGGGTGTAGATGCCTGAGACGATAGCCGGCAGGGTCTGCAAAATCAGAATGCCGCCCAGCAGTTGGAGCTGAATGGCATAGGTCAGCGGCAGGAACACGATGAACAGCAGCGCACCGAACTTGACCAGCAACGATACCAGCTTGGCCATCTCGGTTTCCTTGCGCGTGCTGCAGTTCGGATTGATATAGGGCTTGTAGATATTGCGGGTGAACAGGTTGGCCGCTGCGATCGACATGATGGCCGCGGGCACCAGCGCACCGATCGCCACCGCCGCAAAGCCCACGCCGACAAACCAGCTCGGGAAGTAGTGCAGCAGCAGACCCGGCATGGCGAACTGCGGGCCGTACTGCTTGAAGTAAGGCGCCAGATCAGGCAGCTTGGCAATGCCAGAGGCATAGGCCATATAACCGAGCAGCGCGATGAGGCCGAGCATGAAGGAGTACGCGGGCAGGAACACCCAGTTGCGACGCAGGGTGTTGGGGCCCTTGGCCGAGAGCACGGCCGTGGTGGCGTGCGGGTACAGCATCAGCGCCAGCGCCGAGCCAAAGGCCAAAGTCGGATAGAACGACTGCAGGCCCAGGTTGCCGTCTTTCACCGGCGGCAGCAGCAGATGCCCCTTCGGAATGGCTGCGAAGATGTTGCCGAAACCGCCGAGCTTGTACGGCACCACGATGATGAGCGCGATCACCGTGATGTAGACCAGCAAATCCTTGACCACCGCAATGGACGCCGGGGCGCGCAGCCCGCTGGTATAGGTGAACGCAGCCAGAATGACGAAGGCGATGACCAGCGGCACATCCCCCATCAGCCCCTGCGTGGAAAAACCCAGCCCGCCGATCACCACCTGAATGCCCACGAGCTGCAGCGCGATATAAGGCATGGTGGCGACGATGCCGGTCACGGCGATCGCCAGCGCCAGCGCCGGGCTGCCGTAGCGTCCGGCGACGAAATCGGACGCGGTGATGTAGTTGTGCTTTTTCGCCACGATCCACAGACGCGGCAGGATGGCGAACACCATGGGATACACCAGCACGGTGTAAGGCAGCGCAAAGAAACCCAGCGCCCCGGCACCGAACACCAGCGCGGGCACGGCCACGAAGGTGTAAGCGGTGTAGAGGTCGCCCCCGATGAGGAACCAGGTGATCCAGGTGCCGAAGCGTCGCCCGCCCAACCCCCACTCATGCAGATGATTCATATCCCCCTTGCGCCAATGCGCCGAGGCGAATCCCAGAACCGCGATACCGACAAACAACGCGACAAAAACAACGGTGGCAACGACATTCATGGCGTCAGTCTCCGCTTCCAGACGGCACGACCATCTTGTAGACGATGGCGATGAAAACCCCGGACAGCGGCACCCAGACGAGTTGCCACCAGTAGAAGAAGGGAATGCCGAACACGCTGGGTTCCAGCTTGTTGAAGTAGGGAATGGCGAGCACGGCAACACAGGGAATCGCCAGCAGAATGAACTGCAGCGGCCCCAGTTTTTTGGGTGTGGACATGGAACGGGTCTCCAGGCTCGGATGACGCGCCAGGGGCGGCCAACCTTCGGTTTTTTCACCGGCATCCATCGCCGGTGCGCTGACGTGTCGGAGATTAGCCCAGCCGTTTACAAATGCGGGTATCCGAATGTGTCATTCGCAAGCAGGAGAAAACGAACGAGCGTTCGTGAGGGTTTCTACTGAGAGCGAGCAAAAAAATCAGCGGATTTGTTCGGTCGATTCCCGCTTGATCAGGATGCGCGGAATGATCAGGGCATAACCCTGCTGCTGCCAATAGATCAACTCGGTCATGGCGTTCGGCACGATTTCGATGAAGTCCAGAAAATCCGCCGGGGTGTAGCCGAAATCGTGTGCCGCCTGTCCGCACACCTTGAACTTCACGCCCATCTGCGCGTAATAGCGCATGCGCTCGACGGCTTCACGATAACGGTCCTGATTGCGGATAACGGTGGCGGCAATCTCGGTGCCGTGCAGCACCACGACGGCCTGCACATCTTCGGGCGAAAAGTCATAGGGCGAGGCCTGCACCGTGTTGAACACCGAGCGCACCCAGAACAGCGCATTGGAAAGGGTTGCGGGGTCGTCGAGGTAAAACTCGAACACCACTTTCATCGGCGCCTTGTAGGGCGTTTGCACCACCTGTCCAGCCGCGTTTGCCGCGCCGCTGGCAATCGCGCAGAGCGCTGCGATCAATACCTGTCGTCTTGTGGCTTGCATGACATCCCCTCGCGAACCCAGATGTATCCGGGTGTAATAGATGGGACATCGAGCGCCTAGCGGGTCAACCCGAGGGCAACCCAGGGATGCTCAGCCGGCGTTGTCGGACTCGACGCCCCAACGGCGCAGCGCGGCGTCGTCGGATTCGCGGGCATCGACCCACTGACCGCCCTCGGGCGTGGTTTCCTTCTTCCAGAACGGCGCCTGAGTTTTGAGGTAATCCATCAAAAATTCGCAGGCGGCAAAGGCGGCGGCGCGGTGGGCGCTGGCCACCAGCACCAGCACGATGTCGTCGCCCGGCAGCAGGCGGCCCACGCGGTGAATCACCGTGACACCCAGCAAGGGCCAACGCGCCTGTGCCTCATGCACCATGTCGGCGATGGCGCGCTCGGTCATGCCGGGGTAATGCTCGAGTTCCATCGCCTGCACATGGCCGGGGTCGCAAACGCCCGGATGATGATCGCGGCAAAGCCCGACAAAACTGGCGATCGCGCCCACGTCCAGCCGCCCAGCCCGCAGCGCCTGCAGTTCTGCACCCAGGTCGAACGGCTCGGTCTGGATGCGAATGGTGATCGGCTCCATGCGTTCAGCCCCCGGTGACGGGCGGAAAAAACGCGACTTCGCAGCCGGGCTGCAGCGCTGTGTCGCCGTCGCACATGAGCTGATTGCACGCCATGCGCAGCGGTTTTTCAGCCGCCAGCGCCAGTGCGTAGCGCCCGCCCTGCGCCCGCAGCCAATCGCGCGCCTGCCCCACGGTGAGCACCGCTTCGGGCAGGTCGTGCGTTTCTTGTGACACACCGACGATTTCGCGCACGCTGGCGAAATACCGAATCTGAACGAGCATGGGTCAGCCCTGCAACAAGATGGAGAACGGAAGGTAGCGCAGCACATCGCCACGGGCGATGGGGTGCTGCGGCGGGTTGTCCACCAGGCCGTCGGCCCAGACGGTCGAGGTGAGCACCGCGGAATTCTGCGAGGCAAACAGCTCGGCCTCGCCTTGCGCATTGAGCCGAACGCGCAGATATTCGCGGCGCCTGTCGGGCTTGGGCCAATCGAACGCGGCGCGCACCGGCAGCGTCTGCACGGCGGTTTGCCCTGCGCCCTGCAAGGCGAGCAAAAAAGGCCGCACAAAAAGGAGAAAGGTCACGAAGCTCGACACCGGATTGCCGGGCAGACCGATGAAGGCGGCTTCGCCCTGTTCTTCGCTGCGGCGCAGATGGCCGAAGGCCAGCGGCTTGCCAGGCTTCATGGCGATCTGCCACAGATCGAGCGCGCCTTCGGCCTGCACCGCGGGCTTGACGTGGTCTTCCTCGCCCACCGACATGCCTCCGGTGGACACCACGAGGTCGTGGCCCAGCGCGGCTTGGCGCAGCACGGCGCGGGTGGCCTCGAGCTGATCGGGCACGATGCCGAAATCGGTCACCTCGCATCCCGCGGTTTCCAGCAGGGCGCGGATGACAAAGCGGTTGGAGTTGTAGATGGCGCCGGGGCGCAGCGGCTCGCCGGGCATGGCGAGTTCATCGCCGGTGAACAGCATCGCCACGCGCGGCTTGCGACGCACTCGCAGCGAGGCCACTCCCACGGAAGCGGCCAGCCCGAGATCCTGCGGCCGCAGCCGTTGCCCGGCTGCGAGCACCACACTGCCAGCCGCCACATCCAGGCCGCGTCGCCGCACCCAATCACCGGCCTTGGGCTGCGCGTTGATGCGCACCGCATCACCCTCGGCGGCGCATTGTTCCTGCATCACCACGGCGTCCGCGCCCGGTGGAATGAGCCCGCCGGTAAAAATACGCGCCGCCGTTCCCGGCTGCAGGGGCTGCGGTACGGCGCCGGCCGGAATGCGCTGGCTCACCGGCAGGCGGGCGCCCGCGGCAGACACCTCGGCGCTGCGCACGGCGTAGCCGTCCATCGCGGTGTTGTCAGCCGGGGGCACGTCGATGGTGGAGCGCACCTCTTGCGCCAACACCCGACCGAGAGCGGACGAGAGCGGCAGCGTCTCGGTCTCGCTGATCGCGCTCGCAGCAGCCAGCAGACGCTGCAAAGCGACATCGGGATCGATCAGAGGTGAAGCTGGCGCAGTCATGGCAGGTACTCGAATTTGGGGGCATTGTCCGTCAACCAGTCGGCCACGGCAGCCGGGGCGTTGATGTCGAGGACGGCGGCAGGGGCGGGCTGCGGGAGTTGCTGCGGCGAGTCGGTGGCGATGGCGAGAACCTGCGCATCCTCGGGGTAGCAGAGAGGCCGCCCGGTGCTGGCGCGCCACACTTCAACCTTGGGGAGCCGCGCCTGCTTGAAGCCTTCGACAAACACCCAGTCAGCGGCTGGATCGAGCATGAGCAGAAGCTCGGGCACCCCAAGCTCTTGCGGCTCAGGCAGACGGCGCTGCAGCGTGATCAGGCGGTCGGACGCGGCCAGCACCTCAAACGCGCCGGCCTCGCGGTGCCGCCAGGTGTCTTTGCCCGGATGATCGAACTCGAAGCGGTGATGCGCGTGTTTGAGTACCGACACCCGCAACCCCTTCTGCACGAACCGCTTGACCAGCGCCTCGACCAAGGTGGTCTTGCCGCTGCCGGAAAATCCGGCAAATCCGACGACCTTCATCAGGAGCCCGCCAGCCCCGCGCCGCAGTGCATCGCAATATAGGTCTTCACCGCCTCCACCTCGACCGGCATGACGGCAAAACGCTGCGGGCGGCGTTCGAGGTCTTCGAGTCCGGCCGGGCGCTGCGGGCAGGTACCCACGGCTTCCTGAATCGTTTCGGGGAACTTGGCGGCCAGCGCCGTTTCGAGCACCAGCATGGGCACGCCCGGCTCCAGGTGTTCGCGCGCCACTTTCACGCCGTCGGCGGTATGGGTGTCGATCAACCGTTCGCTGCCCTGCCACACGCTCCGGATGGTGGCGAGCCGGTCGGCATGGGTGCTGCTGCCCGAGGTGAAGCCGTAGTCGGTCGCACTCCTGGCAAACGCCGGGTCGGCCGAGAGGTCGAAAAAGCCCCTGCTCGGCAGTTCGTCCGCGAACAGCGCGTGCACGCGCGAAGCGTCGCGCCCGAGCAGATCGAAGATGAAGCGCTCGAAGTTCGAGGCTTTGGAGATATCCATCGACGGGCTAGAGGTGTGATGTGTTTCCGCCGATTTGCGCGGACGATAGACGCCGGTGCGGAAGAACTCGTCGAGCACGTTGTTTTCGTTGGTGGCCAGCACCAGCTTGCGGATCGGCAGACCCATCATGCGCGCCACATGCCCGGCGCAGATGTTGCCGAAGTTGCCCGACGGCACCGTGAAGCTCACCTGCTCGTCGTTGCTGCGCGTGGCCTGGAAGTAACCGGCGAAGTAATAGACGATCTGCGCCGCAAGCCGCGCCCAGTTGATGGAGTTGACCGTGCCGATGCGCCAGCGGCGCTTGAAGTCGAGGTCGTTGGACACGGCCTTGACCATGTCCTGCGCATCGTCGAACACGCCTTGCACCGCAATGTTGTGGATGTTGGCGTCGGCCAGCGAATACATCTGCGCGGTCTGAAACGCGCTCATCTTGCCGAAGGGCGAGAGCATGAACACGCGAATACCGCGCTTGCCGCGCATGGCATATTCGGCCGCGCTGCCGGTATCGCCCGAGGTCGCGCCGAAAATATTGAGTTCGCTGTGCTGGCGGGCCAGCGCGTACTCGAACAGATTGCCGAGCAACTGCATGGCCATGTCCTTGAACGCCAGCGTCGGCCCTTCGGACAAGCCCAGCAGCGCCATGCCCGGATCGCCTTTCAGCGGTTTGAGCGGCACGATCTCGGCATGGCCGCCGAACACCTCGGGCGTGTAGGTCTTGGCGATCAGCGCGCGCAGATCGTCCGCCGGAATGTCGGTGATGAAACGCGACAGAATCTCAAAAGCCAGATCGGCGTAAGACAGCCCGCGCCATTGCGCCAGCGTGGCGCTATCGATCAGCGGATAGCTTTCGGGCAGATAGAGCCCGCCATCGGGCGCCAGCCCTTCGAGCAGGATGTCGGAAAAACCTCGGGTCGCGGACTCGCCGCGGGTACTCAGATAACGCATCAGCGCAACTCCTCTTTACGAATGCGCACGATGGGCGCGTGCACGCTGGGTAGGGTCTGCATGCGGCCGATGGCCGCATTCATGTGCGCCTCGACGGTGTCATGCGTGAGGATGATGAGATCGGTCTGATGCTCGCCCTCCCCGGCTTCGCGCTGAATGAGACCGTCGATGGAAATACCCTCATCGGCCAGGATGCGCGTGAGGTCGGCCAGCACCCCGGTCTGATCGGCCACGCGCAGGCGCAGGTAATAGGCGGTGACCACCTGATCCATCGGCAGGATGGGCAAGTCGCTCATCGCATCGGGCTGGAAGGCCAGATGCGGTACGCGGTGCTCGGGATCGGCGGTGTGCAGCCGGGTCACGTCCACCAGGTCGGCGATGACGGCGGAGGCCGTCGGCTCGGAGCCCGCCCCCTTGCCGTAATACAAGGTCGGACCTACCGCGTCGCCCTGCACCACCACCGCATTCATCGCGCCTTCGACATTGGCGATCAGACGTGTGGCCGGTATCAGAGTGGGATGCACGCGCAACTCGATGCCCTCACCGGTGTTTTTGGTGATGCCCAGCAGCTTGATGCGGTAGCCGAGTTGCTCGGCGTAACGGATGTCGGCAGCCTGCAGCGCGGTAATGCCCTCGACATAGGCTTTGTCGAATTGCACCGGCACGCCGAACGCGATGGCGCAGAGAATGGTCGCTTTATGCGCCGCGTCCACGCCCTCGATGTCGAAGGTCGGATCGGCCTCGGCATAGCCCAGCGCCTGCGCCTGCTTGAGCACGGTGGCGAAATCCAGCCCCTTGTCGCGCATCTCGGACAGGATGAAATTGGTGGTGCCGTTGATGATGCCCGCGATCCATTCGATGCGGTTGCCCGCCAGCCCTTCGCGCACCGCCTTGATGATGGGAATTCCGCCGGCCACAGCCGCCTCGAAGGCCACGATCACGCCCTTGGCCTGTGCCGCGGCGAAGATTTCGTTGCCGTGAATGGCCAGCAAGGCCTTGTTCGCGGTGACCACATGCTTGCCCGCAGCGATGGCCGCCAGCACCAACTCGCGCGCCGGGCTGATGCCCCCCATGAGTTCGACCACGATGTCGATGTCGGGCCGGGTCGCCAACGCCATGAAGTCCGTTGTGATGGGCAGGGCGTCCCCTAAAGCGGCGCGCGCCTTGTCGGGGTTGCGCGCGGCAATCGCCGCGAGGGCAATGCCGCGCCCGGCGCGACGCTGCAGCTCTTCCTGGTTGCGCGCCAGCACCTTGACCACGCCGCTGGCAACGGTGCCCGCGCCGAGAAGGGCAATCTGTAAAGGTTTCATAGAGAACGGGACAGGAAATCAGGCCGAGGCCGAGGCAACAGCGCGGCTGCGCTTGCGGAGGGTTTCTAGAAAGCGCGCGATGCGGCCGATGGCTTCCGTCAGATCGTCGGCATTGGGCAGAAAAACGAGCCGAAAATGGTCGGGCTGCGGCCAGTTGAAGCCGGTACCCTGCACGATCAACACTTTTTCCTGCGCCAGCAGGTCGTAGGCGAACTGTTGATCGTCGGCGATGGGGTAAATCTCGGGATCGAGCCGCGGGAACATATACAGCGCCGCCTTCGGTTTCACCACGCTGACCCCCGGAATCTGCGTGAGCAGGTCGTAAGCCAGATCACGCTGCTTGGTCAGGCGCCCCTGCGGCGCGACCAGATCCTTGATGCTCTGATAACCGCCCAGCGCAGTTTGAATGGCCAGCTGGCCCGGCGTATTGGCGCACAGGCGCATCGAGGCCAGCATGGTCAGCCCCTCGATGTAGTCGCGCGCACACCGTTTGTTGCCCGACACCACCATCCAGCCCGAGCGGTAGCCGCAGGAGCGGTAGTTTTTCGACAGGCCGTTGAAGGTGATGAACAGCACATCGTCGGCCAGCGAGGCGATGCTGGTGTGGGTGTTGCCGTCGTACAGCGTCTTGTCGTAAATCTCATCAGCGAACACGATGAGTTCATGCTCACGCGCCACTTGCACGATCTCTTCGAGCAATTCGCGCGGGTACAGCGCACCGGTCGGGTTGTTGGGGTTGATCACCACGATGGCCCGGGTGTTGGGCGTGATCTTGCTGCGGATGTCGGCAATGTCCGGATACCAGTCCGACTGCTCGTCGCAGATGTAGTGCACCGGCTTGCCGCCCGAAAGGGCCACCGACGCGGTGTAGAGCGGGTAATCCGGCGCGGGAATCAGCACTTCGTCGCCATTGTTGAGCAGCGCGTTCATGCTCATATTGATGAGCTCGGAGGCGCCGTTGCCGATGAACACATCGTCGATGCTCACCCCCGCAATGCCCTTTTCCTGCGTGTAATGCACGATGGACTTGCGCGGCGCGAACAGGCCCTTGGAATCGGTGTAGCCGGCCGCACTGGGCAGGTTGTGGATCATGTCCTGCACGATCTCATCGGGCGGCTCGAAGCCGAACACGGCCAGATTGCCGATGTTGAGCTTGATGATCCGCTGCCCCTCCTCTTCCATCTGCCGCGCCTTGTCGAGCACGGGACCTCGGATGTCATAGCAGACATCGGCCAATTTGTCGGACTTCCGGAATTCGCGCACAACCACCTCACTCTCTACCTAGAAAAAAGCGTCCGCACAAACACCGTGCGTGCTGCCACCCTGGCCACTCATCCCGATCCTGAGCGCATCTCTTCAGGGTAGGGGATTCAGACCCGCGCCCGCCCGCCATGCGGAGGGCTAACCCTATAATTTACCTTGATCTGCACCTTCAACCCCTGCATTTCCCTCGGTTTGCGCCGTCTTTCCCCCACGCCCGCCCCTGCGCGAGCCTGATGTAGCGGCCCGCACCCGTCCAGTCATGAAACTCCAGCCCGACTTCTCCCCCGATACGCAGATGGTCTCCGCCTACGGGCCGGGCTATGTCGAAGTCAACGGCGTGCGCCACACCAGCGCCTGCGTGTTCGCCCCGCAGCAGGCGCCAAAGCCCTGGGGTGCCGAGCACGTCGGCGCGCTGTTGCCCGCGCACATCGACGCCCTGTTGCTCGATCCGCTGCCCGAGGTGGTGCTCATAGGCACGGGCCGCGAGCAGCATCTGCTGCCCGCCGCCTTGATGCGCCAGCTCATCTCGCGCCGCATCGGCTGGGAAGTCATGGACACCGCCGCCGCCTGTCGCACCTACAACATTCTGGCGGGCGAAGGTCGTCATGTGCTGGCCGCGCTGATGATCGAATGATCGGACCGGCGCGAACCGAGGCAAAACAGCGTGAACCGGCTCTGGTTCGCGCGGCAAGATAAAATAAGGTTTTACGTCCTTCCGTTTCCCTCAGCAGTGTCAACGACTGATCAGAACGAGGAGAAACGATGCAGCAGCCCAGCAGGAGACTTCATGGCTTTGGTCTTGAATAAAGTGGTTCCCGATTTCGAAGCCGCCGCCACCAGTGGCGTGCAGTTCAGCCCGAAAAACTATCTGGGCAAAAAAATTGTTCTCTACTTCTACCCCAAGGACATGACGCCCGGTTGCACCACCGAGTCCATGCACTTTCGCGACAACTTCGAAGCATTCGAGCAGGCCAATGCCGTGATTTTCGGCATCTCGCGCGACAACCTGCTGTCGCACGAAAAGTTCAAGGAGCACCTCGAACTGCCGTTCGACCTGATCGCTGATACGGAAGAAAAGCTCTGCCACATGTTCGGTGTGGTGAAGAACAAGATCATGTATGGCAAGAAGGTCAAGGGCATCGAGCGCAGTACCTTCGTCATCGATGCCGACGGCGTCCTGCGGCAGGAATGGCGCGGGATCAAAGTCGCGGGGCACGTTGACGAAGTGCTCGACGTCATCCAGAAACTCTGAACCCCAATCACCCCAACGCGGCGCTTTGTTTTGAACCTCAGACTCCGCAGCACCCTGGGCACTCAGCGCGGGTTGCGCATGCTCTGCATCGACAGCAGGCGCAGATCTCATCCTGAGGTGGCCAACCATGTGAAAGCCGCTGTACCGTCTCGCGATGGTCAGCGGTTTTTTTGTTGCGTTTTGCTGGTCTAGCCGCCCCTGAATCAGCATCTCCTACTCCATCCCCTTCCCACGTCTGCAAGCCTATCCATACGCCTCATGCCCCTGCCTCCCCCACCCAAGTCCATGGGCAGCCTGCTGACCCAAGCTGCTCCGTCGACCACACAGACGCCCTCCGCTTCGCGAAAAACCACGGCGCTCGACAAGGCCCGCCCAATACCTCAGGAGACCGCGCCGACGGTCGCAGTTGTGTCGGCGGCGACGCGGCCCGCGGCATCCACGCGCCAAACACGCCAGCCGATACCGCGTGAGGTCGCCCCCGCTGCTGCGGATCGCCCCGCCCAGAAGGCGGTGCAGCCCAAGCGGGCACCCATTGCCCAGCAACCCGCCAAGCTGTTCGTCCTCGACACCAATGTGCTGCTGCACGACCCGATGTCGCTCTACCGCTTTGAAGAGCACGACATCTATCTGCCAATGGTCACGCTGGAAGAACTGGACGCGCACAAAAAGGGCCTGTCGGAAGTGGCGCGCAATGGCCGCCAGGTCAGCCGTGAGCTCGATGCTTTGGTGGCCGATACCGGCAGCGGCATCGACCAAGGTATCGCGCTGAATCGCACCGGCCATGCGGAGGCCAAGGGACGCCTGTTCTTCCAGACCCGCGCGCACGATGTCGAACTGCCCATCGCACTGCCTCAGGGCAAGGCGGACAACCAGATCCTGGCGGTGCTGCAGGATCTCACGCACATTCATACCGAGCGGCCTGTGGTGCTGGTGTCCAAGGACATCAATATGCGCGTGAAAGCCCGCGCCCTGGGGCTGCATGCCGAGGATTACGCCAACGACAAGACGCTAGACGACGCCGATCTGCTCTACACCGGCATGATGGTGCTACCGCCCGATTTTTGGGATCGGCAGGCCAAGTCGGTGGAAAGCTGGCAGCAGGGCGGCAACACCTTCTACCGGGTGCAGGGCAAGTTCGTCGCACAGATGCTGGTCAATCAGGCGGTTTATTGGGAGAGCGGCAGCGCCCCGCCGCTCTACGCGCGAGTGAAGGAAATCCGCGCGAACACCGCCGTGCTGCAGGTCATGCGCGACCATACGCACCAGAAAAACGCCATCTGGGGCGTCACGGCGCGCAACCGCGAACAGAACTTCGCCCTCAACCTGCTGATGGACCCGGATGTGGATTTCGTCACATTGGCGGGACAGGCCGGTACCGGCAAGACCCTGCTCGCGCTGGCCGCGGGCCTGTCTCAGGTGCTGGACGCCCGGCGGTACAACGAAATCATCGTGACCCGCGTGACCGTTCCAGTGGGCGAAGACATCGGCTACCTACCGGGCACCGAAGAAGAAAAGATGGGCCCTTGGATGGGCGCGCTCGACGACAACCTCGAAGTGCTCAATCAGAGCGAAGGGGGCAACTCGGGCGGCGAGTGGGGCCGGGCCGCCACGCAAGATCTCATCCGCTCCAAGATCAAGATCAAGAGCATGAACTTCATGCGGGGCCGCACGTTTCTCAACAAATACGTCATCATCGACGAAGCTCAGAACCTCACGCCCAAGCAAATGAAAACCCTGATCACCCGCGCGGGCCCCGGCACCAAGCTGGTGTGCATGGGCAATATCGCGCAGATCGACACGCCCTACCTCACCGAAGGCAGCTCAGGCATGACTTTTGTGGTGGACCGTTTCAAGGGCTGGGGCCACAGTGGTCACGTCACCCTGGCCAGAGGCGAACGCAGCCGCCTGGCCGACTACGCCAGCGAAGTGCTGTAAGCGCGGGAGAAGCTGGCGCGCGATCAGAATTCGCGCGTCAGGTTTTCAAACCGCGTCAGCGGCTTGAGGAAGGCGAGATGCACCACGCCGATCGGCCCGTTACGCTGTTTGCCAATAATGACTTCAGCCACCCCGGCGTCTTTCGAGTCTTTGTTGTAGACCTCGTCGCGGTAGATGAACAGGATCACGTCGGCATCCTGCTCGATAGCGCCCGATTCTCGCAGATCGCTCATCACCGGTCGTTTGTCGGTGCGCTTTTCGAGGTCGCGATTGAGCTGCGACAGGGCAATCACCGGGCAATGCAGTTCCTTGGCCAGAGCCTTGAGCGAGCGTGAAATCTCGGAAATTTCAGTGGCGCGGTTCTCGCCGTCTCGCGACGACGACATAAGCTGCAGGTAATCGACCACGATCAAGCCCAGCCGCCCGCCGAACTGACGGGCCAGACGTCGCGAACGCGCCCGCAGTTCCAGCGGATTGAGCGCCGGGGTTTCATCGATGTGCATGTGCACGTCTTGCAAGCGTTCGATGGTTTCGGGCAGACGCGTCCACTCGTCCTCGGAGAGTTGGCCGGTACGCAGATGGCTCTGGTCGATCCGCCCCATCGAACCCACCACGCGCAACACCAGCTGCGACGCGCCCATTTCCATACTGAACACCGCCACCGGCAGTTGCTCATTGATCGCCACATGTTCGGCAATGTTCAGCGAAAACGCCGTCTTGCCCATGGAAGGACGGCCGGCAACGATGACCAGATCACCAGGCTGCAAACCCGCGGTCATCCGGTCCAGATCGGCAAAACCCGTGGGCACCCCGGTGGTATCAGCGCCGCCGCGCTCGGCCAACTCGCTCACCCGCTTGAGCAACTCACCCAGCAGGCCCTTCATCGACTGGAAGCCCGCGGCGGATTTGGCCCCCTCCTCCGAGATGGCGAAAATACGCGACTCGGCCTCGTCGAGAATTTGCTGCACGCCCCGCCCTTGCGGGTTGAGCGCGTTCTGTGCAATCTCGTCGCTGATGGTCACCAGTTGGCGCAGCACCGCGCGCTCGCGCACGATCTCGGCATATCGGCGAATGTTCGCAGCGCTGGGCACACACTGCGCCAGCGAATTCAGGTAGGGCAGTCCGCCGCATTCCTCGTGCTTGCCGATGGATTGCAGCGCCTCCAGCACGGTGATCACGTCGGCCGGTTTGCTCAGATTGATCAGGTCGGCGATGGCCTGGAAAATCGCCCGGTGCTCGAAGCGGTAAAACTGCGCCGCCACCAGCAGATCGGCCACCTTGTCGAAGGCCTGGTTGTCGAGCAACAGCCCGCCCAGCACCGACTGCTCTGCCTCGATGGAGTGCGGCGGCGTGCGAATGGCGTCTAGGGCTTGGTCTTGCATGGCGGTAGGCGGCAAATGCCATCCAAAAATAAAAAGCGATTTGGCATTGTGCCGCACGCAGCGGCACAAACCAGAAACAAAGCAGAGACAACAAGGGCCGCATTCGCGGCCCTTGTGTCCAGCGCGAAAACCCCGCGATTACATCGCTTCGGCTTTGACCTGCAGGGTGATGTCGGTAACGACATCGGTATGCAGGGCGATCGATACCGGATGCTCACCCGTGGTCTTGACGTGACCCGCCGGGAAGCGAACCTGCGACTTGCTCACTTCAATGCCTTGCTTGGCCAGGGCTTCGGCCACGTCGCCGTGGGTCACGGAGCCGAACAAGCGGCCATCCACACCGGCTTTCTGCACCAGGGTGATGACCAGGCCATTGAGCTTCTCACCGGCGGCTTGCGCCTGCATCAGCTTTTCAGCCGCCAGCTTTTCCATCTCGGCGCGACGCGCCTCGAACTCCGCCATGGCCGCGGCCGTGGCACGGCGCGCCATCTTCTTGGGGATCAGGAAGTTGCGGGCGTAGCCGTCCTTGACCTTGACCACGTCACCCAGATTGCCGACGTTCAGAACTTTTTCGAGAAGAATGATTTGCATGGTGTCGTCCCCGGATTAGCCCTTGTGCAGGTCGGTGTAGGGCAACAGCGCCAGAAAGCGCGCGCGCTTGATGGCGGTGTTGAGCTGGCGCTGGTAGTGCGCGCTGGTGCCGGTCAGGCGGGCGGGAATGATGCGAGCGTTTTCCGCAATCAGATCCTTGAGCACATCGACATCCTTGTAGTCGATCTGCTCAACCTTGGCGACGGTGAAACGGCAGAAGCGCTTGCGCTTGAACAGAGAAGACTGCTGGTTGCGACGAGCGCGCTTCGGGTCGTTCTTTTTGTCGAATTTGCGTGGTGGTGCCATGATTTAAACCTCAATGTATTGTGTGACGTGCAACTTCATCTGGCGCGAGCCGCGACGCGATGCACGCAGGAAACCGGAAACTTGTAACAGGACTCCAGGACTGAGACGGTGCATTTCGTGAGCAATCTTCCCAAACCCGACACAGCCGATCTGAAGCTGCACTTCGCAAGGCATGTCTGCCTCGGACTGGGTCGATTGATGCTGCAACACAAAATCCAGTGCTTCGATTCCGGCCGGCGTGTAGCGGAGTTCGCCCCGCTCGGCCAAAATGCCCTGAAGTTCGAGCCGATTGATCTGGCCGCTATTCAGGCCATTTTTCAGGCTGTTTGCTCCTGTTGGGCCTTGCGAGCCTCGTCGCGCTCGACCTGCTTCATCATGATGGAAGGCGCGGTTTCGGCCTTGTCCGTCTTGATCACCAGGCTGCGCAGCACGGCATCGTTGAACTTGAAGCTGTGCTCGAGTTCGCGCAGGGTTTCCAGGTCGCACTCGATATTCATGCAGGCGTAATGCGCCTTGGCAAGCTTCTGAATGGGATAGGCCAGTTGGCGGCGGCCCCAGTCTTCAACCCGGTGGATCTGGCCCGCCTTGGCGGTCACGGCGCTTTTGTAGCGCTCAATCATCGCGGGCACTTGCTCGCTTTGATCCGGGTGGAAAATCAACACAATCTCATAGTGACGCATGCAGATTCCTTCAAATGCGGCAGGGCGCAGCCCCCCTTAGGGTGAGGCCTACGCGCTGTCCTTGTGGATAGAAGCCGCCCGGAGCGCAAAAAGCGTCAATTCCGGCACAACCGGTGCGGCAAGGAACCAAGCATTATAGACGAATCGTCTTCGAGGCTCTCAATGTTTCGCCAACTGTTGCCAGGTGGCAATCACGGTGTCGGGATTGAGCGAGATCGACGAGATACCCTGCTCCATTAGCCATTGCGCCAAATCGGGGTGATCGGACGGCCCCTGACCGCAGATGCCCACATACTTGCCCTCGGCGCGGCAGGCGGCAATGGCTTGCGCCAGCAGCACCTTCACCGCCGGATCGCGTTCGTCGAAAGCCTGCGCCACCAAGCCGGAGTCACGGTCCAGCCCCAGGGTGAGCTGGGTCAGGTCGTTGGAGCCGATGGAGAAGCCATCGAAATATTGCAGGAACTCCTTGGCCAGCACGGCGTTCGACGGCACTTCGCACATCATGATGATGCGCAGGCCGTTTTCTCCGCGCTTGAGGCCGTGACGACCCAGCAGATTGATGACGCCCTCAGCCTCACCAAGCGTGCGAACGAAGGGCACCATGATCTCGACGTTGTCCAGCCCCATCTGTTCGCGCACCCGTTTGAGGGCGACGCACTCCATCTCGAAACTCTGCGCAAAGTCGGGTGAGACATAACGCGAAGCCCCGCGGAAACCCAGCATGGGGTTTTCTTCGTCCGGCTCATAGCGCGAGCCGCCGATGAGCTTTTTGTACTCGTTGGACTTGAAGTCAGACAAGCGCACGATGACGGGCTTGGGATAGAACGCCGCGGCTATGGTGGCGATTCCTTCGGCCAGTTTGTCCACATAAAACGCACGTGGGCTGACATGGCCGCGCGCCACGCTCTCCACCGCCTTTTTTAGATCGGAGTCGACATTCGGATACTCGAGCACCGCGCGGGGATGCACGCCGATGTTGTTGTTGATGATGAACTCCAAACGCGCCAGACCCACGCCCTGATTGGGCACCTGCGAAAAATCGAAGGCCAGGGTGGGATTGCCCACGTTCATCATGATCTTCGTCGGCACCTCGGGCATGGCGCCGCGGGCGACTTCGGTCACTTCGGTTTCGAGCAGGCCGTCGTAGATCTGGCCGGTATCGCCCTGCGCGCAGGACACCGTGATCAGCATGTCGTCCTTGAGCACGTCGGTCGCATGCCCGCAGCCGACCACAGCGGGAATGCCGAGTTCACGGGCGATGATGGCGGCGTGGCAAGTGCGCCCCCCGCGGTTGGTGACGATGGCCGAGGCCTTTTTCATCACCGGCTCCCAGTTCGGGTCGGTCATGTCGGTAACCAGCACATCACCCGCCTGAACGAGGTGCATATCGGTGATGGAATGCACCACCCGCACCGGTCCGGCGCCGATTTTCTGGCCGATGGCACGACCCGTGACCAGCACGGCACCCTTGCCCTTCAGGGTGTAGCGCTGTTCGGTACGCGTGTGTCCGTTGGACTTCACCGTCTCGGGGCGAGCCTGCAGGATGTAGAGGTGGCCGTCGATGCCGTCCTTGCCCCACTCGATGTCCATCGGACGCTGGTAATGCGCCTCGATGGTCATGGCAAAGCGCGCCAGCTCCTGCGCCTCGGCGTCAGTCAGGCAGTAGCGGTTGCGCAGTTCGGACGGAGTGTCGACCGTCTGCACCAGATGCGGCGAACCCGCGGGTGCAAACTCCATACGAATCAGTTTAGAGCCAAGATTGCGGCGGATCACCGCCTCCTTGCCCGCCTTGAGCGTGGGCTTGAACACGTAAAACTCATCAGGATTCACCGCCCCCTGCACCACCGTCTCGCCCAAGCCGTAGGACGCGGTGATGAACACCACATCCGGAAAGCCCGACTCGGTGTCGAGCGTGAACATCACGCCGGACACTGCCTTGTCGCTGCGCACCATGCGCTGCACACCGGCCGATAGCGCCACATCGCTGTGCACAAAGCCCTTGTGCACCCGGTAGGAAATCGCGCGGTCGTTGTAGAGCGAGGCAAAGACGTGCTTGATTTTTTCCAGCACCGCGTCGATGCCGCTCACGTTCAGATAACTTTCCTGCTGCCCGGCGAATGAAGCGTCGGGCAAATCTTCCGCCGTGGCTGAAGACCGCACCGCGAACGAAGCCTCTGGATTGCCCGCAGTGAGATCGGCATAGGCGCCGCGGATGGCCTGCTCCAGATCGGCCGGGAACGGCGTTTCGATCACCCACTGGCGGATCTGCGCGCCGCAGCGCTCCAGGGCGCGCACATCGTCGGCGTCCAACTCTTTGAGCATCGTCTCGATGCGCTCCCCCAGTCCCCCGGCACGCAGGAATTGCCGGAAGGCGTGCGCCGTGGTGGCGAACCCGCCTGGAACCCGAACCCCGCTGCCGGAGAGCTGGCTGATCATTTCTCCAAGCGACGCATTCTTGCCGCCGACCTGATCGATGTCGCTCATTCGCACATCATCGAGCTGCAAAATGAGCTCATTGCCGCTGTGGGCGGTGTTTTGCTGGGTCATGATGAAAGTCCTTCATAGAATGAAAAAACTGGGCTCGGCGTGATCGTGGCGAAAATGACAGGTCTTGTTCGAGTTGGTATCGCCGTCTTCGCAAGTCACACTGACAATGCGGCTCATTCTAGGTTTTGAACGCTGACACATGCCTAACCGCTCGGTCTTTTTCGTCTCGGACGGCACCGGAATCGCTGCCGAGACCTTCGGCAACTCTGTTCTGGCGCAATTCGACGTGCAGCCCCACCGCATTCGCCTGCCGTTTGTCGACACGGTGGAGAAAGCGGTGCATGCGGTCGAGCGCATCAACGAGGTCGAACGCGCCGAGGGCAAGCCGCCGATTGTGTTCGTCACCCTGGTGCACCCGGACGTGCTCGACATCATTCAGGGCGCACGCGCGCTGGTGCTCGACATGTTCAACAGCTTCGTGCAACCGCTCGAAGTGGCGTTCGGGGCCAAATCCAACCATCGCATCGGACGATTTTCCGATGCGGCCTACAGCCCGCAGTATCACAACCGCATCGACGCGATCAATTTTTCGCTCATGCACGATGATGGCCAGTCCACCCGAAATCTGACCGAGGCTGAAGTCATTCTGGTGGGCGTGTCGCGTTGCGGCAAAACACCCACTTCGCTCTATCTCGCCATGCAGCATGGCGTGAGGGCGGCGAACTATCCGCTCATTCCCGACGATTTCGAGCGCATGCGCCTGCCCGACGGGCTGAACGGTTTGCGGCACAAACTGTTCGGGCTGTCGATCACGCCCGAGCGTCTGAGCGAAATCCGCACCGAGCGGCGGCCCAACAGCCGTTACGCGGCGCTCGACAACTGCCGCTATGAAGTGAGTGAGGCGGAAAAACTCATGCGGCGCGAGGGCATCCGCTGGTTGTCGTCCACGCACAAGTCCATCGAAGAGATCGCCACCACCATCCTGCAGCAGATCCGCCCGGATCGGCTGGAATATTGAGCGCCATCCGCCATGCACGACGACGATAAAAACGCCTACCTACTGGGATTCGCCTCGACCCAACAAAAAATTCCCGAGCGCGAGGAAGCGCTGCCCATCGACCCCGACCGGGCGCAGATTCCGCTCACCGGGTTGATGGTCGATGCGGGCACCGATCTGTCGGGCACGATGGCGGCGGACCGGCGGGTGCGCATTCTGCCGCTGACCATCCAGTGGCCGGGCCGAACGCTGCTGGACAAAGGGACGGCAGAAGTCCGCACCGTTTCGCGCCAGCTCAGCCACGAGCGCATCCGCAGCGCCGAGGTCAGCGCGCCATCCGTCGAGGCGCTGAGCTACCGCATGCACCCGCATCTGGCGCTCAACTTCGACCGGCTGCTGCTGCTGGCCACCCATCCGGCCCTGGTGGAGGCCAGCCGCAGCGTGGAGCAGATGTTCAAAGATCATCAGGACGAAATCACCCACCTGCGCCGCGAACGCCACCTCCGGCCCGACTATGCCCTGGAGGTGATCAACACCCGTTCACTGCTAAGCGGCCCGGCCCTGCAGGCGCGCCTGCTGCTGAACTCTCCCGAGATGCGCATGGGCGATATCCCGGGTCTGCGGCGACTTGCCCAAACGCTGGCCGACCAGACCGAGGTGTGGCTGGCGCCGGGTCATCCCGCCGATGTCGCTTTCACGCTAGGGCGGCTTGAGCATCCCGATCTGTCTCCCTGGGTGCAGGCCTGCAGCACGCGGCTGACGCAAATCATGCACCGCTATCCGGTGCTGAGTTGCAAAGCCGGGGCGTTCGGTCTGGAAGCGCGGACGAGCAAGTGGAAATCGGCAGCGTCGCGGGTGATCGACGCGGCGGCGCAAGCCATCTGGACAAACGCGCTTGCGGCCCCGGTGATTCAGCTCAGCTTCGATGGCAGCATTCGCGAATTGCGCGACTGGCCCGAAATGCAAGCGCTGAAAAAAATGGCCGCTGAAAATGAAGTGAAGCTCCACGTCACCCACATGAGTCTGGGTGGCCGAGTCTGGGCCTCGGCCCAGTCGCTGTCGCTGGCGTTGCTGCGCAAGCCCGCGGGCTAAAACCTAGCTCAGCGTCTTGCTGAACTGAGACTGCCGCACGCCCTCGTAGAGGCAGATCGCCGCCGACGCGGCGACGTTGAGCGACTCCACGCCATCGGCCTGGGGAATGCGCACCAGCGCGGAACACTTGGCGACCAGGGCATCTGAAATCCCCTGTCCTTCGTTGCCGAAGATCCAGGTCACGGGTTCCTTCAAATCGAGTTCGTACAACACCGTGTCAGCCTGCATGTGCGTGGCATAGATCGGGCGCGGCACGATGTTGAGCACCTGCTCCCAGGGCGGATCTTCGAATACCGGAATGACGAAGTGCGCGCCCATGGCCGAGCGCAACACTTTGGGCGACCACACCCCGGCGCAACCCCGCAGCAGATACACCGCGCCGCAGCCCGATGCCGCGGCGGTGCGCAGCATGGTGCCCACATTGCCGGCGTCCTGCACCCGATCGAGGATGAGCGCGCTGCCCGGACGGGGCTTGGACGACTTGGGACGGGCGATCAGCATGCCCACCGGCGGGCCGTTCTCCACCGCAGTGATCCAGTTGAACAGGGCCTGATGCAAGACCACTGTCTGTGTGGTGCCGACGCGCTCGACCAGCGCCGCGATTTCCGGGTCGAGCAGGCCTGTATCGGTGGTGATCAGCGGCTCGGCGGCATGGCCTGCGGCAAGCGCGGCTTCGATGAGATGAATGCCTTCGAGCCAGACCTGGCCGAGCTTGCGCACCGCGCCCGGTTCGGTGGACAGGCTGCGCAGGGTTTTGATTAGCGGGTTTTCAGCCGAGGTAATACGCTTCACGACACGACGTCCTTCAACGTGGGAGGGCGGATAGACTGAGCCAACAGGCGGCGGATAGGGGCAAAGCTGCGGCGGTGTACGGCGCAGGGCCCCAGTGTAAGCAACGCCGCGCGGTGCGCCGCGGTGCCGTAGCCGCTGTGGCGCTCGAAACCATAACCCGGGTAGCGCTGCGCCAGCTCGGTCATCAGGCGATCGCGGTACACCTTGGCGATGATGGAAGCCGCGCTGATCGCAGGCTGCACCGCATCGCCGCCCACGATGGCGCGACAGGGCATGGCCACCTGGGGCGTCTGATTGCCATCGACGAGCAACAGGTCGATCTTGCAGGGCAGCGCCGCCACGGCGCGCTGCATGGCCAGCAGCGTGGCTTGCAGAATATTGCGCTGATCGATTTCTTCGACCGAGCTCTCGGCGATGCTCCAAGCCAGGCTGTACGCCCGGATGTGCGCATCGAGTTCCTCGCGACGGCGAGCGCTCAGCAGCTTGGAGTCGGCCAGCCCGGCAATGGGATGGGCGGGATCGAGCACCACGGCCGCGGCCACCACCGGCCCCGCCCACGGCCCGCGCCCGACTTCGTCGCAGCCGGCAATCAGGGCAACAGGAGCACCGTATTCTGCGGCGAATAAGGTGGCCTGCGTCATGCCGGAATCATGTCGAGAATGGCCTGCGAGGCCAGCGCGGCCGTATCGCGCCGCAAACTCAGGTGCATATCAGTAAAGCGGTCTTGCAGGTGCTGCAATTGCGCCGGGTGCTCCAGCAAGTCGCTGGCCGCATCGGCCAGGGCCAGCGGGGTGCAATCGTGCTGCAACAGCTCGGGCACCAGACGTTTGCCTGCGAGGATGTTGGGCAGCCCGACATCGGGCAGATAACCCCGGCCCGACATCATGCGGTAAGAGAGCGCCGACATGCGATAGCCGATCACCATGGGCCGCTTGAACAAGGCACATTCCAGCGTGGCAGTGCCACTGGCGACCAGGGCGAGATGGCAGGCTGCGAGAACGGTGTGCGACTGGCCGTCGATCAGGTGCAAGGGAAGGTCGGGATGAGCGGCCGCCGCCTGCAACACCATGGGTCGCAGGCCCGCATGAGCAATCGGCACAACCACCCGTGACATCAGGCCGCGCTGCACCAGCAAAGCGGCGGCGGCCAAAAACGGCGCGATGAGATGCTTCACCTCGGCTCGGCGACTCCCTGGCAACACGGCCAGACAACGGCCGTCTGCGGGCAGAGCCAGCGCCCGGCACGCCGCCTCGCGGTCGGGTTCCAGGGGAATGACCTCGGCCAGGGGGTGGCCGATGTAAGTCGCCTTCACGCCCGTATCGGCATAAAGCGCGGGCTCGAAGGGAAAAATACAGAGCATGTGATCCACAGCCTGGCGAATCAGTTCGATGCGCTCGCGCCGCCACGCCCAGATGGACGGGCTCACCAGATGCGCAACCGGTATACCCGCCTGCCGCAGGCGACGTTCCAACTGCAAATTGAAATCCGGCGCGTCCACCCCGACGAACACCGCCGGCGGTTCGGCCAGAAGGCGCCCGCGCAAACGCCGGCGCATCAGCAGCAGTTCGGGCAGGCGCGCCAGCACGTCGGCATAGCCATTCACCGCGAGCCGTTCGCTGGGCCACCAGGCATCGAAACCCGCGGCCTGCATGCGCGGCCCGCCGATGCCCACGCTGCTTAGACCAGGCGCCCGGTCGTGCAGGGCCCTGAGCAAATGCCCGGCCAGCAGATCGCCGGAAGCCTCACCAGCGACGAAGGCCAATGTCGCCGAAGCACGGGCGGTCATCATCCGCTCAGGGCCGGACGATGCCACGCCCAGCCTCGGCCAGGAACGCCTGCAGCGCGTTAACCGCCTCGGCCGCCTGCGGCCGCTCGGCCAGCAGATCGGCCAGCGCGGCGCGCGCCTGCTCCAGCGACAACCCTTGCCGATACAGCACACGGTAGGCGGCGCGCAGCGCGGCGATCTGATCGGGCGAATAGCCTCTGCGCCTCAGCCCTTCGGCATTGATGCCGTGCGGTTTGGCGGGATTGCCTGCCACCAGGGTGTAGGGCGGTACGTCCTGCAGGATGACCGAGCTGATGCCGGTCATCACATGGGCGCCGATGCGCACGAACTGATGCACGCCGGTATAGCCGCCCAGCACGGCCCAGTCGCCCACATGAACATGGCCGGCCAGCTGCGCATTGTTGGCAAAGATGGTGTGGTGGCCCACCTGACAGTCGTGCGCGATATGCACATAGGCCATGATCCAGTTGTCGTCTCCGACCCGGGTGATGCCGCCATCTTGTACCGTGCCGATGTGCAGGGTGCAGTATTCGCGGATCACATTGCGGTCGCCGATCTCCAGCGCCGTATCTTCGCCTTTGTATTTCTTGTCCTGCGGCTCGCCGCCGATCACGCTAAACGGATGCAGCCGGTTGTCGGCGCCAATACGGGTTCGCCCTTCGATGATGACATGCGCGCCCACGCGCGTGCCCGCACCGATGCGCACCTTGGGGCCGACCAGGGCGTAGGGGCCGATCTCGACATCGTCGGCGATTTCCGCGCCCGGATCGACCTGCGCCGTGGAATGAATCTTGGGCATGCTGGCCTTCAGGGCACGCTGCGCTCGGTGCACATCAATTCGGCCTGCGCGACCACGCGGCCCTCGACCGAAGCCTCTGCCGTGAACTTGTAGATGCCCCGCATATTGCGCGTCATCTCAACGTACAGATCGAGCCGGTCGCCCGGAATTACGGGCTGTTTGAAGCGCGCATTGTCGATGCCCACCAAGTAATACAGCGACCCCTGCGCCGGTGTTTTTCCCACCGAACCAAACGCCAGAATGCCCGAAGCCTGCGCCAGCGCCTCAAGAATGAGCACACCAGGCATGATGGGCTTCTGCGGGAAATGACCGGTGAAAAACGGCTCGTTGAAAGTGATGTTCTTGTAGGCCTTGATGTACTTGCCATTCACTTGCTCGACCACGCGATCGACGAGCAGCATGGGGTAACGATGCGGAAGCAGTTCAAGGATTTGCGTGATGTCTTGCGTGGTCGTCATGTCGATGGTTCTGTTTTCAAAGACTCGGTGTGTTGTTCTATATGTTGTTCCAAACGGCGGATGCGGTCTCGCAGTTGATGCAACTGGCGCACGGTCGCCGCATTGCGCTCCCAGTTGGCATGAGTGTCGAGCGGAAAAGCGCCGGTGTACATGCCCGGCTGACGCACGGAGCGCGAAACCAGCGACATGCCGCCGATGACCACGCCATCGGCAATGCTCAAATGCCCCGCAATGCCGACCCCTCCGCCGATAAAGCAGTAGGCGCCGATCTCCGCACTGCCCGATATGCCCACGCAACCCGCCAGCGCGGTATGCGCGCCGATGCGCACGTTGTGAGCAATCTGTACCAGATTGTCGATTTTCACGCCCAAGCCGATTTCGGTATTGTCGAGCGCACCGCGGTCGATGGTGCTGTTCGCTCCCACCTCTACATCGTCTTCCAACACGGCAATGCCGACCTGGGCGATCTTCACTCCGGCGCCGCTGGCATCCCGCGCATAACCAAAGCCATCGCTGCCGACCACCGCGCCCGACTGCAATACGCAACGCGCTCCGAGTCGACACCCCCAGGCCACGCTACTGCGCGGATGCAGCACCGAGCCGGCGCCGATCACGGCATCGCGCCCCACGAAGCAGCCTGCCCCAATATGCGCCGCTTCCCCAATTTGCGCACCCGCCTCGATGGCCGCAAAGGCGTCCACCCGTGCAGCGGGAGAAACCTGAGCCGCAGGATCGATCTGCGCGGTGGCATGACACCCCGGCTCAAACGGCGGCTGCCGCAAGGCCCAGAACCACTGCGACAGGTGTGCGTAATACAAATAAGGATCGCGGGCGACAATCGCATTGCCCGAGCGCGGCAACGCACCGCGAAGCGACTCGGGCAGGATGACCGCACCGGCTGCGGTCTCGGCCAGTTGCGGGCGCAGCTTGTCCCGGTTCAGGAAGGTAATGTCGGTTTCAGAGGCCGAGCCGATAGGCCGCAGGCGCTGAACGACCGCTTGCCCGTTTCCGATGAGTTCGCCGCCAAGCCGGGCTGCAATCTGCTCAAGCGTGAGGCCATCCATAGAGATGCCAGGCGTCGACACAGCCGACTGGCTCACTTGCCCGACTGAGCATCCAGCGCCTTGAGCACCTTGTCGGTGATGTCGATGCGCGGATTGACGTACACCGCTTCCTGGAAAATGATGTCGTAGTGATCTTTCAGGGCGATGTCGCGCACGACCTTGTTGGCCTTGTCGAGCACCGAGGCCAGCGCTTCGTTGCGGCGGGCATTGAGGTCTTCGGAAAACTCACGCTGCTTGCGCTGGAATTCGCGGTTCATGTCCACGAGATTCTGCTGCGCCTTGATGCGATCTGCATCCGACATGACCGGACCGTTCTTTTCCAGGCTCTCGTTGGCCGCCTTGATCTTGGCCGCCATGTCCTGCAGATCCTTATCGCGCTTGGAAAACTCGGCCTCCAGCTTCTGCTGGGCCGCCTTGGCCAGGGTTGAATCTTTCAGCACCCGTTCGGTGTTGATGAAGCCGATCTTGAAGGGTGCGTTGGCCGCCGCACCAGCCGCGGGAGCCGCCGTCTGCGCCATGACAGGCGTGCTGATCAAAAACGCGGTGGCACAAACCGCGGCCAGAAGAGTGCGAGATAGAGATGGGGTGTGGAATTTCATGGAAATTGTATGAGGTTAGAAACCGGCGCCAACCGTGAACTGGAAACTCTGGAGTTTATCGGTGGACTTGTAGCGAACCGCCTTGGCCACACTGAACTTCAACGGGCCAATGGGTGAAATCCAGGACACGCCGATACCAATGGACGAGCGCATATCGCTCAGGCTGACTTTCTGGTTCTCGCCCCACACATAGCCGTTGTCATTGAACACCGACATGCGAAGCGATTTGTCCGCGCCGGTGCCGGGGAAAGGAAACTGATACTCGAAATCGGCAATCAGCATTTTGGCCCCGCCCAGCGCATTGCCCTGAGCATCTTGCGGGCCCAGCGAACTTTGCTGGAAGCCACGCACGGTGCCGATACCGCCGGCGTACAAATTCTTGAACACCGGCAAGGGGCGGCCGTTCAAACCGTGGGCATAACCGATCAAGCCGTTGAACGCGAGATTGGTGGTTCGCGTAAGCGGCAGATACTGTTGGTATTGATAAGTGATGCGGTCGTAGCGCAGGGTGCTGAACGGACTGATCTCGAAGCTCAGGCGCTGATAGCGGCCATCGGTGGGCACCAGGGCGCTGTTGCGGCTGTCGCGCTGCCAGCCGATGGTCAGCGGAATGCCGCTTGATGTCTTGCCGAACTGGTTGACATAGGCGATGTAGGAGGCCGGCGCACCCGGAGAGAGGTCCAGGGTGTAGCGCTCATAACCGGCGCCGAAAAACACCCGGTCTTCTTCGGTGAACGGAATGCCGAACTGAAGGTTGAACCCCGGGGTGACGATCTTGTAATTGCTACCCTGGCTGGTGTATGGCTGGATGGTGCGGTAATACGCATTCACCGTGCGGCTGATGCCGTCTTCGGTGAAGTACGGATTGGTGCTCGACACCGACAGCGTGCGGTAGTAGCTCGACGTGTTGAAGTCGACCGCGAGGTTGTTGCCGCTGCCAAAAATATTGTCTTGGCTGATGCCGGCGTTGAACGACAGTTTGTCCGCACTCGAAAAGCCCACGCCCAGAGACAGACTGCCCGTAGGCTTCTCCTCCACGTTCGTGTCGAGATCGACCTGATCGTTGGTGCCCGGCACTTCACGCGGCTGCAGCGTGACTCCCTTGAAGTAACCCAGACGATCCACCCGATCGCGCGAGAGTTTGATGCGGTCGGAGTCGTACCAGGAGTCTTCGAATTGCCGGAATTCACGGCGAATCACTTCGTCCCGCGTGCGGGTGTTGCCCGCGATATCGATGCGGCGCACATAGATGCGCTTACCCGGATCGGCCGTGATGGTGAAGGAAACCTGATCCGTCTGACGATCGATCACCGGTTTGGCCTCGACCCGGGCGAAGGCATAGCCATACACGCCGAACTGATTGGTGATGGCCTTCACGCTCTCGTTGAGCGCCTGCGCACTGTAAGTCTCGCCCGGCTTGAGTTTGACCAGTGCGCGGAATTCATCGTCCTGCCCGAGATAGTTGCCCGCGAGTTGGTAGCCCGACACGGTGTACTTCGGCCCCTCGTGCACGTTGACGGTGATATAGATGCCGTCTTTATCGGGCGACAGAGCCACCTGCGTGGAGTCGATGCGAAAATCGAGATAGCCCCGGTCTTGGTAGTAGGAGCGCAGGGTCTCCAGATCGGTATTGAGCTTGGCCTTGGAATACTGATCGTCCTTGGTATACCAGCTCAGCCAACCCGGCGTGCTGAGGGTAAACAAGCCCAGCAACGTGCCTTCGCCGAACACCTTGTTGCCCACGACGCGGATGGAACGAATCTTGGCAATCTGCCCTTCGACTACGGTGAACAACACGTTCACCCGGTTGCGCGGCAGCGGCGTGGTCGTGACATTCACCTCGGTGCCATAGAAGCCCTTGGCCAGATATTGCTGCTTGAGTTCCTGCACGGCCTGATCGATGAGCGCTTGGTCGTAAGGCCGGGCTTCGGCAAGCCCCACGGAGGCGAGCGCCGTCGTCAAGGCCTTTTTGTCGAACTCCTTGGTTCCGGCGAACTCAACCCCGGCAATCGTCGGACGCTCCTCGACGATGAGGGTGACCACATCGTTGTCGGTTTCGATGCGAACATTTTTGAACAGCCCGGTGGCGAACAAGGCCCGAATGGCCGCCGCCCCACCCTCGGGCGTGTAGGTTTCACCGACCCGAAACGGCAGATAGCTGAACACGGTACCGGGTTCGGTTCTTTGCAGACCGTCAACGCGGATGTCCTTGATAGTGAACGATTCAGCTGCGTGTGCTTGCACGCCTGCAACAGCGATCACAACCGCCGTCGCACAACGAAGTGCGGGAGAAAACCTCAAATTGACCTCGAGCTGGATTAGTGCATCTGGCCGAGCAAGCGAACCAGATCGTTGTAGAGGGCGATGGCCATCATCATGGCGATGACCGCGAGACCGCCTTGCTGCAGCCTTTCTTGCCAGCGTTGCGAAACGCTGCGACGGGTCAATCCCTCGTACGCATAATACAGGAGATGCCCTCCGTCCAGAATGGGCAAAGGCAGCAGATTGAGCACACCCAGGCTGACGCTGACCACGGCCAGAAAGCTGAGATACGCCATCCAGCCCAGCTCGGCGCTTTTACCCGCGTAATCGGCAATCGTGACCGGGCCGCTCAAGTTTTGCAGCGAAGCCTGGCCGATCACCATGCGCCCGAGGGTCTTGAGGGTCAGGGCCGAAAGATCCCAGGTGCGCTGTACGCCGTCCTGCAAGGCCTGCAGCGGATTGCGCTCGATTTTCACTGTGGGAATTTCGCCGCCCAGCATGGCCTCGATGCGCCAGACTGACTGGCCATTGACCTGCACCGGTTTCGCCTGCAACTGGGTTTGGAAAGTACGGCCATCGCGACGCACCTCAAGCTGCATCGGCTTGCCACCCGATGTTTGAATGGAGCGCATCAGGGCGTCTGCCGTGACGATGGGTTTGCCGTCCACTGCGACGATCCGGTCGCCCGCAAGCAGGCCGCTGCGCTGCGCCGGGCCGCCTGCGGCCACTTCCCGAATCTCGGCCGGCGGGCTCTGCAGATGCAAACCGTAGCTGGTGAGAAACCCGGCGCTCTCCGCCGCTCGCATGCTCGAAGAAAAATCGAGAGCAATTTGGTGCATCGGGCCGTCCGTTTGTCGTTCGACGACGAGCGCGATGCGATCGCCGTTCATCGCAGCATTCAGCAGCGTCCAGCGCAGCCCCGTCCAACTCTGCACGGCTTCCTGCGAGCCGTCATGCACGACCGCCAAGACACGCTCACCGCCCTGCACTCCCGCTGCGGCAGCGGCGGAATGAACCGGCGGCGCGCCCAGTATGGCAACCGGCTCGCGCACGCCAGCGAACGCCACCACGGCAAACAGCAGGGTAGCGAGCAATAGATTGGCCGCCGGCCCTGCTGCAACGATGGCCGCGCGCTTGGACAGACTTTGTCGGTTGAACGCACGCGGCAGTTCGGCCTCGGCCACTTCGCCCTCGCGTTCGTCGAGCATCTTCACATAGCCGCCGAGCGGAATCCAGGCCAGGGTGAATTCAGTTTTGTCGGCGCCTCGCGTCCAGCGCAGCAAGGGTCTGCCGAAGCCGATGGAAAACCGCAGCACCTTGACGCCGCACGCCACGGCCACACGGTAGTGACCGAACTCGTGGATGGTGATGAGCACGCCGAGTGCAAAGGCAAACGCCAGCAGGGTGATGAGCAGGTTCATGGTTTCGCGTCAGGCCAGTTGCGCCGCGCCGCCCCGCCCGGAGGGAGAGAGTTGCGCGACGCGCTGTTGCGCTTGGAGTCGCGTATGGACGTCTAGTTCAGCCAGGGCCTCCAGGGAATCACAGCCCGCGCATTGTGCACTTGCCAGCAAATCCGCATTGATCCGGTGAATATCGGTAAACCGGATGCGCTGATGAAGGAAGGCGTCCACGGCCACTTCGTTGGCGGCATTGAGCACGGCGCAGGCGCCCACCGGCATGCGCAGAGCCTCGAAGGCCAAGGCCAGGCCCGGGAACCGCTGGGGATCGGGTTGTTCGAAATCGAGCCGTCCCACGCGCGCCAGGTCGAGCCACGGCGCGCCCGAGGCCATGCGGGCGGGATAGGACAGGCCGTAGGCAATAGGGGTGCGCATATCGGGCTGCCCGAGTTGGGCAATCACCGAGCCGTCGTGATAGTTGACCATCGAATGCACGATGCTCTGGGGATGGATCAGCACCTCGATCTGTTCGGGCCGCATGCCGAACAGATAGTGCGCCTCGATGACCTCCAGCGCCTTGTTCATCATGGTGGCGGAATCGACCGAGATCTTCGCGCCCATGCTCCAGTTCGGGTGGGCGCAGGCCTCCGTCGGCGTGACCGCCTGCAAGGTGTGCGCGGCACGCTGGCGAAACGGCCCGCCCGAAGCGGTCAGCACGATGTTGCGCACGTCCGCCTGCCAGCGGCTGCGATCATCGGGCAGACTTTGCTGAATGGCGCTGTGTTCGCTGTCGATGGGAATGAGATCGCCGCCGCCTTGCGCCAAGGCCTGCAACAGTAGATCGCCGGCGACGACCAGCGACTCTTTGTTGGCCAGCAGCAGCCGCTTGCCGGCACGGGCCGCGGCGAGGCTGGCCGACAGACCGGCGGCGCCCACGATGGCGGCCATGACCAGATCGACTTCGGGCGCGGCCGCCACGTCGTCGAGCGCCCGGGGGCCGCTCAATACTTCCGTCGGGCAATGCTCGGCGCGCAAACGTTGCTGCAGGCTGCTGGCCGCCTGCGCACTGCCGAGCACGGCGTAGTTCGGGCGAAATTCAAGACACTGAGCAAACAGTTTGTCGGCATTGCTGTGCGCGGCCAGGGCAAACACCCGAAACTGCTCTGGGTGCAGCGCCAGCACGGCCAGCGTATTGGTGCCGATCGAGCCGGTAGAGCCGAGAATGGTGACCGTTTTCATAACGCCAACAGCAGCAAGGCCAAAGGCAACACCGGCAAGAGCGCGTCGATGCGGTCCAGCACGCCGCCATGTCCCGGCAGCAACTTGCCGCTGTCTTTCAGCCCTGCCGCGCGTTTGAGCAAGGACTCGAACAGGTCGCCCGCAATGGCAAATGCCAGCAGCACGATGACCAGAATCGCGAGCCCGAATCCGCCGAACTGCGTGTTGAGTCGCGAAAAATAATTGGGGTATATCGGCGCCAGACTCGCGCAGACTGCAGCGTAGAACAGAGTGGCAGCCAGAGCCGTCCAGGCCCCGGCACGGGTCTTGCCAGGGCTGATCGACGGCGCGAGTTTGCTGCGCCCCCAGGCCCTGCCGCCAAAGTACGCCGCAATATCCGCCACCCAAACCAGCGCCAGCAAAGACAGCATGAAAAGCGCGCCCTGCACGCGCAGTTGGACCAGCGCCAGCCAGGCAGCCTGCAACAGCAAAAAGCCCAATAGAGTGAGCGCCAAAGGATGACGCAGCGCCGCGGGCAGGCGGGCCTTTGGCAGACTCAGCCCCAACGCGAGCAACCATGCCATGCTGCAGGCCAGCCAGAACCAGCGCCAGGCTGAAGCCATCTGCCAGGCCTGCTGTTGCAATAGCCAGAGCAAAGCCGCCGCAATCGCCGCCCAGAGCAAAGCCCAGAAAGACAACGCGCTAAAGCCTTGATAGCCAGCCAGCCGCGCCCACTCGCCCATGCCCACAGCACAAAACGCCAGCGCCAATAGCGCAAATGGCAGGGGATCGTGCCAGAACAAGGTAGGCAGCAAAAGTGCCATCAACACCAGGGCGGTCAGGACGCGCTGTCGCAACATGATGCAGATGCGCCGCTCGCCGCCTCAGGCCGCGGCGGGCGATTTGGCCTCGGGAACGCCACCGAAACGACGCTGGCGGCTGGCAAAATCGGCCAGCGCTGCGTCAAAGGCTTCGGCATTGAAGTCGGGCCAGAGAATATCGCTGAAATAGAGCTCGGTGTAGGCCAGTTGCCAGAGCAGGAAATTGCTGATGCGATGCTCGCCCCCAGTGCGGATCAGCAGATCCGGGTCGGGCGAGTGCGACAGGGCCAGATGCCGCGCCAGCGCTTGCTGCGTGGGGACCTCCTGCGCGGCAAAAAGGGCTTGTGCCGCCTGCGTCACGTCCCAACGCCCGCCATAGTTGAGCGCCACGTTGAGCACGAGCGTGTCATTTTGGCGGGTCAACGCCTCGGACTGGTCGATGAGCGCGCGCATCTCGACAGAAAAGGCCGACAGATCGCCCACCACATGCAACTGCACGCCTTGTCTGGCCAGTTCCGCAGACTCACGCTGTAGCGCCTTGACGAACAGGTCCATCAAGGTCTGCACCTCCTCTGCCGGCCGCGCCCAGTTTTCAGAAGAAAACGCGAACACCGTGAGGTGCTTCACACCGATCTCCGCACAGTGACGCACGATTTTTTTCAGCGCGTCAACACCGAATTTATGCCCGGAGGAACGCGGCAAGAACCTTCGCTGTGCCCAGCGTCCGTTGCCATCCATGACCACCGCCACATGGCGTGGCAGCGTGGAGGGGTCGCGCTTGGCGATGGTTTTCTTGCTCATGCCATCAATATGAGAAACACAGCTTGGAACGCCGATCAGAGCAGCGGAACAATCCGCTGGCTCCCGTCAGACCGCCATGATCTCCGCTTCTTTTTGCGCCAGTTGTTTGTCGATCTCGGCAATGCAGCGGTCGGTAATTTTCTGCACCTCGTCCTGCGCGCGGCGCTCGTCGTCTTCGGAGACTTCTTTCGCTTTGACGAGGTCTTTGAGGCTTTGGTTCGCATCGCGGCGCAAATTGCGCACGGCGACCTTGGCCCCCTCGCCTTCTTGCTTGATGACCTTCACCAGATCGCGGCGGCGCTCTTCGGTCAGCGCGGGCATGGGCACGCGAATGATGTCGCCCTGCGTCTGGGGATTCAGACCCAGATCGGACTCACGAATCGCCTTCTCGACGGCCTGGACCATTTTCTTTTCCCACGGCTGCACGCTGATGGTGCGGGCATCGACCAGATTCATGTTCGCCACCTGATTGATCGCCATCATGGTGCCGTAATAGTCCACCATCACATGGTCGAGCAAGCCGGTATGCGCGCGTCCGGTACGCACCTTGGCCAGATCGAGCTTGAGCGACTCGATCGACTTGTGCATTTTTTCTTCGGTGTTTTTCTTGATCTCTGCGATTCCCATGATGTACTCCAAAAACAGATCGGGAAAAAACAAAACCCGCTGCGCAAAAAGCAGCGCGGCGCGGGCCTCAAAGACTGCGATGGTAATCAGACGTAGACGTCCGTGCCTTCGTCCGCGCCTTGAACCACGCGCATCAGCGCCCCCGGCTTGAAAATGCTGAATACGCGAATCGGCATCTTCTGCTCACGGCACAGTGCAAAAGCCGTCGCGTCCATCACTTGTAAACGCCGCGCGATCGCCTCATCGAAGCTGATCCGCGCATAACGCTCGGCCTGCGGGTCTTTGGCCGGATCGGCGGTGTAGATGCCATCGACCTTGGTCGCCTTGAGCATGACCTCGGCGCCGACCTCGGCTGCACGCAGCGCGGCGGCCGTATCGGTGGTGAAGAACGGATTGCCCGTGCCGCCGGCAAAAATCACCGACTTGCCTTCCTCGAGGTACTGCAGCGCTTTGGGCCGCACATAAGACTCGACGACCTGGTCGATGGCAATGGCCGACATCACGCGCGGATTCAGCCCGGCGTGCTTCATGGCGTCGCTCAGCGCGAGTGAATTCATCACCGTCGCCAACATGCCCATATAGTCCGCCGTCGCCCGGTCCATGCCCACAGCGCCCCCCGCCACTCCGCGGAAGATGTTGCCGCCACCGATGACTATCGCCAGTTGCACGCCAGAATGCACCACCTCGGCGATGTCCCGCACCATGGCCTCGATGGTGACGCGATTGATGCCATAAGCATCATCGCCCATCAGGGCCTCGCCCGAGAGCTTGAGCAGAACACGTTTGTATCCGGACATGGTGACTCCTGGCGAGCGGTAGAAAGGTGAAAAGGCAGAGATGGCGATGCTGCAAAAGCGGGACGACAAGGTGCTAGGCGACCGGGCCCAATCGATCCAATTGGCCCCAATCGGCCCCGGTCAGCCGGGCGACAGCGCTCAACCTTGCTTGGCTGCAGCCATCTGTGCGGCCACCTCTTCCGCAAAATTCTCCGACTTTTTTTCGATGCCCTCACCCACCACGTACAGGGTGAAGCCGTGCACCGTGGTGTTGGCGGATTTCAGCATTTGCTCGACCGTCTGCTTGTCGTTCTTGACGAACACCTGATCGAACAGCGAAACTTCCTTGAGGTATTTCTGCACCGAGCCTTCAACCATCTTGGCGATGATCTCGGCGGGCTTGCCCGACTCGGCCGCTTTTTGCGAGGCGATGGAACGCTCTTTTTCGATCAGCTCAGCAGGCACCTGCGACGACGACAGCGCCACCGGCTTCATCGCGGCGATGTGCATGGCCACATCCTTGGCGGCCACTTCGTCGCCGGTGAACTCGACCATCACGCCGATGCGCGTACCGTGCAGATAGCTCACCAGCTTGTGATCGCCCGCAAAACGCTTGAAGCGGCGAATGGTCATGTTCTCGCCGATCTTGCCGATCAGCTTGCTGCGGCGCGCTTCGATGGTTTCGCCATCGAGCGTCAGTGTCGACAGCGCCGCCACGTCGGCAGGGTTCTGCGCCGCGATCAACTGAGTCAGGTCTTTGCCGAAGGCCAGGAAATCGTCATTTTTGGCCACGAAATCGGTTTCGCAGTTCAGCTCGATCATCGCGCCGGTCGTGCCGTTGATGTAGGCCGCCACGATGCCTTCGGCCGTCACGCGCGAAGCCGCCTTGCTGGCCTTGCTGCCGAGCTTGACGCGCAGGATTTCCTCAGCGCGATCCATATCGCCTTCGGCCTCGGTCAGCGCCTTTTTGCACTCCATCATCGGGGCATCGGTCTTGGCACGCAGTTCTGCCACCATGCTTGCGGTAATTGCCGCCATTGTTGAACTCCTTGAAATCGAAACTAGAAACGCAATTGAAAAAAAGGGGCTGTGTATCGCAGCCCCGGGGTGTTTCAGGCCGGTGAATCGGGCCGTTGCAGCAGGATCATCTTGGCCCCGTCAGGCGGCAGGCGCGTCTTCCTGAACTTCGACGAATTCTTCTTCGCCCTCGGAGACGGCTTGCACGACTTCATTGACCGCGTCGTTCTTGCCTTCCAGGATGGCATCGGCCATGCCCTGCGCGTACAGCATCACGGCTTTGGCCGAGTCGTCGTTGCCCGGAATGATGTGAGTCACGCCCAGCGGGGAATGGTTGGTATCGACCACGCCGATCACCGGAATGCCCAGCGTCTTCGCCTCGGCGATGGCGATCTTGTGGTAGCCCACGTCGATGACAAAAATCGCATCGGGCAGAGCCGCCATGTCTTGAATGCCGCCGATGGACTTTTCCAGCTTATCCATTTCGCGCTGGAAGGTCAGCGCTTCTTTTTTGCTCATCTGCTCGAGCACACCCTCGGCCGCCTGGGCCTGCATGTCCTTGAGCTTCTTGATCGAGGTCTTGACCGTCTTGAAGTTGGTCAGCATGCCGCCGAGCCAGCGCTGGTCGACATAGGGCATGCCGCAACGCTCGGCCTGTTCACGCACGATTTCACCCGCCTGACGCTTGGTGCCGACGAACAGAATGGTGCCGCGGCGCGCAGCAAGCTGGCGGGCGAACTTCGCCGCCTCCAAGTACATCGGCAACGTCTTTTCGAGGTTGACGATATGGATTTTGTTGCGATGGCCGTAAATGTACGGGGCCATCTTGGGATTCCAGAAGCGGGTTTGGTGACCGAAGTGCACCCCGGCTTCCAGCATTTGACGCATTGAGACTGACATGAAGTTTCCAATCCAAGTTGGGTCTGAAATCCGGCTCTGATTGGCACGCCGCCCAAATTCTCCAGTGCAAGCACCGGGTAACTTCGGCAGCGGCTCAACACCTGGTTGAGCCGGTTTGCGGGTGGTTTGCGCCACAGTTTGAGCCACACAATGACCTCGTGCTGAATTTTGAGCGATCCATCAAATCACTCCCTCATTCGCGTTGGTAGCATGGCGCGCTCTGTGCTTCTGTTTTGTGCTGCTTGATGCGGGCTAGTCACTTTTTGTTGCGCTGGCCCGGTGCTTTCTGAACGCTTTTTATGCGTTCATTCCGCACCGCACAAAACCCGAGCATCATAGCAGACTTCCGCCCACCCAGACCGACTGACGGGCTCGGCCCCGTCCTGCGTCCTCCACTCTTTCTTTTTCAGCTCGCCGCTCGTCTCTTATGTCCGAACATCCTTTACGTCAGCAGCTTCACAACGAGATTCACGCCCGCCCGTTCGAGCGAGTAGGTGCGCCGGCGCAGGTCAGCCATCAAGTGATGCTGGTCAGCCCGTCCGAGTCGCAACAGGCGTTCGAACACCTCAGTGAACTGCTCGGCAATCTGCACCTGCCGCCGCCAGCAATGGGCAGCATGTTTCACACGGAGCAGATCGGCCCGGTGCGCCTGCGCTGGGAGCGCCACGGCGAGTTCGTCAGCTACACCTTCATTACGCACGAGGCCCTCGGCCCGGAAGATCCGCTGTTTGAACGCTGCGCCTGCGACCGCGTTTCTGCGGAATGGCTGGCGCGCATTCCGGGGCAACGCCTGTGCGCCAACCACGTCGCCGTCATGCCCGAGGGCGAACTGGGCTGCGACACCCTGCCTGATTTTTCCGCGGTGCTGGACATTGATGCGCTGGTCGGGTCGGACGTGGCCGACGGTCATGCACAGGTCTTCACCGATCTGCGCATCGCACCCGACGGCTTTACCCGCTTCATTGTGTTGAGCAAGGCCATGTCGGCGCGGCGGCGCGGGCGACTGGTGCAGCGCCTGCTCGAAATCGAGACTTATCGCCTGCTGTCTTTGCTGACGCTACCGGTCGCTCGCGAACTCACCCCCCAACTCAACCGATATGAGCAGGATCTGGTGAGCATCATGGACGCCATCGGCAGCAACGGCGGTGCCGAAGACGCCGAGCCGAATCGCGACCACAAAACCCTGGATCGTCTGACTTTGCTGGCGTCTGCCGTGGAAGGCGTCTATGCCGCTTCTCACGGCCGGTTTACCGCGGCGAATGCGTACTACGACTTGGTCAACCGGCGTGTGACTGAACTGCACGAAAAACCGATTTTCGGCCTGCAGACCATCGGGCAATTCCTAGAGCGTCGGCTGGCGCCCGCGATGCAAACCTGCGCCTGGGCGGCACGGCGACAGCAGGCGCTTTCCGAGCGGGTTTCACGCTGCAGCAACCTGCTGCGCACGCGGGTGGAAGTGGCCATGCAGCAGCAAAACCGCAGCTTGCTGGCGTCGATGAACCGTCGGCAGTTCCTGCAACTCCGCCTGCAGCAGACGGTCGAGGGCCTGTCGGTGGCCGCGATCACGTACTACATGGCGTCACTGGTGGGCCATTTGTTCGAAGCGGCCGAACCCTGGCTACACATCAAGCCCAAGCTGGCCGAGGGCATTTCCATCCCGATCATCGCCCTGATTGTCTGGATTGCGCTGCAGCGCATGCATCACCGCTTGGAGCGCGCCAGCGAAGCCCGATAGATCAGGCTCAGGCGCGCCGTTGACGCACGGCCTCGTAAAGACAAACCCCGGCGGCGACGGAGACGTTGAGGCTCTCCACTGCGCCGAGCATGGGAATCTGCAGCAGCTGATCGCAGGTCTCGCGCACCAGACGGCGCATGCCGGCGCCCTCGGCGCCCATCACCAGCACCGCGGGCTGCGTCCAGTTTGCGGCGTAGACATCGTCGGTCGCGGCCTCGTCAGTGCCCATCACCCACAGGCCGCGATCCTGCAATTCGCCCAGGCTGCGCACCAAATTGGTCACCATGAGATAGGGCACGGTTTCCGCCGCGCCGCTGGCCACGCGAGCCACGGTGGGGTTGAGCCCGACCGCGCGATCTTTCGGCGCAATGACCAGATGCACCCCCGCCGCGTCGGCAGTACGAAGGATGGCGCCGAGGTTGTGCGGATCGGTCACGCCATCGAGCGCCAGCACCAGCGGCGCGCCCTCCACGGCATCGAGCACGGCGTGCAGGTCGTGCACAGTCGGCAAGTCATCGACCTGCGCCACCACGCCCTGATGACGGTCGGTGCCCGCCAGCGCAGTCAGGCGCTCGGCGCTGAGGGTTTTCAGCTCCACGCCCGAGGCCTCGACTTTGCGCAGAAACTGCTGCATGCGCGCATCGCGCCGACTGGCATCGACATACACCGCGTGCACCGACGCAGGGGCCGCACGCAGGCGTGCGCCCACCGCGTGAAATCCGTAGAGCGGCTTCATGCAGCCACCGCCTGGGGTTGTTCGGTCAAGTGACCGGCGTGCATGGTGCAAACGCGGTCGCAGCGAGCGGCCAGCGCCGGATCGTGTGTGACCAGTACCAGCGTTGCCTCCATTTCGGCGCGCAGCCGGAACATCAAATCCATGATGCGCTCACCCGTGGCCGCATCGAGATTGCCCGTCGGCTCGTCGGCCAAGACCAGCCGGGGCCGGCCCACGAAGGCGCGGGCCAGGGCAACGCGCTGTTGCTCACCGCCTGACAGCAAGGCCGGGCGATGATGCAGGCGCTCGCCCAGGCCCACGGCGTGCAGCAAGGTCGTTGCGGCGTCCACCGCGCCGTGAGCACGCCCGGAAATTTCCAGAGGCAGCACTACGTTTTCCAGCGCGGTGTAGTGGTCGATGAGCTGAAAATTCTGGAACACGAAGCCGATTTTCTGCGCCCGCAGATCGGCCCGGCCGTTCTCGTCGAGGCTTTCGAGATCAACGCCGTCGATCCACACCTGGCCTGTGCTGGGCCGATCCATGCCGGCGAGCAAAGCCAGCAGCGTGGATTTCCCCGAGCCCGAGGCGCCGGTAATGGCCACGCTCTGTCCCGCAGGAACTCGCAGTTGCACCGCGTGAAGAATGGTCAGGGCGTCGCCGACATCGGAAACAGTCTTGCCCAGATCCTGCGCGACAATCACATCGACCGTCATGGAAGCCTTGTTATGAAAAATGGAAAGCCGTTAATTGTAGAAAGCCCGCCCCCGCTGTCGCGGCGCAAGGTCTTGGGGCTTGTGGTGTCGGCGCTGACGGCGGGCATGGGGCTAGCGGACGCCGCTCGGGCCGCCATACCGCCTGTATCCACGCCCATAGCCACTCTGCTCGTGGTGGGCGACAGCCTGTCTGCCGGATACGGGCTGGAGACGGGAAAAGGCTGGGTCGATCTGCTGCGCCAGCGGCTCGAAGCCAAAGAGCCGCGCTGGACCGTGATCAACGCCAGCATCAGCGGCGACACCACTGCGGGCGGGCTGGCCCGGCTGCCCGCCCTGCTCGCGCGCGACAAGCCGCGCGTGGTCATCATTGAGCTGGGCGGCAACGATGCCCTGCGCGGTCTTTCCTTGCAGCAAACGCAGAACAATCTGAGCCGTATGGTCGCGCTGTGCAAAAAGGCGGGCGCGCATGTTTTGCTGGTCGGTATGCAAATTCCGCCAAACTACGGCCCGGCGTACACCGCGCGTTTTGCGGCCGTGTTTCCGGCGGTTGCAAAATCGCAGCGTGTGGCGCAGGTCCCGTTTCTGCTTTCTGGCGTCGTCGGCCATCCCGATTGGTTTCAGTCCGACAACATTCACCCCACCGCACAAGCGCAACCCACCATGCTCGATACCGTCTGGCCGTACCTCGCCCCTTTGCTGGCCCTGCCTGCCGCGAGATCGGCGCCATGAACCCCCGCGTCATGGATGCCGCTGAAGCACTGCAGAAGCTGCAGTGCTTCAGCGCCGTGATCGACGTGCGCAGCCCCTCAGAATTCGCGCTCGATCACATGCCGGGCGCCCAAAACTGGCCGGTGCTCGACGACGCCGAGCGCGCCGAAGTCGGCACGCTTTACGCCCAGGTCGATCCCTTCGTCGCCAATAAGCGCGGCGCCACGCTGATCGCCCGCAACATCGCCAACCACATCGAGGCGCATGCGGCCGAGTTGCCCAAATCCTGGACGCCTCTGGTGTACTGCTGGCGCGGCGGCAACCGCTCGGGCGCGATGGCCCACATCCTGGCACGCATCGGTTTTTCCGTGGTGCTGGTGCAGGGCGGTTATCGGTCTTTGCGCCGCGCCCTGCGCGCCGATCTGGAGCAACGGTCCGGGCAACTTCAATTTCACGTCATCTGCGGCCGTACCGGCTGCGGCAAGAGCCGTCTGCTTCAATCATTGCGTGAGGTCGGGGCGCAAGTGCTCGATCTCGAGGCGCTGGCACAGCATCGAGGTTCCGTGCTGGGACTGGAGCCGGGTGAAACTCAGCCCTCGCAAAAATTGTTCGAGACCCGCGTGTGGGCTGATCTGCGCCGCTTCGATCCGAACCGCCCGGTATTTGTCGAGGCAGAGAGCAAGAAGATTGGCGCCCTTCACGTCCCAGATGCGCTGATGGAGCAGATGCGACAGGGGCATTGCATCACCCTGGAGCTCGAAACCAGCCTGCGCGTTGCGCTGTTGCTGGCCGACTACGCCCAGTTGTCTGCCGATCGCCCCTTGCTGCTGCAGCGCCTAGCCAGCCTGCGCGCCTTGCGAGGCGCCGAAACCGTCGAACGCTGGCAGGAACTCATCACACAAGGCGAGCTTGCCGCTTTCACTGCAGACATCCTGCAGCACCACTACGACCCGAGCTACACCCGGTCGATGTCCAACCATTTTCGGGCGTTCGACGCCGCGCCTGTCATCGCGCTCAAGGGCATTGACGGAGAGTCTTTCCGCGACGCCGCGCTGAAGGTCGTGGCGCTGTCAACCGCAGAAATCCGTTCAGAATCGCACGCCAGGGCGAGCGTTCAGACGCAAGCCGAAGCCGTTAACGGTTGACCGAGTTGGCCGAGTTGGCTGGGTTGATTGCACTCCATCGCTTCGTCGCCTTCGGCCGACAGGCGGGCGCGTCTGGCAGTCGCGAATAGCTCAGGCACCGACAGCGTGGACAACAAACTCGAATCGCTCAACACTTGCCGCCAGCGACGCCCACCGGGTTGCCCCTTCCACAAATTGAGCATATGCCGGGTGATCGCCTGCGGATGCAAGCCCTTTGCCTTCCACGCCGCAATGTAGGCGCCCATTTGCTCTTCGACGATTTCGCGCTCAGGTGCAGCCGAATCGGCACTCCCCAGAAATTCTCGATCCCAAGTCGCCAGACTCCACGGGTCTTGATAAGCCGCCCGCCCCACCATCACGCCGGAAACCTGCGGCAACCACTCGCCGATCTGCTGCCCCGTCTTGATGCCGCCATTAAGCACGAAGGCAAGTGCTGGAAAGTCACGCCGCAACTGCAAAATAAACTCTGGTCGCAGCGGTGGAATATCGCGGTTTTCCTTCGGGCTGAGGCCATCAAGCCATGCGGAACGGGCATGCACGATAAACGTCTCACAACCGCCTTGCGACACCGTTCCCACAAAATCGCGCACAAAACCGTAACTATCCTCATGGTCGACACCAATGCGGTGCTTGACCGTAACCGGGATCGTGCCGGAAACCGCCTCCACCATGGCAGCAACCGAATCCCGCACCCGCGAGGGTTCAGCCATCAAACAAGCCCCAAATGCCCCACGCTGCACCCGAGGACTGGGGCACCCACAGTTCAGATTGATTTCGTCATAACCCCATTCAAGTGCCAGTCTCGCGCAACAGGCCAGATCAACTGGCTCACTACCGCCTAACTGCAGCGCAACAGGGTGCTCATGCGAACTGTAATCAAGATGCCGCGCCACGTCTCCATATAGCAACGCCCCAGTCGTCACCATTTCCGTGTAAAGCAAAGCTTGCCGTGTAATCAGACGATGAAAATAGCGGCAATGTCGATCCGTCCAATCGAGCATCGGGGCAATGGAAAGCGCTGAAAGCATCAGTGAAAAAATTCAGAAAAAGAACAGAAAAAATAATATCATCAAGATGAATATTAAAATCGTACGCCCAGCACATACAAAAACTTATCGCGCCCTCATCAACTTTGCGACACCTTGTCGCAATAGATTTCGCACCTGCCGGTCAAAAATAATAATCAAAGCACCATACACAAGCGCGCCGACAATAATTTGAGAAAAAATTCGAAAAGCCAGATCCGGCGGATCAATGTAAACCACCACAACATACATTATTAGAGTGAATGATCCATATTTTAATACATCAAACCACGGGATGTTTATTTTTACAACTTTGCGGCCATAATAAGCCGCCATGACAGTGTACAAGATGTAGCTGACCAGGGCAGCAAAAGCAGCTCCCTCAATACCAAATGGGCGAACAAGCAGAAATGTCAGTACAATATTTACGGCAGCGGCCGTCAATACCGAATACATGACGACTTTAGTTAGTTTATTGATGTAGATACCGGCACTAAAAATTGGAGTCCCGCCAGAAACCAGCATGCCCCCAACTATAAATACGATCAATGTTGCACTTACGTCATATTTTGAAGAGGCCAGAAGCCGGAGTAATTCAGGACCTACAGCAGCCATGCCACCCAATACAGGGAGTGCTAGCGCAATATAATATTTGAGGGCTTGTTGAATGAATTCAATAGTTTTCCCGCGTCCCTGTTGCTCCCACATCCTGAAGTACATCGGCACAACCGCCTGCGCAAAGGAAGCAGTCAACACCCCTTGCAAATAATCACTAAAATTAAACGCAGCGGAAAATGCCCCTAAAGGCTCTGGCCCGAGTTGATAATTTATGATGTAGCGCCCACCCATATTCAGCAGCAGCATAGAAAGCTCGCTAGCAAGCAAAGGCAATCCAAACACCAACATCGATATGAAGAGCGGCTTGTCAAACTGCCGCACATCAAAAACGTGCTGCCTCGCATAGTAAAAAATTATCACTGCTACAGCAATAAATTCACCCACCATGGAAGAAATAAAAAACCCTTCCAAAGTGCGTGAAACATAAAAAAGCACAAAAAATATCAAACCCAGCCCAAGATATTTCCTAACCGTGAAGTAGGTGCTGTAAATTCCGCTTTTTTGTTGAGCACGGAGCATGTTGTACATCGCACTATCCACCACACGGATAAAAATCAGTGGCGACGCCAATATAATCAAGTATTTTGTTTGCTCATTTGACAACCAGGCCGTGGGCACAAAACGGATCCCCAAAATACTGAGCAAGGTCACAGCCAACCCAACGACAATCATTCCAAATAATACGGTAGAAAAAAACTGCGTCGCAGTATTTTTCCTCGTCCCCGCCTCAACCTCGCTGTAATAACGTACTACCGAGTGTTGCAGGCCAAGTTTTCCTATTCCTACTAAAAATAGGATCGTAGAGGTAACCAATGCCATTGTTCCATATTCCGCAACCGAAAAAATCCGAGTGAGAATTGGAAAAGAGATGATGCTGGCCAACATAACCAGCACACTACCAATCGAATAATTTGAAGTATGCTGAAAAAGGCGTGCAAGTACTCCACGCTTTTCACCCTTTGCCCTAACCACGGCATCCTTACCGATTTGCATTGATTTTTGCCTTAGTCATTGGATGGCTCAGCGTAGCACTTGGCTGAGTGTAGACAGCTAAAAGCGATTGCATGACCGCTTCAGTAGAAAAGTATTGCTCAACAAATCGCCGGGCAGTTGCGCCCATCTCTTGCCTTAAGCTTGGGTTCTCAGCCAAATGACTAATCGCCGCCGCCAACTCATCGGCATGATTTGGACGCACAAGTAAGCCCGTCACGCCATGAGTGATCACATCTTCATGACCACTGATCTGGGTGGCAACCGTTGGCAGTCCATTTGCCATCGCCTCGAGAACCGCATTGGGTAGACCCTCCTGATGCGAGGCCTGCACGTACAAATTGTGCGAGGACAAAAGTGCCGGCACATCCTGCACCAAACCAGGGAAAGAAACACTGTTCTCAATGCCCAACTGCCGGGAAAGCGTCATCAACCTTTCTCTCTCCGGTCCATCACCGGCAAGAGTCAAGTGTGCATCAGGTGATTGCAAGGATACCCTCACCCAGGACTCCAGTAAGACATCCAGCCCTTTTACCGGGACATGGCGCCCGACAAACACAGCACGAAGTGAAGACTGATCTCTAGTCCCTTTGTATGCAAAGTGCACCAAATCCACTGCATTCGGCAGAAGATGCAGGCGCTCCTTGGCGAAGCCAGCTTCCAGCATGATTTTCACCGTCATCTTGCTGATGCATTGATAGGCATCGAGACGCTGGGCGCCTTTCCGCAAAATCCAGTGAACAGGCTTTGTCATTAATTTTGGGTCGAGAATGCCCCCTTGAAACTCCGCGGCGCCCGAAACTTTGACTATAAGATTTGGCTTCAGCCATCGATTAATCCATCCCGCCGCCCCGGCTAGATTATGCATCATATGAATGTGAATAGCATCAAATTCACCTTGATGCCTCAACAACCAGAGCGCAAAATTTAGATTGAGCAATATCGCACCAAGCCCCTTTATTTTCGGATATCCCAATCTTAGTACCGGAATACCATCGACCCGATCGGCGAACGGGAGCGAGCGGTCCAGCTGCGGCACCAGAACGCGCACCTCGTGACCGGCAGCGGCGAATGACCGACTAAGTAGCCGGGCCTGCATCTCTGCACCACCCGTTGCAGGATAGCGTCCGTCAACAACCATTAATATACGTATTGGGGCATGCATATTGAATGAAATGCCAATTTAGATAAACTGCATAAACTTTAAAAAAGAGAATCAATGACGCGATCTGGCACGTCTCTCAAAATCGAGAATCTCCATGAACAAAAAGTCCTTTAGTCGATTTTTGTGAAATGACCTTCGCAGGAATTCCACCGATAGTTGCATTACCCTCTGGAAAGCTTTTATTGACTACCGCATTGGCGCCCACTGCTGTATTGTCCCCAATCTCTATCGCACCAAAAATTTTTGCCCCTGGTGCAATATAACAATTGTGTCCTATCCTTGGCACTTCGTTTCCTCTGCCAAGCTGCGCTCCGATATTCACGCCTGTATGAATTCTGCAATTCGAACCAATTCTTGCCCCGGAATTCACGACGATCGTGCCGTAGTGCAAAATTGCAAGGCCTGGGCCAAAAACATTGATCGGTATCGAGAACCCTAGCTTGATCGAAAGCTTACGAAAACGATATACCGCAAGGCGGCGCCGAAAAGAATTTTTCTCACAGTTTGTGAGAAATTCGACTTTTCTAAGCAAGCGCTGAAATTGAAAAATTTCGTCAAACAGCCAGGCCCAGCGCGAATTCACCCCCAAAGCGATGCGGTCCGCCTCGAGATACCTTTGGTAGTCTGCGTACGATTTGATCAAGCTGCGCTCCCTTTTGCGATTTCAGTCGGTATCTATTTTTGCACTCAAATGTTGCCTTGCACTCCCCCAACTGAGCGACGCTGATCCAGTGCTGGATGGTGCTGCAAGAAAGCCCAAGCAGACCTGCGGAGGCGTAACGTCGAGCAGATGGGACGCGGCCCTTGCCCCCCCCGGAAAATGGGAGTTCTTGGTCACTACAGGGTCATTGCAGGGACAAATTGATGTCCGAAAGACGAAAAAAAGCCCACAGTGTTAGTGTGGGCCAATCCTGTAAGCTGTTGTTTTTACAGATATTTGGAGGCGGGGGTCGGAATCGAACCGGCATAGACGGCTTTGCAGGCCGCTGCATAACCACTCTGCCACCCCGCCGGGCGACTTGGCTGCGTAAAGATTAGAGATCGTACGCAAAACCGCAGGATGCTGCAGCGCTGACCCCGGCTTGATCTGCCATTGGTCAAACCCTGTGTCGTCACAGGAAAGCGACAACATGCACCGGACACAAAAAAGGGAAGCTTGGCTTCCCTTTTTTGCTGAGAATTTGGAGCGGGAAACGAGACTCGAACTCGCGACCTCAACCTTGGCAAGGTTGCGCTCTACCAACTGAGCTATTCCCGCGTAAAACAATTATTTTCGCAGCGCCTGAACCGCTTGTCAACACTCGCTCGTAAAAAGATTGATCAATGCAAGCCGCGTTCGTCAGGCTCGTCCACTGAGGTGGCGATCACGCTAACCGGGCGGCCCTTGAGACGATGCCACACATAGACGCCATAGCCGGACAATCCATATAGAACAAACAAGCCAAACAACACCAGCGGAGGCTGGTACGCGATCAGACCGATCAACAGCACGATGAGAAAGATGCTGATGAACGGCACGCTGCGGCGAAAGCTCACGTCCTTGAAGCTGTAGAACGGCACGTTGGTCACCATGGTGAGTCCGGCGAAAAGCGTGATGACAAAACTGAACCAGGCGACATGCGCGCCCTGCACACCGGCATCCGTCATGATCCAGAGAAAACCGGCCACCAGCGCGGCAGCTGCCGGACTGGGCAGGCCTTGAAAGTAGCGTTTGTCGATCACCGCAACATTGGTGTTGAAACGCGCAAGCCGCAGAGCCGCCCCTGCGCAATACACAAAGGCGGCCAACCAGCCCAGCTTGCCCAGACCGCGCAGCGACCATTCATAAATGATGAGCGCAGGGGCCGCACCGAACGACACCATGTCGGCGAGCGAGTCGAACTGGGCGCCGAATTCGCTTTGGGTATTGGTCATCCGCGCAACCCGGCCATCTAGGCTGTCGAGCACCATGGCGGCGAAAATGGCCGTGGCCGCGGAGTCGTATCGCCCGCTCATCGCCATCACGATGGCGTAGAAGCCGCAGAACAACGCGGCAGCGGTGAAGGAGTTGGGCAGAAGATAAATGCCGCGCCGACGACGGTGTGCAGGATCGTCGTCAGGCTCAGGCGGCTGATAGGTCATCTCCGGCGACCGAGGCGTATCGGCCTTTGGAGGCGCATCTGTCCGTTCCGTCAAACTGGCCTGCGGGGGAAATTGGGCCACATTTCGCGACATGCTCAACCTCTCTGAACGAATAGACGTCTTAAGAAAAGGACTTCAGGCAGCGAAATCGGCCAGCACGGTGCTGCTGGCGTAAACCTTGTCTCCGATCGAAACGCGCGACTGTGTGTCCAGCGGCAGATAGACATCGACACGCGAACCAAACCGGATGAATCCAAACCGTTGCCCGCGCTGCAGGGCATCGCCCGCCTTGACGTAGCAAAGGATGCGCCGGGCAATCAAGCCGGCGACTTGCACGGCAGTCACCACACGACCATCGCAATCGATCACCAGCGCATTGCGCTCGTTTTGCTCGGAGGCTTTGTCGAGATCGGCGTTCACAAATTTACCCGGGAAATATTGCACATCGCGCAAGGCGCCGTCCACCGGGGCACGGTTTGAATGCACGTTGAACACGTTCATGAACACGCTGATCTTGAGGGCATCGCGCCCGGCGTAAGGGTCGAACGCGTGCGTAATGGCCACGATGCGGCCATCGGCCGGGCTGAGAACGGCGAGCGGATCGCGAGGGATCGGACGGGCGGGATCACGAAAGAACTGCACCACGAAAATCGTCAGCAGCCAGATCGGCAATGACCACCAGAACCCGGCGAGCGCCCAAACGATCACGGAAAGCAGCACGCTGCTGGAAATAAAGGGCCAGCCTTCGCGAGCCAGAATGGGATGGGGATAGGTCATGGGTGGAGTTTAGTCGCCGGAAGGCCCGGCATGAAGCACAACACCCGGCATGGGCCGGGTGTTGTGAAAGTCAAAGGGTCGGAAGATCAGTTCTTCGATTTGTCCACCAGTTTGTTGGCCTTGATCCAAGGCATCATCGCACGCAGCTTCTCACCGACCTGTTCGATCTGATGGTCGGAGGTCAGACGGCGACGCGAGAGCAAGGTCGGCGCACCGGCGCGGTTTTCCAGAATGAAGCTCTTGGCGTATTCACCCGTCTGGATGTCCTTGAGGCACTGACGCATGGCGTTCTTGGTGTCCTCGGTGACGACCTTCGGCCCGGTGACGTACTCGCCGTACTCCGCGTTGTTGGAGATCGAGTAGTTCATGTTGGCAATGCCGCCTTCGTAGATCAGATCGACGATGAGCTTGAGTTCATGCAGACACTCGAAATAGGCCATCTCGGGCGCATAGCCGGCCTCGACCAGGGTCTCGAAACCGGCCTTGATCAGTTCGACCGTACCGCCGCACAGCACGGCTTGCTCACCGAACAGATCGGTCTCGGTCTCTTCGCGGAAGTTGGTTTCGATGATGCCGGCCTTGCCGCCGCCGTTGGCCACAGCGTAAGAAAGCGCCAGATCGCGCGCCTTGCCCGATTTGTCGGCATGCACCGCGATCAGATGCGGCACGCCGCCGCCCTGGGTGTAGGTGCTGCGCACGGTATGGCCGGGCGCCTTGGGGGCGATCATGATGACGTCGAGATCGGCACGCGGCTGAACCTGGCCGTAATGCACGTTGAAGCCGTGCGCAAAGGCCAGTGCAGCCCCCTTCTTCATGTTCGGCTCGACGGCATTGCGATAGACCTCGGCGATGTTCTCGTCGGGCATGAGCATCATCACCACATCGGCGCCTTCAACGGCCTTTTCGACCTCGGCGACCTTCAGGCCGGCTTTTTTGGCCTTGTCCCAGGATGCGCCGTTCTTGCGCAGGCCGACGGTGACCTTCACGCCGCTGTCATTCAGATTTTGGGCATGCGCATGACCCTGCGAGCCGTAACCCACGATGGTGACCTTCTTGCCTTTGATGAGGGAGAGATCGGCGTCTTTGTCGTAATAAACGTTCATATTGGCTCCTGAAGTTGAGGTTTTGTGTTCTTGGCGGGACGCTCCACGCCACAAAGAAAAAATATGCGCCGTCTTGGAATCAGGCGCGCAGGATACGCTCGGCGCGGCCAATTCCGCAGCTGCCGGTTCGCACGGTTTCCAGAATGGCCGTGGGATCGACCGCCTGGATAAAAGCGTCGAGCTTCGCGGCGTCGCCGGTCAGTTCGATGGTGTAGGACTTGTCGGTCACATCGATGATGTGGCCGCGGAAAATGTCGGACATGCGCTTGATCTCTTCGCGCTCCTTGCCCACGGCCCGCAGCTTGATCAACATGAGCTCGCGCTCGATGAAGGAAGCCTCGGTGAGATCGACGACCTTGACTACTTCGATGAGCCGGTTGAGGTGCTTGGTGATCTGCTCGATGACCTCTTCCGAGCCGCTGGTGACGATGGTCATGCGCGACAGCGAGGCGTCTTCCGTGGGCGCCACGACCAGCGATTCGATGTTGTAGCCCCGAGCGGAGAACAAGCCCACCACACGCGACAGGGCACCGGGTTCGTTTTCCAGCAGAACGGCAATGATGTGTTTCATGAATTCACTCCTCTACGCAGGCTTCGTGCGGCGCCGGTAAGCGTCGCCTGGCTGCTGCGAGATTGATGATGGAAGGGTGTGCAGCACTGCCGCACACGATAGGTCAAGGCACTTGCTGCAACTCCGCAGACCGCCGCGTCCGGTGAGACACGACCCCTGCAGAGCCGACAGCATTGCGCCTTTCAAAAATCAGAGATCCTCCGACCCAAGCAACATATCGGTGATCCCCCGACCCGCCTGCACCATGGGCCAGACGTTCTCTGTGGGGTCCACCGAGATGTCGAGGAAGACCGTGCGGTCTTTCATCGCAAACGCCTTCTCCATGGCGGGGCGCAGGTCTTCGGGCTTGTCCACCTTGATGCCCACATGACCATAGGCTTCGGCGAGCTTGACGAAGTCGGGCAAGGAGTCCATGTAGGAATGCGAATAGCGGCCTTCGTACTCGATCTCCTGCCACTGCCGCACCATGCCAAGATAGCGGTTGTTAAGCAGGATGATCTTCACCGCCGTGCCATACTGCAGGCAGGTGGCAAGCTCCTGAATGTTCATCTGGATAGAGCCGTCACCGGTGACGCAAACGGCTTCGGCTTCGGGCTTGGCCAGCTTGATGCCCATGGCGTAGGGCAGACCCACGCCCATGGTGCCGAGACCGCCCGAATTGATCCAGCGCCGCGGCTCGGGAAATTTATAGAGCTGCGCGGCCCACATCTGATGCTGTCCAACGTCGGAGCAGATATAGGTCTCGCGGTCTTTGGTCAGCTCGTACAGCGTGTCGATCACAGCCTGCGGCTTGATGACCTCGGTCGAATGCTCATAGGCGAGACAATCGCGCTTGCGCCACTCGTCGATCTGCGCCCACCAGGCCGCCAGCGCGCCGCCGTCGTTCTTGTTGCCCGCCTTGAAGGACTGTTCGAGCTGATCGATGAGTTCCCGCAGCACCTCGCCGACATCGCCCACGATGGGCACGTCCACCTTCACCCGCTTCGAGATAGAGGAAGGATCGATGTCGATATGCACGATCTTGCGCTGGTTTTGCGCAAAATGCCCCGGATTGCCGATCACCCGGTCGTCGAACCGCACGCCCACCGCGAGCAGCACGTCGCAATGCTGCATCGCCATATTCGCCTCGAAGGTGCCGTGCATGCCAGGCATGCCGAGAAACTTCGGGTCTTCACCGGGCATCGCGCCCAGCCCCATCAGCGTATTGGTGCAGGGATACTTCAGCAAATCGGCCAGCTTGCGCAGTTCGGGAGACGCATTCGCCAGCACCACGCCGCCGCCCGTATAGATGTAGGGCCGCTTGGCCGAGAGCAGCAGTTGCACCGCCTTGCGGATCTGGCCACCGTGGCCCTTGCGCACCGGGTTGTAAGAGCGCATCTCCACGGTCTTGGGATACTCGAACTGAGTGGTATGGCGCGACACATCCTTGGGCACATCCACCACCACCGGGCCCGGCCGACCCGAACGGGCGATGTGGAACGCCTTTTTCATCGTGGCCGCCAGATCGCGCACATCCTTGACCAGGAAATTGTGCTTGACCACCGGGCGGGTGATGCCCACGGTGTCGCATTCCTGAAACGCATCCAGCCCGATGGCCGTCGTCGGCACCTGCCCGGTGACGATCACCATCGGAATCGAGTCCATATACGCGGTGGCGATGCCCGTGATGGCATTGGTCGCCCCCGGCCCGGAGGTCACCAGGGCCACGCCGACCTCGCCCGTCGCGCGGGCATACGCGTCTGCGGCATGAACCGCAGCCGCTTCCTGCCGCACCAGTACATGCTGGATCGAGGTTTGCTTGTAGAGCTCGTCGTAGATGTAGAGCACGGCCCCGCCGGGGTAGCCCCACATGAATTCGACGCCTTCTTCCTGAAGGCATCGCACCAGGATTTCTGCCCCGGTGAGTTCCTGCGCGCTTGCCGCGCAGGATTTTGATGCAGCCGTTGCGGCCGACTTGTGTTCTGTGCGATTCATTTCCATGAGTTCACCTTGTGAATTTCTCTGACGAAAGACTTCAGGTCTCCCTCGGCACCCGCTTGTGGCCGGCCTTTGGGATACACGTGCGATCTGGAACGTTGTGGGCGCGGCAGATGATGCAAATCGCATTTCACCTTGTTGCTGCACTGAGGCTCAGACCAAACGGAGCTTGGCAGTGTAGTGCAGCGCAGCACTGCTGCACATGATCGTGGGGATTTTGGTCTCGCATCAGAACGGACTGACGCCCCAACGTCGCCCCAACGCCGGTCGGCTGGTTGAGCTTCCTGAGCCCGTCCTGTAGCCCATTTGGTGCAACGATGCGCCATTGCATAATGTGCAGTTGCCTCTCATCCTCACGGACCGCACGACGTCCGACTCGATGGCCACCGAACGAGAACTCAACGAATTCCTCGCCAGCATCGACAAGCGCGCTTTTTTGCGCGCCGCGTTCTCGACGCGCGACGACGACGCCGCGATGGATCTGGTGCAGGAGGCGATGATCAGCCTGGCGACCAAATACGCCGACAAACCGCGCCAGGAGTTGCCGCTGCTGTTCCAGCGCATTCTGACCAATGCCATTCTCGACTGGCATCGCAAGCGCAAGGTGCGCAGAGCGCTGTTCAGCAATCTGTCGGATTTTGAATCTCAGGAAAGCGAGGGCGAATTTGACCTGCTCGAAACACTGGAACTCGAAGCACTGAGCGAGCATCTCGAAAGCGCCGAAACCCAGGTTCAGCGCATGCAGATCCTGAAACATCTCGAAACTGAAATTTCGCGTTTGCCCGCACGTCAACGGGAAGCGTTTTTGTTACGTTATTGGGAGGAACTCGACGTTGCCGAAACCGCGCAAGCCATGGGCTGCTCGGAAGGCAGCGTCAAAACGCATTGCTCGCGCGCCATCCATTCGCTGGCACGCGTTTTGAAAGCCCAGGGCTACTCATGAAAAACGACGCAACCGATCCGCTGCGCCCCAAAGTCGAAGCCCGCCTTGCGCAGCAACTCGCCACACGGCTGCAACAGGCCGAGCGGCAGATCACGCCCGAACAGTCCGAGCGCCTCAAGGCCCTGCGGCTGATGGCGGTCGCCCAGATTCAGCCCGTTTCGGCAACTGCTGCCGTCGCGCAGGGCCGCGCCCTTTCGCTGGTGGGTCCCTCGCTCTGGAGGTCGTGGCTGTTTCGTTTCGGCGCCGTTCTGCCGCTGATCGTGCTGGTCGTCGGCCTGCTGGTCTTGCAAGACTATCAACAGGAACGGTTCATCCGCGTCACGGCCGACATCGACACCGCCCTTTTGCTGGGCGATTTGCCGCCAGCGGCCTACGCCGATCCCGGATTTGCCCGCTACCTCAAGCTGGAGCGCTGATGACTTTGCGCCCCTGTCCTCCACGCCTGATGGAGCGCCCCCTCCTGTTTCAGTCGGCTCTGTTTCAGTCCGCCTTGCTGCTGGGCCTGTTCGTGGCCCTGCTGTTCTGCGTCACTCCGACGCATGCGGCTGAAGCGCCGCCGAGCTGGCAACACCTCAGCGCGACGCAGCAGCACATTCTTGCCCCCCTGAAAGCCGATTGGAGCGAGTTCGATCACGACCGCAAGAAAAAATGGCTCGACATCGCCGCCCGCTATCCAGCAATGAGTCCGCAGCAGCAAAAAACCCTGCAGCAGCGGATGAATGAGTGGGCGCACCTCAGTCCGGAAAAACGTCGTCTGGCGCGCGAAAATTTTCTCTCCACCGGCAAGACGCCGCAGCAAAGCCGCCGCGAAGCCTGGGAGGCCTACCAAAAACTGCCTCAGGCCGAACGTGAACGGCTCAAGGAAGAAGCCCGGCATCCCAAACCCCACCCCGGACAGGTGGGCAAATATTTGCAGGAAAAACAGGCTGCTGCAAGCCACGCGCAGCCTGTCAAGCCACCTGTCAAGCCGCCCGTCAAACCCGCGCCCCAGCCGCCTCTCCCGGCATCGGCGCCGATACCCGCCAAAGTCGCTTCCGCCGCCCTGCCTTGTGCGGATGTGCTGCGCTGCCCGGCCCGCTAAGTTCGTACTGCGGGCGCACGTCTTCGCCCAAATCCATGCTTTCTCTAAACGCGCCCCCAATGCGCCGACGCCTGGCCTGTCTGTTCTATGAAGGGCTCATACTGCTGGGCCTGTCCCTAGTCACTGCGGCGGTCACGCTAGGGCTACTGCACTTATTGGGTTTGCCGCAGGCGTCCGCAACACACCGAGTCATCCTCCAAGTCGCAGAATTCGTTGCGCTCACCGGCTATGGCGCCGGGTTCTGGAGTGCAGGTCGACAAACGCTGCCCATGAAGGTCTGGAAAATCGCTCTGGTCACCCCATGCGGGGCGCCGCTCGGTCTTGGGCGGGCACTATGGCGCGCCGTTCTGGCTTGGCTCTGGGTCGTCCCCGCCCTGACCTTGGCTGCGGCCCTGCAACTTTCGCCGGAGGAGACCGGCTGGCTGCTCGCGGCGGGCATTTTGCTGTGGGCCGGCACCAGCCTGCTGCGTAAAGACCGTCAGTATCTGCACGATGTGCTCGCGGGCACGCGCCTGGTGCCCGCAAACGGATAACCGCCCATGAAACTCGACCCTCACGCCCTCTGGTACGCATGGGACGGCTGGAATGCCCGCCTATTCCTCGCCATCAATCACGCCGGAGACAACACGGTGTGGAACAACGCCGCACGCCTGGGCACCGCCTTGGGCGACCATCATCTGCTGCCGGTCTACCTCGGCCTGCTGCTGACCCTCGCGATGCGCTGGCCCCGGCTGATTTCTCTGCGCAGTGTGCTGGTCTATGCCTGGGCCAATCTGCTGTTGTTTGTCTCGATTTACGGCGTACTCCAACCCTGGGCCCACTTTCCGCGACCGCTTGAGGTTTTCGGGCCGCAGATGGTTCATGTACTTGGAGAACCCAAGTTTGCGCACAGCTTTCCCTCGGGTCACGCGGCATTTGCCATGGTGCTCGCCGCAAGTCTGGCCTTTTCGCTGCCCCGCCCCTGGAGCGTCGTGCTGTGGCTGTTCGCGCTTTGGGTGGCATGGTCACGCATCGCCGTCGGCGCGCACTTCCCGGCTGACGTGATCGGCGGGGCGTTCGTGGGCGCCCTGTGCGTCTTGGTGGCGTACGGGCTCGCTAGGTTGTGGATTCGGGGCGCGAAGCCCGCATAAGGCAGACGCCGTCTCATTCATCTGTTTCGCAGGGCGAGTGGCATGCCAAGCTGCAAACACCATCAGACCACCTCCCAGCCAGCCCGGTATCGTCATCTTCTCGCCCAGCAGAGCAACGCCAACCAACACGCCAAACAAAGGCTCGCTACCCATCAACAACGAGACCCGGCTGGGGCTCGTGCGAGACGCCGCATAGTTCTGCGCAAAGAAAGCAAATACGGTGCACAGCAACACCAGAAACGCCATCCCGGCCCAGAAACTGGCCCGCAGGGGAATGGACGGCCAGTGTGGCCCGCGCCAGACCCACACCAGGGCAGCCAACCCCACCGTCACCACGCCCGATTGAACGGCGGTCAAAGTCAGTGCGGGCAAGGCATGACGGGCTGCAAGCCGTCTGGTTTGAGTCACCATCACGGCCCTCAGCAAGGCAGCGAGAAGCACCAGCGCATCGCCCAAGCCCGGGCGGCCGATTCCCGATGTTGCCGACAGCAAGCCCGCTCCGATCACCGACAAACCCGCCGCCTGCCACACGCGCAAGGTGGGCGGCTGCCCCAATAGCGCCCATTCGACCAGTGGCGTCAGCGCGACACAAAGACTGATGAGCAGAGCAGCGTTTGCTGCAGTCGTCAACGTGACGCCGTAGGTTTCGCAGAGAAACACGGCCAGCAGGTTGAGTCCCAGTATCGAGCCGACCGCCAATCCGCCTCGCCATTGCGCCGTAAACAGGGGACGCAAGGTCGGCGACAGGATCAGAAAGGTCAAACCAAAGCGCAGGGCGAGCAAGTCGAGCACCGGCCACTGCTGAGCCAACAATTTGGTCACCCCATAACTGCCACCCCAAACTGCCGCAACCAGTAGAAGCAGCACTTCAGGCACACCCAGGTTGAGCGCATGAAATGCGGGCGCTGAGGCCGCGCGCTTGATAGGCGGATTTGTCATCGAAAGACCTGCATAAGATGGAGCGTTGTCCCATTGTTGGGCGTGCATCCCTGGCAAACCAGACCCTCCACCGGAACAGGACTATTGCGCCGTGAGTACAAATGCGTTTTTGAGCGTTCTGCCTGAAATGGTGACCTTCCTGCGAGTCGCCGAGTCCGGGAGTTTCTCCGCAGCCGCACGGCAGCTTGGCACCACGCCCTCGGCGGTGAGCCGTCAGGTCTCTCGCCTGGAAAAACACCTCGGCGTTCAGCTGATCCTGCGAACAACGCGACAACTCCGTCTGACCGCCGCAGGAGACGCGGCGCGCGTGCGCTGCGGCGAGTTGGTCGCCGCGGCGCACGCCGTCATGCAAGTGCCGCAACAAATAGCCGGAACGCCGAAGGGATCGATCTGCATCAGCGCCCCGAAGGCATTTGCCCGGCATGTGCTGCATCCCTTGCTCTTGCAGTTTCTGGCGCAATGGCCCCAGGTACAACTGCAATTGATCGCCACCGACCATGAGGTCGATCCCTTTCGCGAGGGTGTCGATCTGATGATCCGCGTCACGCGTCATCCGCCCGAAGGCTTTGCCGCGCGCGAACTGATGCAGGTAGAGCAAGTTCTATGCGCAGCGCCCGCGTATCTTGCGGCCCACCCGGCCATTACTCATCCATCCGATCTGGCGGTGCACAGCTGCCTTCCCCTGGGCGAAGATGCTCACGACAGGTGCTGGCGCTTTCGGCAGGGCGACACTGAGACTAAAGTCGTCGTGCAGGGTCGCTATGCCGTGAATCACAGCGCATTGCGGCTGGAGGCCATGCTGGTCGGTCTGGGGCTCTGCACCTTGCCTGACTATGTGGCGCGCCACGCACTGGAGAACAGGTCTGCCGTCCAGGTCTTGCCGGACTGGAATTTCCTGGGAAGTTATGGCGGCCGTGCCTACGCACTCTATCCGCCGAGCCGCTTTGTGTCGCCCACCTTGCGCGCACTGATCGACCATCTTGCCGCCGCCCTGGAATAAAAAAACGCCCCGACTTGCGGGGCGTTTTCATCAGACCACTTCTGCGCACATCAGGTGAATTTGCGCGTGGCCATGAAACGGTCGAACTCGTTGTCCGCAAAGCGGAACCAGAGAATGTCGTCGTTGCGGAACTTGGCCCAGTCGGTGTAGACCTTTTTCCAACGGGGATTGCTCGCTGAAAGCTCGTTATAAAGGTCGTTGGACGCCTTGAACGCCGCTTCCATCACGTCTTTCGGAAAGCCTTGCAGCTTGGCGCCTTTGCCCACCAATTCCTTGAGCGCGGGAGGGTTCTTGGCGTCATACATGGCCTGCATATTGATGTGCGCATGCGAGGCCGCCAGTTCCACCATGGCCTTGTATTCCGCCGACAAAGCGTTGTAGGCCTTCTGGTTCACATACAGGTCGAGCTGCGGGCCGCCTTCCCACCAGCCGGGATACAGGTAGTTTTTCGCCACCTTGTAGAAGCCCAGCTTCAGATCATCGTAAGGGCCGATCCACTCCGCCGCGTCGATGGTGCCCTTCTCCAGCGTGGGATAGATGTCACCGCCCGGAATATTCTGCGGCACCACGCCGATGCGCTCCATCACCTTGCCGCCGAAGCCGCCAATGCGCATTTTCAGGCCCTTCATGTCGGCCAGGCTCTTGATCGGCTTGCGGAACCAGCCGCCCATCTGCGCGCCGGTATTGCCCAAAGGAAAGCTGATGATGTTGTAGTTTGCATAAAACTCGCGCATGAGCTTGAGGCCATTGCCCTGATACATCCAGGCGCTCATCTGGCGGGAGTTCATGCCGAAGGGCACAGCACAGCCCAGGGCGAAGGTCGGGTCCTTGCCGAAGAAGTAGTACGGCGCGGTGTGCGCGCACTCCACCGTACCTTGTTGCACGGCGTCGACCACGCCGAAGGGTGGAACCAGTTCACCGGCAGCATGGATGCTGATTTCGAACTTGCCGCCCGAGGCTTCCTTGACCTTCTGCGCGAAGATGTTGGCCGCACCGAAGATGGTGTCGAGCGAATTGGGAAAACTTGACGCCAGGCGCCAGCGCACGGACTGCTGGGCCATGACAACGGCGGGTGCGCTACCCGCCGCGAGAATACCGGCCAGGCCGGCGTGTTTGACAAATGAACGGCGTTCCATAGGGTCTCCTGGTAAATAAGTCACTCTCGATACAGATGATTCATTTCATATCAAGATGATTCCAATTGTATTGACCCGTCCCAAACGCCCTGAAAAAAGCCCGCTTCGGCGGGCTTTTTTTGGCTAGGGCAGCGCGCTCAGGTGAGCTTGCGTGTGGACATGAAACGGTCGAACTCGTTCTCGGCAAAACGGAACCACAGAATGTCGTCGTTGCGGAATTTCACCCAGTCGGCGTAGACCTTGCGCCAATTCGGATTGTTTGCGGACAGTTCGCTGTAAAGATCGTTGGCCGCCTTGTACGCCGCTTCCATGACGTCTTTGGGGAAGCCTTGCAGCTTGGCACCCTTGCCCACCAGTTCCTTGAGAGCCGGGGGGTTCTTGGCGTCGTAGGCAGCCTGCATATTGACGTGGGCATAGGCCGTCGCGGCATCGACCGCCGCCTTGTAGTCGGCGGGCAGCGCGTTGTAGGCCTTCTGGTTGACGTAGAGATCAAGCTCCAGACCGCCTTCCCACCAGCCGGGGTACAGGTAGTTCTTTGCCACCTTGTAGAAGCCGAGCTTCAGGTCGTCATAGGGCCCGATCCACTCCGCCGCGTCGATGGTGCCTTTTTCCAGCGAGGGGTAGATGTCACCGCCGGGAATGTTCTGCGGCACCACGCCGATGCGCTCGATCACCTTGCCAGCGAAACCGCCGATGCGCATTTTCAGGCCCTTCATGTCGGCCAGGCTCTTGATCGGCTTGCGGAACCAGCCACCCATCTGCGCGCCGGTGTTGCCGCAGGGGAAGTTGAGGAAGTTGTACTGACTGTAGAACTCGCGCATGAGCTTGAGACCGTTGCCCTGGAACATCCAGGCCGTCATCTGGCGCGAGTTGAAGCCGAACGGCACCGTGCCGCCCAGCGCGAAGGTCGGGTCTTTGCCGAAGAAGTAGTACGGCGCGGTGTGGCAGCACTCCACCGTGCCTTGCTGCACGGCGTCGACCACGCCGAACGCCGGCACCAGTTCACCGGCGGCGTGCACCGAGATCTCGAACTTGCCGTTGGTCAGTTCCTTGACCTTTTGTGCGAACACATTGGCGGCGCCATAAATGGTGTCGAGTGAATTGGGAAAGCTGGAGGCCAGACGCCAACGTATCGATTGCTGGGCCATGACGGCCGGGGCGGTACCCGCAGCGAGGATGCCGGCGAGGCCAGCGTGTTTGACAAAGGAGCGACGTTCCATGGAGTCTCCGGAAGGGGAATAAGAAAGGATCGGGATGTGAGTTCTTCTGCTGTCGCGAGACGGCTTGACCCGACGTGACCATCGTAACTTCTGTAACCATTCGCATCATTGCGGGTAAGCGCGAAGGATTCCTGACTCTGGCGCGAATCAGCTTTGACTTGAAGTCACCAATGCGGACGTGCAAACGACAAGGCCGCCCGAAGGCGGCCTTGTGCGAGGGGCTCGGCAAACTCAGCCCGCGCCGCCCACCGTCATGCCGTCGATCAGGATGGAGCCCGTGGTCTTGCTGCCATAGGTGTGCGTATCCGCGCCCACGGCCACCACATTGCGCAGCATGTCGCGCAGATTGCCCGCGATGGTGATTTCCTGCACGGGATAGCGGATTTTTCCGCCCTCCACCCAAAACCCCATGACCCCACGCGAATAGTCGCCCGTCACATAGTTGACGCCGTGGCCCATGAGTTCGATGGCGAACAGCCCGGTGTCGAGCTTGCGCAGCATGGCGCGCAGATCATCCTTTGCCTGCGTGAGGCGGCTTTGCAGCAGCAGGTTGTGCGCGCCGCCGGCGTTGCCGGTGGTCTGCATGCCGAGCTTGCGTGCCGAATAAGTGCCGAGCAGATAGCCTTGCACCACGCCGCCGTCCACCAAACTGCGCTTGTGCGTGGCCACACCTTCGCTGTCGAACGGCGCGCTGCCGCGGCGTTTGGGCAGGGTGGGGTCTTCGATCAGGTCGATGTGATCGGCCCACACCTGCTGTCCCAGACTGTCCTGCAGAAAAGAGGATTTGCGATACAGCGCGCCGCCGCTGATGGCATGGGTGAAGCTGCCGATCAGGCCGGAGGCCAGCGGCGACTCGAACAACACCGGGCACTTGCGCGTGGACAGCTTGCGCGCCTTCAGCCGCGACAACGCTCGCTCTGCGGCGTAACGCCCCACCGCCTCGGGAGAAGCCAGGTCGGCGGGGTCGCATTCGGACGTCCACCAGTAATCGCGCTGCATGTCGTCGCCGCGGCCTGCAATGGGCGCACACGACAGACTATGCGACGAGGTAGCGTAGCCGTCGCAGAAGCCGCGGCTGTTGGCCAATACGAAGTGCGACTCTTGCGCGGATACGCTGGCGCCTTCGCTGTTGCGGATGCGTGGGTCCACGGCGAACGCGGCCTTCTCGGCGCGCAGCGCGATCTTGGCCGCGCTCTGCGGTGTCAGATCCCAGGGGTGATAGAGATCGAGCTGCGGCTGTTGCTGACCGATGGCCAGCATCTCCACCTCGGGCAGCCCGGCGCAGTCGTCTTCGGCGGTGTAGCGGGCGATGTCAAACGCCGCCTGCGCGGTGCGCGCAATGGCCTCTGCCGAAAAGTCCGACGTGCTGGCATGGCCGCGGCGCTGGCCATCGAACACGCTGATGGACAGACTCTTGTCGCGGTTGTGCTCCACGTTCTCGATCTGGCCGTTGCGCACGCCGACCGACATGCCCTGCCCTTCGGAGACTTCCACTTGAGCGTCCGAGGCGCCGACCTTGCGCGCCTGTTCGAGTGCCTGCTGGGCGAGAACCTGAAACTGCGATTTGTTGTAGGCGAAACGTCCCACGATATGGCATTCCTTTTTTGGCGGCCCGGCTCACTGTCCAGGATGGGCAGGTGGCCAAGGCGCGCATGAACTCAACGGATAATAAGAGCCATGAAATTCCCGCATCGCCCCACCGGCCCCGCCTTTGATCCACCCGACGACCGACCGCCGAGCAAAAGCCAGGTCAAACGCGACATGCTTGCGCTGCAAGAATTGGGCGAACAACTGATCAGTCTGCCAGCCCACACCATCCGGCAGGCCGATCTGCCCGAAGCCCTGCGAGATGCCGTGCTAGAAGCACAGCGCATCACCGCGCATGGCGGCCGCAAGCGCCAGACCCTTTATGTGGGCAAACTGATGCGCTCGACCGATGCCGACGCAGTGCGCGCGGTCATTGCCGCAGCCACCCAGGACGACCGCGCCAGCGTGGCCCGCATGCACGCGCTGGAGCGCTGGCGCGACGTTCTGCTGGCCGACGATCAGGCGCAGACCGAATTCCTCGACAAATACCCCAGCACCGACGCGCAACAATTGCGCCAGCTCGTGCGCGGCGCACGCGCCGAAGTCGGTGCCGACAAGCCGCCGCGACTCACCCGTCAACTTTTCCAGTTCGTCAAAGCGGCCATCGCCGCGCACGACACACCTCACCATCCCGCAGACGATGAACCCCTCCCCAGTTTCTGAAACGTCCGCCGCCGACCGTGTGCGCATCGGCCTGGTCTCCATCAGCGACCGCGCCAGCACCGGCATCTACCAGGACAAGGGCCTTCCCGCCTTGCGCGACTGGCTCGGGCGCGCCTTGCTCAACCCGGTGAGCTTTGTTGAACGGCTGATACCCGATGACCGCCTGCAGATCGCCAACACGCTGTGCGAACTGGTGGACTCCGAGCATTGCGACCTGGTGCTGACCACGGGCGGCACCGGCCCCGCTCCGCGCGACGTCACCCCGGAGGCCACGCTGGATGTGGCCGACAAGGAGATGCCCGGCTTCGGTGAACAGATGCGCCGCATCAGCCTGCACTTCGTGCCCACCGCCATTCTGTCGCGGCAGACCGCAGTGATCCGCGCGAAAACGCTGATCATCAATCTGCCGGGCCAGCCCAAGTCGATTGCCGAAACGCTCGAAGGCGTGCACGACGCCGCCGGTCAAAGCGTCGTGCCGGGCCTGTTCGCCGCGGTGCCGTATTGCGTCGATCTGATCGGCGGGCCGTATCTGGAAACCGACCCCGCAGTGTGCGTGGCCTTCCGCCCTAAATCGGCGCAGCGGCCGCCACGGGTTTCGTAACCCGCTGTCACCACCTTGCTTTCTGCGGGCACGACAAACGTCGGCCTTTCGCGTTATGCTCAAAATGCACAACGACAGGAGACTTGCAATGCACCCGATGAAAACACTCCCTCTCACCTTGAGCGCACTGGCGCTGGCAGCCGCCTGCACCACGGCCCAGGCTGAAACCCTGACCGTGTTCGCCGCGGGCACTCTCGGCAAATCGTTCACCACCCTGGCACGCGGCTTCGAGAAGCTGCATCCGGGCGTGACCGTGCAGCCGCAATTCGGCGGCAGCGTCAAAATGGTCAAGCAGGTCACTGTTCTGCACCAGCCGGCTGACGTAGTGGCTGTGGCCGACTATTCGGTCATCCCCAAGTACATGTTCAAGGGCGATGAGGGCAACAAACCCACGGCCGACTGGTCCATCGGCTTTCTGGGCAACGCCATCACCTTCATCTACACCCCCAAGAGCAAGGGCGCGAAGGAGATCAACGCCGACAACTGGTGGAAAATTCTCTCCGAACCCGGCGTGCAGATCGGGCGATCCAACCCCAACACCGATCCCTCGGGCTATCAAACCCTGCAGATGCTCGATCTGGCCGGCCGCTATTACAAACAGCCCGACCTTGAAGCCAAGGTGCTGGCCAACTCGCCCGAGAGCAATATGCGCGATACCGAGACCGATCTGATCTCGGCGCTGCAGCTCGGTCAAATCGACTATCTCGCCATCTACCGCTCCGATGCCGTGCAGCATCACATGGAGTCCATCGACCTGCCGCCGCAGATCAACCTCAGCGATCCCAAGTTCGACGCCGACTACGCCAAGGCCAGCGCCAAGACCAAGAACGGCGAACTTTCCGGCCGTCCCATCATTTACGCGGTCACGATCCCAACGACCGCCCCGCATCCCAAGCTGGCGCAGGAGTTCATCGCCTACCTGCTCGGACCAGCAGGGCAAAAGGTCATTGCGGCCAATGGCTTCATTCCGCTCAAGCAACCCTACGCCATGAACCGCGACAAAGTTCCTGCGGACCTGCGCAAGCTCACAGTGGCCTGGCCAAGATGAGCCCACCCCGAAAGCCTGCGCTACGCTTGGCTCTCCCCTCAAGGGGCGCCACGCCCTTGGGGCGGCCCGGCGGGCGTGTCACTGTGATCACCTCGCCGAGGAACGCAAACTATGTTCAGGCGTGAGGCGCGCAGCCCGATGTTCTGGGTGTTCTGGCTGATCGGCGCGACGCTGCTGGCCTTCATCGCCCTGCCCTTGCTGGCCCTACTGCTGCACCCCACGTTTGGCGATCTGCGGCAGGTGGCGGCGATGGCGGATGTGCGCAGCGCCATTGGCCTGAGTCTGGGCGCGGCGCTGTTTAGCACGGTGCTGGCTGCGATGTTCGCCGTGCCGCTGGCTTATGTGCTGGCTCGGCAGCAGTTTCGTGGCAAGAGCGCGGTGGAAGCGCTGGTCGATCTGCCGCTCACCATTCCGCACACCATTGCGGGCATCGCGCTGCTGCTGGTGTTCAGCCGGGGCGGCTGGCTGGGCGCACCATTGGCCCACATCGGCCTGGAGTTCTGGGGCAAGTTTGCCGGCATCGTGCTGGCGATGAGTTATGTCGGCCTTCCCTATGCGGTGAACGCCGCCCGCGGCGGATTCGAGGCGGTGGACCTGCAGATCGAGCGCGCCGCGCGCATTCAGGGCGCGGCGCCGTGGGAGGTATTTCGCCGCGTCACCCTGCCGCTGGCCCGTCAGGGCATTGGCACCGGGCTGACGCTGTGCTTCGCCCGCGCCATCGGCGAGTTTGCCGCTGTGGTGCTGCTGGCCTATTACCCGATGACCGCGCCGATACGCATCTACGACCTGTTCCTGCAGTCCGGGCTGCGGCAATCCGTGGCGGCTTCGGTGCTGTTTCTGCTGGTGGTCATGGCGCTGTTCTGGGGACTGAGGCTGCTCGCCTCGGTGCGCGCGCCGCAGCCCGCGCAAGACCGGCAAAAGGCATGGCTGCACTGACGCAACGCACCGTCCTGGCAACGCCCGCAGTCACCGGCTCGGCTCATGGCGCGCCCGGCGCCCTGCGTTTACGCGGACTGCAATGGGGCATCGGCGCCTGGCAGTCGGCCGTCGTCGATCTGCAAGTTCCGCGCGGCCAGACCCTGGTTTTGCTGGGCCACAACGGCGCGGGTAAGAGCGCCCTGCTCGACACCCTCGCCGGCTTCCTGCCCGCGCGCGCCGGGCAGGTGCAACTGGGCGCGCAAGACCTCACCGCCCAGCCGCCGGAGAAGCGCCGCATCGGCTATATGTTCCAGCGCGATGCGCTGTTTCCGCACTGGACGATTGCGCGCAATCTGCAGTTCGGCCGAGGCGCACAGACCGATCTCGATCCGCTGCTCGACGCGCTCGATCTACGGCCCTGGTTGAACCAGTACCCGCACCAACTCAGCGGTGGCCAGCGGCAGCGGGTTGCGCTGGCACGGGCGCTGGTCGGTGCGCCCGAATTGCTGCTGCTCGACGAACCCTTCTCGGCCATCGACCCCGAGGCCCGCCCTAGCTTGCGACGCACCCTGGCTGCACTGCTGCGCGAGCGCGCCATCACCACCGTGCTGGTGACGCACGACCCGGTGGACGCACACCTGCTGGGCGACCTCGTGGGCGTGCTCTATGGCGGGCGTCTGCTGCAAGCGGGCACGCCACAACAAGTCTTCGAGCGCCCGCCCGATCTGCCCACGGCGCGACTGGCGGGTGTGGACAATTTGTGGCCGCTTCAAGTGCTGGCACAGTCGCGGCTGGGCGCACAGGACGTGCTCTCGCTCGGCATCGAAGCGCAGCCCGTGCTGGACTGGCGCGGCACGCTGCCTGCTGGCGTCGAGTTGCAACCCGGCGCCCGAGTCACCCTGGCCGTTCGCGCCGAGGCGGTGCATCCCTGCCCGGCTTCGGCCTCGGCTTTAGTGACTCAAGACGACGACAGCCTCACCCTGACGGCCCGCCTGATCGAAGCCCGATGCGAAGGCCCGCTGTGGCGGCTGCGCTGTGCGCTGCCCTGCGGGCTGGAAGCCGAGACCTACGCCCTGCCGACGCTCTGGTGCGAACTCGCGCTGGAGATCGGCGGCACACTTGGCCTGCGTATCCGGCAGGCCAACCTGCATCTGCTGGTCTGAAATTCAGATCATTCAGATCAATTGCTCGCCGCCGCAGAGGAAGCAGTCGGCGCCAGACAAACCCGGTTGCGGCCCAGTCGCTTGGCCTGCAGCAAAGCCTGATCGGCGGCACGGATGAGCGATGCGGCGTCGGCAAAAGCCGCGGCGCCCAGAGCCACCCCCACGCTGACCGACAAGGGCGGCAAATCGGCTTGTGGGACTGCAATGGCGGCGCGGATGCGCTCGGCCACGCGCATCGCGGCCTCTTCGGTCGTTTGCGGGCAGAGCATCAAAAACTCCTCGCCGCCCACCCGCGCAACAAAATCCATGCCGCGCGACTGCTGGCGCAGCACACGCCCCACGGCACGCAAGGCCTGATCTCCCACATCATGGCCCAGCCGGTCGTTGATGCGCTTGAATTCATCGAGGTCGAACATCAGACACGCCAGCGGCTGACCCTCGGCTGCGGCCTGGGCAAAAAGCGGCGGCAAAAAAGCGTCGAGCGCGCGGCGGTTGCCCACGCCGGTCAGCTCGTCGGTACCCGCGGCCTGCAGCAACTCGGCGTTGCGCTGTTCCAGCGTGCGCAGGGTACGCAAGCCGTGGCTGCGCTCGGCCTCGGCAGCGGCGAGCACCCGCGTAGCGCGCGCTCCGGTCTGCACCTTGGCGATCAGCATTTGCGGCAAGACGGGGGCAAAGAGCACGTCGTTCGCGCCGGCATCGAGCGCGTTCAGCACCGCGTGCTGCTCCATATCGCGGGACAGGGCCAGCAAGTAGATACGCGGGCCGCGCTCGGTGCGCAGGCTGCGGCAGAGCGCCGCCGCGCTGTCGCCGTCGGCCCAATCGAGCACGACCACCCGCGGCCCCTGAATCTGCACGATCTCAAACGCCTCGGCCGGGGTGGCGGCTTCGACGACCGCATGGCCAGCCGCTTCGAGCGCCTGCCGCAGGCCAAGACGCAGCGCGGCGTCCTTCGACACAATCAGCACTTCGTCGGCAATGGGTTCGTCGAGCAGCGGCGGAGTGGCCAGAGCGCGGCGCAGACGGTCGAACTCGGCATCCACTTCGGCCTGTTCGAGCTTCATCTCGAATACCGCGGCCATGCCCGCCATGTCTTGCGCGGCGCTGGCGAGCACACCCTGCAGATCGCTTTCGCTGAGATGCAGATGTTCGGCCAGGCTGCGCATCTGCCCGGCATCGGGCGCCACACCATCGGGACGAAGCTGCAGGCTGCGGCTGAGCGCCACGCACTCGCCCAACTGCGCTTCGCGGCTTTCCGCAGCCCCCGGCGTCTGTGGCCGAATACGCACGGCCTGCGCCAGAACGACTGGAAAGCCCCAGTGCGCGAGCAACACTGCACTGGCGTCGCCCTGGTCGTAGCCATAACGCTGCATTTGCACTTGCGGATCTTGCAGCACCTGAACCGAACCCTCGGCGCCGATATAGACCGCCTGCGCGCCCAGACTGACGGCCATCGCGAGTTGTCCCACATCGGCGAGCAGGCCCAGGCTGAAGGCCTCGGCGCTGGGCATCTTGCCCACACGCTGCGACAGATACTGGAACACCAGACCGCGCTGGATCGAGGTCATCCAGAACCGGCGCAGATCGAAACCTTCGATATCCGTGACCTTGCTCGCCTGCATGAGCGACAGCGCAATGGCCAGCCGCGCCAGCCCGCCCGTGCCGATGCGCAGCACCGCCTCTTCAATGGCCACCGCGGGGCGCATGCCCGCGAAGATGGCCGAGTTGGCAAGCTGAATCATGCGCGCCACCAGGGCCGGGTCTTTGCGCGCGATGTTGGCGATGTCGCGCATACCCAGATCGCGCCGCTCCAGCGCGCGCATGAGTTCGAGCGCGACCGCGCTGGGCGACGGCAGGGGCCGGCTTTCGGCGGTCAGGGCTTGAAGAATCTCGGGATCGGTCAGTGGTGAGGCTGGCATGGGAACGATTTTTCTTGGAATGTCAAGTCATGTTACCGACTTGCCCAAGCACCGTCCCTCTGGAAATCTCCGGGTGTTGCGCCGAAGAATCGGAATCTCAACGATTGACCGCCTGCATCCCGGCTTCCGGGTAGCGCTCGCCGCTGGCCGCACCGGGCGGCACCGCCTGATGGATGCGAATGAGATCCGCCGTACTCAAGCGCACCCGCAATGCACCCATGTTTTCCTCCAGATACCGCCGCCGTTTGGTGCCCGGAATGGCGATGACATCATCGCCCTGCGCCAGCAGCCACGCCAGGGCGAACTGCGCCGGGGTGCAGTTTTTCGCCTCGGCCATCTGCCGCACGGTTTCAGCCAGACGCAGATTGCGTGCAAAGGTCTCCGGCTGAAAACGCGGTGAGCGACGGCGCCAGTCGTCTTCGGGCAGATCGTCGAGCGACTTGATCTGCGAGGTGAGAAAACCCCGACCCAGCGGGCTGTAGGCGACGAAAGCGATGCCCAACTCGCGCACCGTGTCGAGCAGCACGCCTTCGGGGTCGCGCGACCAGAGCGAATACTCCGACTGCAGCGCAGAGATCGGATGCACCGCGTGCGCGCGGCGGATGGTGGCCGGCGCGGCCTCGGACAGCCCGAGCCAGCGCACCTTGCCCGCGCGCACCAGATCGGCCATCGCGCCCACCGTCTCCTCGATCGGCACCTCGGGATCGACGCGGTGCTGGTAATACAGATCGATCACGTCCACGCCCAGCCGTTTCAGGCTGGCTTCGCAGCTCTGGCGCACATAATCGGGGCGGCCGTTTACCCCCAGAAACTCGCCATTCGGCCCGCGCATATTGCCGAATTTGGTCGCCAGGAAAACCTCATCGCGACGCCCGTTGATGGCGCGGCCGACTAACACCTCGTTACGTCCTACGCCGTACATGTCGGCCGTATCGAGAAAATTCACGCCGAGATCGAGTGCGCGGCGAAGGGTGGCGATCGATTCAGCGTCGTCGCCCTGCCCGTAAAACTCGGACATCCCCATGCATCCCAAACCGAGAGCCGAGACATCCGGCCCATCAGCGCCCAATTGTCGGTACTGCATCACTATTCCTCCTGCTCACCCAGCAAACATGTGGGCATCAAGACTTAGCCTATCGGTTCGCGCGGGCGTTCGCTGTTACCGTGGGTAAACCGGAAAAAGTTCACGTCAGCCGCAGTTTCCTGTTGTTTCAGCCCGCGCCTGCCTGAAGAACACTTCTTAAAATTTGCATCTCTCGATATCCCCGCACCTCGCCCGCCCATGACCGCCCCCACACTGCAGCCAGGCGAACTCGCCAATATGTTCGAACTCGCGCCGGTTTCGCTCTGGGTCGAGGATTTCAGCGCGGTACGCAGGCTGCTGTCCATGCTGCGCGAGCAGGGCATCACTGACTTCCCCACTTTCCTGCGCGTGCATCCGGAATTCATCGACCGCTGCATGCAGGAAATCCGCGTGCTCGACGTCAACCATCAGACCCTGAGCATGGTGGGCGCCAGCGACAAGCCGCGTCTGCTGCGCAACCTGCAGCATGTGTTCCGCGACGACATGCGGGTGCATCAATAGCGTTAACAGGCCCTGACCTGTGGAACGGCAAGCTCACCCAGCAGCGCGAAGTCATCAACTACAGCCTCAAGGGCCAGCCGATCAACGCCCACATGCAGTTCGCCGTCATGCCCGGGCATGAAGACGACTGGGCGCAGGTGCTGGTCTCGCTCACGGACATCACCGCACGCAAAAAGGCCGAGGCCTATCTCGAATTCCTGGGCAACCACGACGTACTCACCAGCCTGCGCAACCGCACCTTCTATGTCGACGAAATCAACCGCCTCGAACGCAAGGAGGCCTGGCCTGTGAGCGTCATCATGCTCGACCTCAACGGCCTGAAATCCGTCAACGACGAACTCGGCCACGCCGCGGGCGACGGCCTGCTGCGCCGCGCGGGCGAGGTGCTCGCCAAACTGGTGGACAAGCCGCAGGTCGCCGCTCGCGTAGGCGGCGATGAATTCGTGCTGCTGCTGCCCGACGCCGACGCCAGCGCCGCCAAAACGCTAAGCCAGCGCCTGCTCGAACTCGTCGACCTGAACAACCAGTTTCACCAGTCCCCGCGACTGAGCTTTTCCATGGGCATCGCCACCTGCATGCCCGGCGAACGCCTGGAAGCCGCCATCCACCGCGCCGACCAGCAGATGTACGCCGAGAAGCGCGCCTACTACCTGAAGTCAGACATCGACAGGCGACACGATTAGGGCACGATCACGCCATTTCCGCGCCCGAGCCGGGGCGCTTCAGACTGCTGCGCCGCCGCACCGTGTCGAGCCGCGCTCGATGCAACGGCCGCTGAGCAAGAGCTTTCTCGCAGGAAGGTCAGGATTTTTCAGCCTTTCGGACAGCAACTGCATGGCGTTGCGTCCGATGTCGTCTACCGGCTGCTCAATCACGGTCAGGCCCGGCTCCACAATTTCCGTCCAGCTCTCGTTGTCGAATCCCGCCACGGCGATGTCGCGCGCAATCTGCAGTCCGGCATGCCGAACCGCCCGGACCAAGCCCATGAGCAAAAGGCCGTTGCTTGCAATCAGCGCATCAGGCCGCGCCGTTTCGCGCAGCCAGTGCGCAACCGCCTCCTCTGCCGCCAGTGCCTGTGGCGGAACAAACGTGGAGCGCGGCGGCAACCCCAGGCGGAACATCGCCGCGACATAGCCGTCGTGGCGCTCCACGCCGCTGCTGCTGGCGTTGCCGAACACCCCGGCGATACGCCGACAGCCCTGCGCATGTAGGTGCTCAACCAGCAACGCGCTCGCCGCCGCGTTATCCAGCGCCACGGCGTCCTGGCCGCCCCGTGCGCCGACACGATCGATGAGCACGATCGGAAAACTCCAGTCTTGCGCATTGAGCTGATCCGCCGTCTGCCGCGTAGGCGCGAAGATCACGCCCGTCACGCGCTCCTCTTCCATCAGATTGAGGTACATAGCCTCTTTGTCCGGATTTTCATCGGTATTACACAAAATGACTCTCAACCCTGCGCTGTAAGCCGCATCTTCCACCGCGCGGCTGACCGCGGTGAAAAACGGGTTTCGAATGTCCGCGACGATCAGCCCGATGGTGCCCGAGTCTTGCGAACGCAGTCGGCGTGCGGACAGATTCGGGCGATAGCCCGTCTCCCGGATCGCCTGCTGAATGCGTTCGGTGAGCGCAGGGCTGACTGCCGCAGCGCCGCTGAGCGCGCGCGACACCGTCGCCACCGACACACCGGCGACACGTGCGACATCCTTGATGCTTGAACTCATATGTAAACGTCAACAAAATTTTGCGGAAATTCGCCTACCGAACATCGTCGCATCTTACAAAAAACACGCGACACTTGAGTTGAATCAGGGTTTTCACTCGGGAAAACCGCTTGAAGCTGCTGATGTAATCGTTATCATTTATTTCACGAAACGAGGAGATGAGAATGTCTGTCACCACACCGCAGGACCTGCTCACTGACGCACGCATCCGTCTTGGCGCCCGGCCAGAGACCAAAGAGGACGCCATCCGCGAAGCCTGCCAGTTGCTCATTGCCAGCGGTTGCGTCGCACCCGAATTCACTGCCAGCGTGCTGGAGCGAGAAAAAGTGGCCAACACCTTTCTTGGGCACGGTGTGTCGATCCCGCACAGCCTGGGAAAGGATCGCGACCTGATCCTGCGCGACGGCATTGCGGTGCTGCAAGTCCCACAGGGCGTGGACTGGAACCCGGGGCAGACTGCACGGCTGGTAGTGGCGATTGCCGCCAAGTCCGATAGCCACATCGCCATCCTGCGTCGTCTCACACGCCTGATGCAGGATGACATGCGCCTGTCCGCCCTGTTCAGCACCTTGAACCCCTCGGAGCTGGCGAGCGCCCTGAGGGACGACACCGCTTACTCTGCGACATCGCCTGCTGTGGACCTGGCGCAGACCCTGGACTGGGTGCTGCCCTATCCCGCCGGCCTGCATGCCCGTCCCGCCTCCGTCTGGGTGGAGGCCGCCCGCAAATCCGGTGTGCGACTCCAAGTGCGGCATGGCAATGACACGGCAGATCCGCGCAACCTGGTTGCTCTGCTGAGCCTGGGGCTGCGCCAGGGCGACCTGCTGCATCTCTCGGCCGATGGCGAACACGCCCGCGATGCGCTCGACCGCTTCCGCCAGTTGCTTGACAGCCTGACCCTGCAAGAGCGGGCGGATGCACAACGCGCGGCCGTGCAGACCGTCCCCACTGCGGGAGCCTGGGTACCGCCAGGCCAGCCCGTCGCAGTAACCGGCATACCCGCCAGCCCGGGTCTGGCCATCGGGGTACTGCATGTGCTGGCGAAGTCCCATGCGGAGATCCCCGATCTGCCCGTGCCGCTCGACCAGGGAGCAGACCAGCTCAACAACGCACTCATTGCCACCGATCAGCAACTTGCCGCACTGGCCGACGACACGGCGCGCCGCCTCGGTGAAGCCGAAGCACGCATCTTCAAGGCCCAGCGTGAACTTCTCAAGGACAGCGATCTCATCACCCTGGCTTGCCAGATCATGGTCGAAGGCCACGGCGTGGGCTGGTCGTGGAATAGTGCCATCGACCGCATGGCTTGCAAACTGGCCGCCCTGGGCAACCCGGTACTCGCCGGGCGAGCGACCGATCTACGCGATGTGGGCCGCCGCGTCCTGATGCTGCTGGAACCCACGCTACAACTCGGCAGCCTGCAGGATTTGCCCGACGCGCCGTGCATCCTCGTCTCCGACGACCTCAGCCCCTCTGACACCGCCGCCATCGACATGACCCGTGTCGTTGGACTGGCCATCGCGCAGGGCGGACCCACTTCGCATACGGCCATTCTTGCGCGCACCCTCGGGCTTCCCGCCATGGTCGGCGCGGGACCGGCACTGCAAGCTCTGCGCAGCGGCACGCAAGGCGTGATCGATGGTATTGGCGGCAAGCTTTATCTCGATCCGAGCGAGGCCGATCTCGCCTCGGCCCGCTCCTGGATGACCAGTGAGGCTGCGCGACGCGACGCGCAGAAGGCCGAACGCAGCCAGGCTGCGCGCCTGCTGGATGGCCACGTTGTCGCCATCGGAGCCAATGTCAACCTGCCTTCCCAGGTGCCCATGGCCATAGACGAAGGCGCGGAGGGTGTTGGCCTGATGCGCACCGAATTTCTCTTTCTGGAACGTGGCGAAACACCCGATGAGGCGGCGCAATTCGCCATCTACCGCGACATGATCAAAGCATTGGGCAATCGGCCGCTGATCGTGCGCGCACTGGACATTGGCGGCGACAAACAGGTGGCTCATCTGCATCTGCCGCAGGAAGCCAATCCATTTCTCGGTGTACGCGGCGCGCGCTTGCTGCTGCGCCGCGCCGATCTGCTGGAGCCCCAACTGCGCGCACTCTACCGCGCCGCCAAGCTCGGCGCAGACCTGTCCATCATGTTCCCGATGATCACCAGCGTTGACGAAGTATTGACCCTGCGCGCCGTATGCGAGCGCATTCGGGCCGAACTGGACGCGCCGCAAGTCCCGCTAGGCATCATGATCGAAGTCCCCGCAGCCGCCCTCCAGGCCGACGTGCTGGCGGCGCACGTCGATTTTTTCTCCATCGGCACCAACGATCTCACGCAATACACCCTGGCGATGGATCGGCAGAACCCCGAGCTGGCGCCGCAAACCGACAGTCTGCACCCCGCCGTGCTGCGCCTCATTCGCGCCACGGTGGAAGGCGCGGCGCGGCACGGCCGTTGGGTGGGCGTATGCGGCGGCATGGCTGGCGACCCGTTCGGCGCCGCGCTGCTCACCGGCCTGGGCGTGAACGAGCTGTCCATGACTCCGCGCGACATTCCGGCGGTGAAGGCACGGCTACGTGCCAGCGCACTGACAGAACTGCAACAGCTTGCCACGCATGCGCTCGCGGCCGAATCTGCACAGGCGGTACGCGCACTCAATGGGGAGGCTGCATGAACGCCCCTGTCATCACGGTCACGTTCAACCCTGCAATCGACGAGACCATTACTCTCGACGCGCTGCGCCCCGGCGAGGTGCACCGCGCCCGTTCGGTGCGCTTCGATGCGGGAGGCAAGGGTGTGATGGTCGCCGGCTGCCTGGCCGACTGGGGCCAGCCCGTGATCGCCACCGGACTTCTGGGCAGCGACAACACCGCCCTCTTCAACGACCTGTTCGCGGCCAAAGGTATCGAAGACCGTTTCATCCGCCACCCCGGACAGACGCGCACCAACATCAAGCTGCTTGATCCCCACGCCACCACCGACATCAATCTGCCCGGCGCCGACATTCCCGTCGCCCTGACGCGCCAAGTGCGTGAGACTGTGCTGCGCTATGCGGATGCAAAAACGCTTGTGGTGCTGTCTGGCAGCCTGCCCGCCGGATTTCCAGCGGAAACCTATGCAGAGCTGATCGGCGCACTGGCGGAGCATGGCATTCGCACGGTGCTCGACACCAGCGGCGCGCCGCTTGGCGCTGCGCTGCAGGCCCGCGTGCCGAGCGTCATCAAACCCAACCGCGAGGAACTCGAAGCCTGGGCAGGACATGCCTTGCCGACCCGCGGCGACCTGATCCGCACAGCCCAAGGTTTGTTGGCTCGCGGCGTGGAACTGGTAGCCATCTCCATGGGCGCAGAAGGCGCATTGTTTATCTCGCCCACCGCAGCCTTGCATGCCAGCCTGCCTCCCCTGCAGCCCATGAGCACCGTGGGAGCGGGAGATGCGATGGTGGCCGGCATCGTTGCAGCACTCGCAGAGCGCGCCACGCTTGAGCACATCGCCCGGCTGGGCAGCGCGTTCGCCCACAGCAAGCTCGGGCAGATCGGCCCCAATCTCGGTCCGCGCGATCAGGTGCAACACCTCGCGGCACAAGTGCAACTTCAGCTCGAGCGCTGAAAGCACCACACTACAGGAGACCCGTATGAGCCCGTTATTCGCATGTGTGGCGGCGCAAGACCGCACCGTGGCCGGCGTCCTCGCCGCCGAGGCCTTGCGCCTGGCAGCTGCCAAGCGACAGCAAGCCATCGACATTGAAGTCAACACCGCAGAAGGTGTGCTCAACCCGCTGACGCGCACGCAGACTGAGGCGGGCGGCACACTGCTGGCCGTAGGGCCGGTGAACGCCGCCGATCCACGCTTTGCAGGCTTGCGCGTCGTCTCTGCCTCAATTGAAGAGGTGCTTGCCAATGTCAACACGGTGCTGGACCACGCGCTCGCTCCCACCCCACCGGACAAGAGCCGATCCACTACGGCCAGGATCGTCGCGGTCACATCCTGCCCCACTGGCATCGCCCACACTTTCATGGCCGCAGAAGCCATCGAGCAGGCCGCCAAGGCGCTCGGCCACCTGGTGAAGGTCGAAACGCAGGGCTCGGTCGGTTCGCAGAACACCCTCACGGACGACGACATCGCACAGGCTGATGTGGTGCTCATTTCCGCAGACCGGCAGGTTGATTTATCGCGTTTTGCGGGTAAACGGGTACTGCAGGCCAGCACCAAACCCGCCATCCAGGACGGGCAGGCCTTGATCAGGCGCGCACTGGCCGAGGCACAGGTCCTGAGCCCTGCGGGCGATGCCAGCTTCGAAGCGTCTGGCAAGCGCGAAAAGGCCGCGGTGTTGCGCGCCGGGCCATACAAGCATTTGATGACCGGCGTGTCATTCATGCTGCCCTTCATCACGGCGGGCGGCCTGCTCATCGCGCTGTCTTTTGCACTGGGGGGCATCTACGTCTTCAAACCGGAGCACGCTGGCACACTGGGCTACGAACTGTTCCAGATCGGCGCCAAGGCGGCCTTTGCGCTCATCGTTCCCGCGCTTTCGGGCTATATCGCCTACTCCATCGCCGACCGGCCGGGGATCGCGCCGGGAATGATCGGCGGCATGATCGCCTCCTCGATTGGCGCTGGATTTCTTGGCGGAATCGTCTCAGGCTTCATCGCGGGTTACGGCACGGATTGGTTCAACAAGCATCTGAAACTCAATCGGCATGTGGAGGGGCTCAAGCCGGTACTGATCCTGCCTCTACTCGGCACCTTGCTAACCGGCCTGCTGATGATCTATGTGGTTGGCACGCCGGTGGCGCATGCCCTGGCCTGGCTCACCGATTGGCTCAAAAGCATGCAGGGCGCCAGCGCCATCCTGCTCGGTCTGATGCTGGGCGCGATGATGGCATTCGACATGGGCGGCCCGGTGAACAAGGCGGCTTACACCTTCGCCACCGGTCTGCTCGCCAGCCAGATTTTCACCCCCATGGCCGCCGTCATGGCCGCTGGCATGACCCCGCCCCTGGCGCTGGCGTTGGCCACGCGCGTCTTTCCGAGCCGATTCACCTTGGATGAGCGCGAGGCCTGGGGCGCCACCGGGTTGCTGGGCCTGTCCTTCATCACCGAGGGCGCCATTCCCTATGCCGCGCGCGATCCACTACGCGTCATTCCCGCCAACATGATCGGCTCGGCCGTCGCCGGCGCCATTTCGATGGTGGCTGCCGTGCAGTTGCGAGTGCCCCATGGCGGCGTCTTCGTCCTGCCCATTCCCAACGCGGTGTCGCATCTGGGGATGTATGTCCTTGCCATCGTCGCCGGCACTGTGGTCAGTGCGGTGTTGTTGGGCTTGCTCAAAAAACCTGTTGCCTGATCCCTCATCTTTTCCAGGAGACCTCCATGATGCTTTCCACTCTTTTTAAGCCCACCTGCCTGTGCGCTGCACTCTTGCTGATGAGCAGCGCCGCAGCGCAGGCCGCTCAGTCCACGCACACACCGGGCCAGTATGACCTGGGCAATGGCCTGACCTTCTCCGCCAATTACACCGGCGAAGCCGCAGCCAACACCACCGGCGGCCTGCGGCAGGGCTCAGCCTACGCGGGCCAACTCTTCCTGGGCGCGGATCTGGATTTGCAGAAGATGCTGGGGTGGAATGCCACCAGCGTGCACATCGCCGTCACGCAACGCCACGGCCAGAGCTTGTCAAACGAGGCGATTGGCAACAATACCTCGGTGCAGGAGATTTACGGGACGCAAAACCTGCACCTGGCCTACTTCACCGTTGAGAAAAAGTTTTTCGGTGGGCGGCTGGAAATTCAGGGCGGGCGGACGGTGGCGAATATCGACTTCCTCAACTCTCCGCTGTATTGCAACTTCCAGAGCAACTCGGCCTGCGGCAACCCAACTTTCGTTTTCAAGAACAGCAACTTCACTTACTTTCCAGCGTCGAGCTGGGGCGGCTACGCAAAGGGCTGGGTGACCGACAGGTTGTACACCAAAGTTGGAGCGTACGAAGTCAATCCGAACGACAAGCGCCCCAATGATCACGGCATCGACTGGAGCACCAAGGATGCCACTGGCGTCGTCGTGCCCTGGGCGATGGGCTATGCCACGACCTTCGCCAACGACACCCATCCGCGTGACTATGAGATCGGCGGCTGGTTTGATCGCTCCAAGTACACCGATCCCCTACTCGATGCCAATGGCGACTATGCCGTCCTCACGGGACAGCCCTACCGCACCGACCGCAACCGCTCCGGCGCCTATGTGCGGTTCAGCCAGATGGTGTGGCGCCCTGACATGAACTCCCAACGCGGCCTGACCCTTTTTGGCGTGGCGATGACCAATCTCACAGGCCGGGTCAATGAATCCAGCTTTCTGGAACTGGGCGCGGTCATGCAAGGGCCTTTCCCCGGTCGTGAACAAGACACACTTGGCTTTGTCATCAACCAGCAGCGATTCTCCAGCCTGGCCCTGCAGAATATTCGGGTGGCGCGCGCCTCGGTTGGCGCAAGCACCGATATACCGGGGAGCGAGACCATGATGGAACTGGCCTATGGCTATCAACTCAGCCCAGGAATCCGACTCTCCCCCAACCTGCAGTACATCCTCCATCCCGATCAGCAGGCCGAGCCTTTTCGCACCAGCAACATTCCCAACGCCTTTGTCATCGGGCTGAAATTCACGGTGGCACTTTGACCAAGCCGGGGGACGGCCGAATTAAAAACGGCTGCGATTGATCGCAGCCGTTTTTACGTCAACACCCGGCCGCGGGCCGAGAAGCAGAACTAGTGTTCACGCTATGCAATCAGCCGCGCGTCCTGCCAGTCATCGCGATCAGTTCGCGCGCCTCTTCCGGCTCGGGCAAGCCGCTGGCTACGGCGATGGCCATGATGGCGATGCTGATGATGACCACGACGACCATGCCCTGATAGAAGGTCAGCAATCCCGTGCCGCCGATGAGATCCTTCGGACCGAGATAGGTCACCAGCCACATGGCGAAGAAATACGGCGCCAGCCACCACGCGCCCTTCCATTGCAGATGGCTGAGTTTGCCGCCGTGGGTGATGGCCTGACCGATCACGAACAGCACAAAGATGATGGCCAGGCCGCCGAACAGGAAGTTGTCCGTGCCGGCGCCCGACCAGTAGATGATGAAGTTGGCCACGATGAAGGCCAGCGGCGCCCACAGGCTTGCGCCTTTCAAGGTGAAGGGGCGCGGATAAGTGCCCAGCGGCATGCTGCGGCGCAGGGTCATCAGCGCCACCGGGCCGATACCATAACCCAGCACGGTGGCCGACGAGATGAAGGTGACGATCTTCTGCCACGACGGAAACGGCAGGAAGAACAGAATGCCCACGATCCAGGTGATCCACAGCCCGGTGGACGGCGCGCCGTTTTTGTTCAGCTTGGCGAACCAGGGCGTAGACAGACCGTCGCGCCCGGTGGCGTACACCACGCGCGCTGTAGTGCCGCCGTACACCAGGCCGGTGCCCGCAGGCGAGACCACAGCGTCGATGTAGAGCAGGATGGCCAGCCAGCTCATGCCCAGAATCACGGCCAGACCGGCGAACGGACCCGACACCCCGGTGAAGTGAAGCTTGGCCCAGCCCTGCGCGATGTCGGAAGGATTGACCGCGCCGATGAGGGCCACTTCCAGCATGACAAAAATCGCCCCGGCGATCAGCACCGAGCCGATGATGGCAATGGGCACGTCACGCTGCGGGTTGGTCGCCTCGCCCGACAGCTCGATGGCTTGGCGAAAGCCCAGATAGCTGAACACGATGCCCGAGGTGGCGATGGCCGCGATCGTGCCTTTGGCGCCAAACGGGGCGAAGCCCTGCGCGGTGAAATTGCCCACATGAAACGAGGCGAGCATCAGCGCCACGATGGTCAGAATGGGGATGATGAGCTTCCAGATCATCAAGGTATTGCCCAGCCGCAGCAGGGCGCGCACGCCCCAGGCGTTGATGAGGATGAAAGCGCCGAGCAGCAAGATGCTGACGATCATGCCGGTGTCGGTCAGCAGCGAAGTTTTCGCATCGACCATGCCCGGCAGATAGTTGTTGGCGTAAGTCACCACCGCCAACACCTCGGCCGGAGCGACGGTCACGTAGCCGAGAAACACCACCCAGCTCACCACCGCCGCAGCCAGATGGCCGTGGCTCAACTTGGGAAAGGTGATGACCGCGCCCATGCCCGGAAACGAGCTGGTGAGTTCGGCATTCACAAAAGCCAGCACCAGAATGGCCGCGCCGCCGATGGCCCACGAAAGAATGCTGGCCGGCCCGGCCTGCGTGGCCGCCGTAAGCGGCGCGAACAGCCAGCCCGAGCCGATGATGGCCGTCAGGCTGGCGAACAACAGGCTCCAGATGCCAGCAGCCTTGCGGATGTTGCGCCCCGGCGTGCCAGCCGCCGCGGGGGTATCGAGGTGAATGCTTGCCATGATGTGCTCCTCATCGTTTTTTGATGTGAGGGTTTTAGGCGCATTTGCGGCGCAATGCCGTTTGAAAACGTAACGGCTGCGGCGCTGCGAAACATCTCGCGAAACATCCCTTTCCCGTTCAAACCGATTCGCTATGCTTGCCGCATGAACAAACAACGCCTTTTGCGCCATCAGCGCAGCCACCTCACCAACCGCAACTTTCCCAGCGCAGGCGAAGATGCGGCCATCGTCGCCGTCGAGCCCTCGCCCTACGACCAGCCGGGCAGCAGCTACAAACTGGCGTTCACCGACACCGAGTTCATCCTGCGTGAAGAAATGCGCGCGGTGCGCATGCAGCTCGAGCTGCTCAAGCCCGAGCTGATCCAGACCGAGCACGGCATCGAGTCCACCCTGGTGATCTTCGGCAGTGCGCGCATCCTGCCGCGCGACGTGGCGCAACAGCGCCTAGCCGAAGCCATTGCTAAAGGCAACGCCCAGGCCGTCGCGCGGGCGCGCATGCAGCTCGATATGTCGCGCTACTACGAGGAGGCGCGGCGCTTCGCCACCCTCGTCACCCGCGCCACCTGCGATGCCGACGAGCCGCTGGTGGTCGTCACCGGCGGCGGCCCCGGCATCATGGAGGCGGGCAACCGCGGCGCGTTCGAAGCCCAGGGCAAAAGCATCGGCCTGAACATCGTGCTGCAGCACGAACAGCGGCCCAACCCCTACATCACGCCGGAGCTGTGCTTCCAGTTCCACTACTTCGCGCTGCGCAAGATGCACTTTCTCATGCGCTCGGTCGCGCTGGTGTGCTTCCCCGGCGGCTTCGGCACGCTCGACGAGTTGTTCGAGGTGCTCACCCTCACGCAGGCGCGCAAGGTGCGGCAGCGCCCCATCGTGCTGTTCGGCGAGAGTTTCTGGCGCAAGCTGATCAATTTCGACTATCTGGTCGAAACCGGCATGATCGCCGCCGAAGACCTGGATCTGTTTCACTTCGTCGAAACCGCCGAGCAGGCGTGGGACGTGTTGGCGCGGGCCTTCGAGCTGAACGGTGCGGATGTCGGTGCAGAGGGCGACACAGAGGCTGAATCCGAGCCTGTTGCCCCATGAGTGCCAGCCCCGTCATTCATCTCATCGGCGCGCCCACCGACATCGGCGCTGCAGACCGTGGCGCCTCCATGGGGCCGGAAGCGCTGCGCGTGGCCGGCATCGACCGCGCCCTGCGCGCTCAGGGCCTGACGGTGCTCGATACCGGCAATCTCATCGGCCCGCACAACCCTTGGCAGCCGCCGGCCTGCGGCTATCGCCATCTGCCCGAAGTCATCGCCTGGAACACCGCGGTGCATCAGGCCGTGGGCGATGCCTTGCGGGCTCAAGCCCTACCCATCCTGCTGGGCGGCGATCATTGCCTGGCCATCGGCTCGCTCAGCGCAGTGGCGCAGCATTGCCGCGCACAGGGTCGCAAGCTGCGCGTGCTGTGGCTCGACGCCCATGCCGACTTCAACACCCACACCGTCACGCCCACCGGCAACCTCCACGGCATGCCGGTGGCCTGCCTGTGCGGCAAAGGCCCGCAAGCGCTCACCACCCTGGGCGGCCCGGCGCCGCAACTGCAACCCTCCTGCATCCGGCAGATCGGCATCCGCAGCGTGGACGCAGAGGAAAAACGGTTGGTGCATCAGGCCGGGCTCGACGTGTTCGACATGCGTTACATCGACGAATACGGCATGCGCGACGCCATGCGCCGGGCACTCGAAGGCGTGGACGCCGACACTCATCTGCATGTGAGTTTCGACGTCGATTTCCTCGACCCCGACATCGCCCCCGGCGTGGGCACCACCGTGCCCGGCGGCCCCACCTACCGCGAGGCGCAGCTTTGCATGGAAATGATCGCCGACACCGGCCTGCTGGCCTCGCTCGACGTGGTGGAACTCAACCCCGCTTTCGACGAACGCAACCGCACCGCCGAGGTGGCGGTCGATCTCATCGAGAGCCTGTTCGGCAAGTCCACGCTGATGCGCAGGTGAGGCTGTCGGCGCAGCGACAATAGCGTCCATGCCCAAGAAGTTTCCCTCTGCCCTGGACGCGCTGCAACACGTCTGGGGCTACCCCGCGTTCCGCAGTTTGCAAGCCCAGGCCATCGACCATGTGGTCGCGGGCCGCGACGCCCTGGTGCTCATGCCAACGGGTGGCGGCAAGTCGCTGTGCTTCCAGATTCCGGCCCTGCTGCGCGAGGGCGTGGGCATCGTGGTGTCGCCGCTGATCGCGCTGATGCAGGACCAGGTGGCTGCGCTGCGCGAGCTGGGGCTACGCGCCGCCTTTCTCAACTCCACCCTTGACGCCACAGAGGCCAGAGCGGTGCAGCGCGCGGCGCGCCAGGGCGAGCTGGACCTGCTCTACATGGCGCCCGAACGCCTGCTGAGCGAATCCGGCCAGGCTCTGCTCGACGATTTGCGCATCGCCCTGTTCGCCATCGACGAGGCGCATTGCGTCTCGCAATGGGGCCACGATTTCCGCCCGGAATACGGCCAGCTCTCGCTGCTGCGCGAGCGCTGGCCCGAAGTGCCGCGCGTGGCGCTGACCGCCACCGCCGACGAGCCCACGCGGCACGAAATCGTGCAGCGCCTGCTGCACGACGGCGCCGAGTTCGTCTCCAGCTTCGACCGCCCCAACATCCGCTACCGTGTGGTGGAAAAACGCGACGGCCGCGCCCAACTGCTGCAGTTCATCCGCAGCGAACATCCGCATGACTGCGGCGTGGTGTACGCCCTGTCGCGCAACACCGTAGAGGAAGTGGCCGAGATGCTCGCGGGCCACGGCCTGCGCGCCTTGCCCTATCACGCCGGCCTGCCCGCGGCCATACGCACGGCGCACCTGCGGCGTTTTCTCGATGAAGACGGCATCGTCATGGTGGCCACCATCGCCTTCGGCATGGGCATCGACAAGCCCGATGTGCGTTTCGTCGCCCACCTTGACATGCCCAAGTCCATCGAGGGCTATTTTCAGGAAACCGGCCGCGCCGGGCGCGACGGCCTGCCTGCAACCGCATGGATGGCTTACGGCCTGGCCGACGTGGTGCAGCAACGTCGGCTGATCGACCTGTCGGACGCCGACGACGCCTACAAGCGCCTGTCCACCGCCAAGCTCGACGCCATGCTGGCCCTGGCCGAAGCCGCCGACTGCCGCCGCGTGCGCCTGCTGGGCTACTTCGGCGAAGCCAGCGCGCCCTGCGGCAACTGCGACAACTGCCTGAACCCGCCGCAACTCATCGACGCCACCGAGGCCGCGCAAAAGCTGCTATCCACCATCTACCGCTGCCGCCAGGCCAGCGGCACCAGCTTCGCAGCCAGCCATCTCATCGACGTGCTGCGCGGCAAACGCACCGAGAAGACCGAGCGTCACGGCCACCATGCGTTGTCCACCTTCGGCATCGGCGCCGATCTGAGCGAGACCGACTGGCGCTTGCTGCTGCGCCAGCTCGTCGCACAACGACTGGTCGAAGTGGACGCCGCGCATTTCAACGTGCTGCACCTCACCGACGCCAGTCGCGCGGTGCTCAAGGGCGCGCAGCGCATCCACCTCAAGCACCGCGAGCCTGGCGCGGAGCGCCGTCGCCGCAGCACCAACGGCAGCACCACGTCGACCGGCACGCGACCGACCATGCAGGCCATGTCGAGCGCCGATGCCGAGCTGTTCGCCCACCTGCGCACCTGGCGCGCAGCCACCGCCAAAGAGCACGGCGTGCCCGCCTTTGTGGTGTTTCCCGACGCCACGCTGCAGGCCATCGCCCTGGCCCGGCCGGATAGCCTGGATGCGCTACGCGGCATTTCCGGCGTGGGCGACAAAAAGCGCGACACCTACGGCGCCGCGCTGCTCGAAGTCATTGCACAGGCCAGCGAGATGGGCTGATTCAGCACGCGCCGCAGACCCGGCCGCATCAGCCAGGAGATTTTGAACGCCAGACGCAACAGCCAACTTGGCTTGCGACAGGTTTGCTGATCGTCAGCCCCCAGCAGGCCTGCCTTCGCTTGCTGCGCCGCGCGTTTTCCACAACGAGAACAGCACGCCCGCGGCCAGCAGGCCAAAAGTCACGCTCAGGCTGATGGCCGAGGGAATCTTGCCGACCAGCTCGGCCGCGATGATCTTGCCGCCAATGAACACCAGCACCAGCGCCAGCGCGTATTTCAGGTAGGCGAAGCGGTACAGAATGGCTGCCAGCGCGAAGTACAGCGCGCGCAGGCCCAGAATGGCGAAGATATTGCTCGTATAGACCACGAAGGGATCGGCCGTGACCGCGAACACGGCGGGCACGCTGTCCACCGCAAACACCAGATCGGCCAGTTCCACCGTAACCAAGGCCATGAACAACGGGGTGGCGATGCGCCGCACCCGCCCGCGCGCGTCAGGCTGCTTCACCCAGAAGGCCTTGCCGTGCAACCGCTCCGTCACCGGCACCACGCGGCGAATGAGGCGCAGTATTGGGTTGCGCATCGGGTCGGGCGCATGGTCGGCGGCCCACAGCATTTTGATGCCGGTGTAGATCAGGAAAGCGGCGAACAGGTAGAGCACCCCGTGGAATTCCTGCACCAGCGTGGCGCCCGCGCCGATGAGCAGGGCGCGCAGCGCGATCACCCCCAGAATGCCCCAGAACAGCACGCGGTGCTGCAAAGCGCGCGGCACGGCGAAGGCGGTAAACACCAGCGAGATCACGAACACGTTATCGAGCGACAGACTTTTTTCCACCGCATAGGCGGTGAAGTAATCCATGCCCTGCTGGGGTCCCACCTGCCACCACAGCCAGCCGCCAAAAGCCACCGCCACGGCGATATAGCCCGCCGACAGCCACAGGCTTTCCGTCACGCTGATCTCGCCGCCCTCGCGGTGCAACACTCCGAGGTCAAGCGCCAGCAGGGTGACGACCACGCCGCAGAACACCAGCCAGAGCCACAGCGCATAACCCAGAAACGAAGCGTGCAGAAATTCCATGATCGAGTCAAAAAAGCGTAAAGGAAGGCGCAAAAAAGGGGGGCCGCAGCCCCCCAAGAAATGACACGGTTGGAGCGCAGTGTGTCAATCGAAATCAAACAGATCGGACAGCAGCGACTTGCGTTTTTTGTAGGGCTGCTGACCGTAGCGCGGATCGTAGGAACGCTGGCGAAAATCGCTGTCCTCGAAATCCGGCTGGCGGGTCGGCTGGGAGACAACGGGCTGGTGCGAGGTCGCTCGCGGGGCCGCCGCCTGTTCCGCCGCCGCGGCGCGCTCGATGATTTTGTCGAGCTCCCCGCGATCGAGCCACACGCCACGGCACTTCGGGCAGTAATCGATCTCGATGCCGTTGCGCTCGGCCATCACCAGCGTGATCTCTGCACAGTGCGGGCAGTTCATCGGGTGCTCCTTCAGTCGTCGCTGTTCATGAAGCCGAGCAACTGCAGCAAGCTGGTGAACAGGTTGAAGATGCTGACGAACAGGCTCACCGTGGCCAGGATGTAGTTAGTCTCGCCACCGTTCACGATGCGGCTGGTCTCGAACAGAATCATGCCCGACATCAGCAGCACTACCGCGGCCGAAACCGCGAGCGACAAGGCGGGCATCTGGAAGAACACGGCCGCCAATCCGGCCAGCAGCGCCACGATCATGCCGGCAAACAGAAAGCCGCCCATGAAGCTGAAATCGCGCTTGCTGGTGAGCACCCAGGCCGACAGCCCGAAGAAAATCAGCGCCGTGCCGCCGAAGGCCATGCTCACAATCTCGCCACCGCCGGTAATCGCCAGGTAATGATTGACGATGGGCCCCAGCGTGTAGCCCATGAAGCCCGTCAGCGCGAACACCGCGCCCAGACCCCACACGCTGCTGCTCAGCTTGTAAGTGGCGAACAGCAGGCCGAAATAGCCCACCAAGGTGAGAATGATGCCGGGATGCGGCAGCCTGAGCGCGGCGCTCACCGCCGCCACCGCCGCACTGAATGTCAGGGTCAGCGCCAGCAAGGCATAGGTATTGCGCAGCACGCGGTGCGCCGGCATAGAGGCGGAATCAGGAGTGGCAGCCGTGCCGGTGGAATACACCACGGCACTCTTGCCCCAGGCATTGCTCTCGTTCATGTTGAACTCCATAAAAGAATCAAGACAGCACGAACTTTAGAGATGTTGTCACTTCGCGTAAATTCGCATTTTCGACTTTTTTATTTCGACTTATTCGAAGTGATTGGGGATCGCACAAATGAATTTCAAGCACTTGCACTATTTCTGGGTCACAGCCAAGACGGGCGGCATCGTGCGGGCAGGCAAGCAGCTGCACCTCACACCGCAAACGCTCAGCGGGCAGATCAAACTGCTGGAGGAATACTTCAACAAACGGCTGTTGCGCAAAAGTGGCCGCAATCTGGAACTGACCGAGGCCGGCCAACTGGTGTTGCGTTATGCGGAGGAAATCTTCACCCTGGGCGCAGAACTGGAGGCCGCACTGCAACACGACCAACCCGCGCGCCCCACCGCGCCTCTGCGCATCGGCGTGACCGATGCCGTGCCGAAAGCCATTGCCTACCGCCTCATCGAACCCGCCCTGCAAGGCGGCGAGTCACCCCGGCTGGTGTGCGAAGAAGGCGAAATGGACGATCTGCTGGCCGATCTGTCGGTGCACCGACTCGATCTGGTGATCGCCGACGCCCCGCTGCCCGCGCACGTGAATGTGCGGGCGTTCAACCACCGGCTGGGCCGAACCACCTTGAGTTTCTATGCCAGCGCCTCGCTGCTGGAGCGCACCACGCAGCCTTTTCCGCAGTGTCTGTCAGAGCTGCCGCTGCTGCTGCCCGCCACGTCGTCGGCGGTGCGCGCGCAGATCGATCAATGGCTGGGGCAGAACAAAATCGCCGCCCACATCGCCGGGGAATTCGAGGACGGCGCACTGATGACCGCCTTCGGCCGCGAGGGCCGGGGCGCGTTTGCCGCTCCCAGCGTGCTGCAGGCCGACATCGCACGCGAACTCGGCGTGACGCTGCTCGGGCACTGCACCGACATGCACCAGGAGTTCTACGCCATCTCGGTCGAGCGGCGCATCACTCACCACGGCGTGGCGAGAATCACCCGCGTGGCCAAGGATCTGCTGGGCGACTGAAAACCCAGCGGATTACGGAAAAGCGGGAATGTCGTTGTCCATCCCCTCCGAGGCCACGTTCGGGCAGCACTCTTTCATGCGATGCATGACGGACTCCACCTGCTCGTGCGCCACGTCGGCCATCACCAGCACCTGGCCCGATGCGATCGCCTCCTTGAAGCGTTCAAGCCGGGTGCTGCTCACGCTCACCCCCACCATGCTGCTGGCCCAGCTGCCCACCAGCGCTCCTGCCGCGGCCAGCGCAATGACCAGCCCGCCACCGGGAATGATGGCCATGCCCGGGATCGCCACGGCCACCAACCCGGCCACCAGGCCGGTGGCGCCGCCCGCCGCCGCACCGCGCTCGATGGCGGGAATCAGGTCGGATCGCTGAGCCACGCCCGCCTCGGGCAAGTCGCCCATCGGCGTTCCCTCCCGCGCCAACACGTGGATGTGCTTGTCTGGAATACGGGCCAGCAGCAGGCTGTCGACCAAAGCGTGCGCGCTATTTACATCCGGCGCGAGAAAAAAGAGTCTGCGCATAAGTGTCTCCTGATCAATTGACCGCCTGCACCAAAGACGCCACTGTCTCCGTTTGGCTGAACTGACCACAAGCGTAAGGGGGAAATATGAAAACAGACTTAGGGTTTTGTCGTAGTTGGCGATAGTGCACCGCAAACCAGATAGAGCCTCAGGGCGGTCGCAGATCGGCTACAGTTCTAATTGACGTAAACGTCAATCAATCATGCCGCTGCGCCATGCACGCTGCGTCGAAGGAGACCGCGATGACCGACTTGTCCGAGGCCAAAGTGCTGGCCGCCTATTCGCCGCAGCAGCGGCTGCGTTTCGTTACGGCCGCCTCGCTGTTCGACGGCCACGATGCGGCCATCAACATCATGCGGCGCATCCTCATCAGCATGGGGGCCGAGGTCATTCACCTGGGCCACAACCGCTCGGTGGACGAGATCGTCACCGCGGCGATTCAGGAGGACGCGCACGCCATCGCCATTTCCAGCTATCAGGGCGGGCATGTGGAATTTTTCCGCTACATGATCGACCGGCTGCGCGAACAGGGCGCGGGGCATATTCAGGTGTTTGGCGGCGGCGGCGGTGTGATTGTGGCCGACGAAATCGAGGCGCTGCAGCAGTATGGCGTGGCCCGGATCTACAGCCCGGAAGATGGTCAGCGGCTGGGTCTGCAAGGCATGATCGGCGACATGCTGCAACGCGCCGACCGCCCCCTGCCCGCGCTGGACGCAATGCTGGCGACTGCCGCGCTGCCGAATTCGACATCCTTGCTCGCACGCCTGATCACGCAGATTGAAAACGGCACTGCCGACGCGGCGCTGATGCACAGCCTTCGCCAGCAGGCTGAAGGCGCACACGGCGTGGTGCTCGGGGTGACAGGCACCGGCGGCGCAGGCAAGAGCAGTCTGGTGGACGAGCTGATCCGCCGCACCCGGCTCGATCAGGACGACGCGCTGCGCATTGCCGTCATCAGCATCGACCCTTCCCGCCGCAAAAGCGGCGGTGCGCTGCTGGGCGACCGCATCCGCATGAACGCCATCGGGCCGTGGCGCAACAGTAATGAAGTCTTTTTGCGCAGTCTCGCCACCCGGCAATCGGGCGGGGAGATCAGCGCCGCCCTGCCCGAAGTCATCGCCGCGTGCAAGGCGGCGGGCTTCGATCTCATCATCGTCGAAACCTCGGGCATCGGCCAGGGCGATGCGGCCATCGTGCCGCACGCCGACGCCAGCCTGTACGTCATGACGCCGGAATTCGGCGCGGCCAGCCAGTTGGAGAAAATCGACATGCTCGACTTCGCCGACTTCGTCGCCATCAACAAATTCGACCGCAAAGGCGCGATGGACGCGCTGCGCGACGTGGCCAAGCAACTGCAGCGCAACCGCGAAGCCTGGACGGCCAAGCCCGAAGACCTGCCCGTGTTCGGCACCATGGCGGCGCGCTTCAACGACGACGGCGTGACGGCGCTCTTCCAGGCCATCAAACCCCGGCTGGCAGAGCATGGGCTCAAGCTTGCCGAAGGACGACTGCCCCCAGCCGCTACACGCCACAGCACCCATCAGACCCCGATCGTGCCGGCCGCGCGCAGCCGCTACCTGGCGGAAATCGCCGACGCGGTGCGTGGCTATCACCGCAATGTCGAGACGCAAGCGACCCTGGCGCGCGAGGCGCAGCAGTTGCGCGAAAGCGGCCGCATGCTGCACGCGGCCAACCCGCACAAAATCTCCGCAGTGCAGGCCGTGACCGATCTGGCCGAACAGCGCGAAGCCCGCATGCAGCCCGCCGCGCGCAAACTGCTGGCGATGTGGCCCGACATGCAGCGCGCCTACGCCGGTGACGAATATGTGGTGAAAATTCGCGACCGCGAAATCCGCACTCGCCTCACCCACACCACGCTGTCGGGCACCACGCTGCGCAAGGTGGTGCTGCCGCGCTATGCAGACCACGGCGAGGTGCTGCGCTGGCTGATGCGCGACAACGTGCCGGGCAGTTTTCCGTACACCGCGGGCACTTTTGCCTTCAAGCGGGAGAATGAAGATCCCACCCGCATGTTCGCCGGCGAGGGCGATGCCTTTCGCACCAACCGGCGCTTCAAGATGCTGAGCGAGGGCATGACGGCCAAGCGCCTGTCCACCGCGTTCGACTCCGTCACGCTCTACGGCGCCGACCCCGACCGCCGACCCGACATCTACGGCAAGGTGGGCAACTCGGGCGTGAGCATCGCCACCCTCGACGACCTGAAGGCGCTGTACGACGGCTTCGATCTGTGCGACCCCGCCACCAGTGTGAGCATGACCATCAACGGCCCGGCGCCCACGATTCTGGCGATGTTCCTCAACGCCGCCATCGACCAGCAGATGGCCAAATTCGAAGCCGACAACCACCGCCAACCCACCGATGACGAGGCGCAGAAAATCCGCGAATGGGTGCTGGAAAACGTGCGTGGCACGGTGCAGGCCGACATCCTGAAAGAAGACCAGGGACAGAACACCTGCATCTTTTCCACCGAGTTTTCGCTCAAGGTCATGGGCGACATTCAGCAGTATTTTGTGCAGCACCGAGTGCGCAATTTCTACTCGGTGAGCATCAGCGGCTATCACATCGCCGAGGCCGGGGCCAACCCCATCAGCCAGCTTGCCTTCACCCTGAGCAACGGCTTCACTTTCGTGGAGGCCTATCTGGCCCGCGGCATGCATATCGACGATTTCGCGCCCAACCTGAGCTTTTTTTTCAGCAACGGCATGGACCCGGAATACAGCGTGCTCGGCCGCGTGGCGCGGCGCATCTGGGCGGTCGCCATGCGCGACAAGTATGGCGCCAACGAACGCAGTCAGAAGCTCAAGTACCACGTGCAGACCAGTGGCCGCAGCTTGCACGCGCAGGAAATTGCGTTCAACGACATCCGCACCACGCTGCAGGCGCTGATCGCCATTTACGACAACTGCAACAGCCTGCACACCAACGCTTATGACGAAGCCATCACCACGCCCACCGAGGAAAGCGTGCGCCGGGCGATGGCGATTCAGCTCATCATCAACCGCGAGTGGGGGCTGGCGAAGTGCGAAAACCCGAATCAGGGCGCATTCGTCATCGAAGAACTGACCGATCTGGTCGAAGAGGCTGTGCTGAAGGAATTCGAAGCCATTGCCGAGCGCGGCGGGGTATTGGGCGCGATGGAAACCGGCTATCAGCGCAGCAAAATCCAGGAGGAAAGTCTGCACTACGAAATGCTCAAGCACACTGGCGAGTTGCCCATCATCGGGGTGAACACTTTCCGCAATCCGCACGGCGACGCCGCTCCTGCGCATCTCGAACTGGCGCGCTCCACCGAGGCGGAAAAAGAGTCGCAACTGCAGCGTCTGGCCGACTTTCACCATCGCCACGCGGCCGAGGCGCCCGCCCTGCTGCACCGGCTGCAGCAGGCCGTCATTCATAACGAAAATGTGTTTGCCGTGCTGATGGACGCGGTGCGGGTGTGCAGCCTGGGGCAGATCACCGCCGCGCTGTTCGAGGTAGGCGGCCAATACCGGCGCAGCATGTAAGACTTATCATTTCGCCACTCCGCTGCGCAGCGAGTCGTTGCCAATTTCGGTTTCCTGTTCTGCGCGGCGGTTTTTTATTTTCTGTCATGTCCACCTCCCCCGCCTCGCTCCGCGCCAGCGCCTTGATGCTGCTGGCTTCGCTCATCTGGGGCACGGCCTTCGTCGCCCAGACCGCGAGCATCGGCACGGTGGGGCCGTTCTACTACACCGGTCTGCGTTTCATGCTGGGCGCTGCCGTGGTGCTGGCGGTGATGGCCTTGCGTCGCCGTCCCGATCCGGCCGCACATCCTGCCTCAAATCCGCGCAGCCTGCTGCGCGACGGCGGCCTGCTCGGCGGGGTGGTGGCCATCTCCATTTCCCTGCAGCAGATCGGGCTGGAATCGACTACGGTGGCCAACGCCGGTTTCATCAGCTCGCTCTACGTCGTGCTGGTGCCGCTGCTGGGCCTGCTGTGGGGGCGGCGCGTCGGTGCTGGCGTCTGGCTGGGTGCCTTGCTGGCCGCAAGCGGCATGTACTTTCTCAGTGTGCGCCAGGGCTATAGCGTGCGGCATGGCGACTGGCTGGAGTTGGGCGGTGCGCTGTTCATCACCGTGCAGTTGCTGCTGCTGGGCCGCATGGCGCCGCGCCACGACCCGCTGCAACTCGCCGTAGTGCAGTTCGTCGTCTGCGGCCTACTGTGCCTGGGCGCCGGGGTGCTGGTGGAATCGATCAGTCTGGAAGCGCTGCAGCGCGCGGCCTGGACCATTTTCTACGGCGGCGCGCTGTCGGTGGGCGTGGCCTACACCCTGCAAGTGGTGGCGCAGCGGCACGCCGTGCCCGCGCATGCCGCGGTGATTTTCAGCATGGAAGGCGTGTTCGCCGCGCTCGCGGCGTGGCTGGTGCTGCATCAGTCGCTGGACGCGCGCGCCCTGTTCGGTTGCGCGCTGGTGTTCAGCGGCCTGCTGGTCTCGCAACTGCCGCTGCGCGAGCTGGCGAGCGGTTTGTTCACGCTGATGCGGCGCGTCCAGCCGGTTAACCCATAGACCCATGACGCCCAAACCGCGCCCCGCTTCCGTCTGGCCAGGACGGCCGCGCTCTTCCGAACCTGCGCCTCGGCGCAGCGCACCCGCCAAAACGATGGCTGCGCCCGCACCGCAGGGCGATCCCGCCGCCGAAGTGCGCCTGTCCAAGCGCATGTCCGAACTCGGCCTGGCCTCACGGCGCGAAGCAGACGACTGGATCGAGCGCGGCTGGGTGCTGCTCGACGGCACACCCGCGGTGCTCGGCACCAAGGTGGCGGGCAATCTGCCCGCCTCGCGCATCGTCATCCGCAAGGCGGCGCAGCACCGGCAGGCGGCGCAGGTCACCATCTTGCTGCACAAGCCGGTGGGCTATGTCAGCGCGCAGGCCGAGCACGGTTACACCCCGGCGGTCGCGCTCATCAAGGCCGAAAACCGCTGGGCCGAATGCGAAGCGCCGCAGCCGTTTTCACCCGCGCATTTGCGGCATCTGGCCGTGGCGGGTCGGCTCGACATCGACTCCACCGGCCTGCTGGTACTCACCCAAGACGGCCGCATCGCCCGTCAACTCATCGGCGAAGACAGCGCGGTGGAGAAGGAATATCTGGTGCGGGTCAGCCTGACCGATGCGCCAGCCCGCAACGGCGCCGAAGAAGACGTGCAGGCCGCCTTTACCGAGAGCCGCCTCGCCCTGCTGCGCCACGGTCTGAAGCTCGACGATCAGCCGCTGCGGCCGGCGCAGGTGGAATGGATCAACCCGCAGCAATTGCGCTTTGTGCTGCGCGAAGGCAAGAAGCGCCAGATTCGCCGCATGTGCGAGCTCGTCGGCCTGCGAGTTACCGGCCTCAAGCGCGTGCGCATCGGCGGCTTGCGCCTCGGTGCACTGCCGCTGGGGCAATGGCGCTATCTGCGCGAGGACGAAGGGTTTTAAGGCGCGAGCAGGGAAGCGCTCAAGCGTGAACCTGCTCGAACAGATCGAGCGCCTTCTTGACTTCGGCGATATAGGTCATCGCCGGGCCGCCGCCCATGACGATGGCCACCTTGCAGACCTCGACGATTTCGGCGTGGCTCACGCCCGCACGCAACGACTTCTCGACATGGATGCCGATGCAATAGACGCAGCGCGCGGTAATCGCCATGCCCAGGGCGATGAGTTCCTTGGTCTTGGCGTCGAGCACGCCATCGCCCAGGGCCTCGCCCATGAAGGCACCAAACGCCTTCATCGTGCTGGCGGCCTCGCGGTTCATCATGCCCATGCCCATTTTGAAATCGCGCATGGACACGTCCATGCCGTTGTGCACTGAATCGTTCATCTCGTTTTTCTCCCGGATTGATGCCTTCACTGTGAATGGGCGATGTGACGCTCTGATGTCACCACTTGGATTGACACAGGGCCGACACCTGCGCGTGGTAACAAGCGCACATGTCTGCCGTACCCACGCCCTCTCCTCCCCGCCTGCTGTACGACGCGGTCTCCGAATTACGCCGCGCCGCGCTCGCGTATGAGCAAGCCCACCAAGACCGCATCGACGCGCTGCCGCCGCAGCGCCGCGCTAGCGCCCGCAATCTGCTGCACTACATCGCCGTGCGCCAGGCCGATCTGCGGCCGTTGCAGACCCAGTTGGCTCAGATCGGCCTGTCTTCGCTGGGCATGCTGGAAACCCATGTGCTCGCCGCGCTCGACGCGGTGCTCGACCGGCTCGAAGACTTGCTCGGCCATGCCCGCAGCCAGCGCGCTGCGCCCCCCTGCACTTTCGACGAGGGCCTGCAACTGCTGCAGCACAACACCACCGCCCTGCTCAATCCGCCGCGGCCGGAGCGCGAGGTGCGCATCATGGTGACGCTGGCTACTGAAGCCGCGCAAGACGCTGCAGGGCTACGCGCCCTGACCGAGGCCGGCATGGACATCGCCCGCATCAACTGCGCGCACGACGATGCCGCCGTCTGGCAGCGCATGGCCGAGCTTGTTCATGGCACCGACGCTTCGCCGCAGCGCCGTCCGCTGGTGCAGATCGATCTGGCGGGGCCCAAGTCGCGCACGGGCGAGTTGCTGCCGCAGGGCCGCATCCTGCATCTGCGGCCCCGGCACGATGTGCGCGGGCAGATCATCGCCCCCGCGCTGCTGGCGCTATGGTGCGGTGAGGGCCCGCCACCGCAAGCTCCCGAGGGACAAATCCTGCTGCACGCCGGAGCGCTGCATCCGCCCCTGCCCGCACAGTTGCCGTCGTCCGCCCGGCTGCAGGTCACCGATCTGCGCTCGCGCGCGCGGCAAGGCAGACTGATTTCCCGCGAGGGCGCGCTGCTAGTGTTCGCCTTCGAGCGCTCGGCCTATCTGGCCGAAGGCATGCCGTTCAAGCTGACGAACGGCACCACCGAGATGGCCGCAGGCACGCTGCAAGGCATCGCCGAAGTTCCGGGCGAACTGCGGCTGTTCGTCGGCGACCCGCTGGTGCTGCTGCGCGAAGAACGCCCCGGCCATGCTGGGCAGCGCGGCGACGATGGCGCCTTCACCACGCCGCCGCAGGTGCACTGCACGCTCGATGCCGCCTTCACCTCCACGCAGGTCGGGCAAAGCGTGTGGCTGGACGACGGGCGAATTGGCGCGGTCATCGAAACCCGCACGGACGACACCCTGCAACTGCGCATCACCCACGCCGAGCCGAGCGGCAGTCGCCTCAAGGCGGAAAAGGGCATCAATTTCCCCGACACCCGCTTCGACCTTCCCGCGCTCACCGAAAAAGACCGCGACGATCTCGCCGCGATGGCCCGCCATCTCGATCTGGTCGCCCTGTCCTTTTTGCGCAGCCCGCAAGACGTGCGCCAGTTGCGCGCGGAACTCAGCGCACGACAGCGCGACGATGCCGGTGTGGTGCTCAAGATCGAAAACCGCCAAGCCTTCGATCACCTGCCCGCCATCCTGCTCGAAGCCCTGGCGCACCCGCGCCTCGGTGTCATGGTCGCGCGCGGCGATCTGGCGGTGGAACTGGGGTTTGAGCGGTTGTCCGAAGCGCAGGAGGAAATTCTCTGGATGTGCGAGGCCGCCCACCTGCCGGTGATCTGGGCCACCCAGATTCTCGACACCATGGCCCGCAGCGGCCTACCCTCCCGCCCCGAGGTCAGCGATGCCGCCCTGAGCATTCGCGCCGAGTGCGCCATGCTCAACAAAGGGCCGCACATCGTCGAGGCCGTGCGCTTTCTCTCCGGCGTGCTCGAACGCATGGAAGGCCATTACGCCAAGCGCATGACCTTGCGCCGCCCATTGTCGATCGCCGAGCTGCCCAACTGAACCCCAGCCTCACAAACGCCTCCAAGCAACATCGCGCCGCCGGTCGAACGGGTTTCACTTTGTTGCACCGCAGCACTTGCATGATTGATTTTTGTCAACGACAAACGTCCAAATCAGTGAGCGCTTATAGAGGGTTGTCCTAATGTCCAAGCGGTGCCGCGCAGGGAACAATGCGCCATCTTTCGCGGAGTACGGACATGGATTCAAAGCGTCGCACATGGTTGATTGCAACGGGTTGCGCCGGTTGCGTGGCAGCAGGAGGAGCGGCCGTGCCTTTTGTCGATTCGCTCGCGCCTTCCGCGAAGGCCCGCGCCGAAGGCGGGCCGGTGGATGTGGACATCAGCTCGCTGCGTCCGAGTGAAAAAATGACCGTGCTGTGGCGCGGCCAACCCGTGTGGATTTTGCACCGCACCCCGGCCATGCTGGAGTCGCTCAACGAAACCCAACCCCTCGTCGCCGATCCCGACTCCAAGCGCACCGCCTTCCCCACTCCGGCCTGGGCGCAAACGCAGTGGCGCTCGATCAAAAAAGAATATCTCGTGGTCGTGGGCATCTGCACCCATCTGGGCTGCTCACCGGTCGACCGCTTCACGCCGGGGCCGCAACCCTCCCTGCCCTCGGACTGGGATGGCGGCTTTCTCTGCCCCTGCCACGGCTCGATGTTCGATCTGGCGGGTCGCGTGTTCAAGAACATGCCCGCCCCCGACAACCTGGTCGTGCCGCCGTATATGTATGTGACCGACGCCAAGGTGCGCATCGGCGAACACGAGAAAGCCTGACCTCCCGCCCTTCCTCCCGATTTTCCTCCCGCTGCACCCTCCCCACAAAACAAACAGGAGACACCTCAATGGCCGATCAATCGCTGCACGGCGCGCACGCCGCCCCCGAACACGGCGGGCTGCGCGGCTGGGTGGACAAGCGCTTTCCCTTCTCCTCGCTGTGGAGCGCGCACCTGACCGAGTATTACGCGCCGAAAAACCTCAATTTCTGGTACTACTTCGGCTCACTGTCCATCGTGGTGCTGGCCATTCAGATCATCAGCGGCATTTTCCTGGTGATGAACTACAAGCCCGACGCCGCGCTGGCCTTCGGTTCGGTCGAATACATCATGCGCGATGTCAACTGGGGCTGGCTGATTCGCTACATCCACTCCACCGGGGCCTCGGCGTTTTTCATCGTGGTGTATCTGCACATGTTCCGCGGCCTGATTTACGGCTCCTACCGCACCCCGCGCGAACTCATCTGGATTTTCGGCTGCCTGATCTTTCTGAGCCTGATGGCCGAGGCCTTTTTCGGCTACCTGCTGCCGTGGGGGCAGATGTCGTTCTGGGGCGCGCAGGTCATCGTCAACCTGTTCTCCGCCATCCCCTACATCGGCCCCGATCTGGCGGTGTGGATTCGTGGCGATTACGTGGTGAGCGATGTCACGCTCAACCGCTTTTTCGCCTTCCACGTCATCGCCATTCCGCTGCTGCTCATCGGCCTGGTGGGGTCGCACATCATCGCCCTGCACCAGGTCGGCTCGAACAACCCGGACGGCGTCGAAATCAAGGACAACAAAGACGGCCGCGGCATTCCGCGTGACGGCGTGGCGTTCCACCCCTACTACACCGTGCACGATTTGTTCGGGCTGTCCGTGTTCCTGATGATTTTCTGTGCCGTGGTGTTCTTCGCGCCGCAGTTCGGCGGCTACTTCCTGGAGCACAACAACTTCATTCCGGCCAACCCGCTGAAAACCCCGCCGCACATCGCCCCGGTCTGGTACTTCACGCCGTTCTACTCCATCCTGCGCGCGACGACGAGCAACACCGTGCACATCTGGATGGGCGTGGTGGTCGTGGCCACGCTGTTTGCGCTATGGCGCAACCGCGGCAAACCCGGCCGCGCCGTTTCGTTTGCCGTGGGCGGCGGCCTGCTGTTCTGGGCCCTTGCCTCGGTAGACGCCAAGTTCTGGGGGGTGGTCAGCATGGGCGGCGCCGTGATCATCTTTTTCTTCCTGCCCTGGCTCGACAAATCGCCCGTCAAGTCGATCCGTTACCGCCCCACCTGGCACCGCGCCGTTTACACCCTGTTCGCCATCAACTTCGTAGTGCTGGGCTACTTCGGCATCCAGCCGCCCTCGCCCGTGGCCTACGCTGTGGCGCTCACCTGCACCCTGCTTTACTTCGGCTTCTTTTTCCTCATGCCGTGGTGGAGCCGCCTGGGGGAATTCAAACCCGTGCCGCAACGCCTGACCTACAAAGCCCACTGATGCCCGCCACCATGACCTCCTTCCTGCACCCGCTTCTGCGACGTCTGTGCCTGGGGTTGCTACTCGGGCTGATGCTGCAAGGCGCCGCCAGCGCCGCCTCGGAAGAGCAAGAAATTCCGCTCGATCATGCCCCCTACCGGGTCAACAATGTGCTGGCGCTGCAAAACGGCGCCCGCTTGTTCGTCAATTACTGCATCGGCTGCCATTCCGCCAAATACATGCGGTATGAAAGCCTGCGCGGCATCGGCCTTACAGACGACCAGATTCAGCACAACCTGATGTTCGGCGATGCGAAGATTGGCGACACCATGCGTGTGGCCATGACACCCGTTCAGGCGGAAAAGTGGTTCGGCATCGATCCGCCCGATTTGTCCATCATCACCAAGGCGCTGGCCTCTCATCGCGGCAGCGGCACCGACTACCTCTACACCTATCTGCGCACTTTTTACCGCGACGATACGCGGCCGACCGGCTGGAACAATCTGGTCTTCCCCGGCGTGGGCATGCCCAACCCGCTGTGGATGTTGCAGGGCGAGCGCGCCGCCAACTTCCAGGTCGGCCCCGACCCCGCCGATCCGGCCATCAAGCTCAAGACTTTCGTCGGCTACACGCAGCTGACGAAAGGGTCGGAATCGACAACCGAGTATGATTCGACGGTTGCCGACCTCGTCGCCTACATGCAGTGGATGGCCGAACCCGATCAACTGTTCCGCAAGCGCCTTGGCGTCATCGTGCTCATTTTCCTGGGATTGTTCAGCTTCATTACCTGGAAGCTGAAATCCGAATACTGGAAAGATGTCACCTAACTCTGGCTAGCGCCCGCACCCCGGGTGCGCAGCCCAATCCGTATCGCCGGGGTGGCACTGCCACCCCGTTTCGTCTTTCAGGAGTCTGCATTCATGATGGTGCTCTATTCCGGCACGACCTGCCCGTTTTCGCAGCGTTGCCGCTTCGTGCTGTTCGAAAAAGGCATGGATTTCGAAATCCGTGACGTCGACCTGTTCAACAAACCCGAAGACGTCAGCGTCATGAATCCCTACGGACAGGTGCCCATCCTGGTCGAGCGCGATCTCATCCTGTACGAATCCAACATCATCAACGAGTACATCGACGAGCGCTTCCCGCACCCGCAGCTCATGCCCGGCGATCCGGTGGCCCGCGCCCGCGTGCGGCTATTCCTGTTCAATTTTGAGAAGGAACTGTTCGTGCACGTGACGACACTCGAATCGCGCGCCACCAAGTCCAACGAAAAAGCGCTCGAAAAGGCCCGCAGCGCCATTCGCGACCGCCTGACGCAGCTCGCACCCGTATTCCTCAAAAACAAATACATGCTGGGCGAAGACTTTTCCATGCTCGACGTGGCCATCGCCCCGCTGCTGTGGCGCCTCGATCATTACGGCATCGATCTGCCCAAGTCGGCGCTGCCGCTGGCCAAGTATGCCGAGCGCATTTTCCAACGCCCCGCCTACATCGAGGCGCTCACGCCCTCCGAAAAGATCATGCGCAAGTAAGCAGTTCGGTGCACCGTGATGAACAGCGATTCGCAAAACATCGGCTCAACCAAGCCCTACCTCATCCGCGCCCTGTACGAATGGTGCACGGATAACGGCCTGACTCCCTACCTGGCCGTACAGGTTGGAGCTGGTGCGCGGGTACCGATGGAGTTCGTGAAAAACGGTGAAATCGTGCTGAACATCAGCTTTGACGCCACCAGCGCGCTGAACATCGGCAACGATGAAATTCGCTTCAAGGCGCGTTTCGGCGGTGTGGCCAGAGACATTCTTGTCCCCATCGGTCAAGTCTCAGCCATCTATGCACGGGAAAACAGCCAAGGCATGGCCTTTCCGGTCGAAACCGCTGACGAATCAGCCGAGATCGGTGAAGCCAACAACGCGCCCGCCGCAGAAGACCAGGACGAACCGGCTAAAGCCAGCAAGCCCACGCGACTGCAGCCGGTAAAATCCAAAGCATCGGAATCGGAAGAACCTTCCTCCGAACCGCCCCCCGGCGCCCCCCGCCCCGGCGGAGCGCATCTGACCCGCGTGAAGTAGTCCGGCGGCCTCAAGGTCACCGGATAACCGGCCCACGCAACCCGGCGCTCAGCAGCGCCTACGCCGACTTAGCTCAGCTGGTAGAGCAACCGCCTTGTAAGCGGTAGGTCATCCGTTCGATTCGGATAGTCGGCACCAAAAAACACAAGCAAAACAAGCACTTGCTGAACAAGCCCACTCTAATACTGTGGGCTTTTTTGTGCGTTTTGGGGGAACGATTCCCCCACAATTCCCCCAGATTTCCCCCACACCGCCCCGGAACGTCGCTTTGCTGGGCACCCCAGGATTCCCCCCGCAGGGGATGATCAGCGCCCCAACCCTTGCTCGCGCTTGCGCTGCCTCTCGATCAAAGCCATGAAACCGCCAAGGCTGGCGACGGCTCCCTCACCTCGCCGAGTAATCACACGATCCACCACCTCTGCAATCAGCGTGCGGCCGTTGGCTCCTTGGTGCGTGGCGCGGTCGTGTGCGGCGATGAACGCCTTGACCGGCGCGGCACTGCGGTCGCCGTCCAGCCATTGGTCGATTGCTTGATCCATCGCCTGTTTTTCCTGCCGGTGTGGAGGGTCCACGGGCGCCTGCTTTGTAGGCAACGCAGGCCACGCCTGCTCCGGTGCGGCTTTCGCCTGTGCAGTCGTCGGCTTGCCCACAGATTCTGTGGAGAGACCGCGCATGCTCTGCACTTCCGTCTTAGCGGCGCGGGCAAGGATGGCGGCCACGCGCTGCTCTCTCGCTCGGGCTTCCGCCTCGATCTGCTGCTGCGTCGTGCCTCGCAGCACATCCATGACGTGCGGGCGGGGCCGTGCCTGAACGTCCGGCGACACCACCCGGCTCACGGCAGGCACAGGTTGCCGGGGCGGTTGCCTGCGCCGCAGCTCATCCTGCACGATGGCCTGCAAGTCGGCGTTCACGACTTCGATGCCCAGCCGCACCGCCTGCCGCGCCGCCCGCTCCCTGAACTCGGCGCTGCCGGTAATGTCCACCTTGCCGCCGTACTTCTGCGAGGCCATACGCAAGGCGGCTTCCAGACTGTGATCGCTCTTGTCGTGCATCACAATGCGCGGGCCGGTGTCGGTGAACTTGTCCCGCCCCTGCGCATCACGGTACAGCACGAGTTGCCGCCTGCGGTCGATCTGCGTGTTGATTTCCATCCAGAACTGACCCAGTAACCCCCAGGATTTCCATCTAAATCTGACCCACGTACTAACCCTAACCTGCTGCTTTGTTTAGCAGCAGGAGACCAGGAGTGATAGACGTGGCAACACTGAGTGTTATCAGACGCTGGGCCCTGCGCGAGCAGATGTCCATCCGCGAGATCTCCCGCCGCACCGGCCTTTCTCGCAACACCATCCGCAAGTACCTGCGCGCAGGCGAGTCCGAACCGCACTACGCCAAGCGGGTTAGCCCCAGCAAGCTCGATCCTTTCGCTGGCAAACTCGCTGGCTGGCTCAAGGCCGAGGCTGGCCGATCACGCAAGCAGCGGCGCACCGTCAAGCAGATGCACGCGGATCTACAGACCCTGGGCTACCCGGGCTCCTACAACCGCGTCGCGGCCTTCGTCCGGCTTTGGCACGAGGAGCGCCTGGTGGCCCAGCAGACTACGGGCCGTGGCACCTTCGTGCCCCTGACCTTCGGCCCAGGTGAGGCCTTTCAGTTTGACTGGAGTGAGGACTGGGCGGTTATTGCCGGAGTGCGCACCAAGCTGCAGGTGGCGCACTTCAAGCTCAGCCACAGCCGGGCGTTCTACCTGCGCGCCTATCTGCTGCAGACCCACGAGATGCTGTTTGACGCGCACAACCACGCCTTTGCGGTGTTCGGTGGCGTGCCGCGCCGGGGTATCTATGACAACATGCGCACCGCTGTGGATCGGGTTCGCAGGGGTAAGGAACGTGATGTCAACGCACGCTTTGCGGCCATGGCCAGCCACTTCTTGTTCGAGGCCGAGTTCTGCAACCCCGCCTCCGGCTGGGAGAAGGGCCAGGTGGAGAAGAATGTGTGTGATGCGCGCCACCGGCTGTGGCAAGTCGTGCCGGCCTTCCCGGCCCTCGACGATCTCAACGTCTGGCTGGAACAACGCTGCCAGGCGCTATGGCGCGAGATTGCGCATGGCAAGCTGCCGGGTACCGTAGCTCACGTCTGGGCCCAGGAGCGGGCCGCCTTGATGCCGGTGCCACGGCCCTTCGATGGCTTTGTGGAACACACCAAGCGGGTCTCGCCCACCTGCCTGATCCACTTCGAGCGCAACCGCTACAGCGTGCCAGCGCCGTAGGCCAATCGGCCTGTGAGCCTGCGGGTCTACGCGGATCGCCTGGTTGTCGCGGCCGAGGGCCAGATCGTCTGTGAGCATCAGCGCCTGATCGAGCGCAACCACCATGGCGCTGGCCAGACCGTCTACGACTGGCGCCACTACCTGGCGGTGCTGCAGCGCAAGCCCGGGGCCCTGCGCAACGGTGCTCCGTTCCTGGAGCTGCCTGGAGCCTTCAAGCGACTGCAGGCTGCACTCGTGAAACAGCCGGGTGGAGATAGGGAGATGGTGGAGGTTATGGCGCTGGTGCTGCACCACGACGAGCAGGCTGTGCTGGCGGCGGTGGAACTGGCCTTGGAGGCCGGAGCCGCCAGCAAGACCCACATCCTGAATGTCTTGCACCGCTTGCTCGATGGCAAGCCGGCCCCGGCGCCTGTCACCTCTCCCCAGGCACTCAAGCTGTCTGTGGAACCCCAGGCCAACGTGCTTCGCTATGACCAACTGAGGGAGGTCCGCTATGCGTCATGACCCTGCCATCGCTTCCATCGTGATCATGCTGCGCGAGCTCAAGATGCACGGCATGGCCCAGGCGGTCACTGAACTGGCCGAGCAAGGTGCTCCCGCTTTCGAGGCAGCCCAGCCGATCCTGTCGCAGTTACTCAAAGCGGAGACCGCCGAGCGAGAAGTGCGCTCGGTGGCCTACCAGTTGAAGGGGGCAAGATTCCCGGCGTATCGGGACCTGGCAGGCTTTGACTTCTCGCACAGCGAAGTGAACGAAGCCCTGGTGCGCCAGTTGCATCGGTGCGCGTTCCTGGAGGATGCCAACAACGTGGTCCTCGTGGGCGGGCCCGGCACTGGCAAGACCCACATTGCCACAGCCCTCGGTGTGCAGGCCATTGAGCACCATCACCGCAGGGTTCGGTTCTTGTCCACGGTGGAGCTGGTCAATGCATTGGAGCAGGAGAAGGCCAACGGCAAGTCCGGACAGTTGGCCCACCGGCTGGCCTATGCCGATCTGGTGATTCTCGATGAGCTGGGTTACCTGCCGTTCAGCGCTTCAGGCGGTGCCTTGCTGTTTCACCTGCTGTCCAAGCTGTACGAGCGCACCAGTGTCGTGATCACCACCAACCTGAGCTTCAGCGAATGGGCCGGCGTGTTCGGGGATGCCAAAATGACCACGGCACTGCTAGACCGGCTCACGCATCACTGCCATATTCTGGAAACCGGTAACGACAGCTTCCGGTTCAAAAACAGCTCTGCACAGCAACCCCCACAGACGACCAAGAAGGAGAAGATACCCAAGAACTTATCCACAACGTGAGCTTCAAGTTCACAAACAAGGGTGGGTCAGATCGAGATGAAAATAGTGGGTCAGGTTTGCATGGAAATCAACATGCAGGCCGATGAAAGCCGGTCAGGGGAACCGGCACAGTGCGCCGGCGGTATGGCGGCCAAGGTAGCCCTTCAGTCCCCAGTTGAATCCGAGATGCCTCACCTGACTGCGGTCGTATTCGGCTGCGTGATCGATGGCTTGCGCTTCATGCCTGCGACTAGCCAGCGCGACGACGCACCGATCCCCAAAGTCGGAAGGATCCTTCGCTCGCTGTTCCGGATTCCGAGACGCGACGTGCAGGCGACGGCGCTCTCGTCGACTCGGAGGTGAGTATCCTCAGGTAGATCCCCGAATGCCCGGCGCTGTCGCCTCTAACGTTTCGAAAAGTGATCTAAGGAAGGTCTGCACAACCCGACTTATGCTCTTGGCCAACTGGCACTGTCTGAAGAGCGTAGTCCCGACCTCGCACTATTCGTGGAGGACGAGCAGGCTCAACTCATTCTCCAATCCCTTCTACGGCAACTGCTCGACTCAGACTTCCAGGGGTTAGCAAAGCCAGCCGTCGCGGTGGTTCCCGTTGGCGCCATCACGTCCGTGATCGCTTTCCTCCCTCGTGCCTCATCGCTGCTGCCGGACAATGTCCGCAAACACGCACTTCTTGACGAAGATGCGTATGGTGAGTTCGTGCAGCCGTTGCAAAACGCTGGCAATCACATTGAACTTGCCAAAATCCAGAGAGTGCAGGCCCAGATTGGCTTTCTGCCATGGACACCCGAAGTCGGGATGTGTCAGCAACTTGCCAGCGATCAAGATAGCGAGCGGCGTCTACGGGAATACTTTGGCGACACCCGCATCAGTTTTAATGCAACCGACTTCTCAAACCTTCCGACGCAAGCTGGGCCTGCTCAACGCCGGGAGGCAAAGTCGTTGATAGCCATACTGACCCAGCACATTTCCGAAGTGGTTCAGCGGACCCCCGAACGTGTCAAGCAGGATTTGGCTGACTACTTCGCGACGGCGTGTCTGTCGGGTCCGCAAGCAGGCAGCATCCGCGCCCTCCTGCTTCCCCTGTTGCGTTGACGCACCGGCAGAACCCATTCCGGCTGGGGTTGCAATAGTCCTGAGCTGTGACTGATTATCTGCCGGACGGATGAAGCAGTGCGGTCCTCGGGGGTAGTCCAGCAATGAACCTTCGTCACTGCAGTGAGGATGTCGTACCTTTTGCCGGCACTAAGCCGCGCAGCTTTGCTCAGGATCGTTGCTATTGGCCGCTTCCGGCCAATCGCGATCGGTTACCACGAACGTTGGCCAACGTCGGTTACAGGCGATGGCCAACGTTGGCGACCACAACCAGACTGTCCGCCACCCGTCTGAACCGGTCTCTCGGGCGAGGAAACTGAGAGACCGGTTCGGCCGACGAGCTGTCATCAGTCGGTCGAGTTGTACGACCGATCGAATCCGAACCAGCCGATGGAGCTTCAGCAAGCCCAGCGAATATTTCGAGTCGAGAGCACCAGCTCGCAGATCCTGGAGCATGCCATGCTGCCATCGGCTCCTTGAGTTCCTGCCAGCAGTGTTTGTACTTTGATTGGTGTCGTGCGTATTTTGTCAAGCAGCGACGGCCAATTCGCCAAAAGTTGCCTTGGCGCACAAATCGGGAATGTACAGTCCTTCATCCAGATCAGGCCAGTACAAATCATGCCCCGCGCCTTCGACCAGGACATTCGCGCGTTGTGTCGGATCAGCTTTCTCGATGGATGCAGGCAAGAGTGCGAAAGGGATGGCGATCTCCGCCCCATTCTCCAGATCGAGCACAAGGCGCTGCTTGCCGCCATCGACATGCACAGCCACGGCACGAGGCTGGATCAAGTCAAGCGCATTCCCGCGCTGCAGCGCGGATTGGATGGATTGCTCAAAAGTTGCCATGTGTTTCTCTCCAGGCATTGCACAAGCGGGTCAACTCGTTCTCGATTTCACGAACCAATCGCCGCAGGATCGCGGCATCCATGCCCCGAGCATGCTCGGGCACGGCAGGGCCGTCAGGGCAGTTCAGCAGGATTTTCGCTCGCCCCGCGCCTGATACCACATGGACATGTGATGGACGGTGATCCTGCGTGTAGATCATGACGCGCCATGCCCCGATGCGCAATACGGTTCCCATAGCGAATTATCCCAGCTTCTTTGCCAGCTTCTCCGCCTCGACGTGCGTGTACCGCTTGAGCATGGACAGACTCTTATGGCCGGTCATGCTGGCCACTTCCATGACGCCCAGACCCTTCTCAAATAACCGGGAAGTGGCCTCATGGCGCAGGTCATGAAAGTGCAGATCGTCAAGGAAGGGATCGGATCGCAGTTGCCCCCACAGCGCCACAGCGCGAGAGTCGGCTTCTCCAACGCAGGCAAATCAACGCACACGTCCAGCAAGCGCTCCAGTTCGACCTGGATGGCCGCAACGTCCATCACGCTGCAGCGGCATGATGATGGGTGAGATCCCCCACACCGGCAAGCAGCCCCTCGATGGAGATGTCTTCATCGAGTTCTTCCCAATGCAAGCCGCGTGTGCTGATGGTGTAGGCGACGCGTTGCGCGGGTGTGGCATGCAACAGGCGCGGGAACCAGGCCAGCGGTACGCCCAGCACGCGGCCATCGGAGAGACCAACCTGCATGCTGTCTTCGTCGAAAGCAATGGACTGCGCCCTAACCAAAGTGTTCATTCCAGGCCCTTTCGATGTCTTCAACGTGGCTCTCGATCACTTCGACAAGTCCACGCAGGGTTTTGGCATCAAAGCCGTCGTTATAGGCCAGGCGCACCGGGTGAATCCAGAACTTGGCATCGATGCAGTCCTTGACGGCGTGAATGTGCACCGGCTCACGCGGGTTGCCCTCGTTCGAGTAGAACAGAAAGCGAAATCCTTGGTGGCGAAAGACGACGGGCATGTCACGATGCTATCCCAACTTCTGCGCCAGCTTTTCCGCCTCGATGTGCGTGTATCGCTTGAGCATGGACAGGCTTTTGTGGCCGGTCATGCTCGCCACTTCCATGACGCCAAGGCCTTTCTCGAACAGGCGGCTTGTCGCCTCATGGCGCAGATCATGGAAGCGCAGATCGGCCAGGAATGCGGGATCGGGCTTTACCCCTTGCGCGGTGCAGTCGGCTTCGTAGAGCTTGCGCGCGCTGGCCTTGCAGCGCGTCCAGGTCTTTTCGAATGAGTCCGATGCAGCCCAACCAAACACCCGGCCATCAATGCGAAGCGGCAGGCTTTGCAGCGCCGCCACCGCTGCACTGGACAGCGCCACGGTGCGGCTCTCGCCGTTCTTGGTGTCCACCAGATGCGCCGTGCGCCGGGCGAGATCGACCCGCGACCATTCCAGGCCGAGCAGTTCGCCCAGGCGCATGCTGGACTCCACCGCCAGCGTTATGACCTGTGGCAGCCCGCCTATGCGGGCCCGAGCAGCCCGAGCAGCACGCAACAGGTAATCTAGCTCACCGGCAGTCAATCGCCGGTCACGCCCTCTTGGCTTGGCTGGCTTGCGAATCCCCCGCACCGGGTTGCCAACGGGCAGTGTAATGCTCAGTTCCTTCTCGGCGAAAGAGAACAGTCCGGACAGCGCGTTGAGATGGTGAATGACAGACTGCGCAGACAGGCCTTCGGCCAGCAGTTCATCACGCCAGGCCGCTACATCGACCGCGCGAATGGCGGACAGGAACAGCGGCCCGAACCGCGACGCCGCCGCCTGCAAGTAGGTCTTGCCGCTATGCGCGCGCTTGCCCGGCAGCACAGTTACCGCGTATCGCTCGGCCACCTGCGCGAGCGTGGTCTTGCCTGCGTCATCCCGCAGCACGGCGGCATTGCCGCGTTGCAATTCGCGCTCGACTTCGCGCGCCCAAACCTGGGCATCGGCCAGAAGGTCAAACGTCCGACTGATCGACGGCATACCCTTACGCCGAATTTGTGCCCGCCACCCGTTTTTGCGCTGCTCAAAGAAAGCCATGATTGTTCGTGCCGATGGAATTTTGACCCACCGTGCCGATTCAATTTTGACCCGGGGTCTAAGGCCGACTGCGTCGCAGTCGGGTGTGGATAAGTCTACGGTTTTTGCGTGGGGTTGGCTCCTGGTGGGTGGGTTTGGATCCTTGGGGCAAGCTGCGTCGGGCGTAGCCCAGAGCGGCTTGCCCCAAGGGCTTGTGGGGGTCAAAGCGGTGTCTCGGGCTCAGCGGGCTGGGGTGCCTGTGCTGTGCCCGAACGCCTTTGCTCCCGCGCCTTGATGCGGGTCTTGGCGGTTTCCGTGCTGTGACGGAAGCGGTAGCTCTCGTTCCCGGTTTCCAGAATGTGGCAGTGGTGTGTGAGCCGGTCGAGCAAGGCGGTGGTCATCTTCGCATCGATGAACACGCTGGACCACTCGCCGAAGGCCAGATTGGTCGTGATCAGCACGCTGGTGTGCTCGTAGAGCTTGGACAGCAGATGGAACAACAAAGCCCCGCCCGCCTGACTGAAGGGCAGATACCCCAGCTCATCGAGAATGACCAAGTCCATACGCAAGAGGCTTGCCGCAATCCGCCCGGCTTTGCCCTGCGCCTTCTCCTGCTCCAGCGCGTTGACCAGATCGACGGTGGAGTAAAACCGCACCCGCTTGCCGTGCTGCGTGATGCCCGCCACGCCGATGGCCGTGCCCAGATGGCTCTTTCCCGTGCCGGGCCCGCCCACCAGCACGACGTTGTGCGCGGCTTCGGTAAAGGCCATGCTGGCGAGTTGCCCCACCAGCGTGCGATCAACCCTTGAGGCATCAAAGTCAAACCCCGCTAGATCGCGGTGCACCGGGAAGCGGGCCGAGAGGATTTGATGGCGTACCGAGCGCACGGCGCGATCTTCCTGCTCGGCCTGCAGCAAATGCTCGACGAGCCACTGCGCGGCATCCAGCCTGGCGTTCGTCCCCAGACCTTGCAAATCGGCCCAGGCGCCGGCCATGCCGTGCAGCCGCAACGCCTTGAGTTCCGCAATGACCTCACGCATGATCTCGCTCCTCGTCAGTCACCCGCAGGCGGTCATAGCGGGCCGTGTCGGCGCGGGGTGGATCGGCCATCGTCAAGGCCGTGGTCACTTGGGCGGGCTGGGGGCCGGTCTGCAAGCGCCCCATCACGTTGACCACATGCTCCACGCTGATGCGCCCGGACGGGGCCGTGGCTTCCAGCACCAGCGCAGCGGCCACCAGGACCGCCTCCAGCCCGGATGCGGGCACCAGCGCCAGCACCTGGGCCATGAGCCGGTCGCCCCCGTCTTGCCGCAGCAGCGCCTGGCGCAGTTGCTGCAAGGGCTGGGGCAGATCGGCAAACGGCGCGCCGTTGCGCAACGCCCCGGGTTTGCGTTGAATCAGCGGCACATAGTGCTGCCAGTCGTAGGTGGTCTGTCCCCGGTTGGCCAGCCGCGCATGGCGGGCCACACACACGCCGTCATGCACCACGACCACCTCGGTGGGATACACCCGGGTGCTCACCCGCCGCCCGGCGAGTTCACAGGGCACGGAGTAACGATTGCCAGCCATGGCCACCAGACAGGTGCTGCTGACCTTGACCGTGTTGTCCACATAGCCGTCGAACGCTGTGGGCATGGGCATGAGGTGCGGCTGCTCGTGCTCGAGCATCTCGGCCACGGTGAACTGGCTGAACTCGGGATGGAAGATCTCCTGCCACAAGCCACGGCAGCGCATGGCCAGCCAGGCATTGAGTTCGGCAAAGGAGCGCCAGGGCGTCGACAGGGCCTCAATCCACACACGTCGCCTGCTGTCCTGGACGTTCTTCTCCACCACCCCCTTCTCCCAACCGGAAGCGACGTTGCAGAAGTCGGGGTCGAACAGGTAGTGGCTGCACATCGCCGCAAAGCGCGCGTTGACGTCGCGCTTCTTGCGCGGGTGCACTTTGTCGACGGCTGTCTTCATGTTGTCATAGATGCCGCGATGCGGCACTCCGCCGAAGGCGGCAAACGCCTGGGTATGGGCGTCAAACAGCATCTCGTGACCTTGGCTGGGATAGGCCCCCAGCCAGAAGGCACGGCTGGCGCACAGCTTGACGTGGGCAACCTGCACGCGGTACGGCACGCCGCCCACCACCATGCTCTCTTCACTCCAGTCGAACTGGAAGGCTTCGCCCAGCGCAAACGTCAAGGGCACGAAGGCGTGCACAGCGCTCGTGCCATCGGCCTGTCGCCAAGCGCGCAGTAAATCGGTGACGCGGCTGTAGGCGCCGTCATAGCCTTGTCGCTTCAACTCGGCATGCAATGCCCTGGCCGTGCGCCGCTGCGCTTTAGGACGCTGCGCATCAATGGCCACGGCCTGCCGGAGCCACTCCACATAGGGCGCGAGCTTGCGCGAGGGTTGTGTTCGCCGCGCCGCGTACCGCGGTACGACATCGCCCGGCTGGCGTAGCCAGGTACGCACCGTGTTGCGCGACAGCCCCGTACTGCGGGCAATCTCTCGAACGGATTTGTTCTGGCGGAAATGCATCCGCCGGATCTTGCCAATCATGTCCATGGTGATCACTCCTGCTCCCCGTGCCTAAAAAAGCAGCAGGGTAGGTGGAACACCCGGGTCAATTTTGCGTCGGCATAACCTTCAAAAGTGGGTCAATTTTCGTTCGGCACGAACAAGCCATGATTCCCCCTAGATTCCCCCAAATACAGAGTCGAATCTGTAGCTGATCAAGCATTCATGCGGGTTACAGAGGTTTTTATTTTCGCCTTGTAAGCGGTAGGTCATCCGTTCGATTCGGATAGTCGGCGCCAATCTCAATCTCCGTTTGGGATTCCATGCCACGCTGCCTAATGCAGGGCAGTGCGCATGCACGCCTAATTCCAGCATGAACAAGTCGGATAAAAAATTATCTGGACAACTCGTCTCAATTTGTATCAAATGGTGACTGAGCCTTTACTGGCTCTTTCAGGGAGTGTGCAATTCACCCAGGTCGACATCGGCCTGGGTTTTTTTTCGCCTCCGTTTTTCGTCTCTCTCTTTTTCTCTCATCTCTTCCTCACCTGAACCGCCCATGCCTGCCGCAGGGGGCAAATGCTGTTAGCGACTCTGAGAGACAATAGATTTATCTCGGTTCGGTATCTGCTCATGCCCTCTCCCACCCCTCGCACCGATTGGCCTCAGGCCATCGTTCTGCACAAGTTATCTCGCGTGCTCGAACTCACCTATGCCGACGGAACCCAATACCTGCTGCCGTTTGAGTTGATGCGGGTCTTTTCGCCGTCTGCCGAGGTGCGCGGGCACGGGCCTGGGCAGGAAACCTTGCAGACTGGCAAGCGTCTCGTCGAGATCGATAGTGTGATGCAGGTCGGGAACTACGCCATCCAGCCGCACTTCTCGGACGGCCATGACAGCGGCATCTACAGTTGGGACTATTTGCATTTCCTGGGGCAAAACCAGGAGTCGCTCTGGGCCGACTATCTGAACCGCCTACAGGCTGCCGGTGCCGACCGCGACGCGCCCATGCCCGAGGCTACGTCCAACGCACACCACTGCTCGTCTCACTGAGCCTTACTGACCCTCGCATTGAGCTTCCCATGTCCGATACCCAATCCACCTCTACCACCCATTTCGGCTACCAGCAGGTTGCCGAAGATGAAAAAGCTGCGCGCGTGCGGGGTGTGTTCGATTCGGTCGCGTCGCGCTATGACGTGATGAACGATTTGATGAGTGGCGGCCTGCACCGCGTCTGGAAGGCGTTCACCATTGCCCTCTCGGGTGTGCGCCCAGGTCAGCGCGTGCTGGATGTCGCTGCGGGAACCGGCGATCTGTCGCGCGCTTTCGCCCGCAAGGTCGGGCCCACTGGCCTGGTGGTGATGAGCGACATCAATGGCTCCATGCTGCGGGCGGGCCGAGACCGGCTCATCGACTCTGGCGTGCTGGTGCCGACGCTCTTGTGCGATGCCGAAAAGCTGCCCTTCCCGGACGAGCAATTCGATCTGGTGAGCGTGGCATTCGGCCTGCGCAACATGACCCACAAAGATGCGGCGCTGCGCGAGATGCAACGTGTGCTCAAGCCGGGCGGCAAATTGCTCGTGCTGGAGTTTTCCAAGCCCTGGGCGCCGTTGCGCGGGGCCTACGACCTCTACTCGTTCCAGGTTTTGCCGCGCCTGGGCAAGATGGTTGCGGGCGACCCGCAGAGCTACCAATACCTGGCCGAATCCATCCGCATGCACCCGGATCAGGAAACCCTCGCTGGCATGATGCGTGAAGCGGGTTTCGGTCATGTCGATTGGCACAACCTGACAGCTGGCGTCGTTGCGCTACATATCGGGCAGAAATTTTGAGCTGACGCAATGCAAAACGCGCGCATTGAACTTTTCCACCGATCTGGTAACAAAATGTCACTTCTTCTCGACTTTCTGGAAATTGCATGAAAACGACTGGTTTGCTTCGCACCCTTCTGACCTTCGGCCTGACGTTGACTCTCGCTCTGGGTCTCGCGCTGAGCGCTGTCGATGCGCATGCCAAACGTATGGGCGGCGGCAAGAGCATGGGGCGGCAAAGCAATGCCGTTACGCAGCGCGAAGCGGCACCGCCGCAACAAGCCGCGCCCGCCGCCACACGTCAGCAGGCCGCGGCCACACCGCCCGCCAAGCAGCCCAGCCGCTGGGGCGGCATTCTGGGGGGTCTGGCTGCCGGTCTGGGTCTTGCCGCGCTGTTCCACGCACTCGGCTTCGGCGGCGCGCTGGGCTCCTTCCTCGGCTCGGCGCTGATGATCGGTCTGCTCGCGCTGGCCGCGTTCTGGATTTTCAATCTGCTGCGTCGCAAGTCCAGCACTGACAAGTCCGCCCAGCCCATGCAATATGCAGGCGCTTCGCAGGGCTATGCGCAGGCTCCGCTGGGCGTCGAAACGCATATGCCGGCGCAGTGGACGCCTGGTGCCGGTTCGCAAACCGCAAGTGGGGCGGGCATTCCGGCCGATTTTGATCGCGACGGGTTTCTGGCGAGCGCCAAGCAGCACTACATCCGCTTGCAGCAAGCCTGGGATGCGGCTGATCTGAACAGCCTGAAAACCTTCGCCACCGCCGAGATGTACGACGCCCTGGCTGCCGATCTGCAACAACGCGGCATGACACCTAACAAGACGGAAATCGTGACCCTCGAAGCCTCGCTGCTCGCGTTGGAAGAAACCCCGACTGAATACGTTGCCAGTGTCGAGTTCTCCGGTCTGGTGCGCGAAGAAACCTGGGGTGGCGCGAGCCCGGTGCGCGAGGTGTGGAACCTGGTGAAACCTCGCGATGGCTCCAGCGGTTGGCAACTGGCCGGTATTCAGCAGTTGAATTGACGCACCGAATCTACCCTGCTGCGCTTTCACTCTACGCCGCAGCCGCGCAAGCGCTGCGGCGTTTTTCATGCAGCGCTTGCGCGACCAAACCTCTCAACGGAGGTAGGCTCCTAGAATGCGTCATTAAACGCCATTCCTCATGCGCATTCCCGACTTTCAGCCCTTGATTCCCGATCGCACTTCGCTGGTGCGCAGACTGCAATACTTGGTCTTGCCAGCGCTCAATCATCTGCTCGCATCCGACCCACGCGCTCAGGGCAAGCTTGGCGCCCATGCAGGCAAGACGGTGGTATTCACTGCTCTGGGTATTGATTTGCCTTGGGAGATCGAACCGCAAGGCTTGCTGCGCACTGCAACTTCTACAGCGCTCGGTAATGATGAGGCCGACCTGCACGTCACCCTCGATGTGGATGCCTTGCGTGAGGCCATCGCCAAGCGCGCGCCGCTGAATTTGACGGGCGCCCGCATCACCGGGGACGCCGAGCTGGCCCAGACGCTGTCATGGCTGATGGCGCATGTGCGCTGGGATGCTGAAGACGATCTCGCGCAACTCGTCGGCGATATTCCTGCGCACCGCATTTCCCGGGCCGGGCAAAAGCTGGCGGCACAGGGACAGCAAGCCTGGATGCGTACCCACGACGATGCGCGCGACTGGTTTGCCGCGACCCCGCGTGCTTTGGTCAGCCGCGGCGAATTGGCGCAAATGCAAGAACAAGTGCGCGAATTGCGCGATCAAGCCGCACGGCTGGAAAAGCGTCTTGCCCTGTTGCGCAAGCAATCGAGCGCCCGCGAGAACTGAACGACCGATGCGCCGCCTGCTCCGCCTGCTGAAGATTGTTTCCGTCATCCTGCGCCACGGCCTGGATGAAATGGCGCTGTCGAGCTTTCGCCATCCCTGGCTGCGCCGGCTCTCCCGGGTGCTCAGCTTCGGGCGTCCGCTCAATCGTCCACGCGGCGAGCGTTTGCGTCTGGCGCTGGAGAGTCTGGGGCCGATTTTTGTCAAATTCGGCCAAGTGCTTTCAACCCGCCGCGACCTGTTGCCGCCCGACATCGCCGACGAACTCGCCAAGCTTCAGGACAACGTGCCCCCGTTCGACTCCGAGGTCGCCGTGGCCATCATCGAGCGTTCGTTCGGTAGACCCATCGAAACCTTGTTCGCTACCTTCGAGCGCAAGCCGGTGGCCAGCGCCTCGATCGCACAGGTGCATTTCGCCACCTTGCCCTTGCAACAGGGCGGCGCCGAGGTGGCGGTCAAGGTGCTGCGTCCGGGCATGCACAAAGTCATCGATGAAGACCTCGCGCTGATGCACACCATGGCTGCCTGGGTAGACCGGCTGTGGAGTGAGGGCAAGCGACTGAAACCGCGTGAAGTGGTGGCCGAATTCGACAAATACCTGCACGACGAGCTCGACCTGGTCCGCGAGGCGGCCAACGGCACGCAACTGCGGCGCAATATGGCCTCGCTCGACCTGCTGCTGATTCCCGAGATGCACTGGGAGCTGTGCCGCAGCGACGTGATCGTGATGCAGCGCATGTACGGCGTGCCGATCGGCCGTGTCGACGCGCTGCGTGCTGCCGGTGTCGACTTCAAGCAACTGGCCAAGGCCGGGGTGGATATCTTTTTCACCCAGGTGTTCCGCGACGGGTTCTTTCATGCCGACATGCACCCGGGCAACATCATGGTCAGCCTGCAGCCCGAGACGTTCGGCCGCTATATCGCGCTGGACTTCGGCATTGTCGGCACCCTGTCCGACTTCGATAAAGACTATCTGGCGCAGAACTTCATTGCCTTTTTCCGCCGCGATTACAAGCGCGTAGCCGAACTGCATGTGGAGTCGGGCTGGGTGCCGGCCGATGCCCGCATCGACGAACTCGAAGCGGCGGTGCGCAGCGTTTGCGAGCCGCAGTTCGCCCGCCCGCTGAAAGACATTTCGCTCGGCCAGGTGCTGTTGCGGCTGTTTCAGGTTTCGCGCCGCTTCAAGGTGGAAATCCAGCCCCAGCTCGTGCTGCTGCAAAAAACCCTGTTGAACGTCGAAGGGCTGGGTCGCCAGCTCGACCCCGATCTCGATCTCTGGACGACAGCACAGCCCTTTCTCGAAAAATGGATGAAAAGCCAGGTGGGCTGGCCTGCCTTCCGCGACAAGCTCAAGAACGAATCGACCCGCTACGCACAATACCTGCCGGAAATCCCTCGTCTGCTGCATCAGGCCCTGCTGGCGCAGGAAAAGCGCGACGACCCCGTGCTGCGCGAGCTGCTGCAGGAACAGCGGCGGACTAATGCCCTGCTGCAGACGTTGATGGCGTTTGTCGTCGGCTTCATCGTGGCCGTACTGCTGCTCGCCGCGGTGGACAGCCACTGGCTGCAGCTACTGTTTTAAAGCTCTTCTGCCATGCTCATGCCACAACGCACATTACCCGACGGTAGCGCCATCCCCGCACTGGGTCTGGGCACTTGGCGTATGGGCGAACGCGCCGAGGCGCGTGCCGCTGAAATCCTTGCGGTACGCGAAGCGCTGCGCATGGGATACCGCCTGATCGACACCGCCGAGATGTACGGAGAAGGCGGCGCCGAGAGCATGCTGGGCGAAGCGCTGCGACAGGCGTTTGCCGCAGGCGAGGCGCAACGCGAAGACCTCACCATCGTCAGCAAGGTGTACCCGCATCATGCCAGCACCCGCGGGGTGGTCGAAGCCTGCGAACGCAGCCTGCAGCGCTTGAAGCTCGACCGCATCGATCTGTACCTGCTGCATTGGCGCGGCGAGTACGCGCTGGCGGAAACGCTGGCCGGGTTTGCCCAGCTCCAGAGCCGCGGCTTGATCCTTCACTGGGGCGTGAGCAATTTCGATGTGGCTGATCTGGAAGAGCTGTTCGCGCTGCCAGGCGGATCCGCCTGTGCCACCAATCAGGTCTATTACAGCCTGGGCGCTCGGGGCGTGGAATTCGATCTGCTGCCCTGGCAGGCGCGCCACCGGCTGCCGCTCATGGCCTACAGCCCTATTGATCAAGGCGCGCTCGGCGGCCACACCCCGCGTTGCAGACGATCGGCCAGCGGCTCGGCGTCAGCGCGGCTCAGGTGGCGCTGGCCTGGGTGCTGCGCCAGCCCGAGGTCATTGCCATCCCCAAGGCCGTGCGTACCGCGCACCTGCAAGACAATCTGGCCGCCGCCGAGTTGCGACTCTCGGCAAGCGATCTGCAAGCGTTGGACGCCGCCTTTGCCCCGCCGGGCCATAAACAGCCTCTGGCGATGATTTGACCGCTAGGTTTGAGCTGTATGCTTGCCGCGCCTGCCGCGTCTGGGCACAATGCTTTCGTCTCCTGCAATCAACTACATCATGTCTGATATACAAATCCGCGACACCCTGCAGCGCCTGCACACCGTGCTGCAATCGCAGCCCGCCATCGACCCCGAGCTCAAGAGCCTGCTGCAGACCCTGGATCGCGACATTCAGGCCGCACTCGAACGCAAGCAGACTGAATCGGCTCCCGCGCCGAACGACGATCTCGCGGAACAAGCGCAAACCCTGGCCACCCGTTTCGCCGCCGAGCACCCGAATGTCGATCTGGTCCTGCGCGAACTGCGCAGCCTGCTGCTCGGCCTAGGGCTGTAAAGACTCGCACCCGCCGCCGGGCTGAGTCTTTGCACGGCGTTTTTGAGAAAACGCAGAGGCGAGCGGGCCGGAGTGAAGTCCCCCGACAAGCGGCCTTTTTGATGCGCCGCGACAATGGTGTATTCGCAAAATTCACCATGTCTGCAAACGTCTCCGTCGTCGCCCCCCAACTCGCCGCACATCCGTCCCTATCGCGCCACTTCATTGCTTATATGGCGGTGGCCTGTGGGGTGTCGGTCGCCAATATCTACTACGCCCAGCCGCTGCTGGAGCAGTTCGCGCGGCAGTTTCACACCACCGTGGCTGGTGTGGCGGCCGTGCCCTCGGCCACGCAGATCGGCTACGCCGCGGGGCTGATGTTCCTCGGCCCGCTGGGCGACCGGCATGCGCGGCACCGGGTGATTCTCATCATGGCCGCGCTGCTCGTGCCCGCGCTGATCGGCGCTGCGCTGGCGCCCAGCGTGCTGCTGCTCGCCACCGCCTCGTTCGCCATCGGCATGCTATCCAGCATTGCGCAGCAGATCATTCCCATGGTGGCGCACCTCGCGCCGCCGCAGGCGCGCGGCAAGGCCATCGGCCTGGTGATGAGCGGTCTGCTCGTGGGCATTCTGGGGGGTCGGGTGCTGGCCGGCGGCATTGCGGCGCTGCTGAACTGGCAAGCGGTGTTCGCCTTCGCCACGCTGGTGAACATTGGCATGTGGATCATGCTCTGGCGCGTGCTGCCGCGTCTGCCGGTTGATGCCCACGCCACAGACCAGAGCTATGCCGCCCTGCTCGGCTCCACCCTGAAGCAGTTCGCCCTGCATCGCGATCTGCGCTTTGCCGGTATCACCGGCGGGCTGTTTTTCGCCAGCTTCAGCGTGTTCTGGGTGGGTCTCACGCCGCTGCTGCAGAGCCCGGCCTATGGCTTCGGCCCGGCGGTGGTGGGCGCCTTCGGCATTCTGGGCATCATGGGCGCGACGGTGGCGCCGATCTCCGGTCGCTATTCCGACAAGCCGGGCGGGCCGCGCCGCGTGCTGTTTATCGCGCTGGCGCTCACCGTGCTGTCGTGGGCCTTGTTCGCGCCGGGCACGCACGGGCTGTGGTGGCTGATCGCCGGGGTGCTGGTGCTCGACGCCGGGGTGCAGGGTTCGCAGATCGCCAACCAGACCCGCATCTATGCCCTGGACGCCGCCGCGCGCAGCCGCATCAACGCCGTGTACATGACGCTGTATTTCATCGGTGGCTCGGTGGGTTCATTCGTCGCCAGCCATGCGTGGACGGCGGGGGGCTGGCCCGCCGTGACGCTGGCGGGCGCAGGCTTCGCACTGGCGGCGTTGCTGCTGCACGCCGCCAGTGGAAACCGGCGCGGCTTAACCTCAAACGCTTAACGTCCGAGATCGTCGAGCACGGCCAGCGTGGCTTCGGCCTGGTTCAGGGTGTAGAAATGCAGCCCTGGCGCGCCGCTGGCGATGAGTTCTTCGCACAGGCTGCTGACCACCTCGCGGCCGAAGGCGCGGATACTCTCGCGGTCGTCGCCGTAGCTCTGCAGGCGCAGTCTGATCCAGCGTGGAATCTCGGCGCCGCACACTTCAGAGAAGCGCAGCAGCTGGCTGGAATTGGTGATGGGCATGATGCCCGGCACCACGGGCACGTCGAGGCCGAGCGCGCGCACGTCGTCGACAAAACGGCGATAGGCCGCAGCGCTGTAGAAGTACTGCGTGATGGCCGAGTTCGCCCCGGCGCGTACCTTGTCGGCGAAATGCTGCAGATCATCGAGCGGGCTTTTGGCCTGCGGATGCATCTCGGGATAGGCGGCCACTTCGATGTGAAACGCGCTGCCCATTTCGTCGCGGATGAACGCCACCAGATCGCGAGCATGGTGGAACTCGCCGCCGATGCCGTAGCCCGAAGGCAGGTCGCCACGCAACGCCACGAGACGTTTGACGCCCGCGGCCTGAAAGTCGCGCAGATGCCCGCGCACCGAATCACGGCTGGCACCGATGCACGACAGATGGGGCGCGGCGTCCACGCCTTCGGCGAGGATGTCGCGCACCGTCTGCAGCGTGCCTTCCTGCGTGGAGCCGCCGGCGCCGAAGGTCACGGAACAGAACTCGGGCTGACGTGCGTACAGACGTTGCCGCACCGCCCGGAGTTTGTCCGCACCCTCGGGCGTCTTGGGCGGGAAGAACTCGAAGCTCAGATTGACCCGAGGAGAAACCGATTGTGCGGAAGCCATGCGCATCAGTACCGGTAGTGGGCCGGCTTGTACGGACCGTCTTTGGGCACATTGATGTAAGCGGCCTGCTGGTCGCTCAGCGTGGTGAGCTGCACATTGAGGGTGCTGAGCTGCAGACGCGCGACATGCTCGTCGAGGTGCTTGGGCAAGGTGTAGACGCCCACAGGGTATTCGCCGGTCTTGGTGAACAGCTCGATCTGCGCCAGGGTCTGGTTGGCGAAGCTGGAGCTCATAACGTAGCTCGGATGGCCGGTGCCACAGCCCAGATTCACCAGACGGCCCTTGGCCAGCAGGATGATGCGTTTTCCGTCCGGGAAGATGATGTGATCGACCTGCGGCTTGATCTCTTCCCACTGGTACTTCTCGATGCCCGCGACGTCGATCTCGTTGTCGAAGTGACCGATATTGCAGACGATGGCCTGGTTCTTCATGCGGGCCATGTGATCGTGGGTGATGACGTGATAGTTGCCGGTGGCGGTGACGAAAATGTCGGCCTTGTCGGCGGCATAGTCCATGGTCACCACGCGGTAGCCTTCCATTGCGGCTTGCAGGGCGCAGATCGGGTCGATCTCGGTCACCCACACCTGGGCCGACAGCGCGCGCAGCGCCTGTGCTGAGCCCTTGCCCACGTCGCCATAACCGGCGACCACGGCGATCTTGCCGGCGACCATTACATCGGTGGCGCGCTTGATACCGTCCACCAGACTTTCGCGGCAGCCATAGAGGTTGTCGAACTTGCTCTTGGTCACGCTGTCGTTGACGTTGATCGCGGGAAACTTCAGCTCGCCGCGCTGGTGCATCTGGTAGAGACGATGCACGCCGGTCGTCGTTTCCTCGGTCACACCCTTGATCTGCGCCAGGCGGGTGGAATACCACTTGCCGTCCCTCGCCAGCTTGGCCTTGATGGCGGCAAACAGCACGCGCTCTTCTTCGCTGGTGGGATGGTTGAGCACGGCAGCGTCGGTCTCGGCGCGTGCGCCCAGATGCAGCAGCAGGGTGGCATCGCCGCCGTCGTCCAAAATCATGTTGGAGTAGCCGCCATCGGTCCACTCGAAAATGCGGTGGGTGTATTCCCAATAGTCTTCGAGCGACTCGCCCTTCACCGCGAACACCGGCGTGCCGTTGGCGGCAATGGCCGCGGCGGCATGGTCTTGGGTGGAAAAAATATTGCACGACGCCCAGCGCACCTGCGCCCCCAGCGCCTGCAGGGTTTCAATCAGCACGGCCGTCTGGATGGTCATGTGCAGACTGCCGGTGATGCGCGCGCCGCGCAGCGGCTGGCGGGCGGCGTATTCCTCGCGGATGGCCATGAGCGCGGGCATCTCGCTCTCGGCAATGGCGATCTCGCGACGGCCCCAGTCGGCCAGGCCGATGTCGGCAATTACATAATCAGGGGAAATTTTCATATCGACCACAGCGTTCATACAAACTCCGAACAAAGTGGCCGGGAACGGATGCGCACCGCATCCCGCGCCCGGCACGGGTTGGGTGAGCGCCGTTGAAGGAAAGCCGCCAGCAAGGTGTAGCGGCCTGCGATCAAAGACCCGAGCCTGGCGACGGCGGCGAACAACTCGCCCCGTGCGTTGCAACGCTCCTCGGGAAGCTGCGCATTCTATCGGTTTGCCGCAGGTTTGCCACGCGCGCGCCACGGCCCATAAGATGACCACTCCAGCCCCGCGCGCCCTTCGCCCTGCCCCACGCCATGCGTCCTTCGCCACGCCGCTTTCCAGCACCCACTCTCGCTGGGCTGCGCCCGCTGTTGCTGTGTGGCGTGCTGCTGACGAATCTGCCCTGGGCGCAGGCCGAAGCGCCCAGCCCGCCACCCCCGGCTCTGTTGCTGGCCGAAACCGCCTCAAGCCAGCTCGATCCGGCGCCCTACTGGGTGAGCGAAAAACTCGACGGCGTGCGCGCCTTCTGGGACGGTCGGGTGCTGCGTTTTCGCAGCGGCAACCCGGTGCCCGCTCCGGCGTGGTTCACCGCCGCGCTGCCCTCGCAGCCGCTGGACGGCGAGCTGTGGATCGCCCGCGAAAGCTTCGACCAGGTCTCGGGCATCGTTCGCAGCAACCCGCCCAACGACCGCGACTGGAAGCAGGTGCGTTACATGGTGTTCGAGTTGCCCAATGCGCCGGGCAGCTTCACCGAGCGCATCGCCCGCATGCGCACGCTGGTGGAACGGGCGCAGGCACCCTGGCTGCAAATGGTGCCGCAGTTCCGCGTGCCCAACTCCGCCGCGCTCAAGCAGCAGCTCGACAAAATCGTGAAGGCAGGCGGCGAGGGCCTGATGCTGCACCGCGCCGATGCGCCGTATCAAACCGGCCGTCAGGATGTGCTGCTCAAGCTCAAGCCCTGGCAGGACGCCGAAGCCACCGTCATCGGCTACACGCCGGGCAAAGGCAAATATGCGGGGCTGACCGGCGCCCTGAACATGCAGATGCCCGACGGCAAGATCTTTCGCATCGGTTCCGGCCTGAGCGACGCCCTGCGCCGCAACCCGCCGCCCATCGGCGCCCAGATTACCTACCGCTACCAGTCGCTCACGCCCTCGGGCCTTCCACGTTTTGCGCGCTACCTTCGCGTGCGCGAGAAAGAATGAGACAGCCTGGACCGGCCCGCGCTACACCCGCGACGCCAAAGCCAGACGCAGCCCCAGACCGACGAAGACGACGCCGGTCAGCCGCCGCACCCAAAGCGCCAGGCGCTGCATGCGCCCCAGAGGGCGCGCCCGCGCCGCCACCCAGGCCACGCCCAGATTGAATAGCGTGCCATTGACGGTGAACACCACGCCGAGCAACAGAAACGCCCAGCCCTGCCCGCGCGTCGAAGTGCCAACGAACTGCGGCAAAAAGGCCAGAAAAAACAGCACGATCTTCGGGTTGAGCACATTGGTCAGCACGCCTTGCCAGAACACCGCCCGCAAGGGTGCGGCGGCCATGGGCGCTGAAACCGCTGGCGCCTGCGTCCTTGCACGCAGCAGACCCACCCCCAGCCACACCAGGTAGGCCGCTCCCATCCACTTGACCACGTTGAACGCCAGATCCGACGCGGCAATCAGCGCCGACAGCCCCACTGCGGCCGCGGTGACATGCACCAGACAACCCGCCCCAACCCCCAGCGCCGCCATCGTCCCGGCCCTCACCCCCTGCCCAGCACTGCGCGACACGATGAACAACATATCCGCGCCGGGGGTCATATTGAGCAGCAGGCCCGAGAGCAGGAACAAGGCGAAGTGGTGGATGTCGGGCATGGGCGGCAAGCTCTAGTGGCAAAGGCGCAATAGTTTGGGTTTGGGGTGGGGCGAACCCTGGCTACAACCAGCGAGAGCGCTTGAGCCAGTAGTACAGCCCGCCGCACAAACCCAGTGTGAAGACGAGCAATGCCGGGTACGACCAGCGCCAGTCCAACTCCGGCATGTGCCGGAAGTTCATGCCGAACCAGCCGGTGAGCAGCGTGGGCACGGCCAGCAGCGCGGCCCAGCCGGCCAGCCGCTTGACCACCTCGTTCTGCTCCAGCGTCACGAGAGAGACCGAGACGTTCATTGCCGCCGAGAGCATTTCGCGCAGCGCGCCCACCGTATCGTTGATCCGGTTGGCATGGTCGTTCACGTCGCGGAAGTAAGGCCGCATGGCCTCGGGCATCACGTCGCCCGGCAGGCGCTGAAGCTGCGCCAGCACATCCTGCAAAGGCGCCACCGCCAGCCGCAGGCGCGTGAGTTCGCGCTGCATGGCGTACAGCCGCTTGAGCGTGCCGCGCCGCCATTGGCGCGCGAAGATCTCGCCTTCCAGCTCCTCCAGCTCGGCCCGATAGGCCTCGACGATGGGCAGGTACCCGTCGACGATGGCATCGAGCACCGCGTACAGCGCATACCCCGGCCCCTGCGCGAGCAGCGCGGGCGTCTGCTCGACATTGCGACGCACCGTCGCGTAGCCGGTCGAATCCCCATGCCGGATGGTGAGGATGTAGTTGCGGCCCATGAACACATGCGTCTCGCCGAACCGCACATGCGCGCCGCTGCGCGAGGCCGTGCGTGCCACGACAAAAAGCGATTCGCCATAGGCCTCCAACTTGGGGCGCTGGTGCGCCTTGGCGGCGTCTTCCACCGCCAGCGGGTGCAGGCCAAACTCGTGCTGCATCTGCGCCAGCAAGGCCGCATCCGGCTCATACAGCCCCACCCAGACAAACCGGTCGGACAAAGCGAGCATGTCGCTGATCGCCTCCAGCGCGATATCGCCCACCCGCCTCCCGCTGCGGTCATAGGCCACACAGGCGCGAACGGGGTTTTCGGCGTTGGGGGTGTCAGAAAGAGGCATGGGATGGTTTCATTCGTTGGCCTAATGGGGCGAATCGTCAGCGGACAAATGCGCGTGATTTTGCATTGCCGAACGAGCCGACATGCTGGAACGACAGTACCGCCCGTCCTTCCGGCGTCATGCAGCACATTGCCAGCTAAGCAAACTCGGGATGCTGCAAGGCCTGCGCAGGCGTGAGGATGCGCAACCCGATTGGAGGCGGATTCACCCCCAACAGGTCTTGGTCGCCGGTGACCAGCCATAAGGCTTGCGCCACCTCGGCGGCGTGAATAAACGCGTCATCGTCGAGATCGCGGCTGAACATCTGTGCAGCCAGCCCGGGCGGAACATCCACCCAAATCGCTGCGGCGCTCAGATCGTGTAGAAGTTGCTGCCGGACCTCGATGGACAGATACGGGTCGAACTTAGGCTTCCACAAGCGAGTCTCAAGTTCGGCAAAGGTGTGCGTCGTCAGCACGACCAGACCGTGCTGCAGAACGCGGCGCACCACTTGCGCGGGCGCACCCGGCGGTGAAAGCGCGGCGCTGATCCAGACATTGGTGTCGATCACGAAACGCCGCGAATCGCGCTCAACTTTCATCAGCCAAGAGATCGTTCAATGCCTGTTCGGTCAGCCCGCCCTGCTGTGCCAGCGCCGCGCTGTTTTCCAGCGTGTGCTGCAGGCGGTTGGCGTAGAAGGCGCACATGGCCTCGAAGTCTTGCGCGCTGACCATCACCCCCACGACGCGGTCGTGCCGCATGACGCGCACGGGCTCACGTTGCACCCGGTCGAGAAATTCGCCGAAGCGCGTCTTGGCTTCATTCGCGGTGTAGGTCTGCATAGGCACCCCCTTTTCGATCAATGCGGGAATGCCCCATTCTACCGCTCGATTCGTTCGATTCGCGCGGTCTGTGGGGCGAATGGCTCGTCCGCTCACCCAAACACTGTTCGCGCATATCAGGGTTGCGCCCCAGCATGGACCGCTGCGAGCTTAGCCTCGTCCCAAACCCGAGTCCTCGCTGATCTGCTCTCAAAAACAGTCGGAAATCATGCGGAACCTGACAAATAATCAACCCAGTGCATGACTGAACAAATTCGGGTCGATTTGTCCCAATCCCTCAAATACCGGTCGAGAAAAATAGAACCCCTGAAACAAATTGATTCCCATACGCTCAAGGCACAGATATTCCTCTCGCGTTTCTACGCCCTCGGCGATGACCCGGATATTCAGATCTATGCAGGTCTGAATAACCCCACGGATAATTGAGGCCTTGATGCGGTCTTCGTTAACGTTGCGCACCAATGCCATGTCCAGCTTGACAATATCCGTTTGCAATTCGGCAAGCAGATTCAGCCCTGCAAAACCGGCGCCAAAATCATCAATCGCCGTCAGAAAACCTCTGCTTTTATAGTCGTTAATGATGGACTTCAAGTGCCCGACATCTTCAACACGCTCGCTCTCGGTGACCTCAAACAGCAGGCGATCTGGCGGAAAACTGTACTGTTCCGCTGCGGCCAAAGTGGCGCGAATACAGAGCTCAGGTTTGTAAACCGCATTCGGAAGAAAATTGATGCTCAGATAGCCTTTCAATCCCAACCGGGCGGCAAGCGCTACCGCCTTGACGCGGCAAGTCTGATCGAATCGATAGCGATTATCGTCGTTCACCTTCTCAAAGATGGTGCTTGCGGGCTCACCCTGCAAACCACGCGCCAAGGCTTCATGTGCAAAAATTGTTCCGCTGCGTGAATCCACAATGGGCTGAAACGCCATGGTGAAATCAAAATCCAGTGGAGGCGAATCGAAACACAGCTTGCAGCCCGTCGCCGCCAATGAATTGATATTCAAAATAGTTCTCCTCGGGGGATAATCAACCTCATGGTGATAGGGGAGAGAGAAGATCAGGAGTCATGCATGACCAAGAACACAGGCATCTGCTGCCTCACTCCCCCTTCTCCCCTTCCAAACGCAGCATACTCGCGCCCTCGCCCAGCGAAATCAGCCCGGTCTTGGCGTAGATGCCGAGCTTGGCGCGGGTGTCGGTGATGTCGAGGTTGCGCAGGGTCAACTGGCCGATGCGGTCCAGCGGGCTGAACGGTGCGTCTTCCACCTTTTCCATGCTCAGGCGCTCGGGCGCGTAGGTCAGGTTGGGGCTCTCGGTGTTGAGGATGGAGTAGTCGTTGCCGCGGCGCAGTTCCAGCGTGACTTCGCCGGTGACGGCGCGGGCCACCCAGCGCTGGGCGGATTCGCGCAACATCATCGTCTGCGGGTCGAACCAGCGGCCCTGGTACAGCAGGCGGCCGAGCTTGAGGCCGCCCATGCGGTACTGCTCAATGGTGTCTTCGTTGTGGATGCCGGTAACCAGGCGCTCGTAGGCGATGTGCAGCAGCGCCATGCCAGGGGCCTCGTAGATGCCGCGGCTCTTGGCTTCGATGATGCGGTTCTCGATCTGGTCGCTCATGCCCAGGCCGTGGCGGCCGCCGATTTCGTTGGCTTTGAGGAAGAGCGCAACCGCGTCGCTGAAGGTCTGGCCGTTGAGGGCGACCGGCTGGCCTTCCTCGAAACGAATGGTGACTTCTTCGGCTTTGACTTCCACTTCGGGCTTCCAGAACGCCACGCCCATGATGGGGTTGACGATGCGGATGCCACTGCTCAAATGCTCCAGGTCTTTGGCTTCGTGCGTGGCGCCGAGCATATTGCTGTCGGTGCTGTAGGCCTTTTCCACCGACATCTTGTAATCGAAGCCGTTGGCAATGAGAAACTCGCTCATTTCCTTGCGGCCGCCAAGTTCGTCGATGAAGCGCTGATCCAGCCACGGTTTGTAGATTTTCAGCGCGGGGTTGGTGAGCAGGCCGTAGCGGTAGAAGCGCTCGATGTCGTTGCCTTTGAAGGTGGAGCCGTCGCCCCAGATGTTGACGTCGTCTTCTTTCATGGCGGCCACCAGCATGGTGCCGGTGACGGCGCGGCCCAGCGGGGTGGTGTTGAAGTAGGTGACGCCGCCGGTGCTGATGTGAAACGCGCCGCACTGGATGGCGGCAATGCCTTCGTGCGCCAGTTGCACGCGGCAGTCGATCAGGCGGGCCTTTTCAGCGCCAAAGCCCATGGCCTTGCGCGGAATGTCGTCGTAGTCGCTCTCGTCGGGCTGGCCGAGGTTGGCGGTGTAGGCGTAGGGCTGGGCGCCCTTTTTTTTCATCCACAGCAGGGCGGCGGAAGTGTCGAGGCCGCCGGAGAAGGCGATGCCGACTTTTTGCCCGGTGGGCAGGTTTTGCAAAATGGTAGCCATGAGTTTGAGCGCCGATTAGCCGAAATGGCAGATGTAGTGATAGGCGGTTTCGCCTTCCGACACGCGAATCTCGAAGCGGGTATTGCCGGGTACGCTGAAACGCTCGCCCACCCCGGATTTCACCCAAACGTCGCTGCCCGGCAGTTTGTATTCGCAGGCCCCGGCCACGCATTCCATGATTTCCGGCGCGCCGGTGTTGAAGGTCAGCGTGGCGGGCAGGATGACACCGACTGATTTTTTCGTACCGTCAGCCAGGGTGATGCCGTGGCTGACGCATTTGCCGTCGAAGTACACATTGGCCTGCGTGTTGACGGTCACGCCGCCGATCTGGGTGGTGCTCATGGATAGGTTCGGGCAGGGGGAAAAGAGACCCGCTATTCTGCCATTCCCATGAACTTACGCACTTATTACCCACCCATCGAACCCTTCAAAACCGGCGTGCTCGACACCGGCGAAGGTCACCAGATCTACTGGGAACTCTGCGGCAATCCGCAAGGTCGGCCTGCCGTCTTTCTGCACGGCGGACCGGGCTCGGGCTGTTCGCCGGATCATCGCCGGCTGTTCGACCCGCAGCGCTACTGCGTGCTGCTGTTTGACCAGCGCGGCTGCGGACGATCGACCCCGCACGCCTCGCTGGAGAACAACACCACCTGGCATCTGGTGGCCGACATCGAGCGGCTGCGCACCCTGCTGGGCGTGGATCGCTGGCTGGTGTTCGGCGGCTCGTGGGGCAGCACCCTGGCTCTGGCCTATGCCCAGACGCACACCGCGCGAGTGTCGGCGCTGATCCTGCGCGGCATCTTCACCCTGCGGCGGGAGGAGCTGCTGTGGTTCTACCAGGAGGGTGCGTCGTGGCTGTTTCCTGATCTGTGGGAGGGCTTTCTGGCGCCCATTCCCGAAGCGGAGCGCGGCGATCTGATCGGCGCTTATCGCAAACGGCTGACGGGCGCCGACCCGGCAGCGCAACTGGCCTGCGCCCGCGCCTGGAGCGTGTGGGAAGGGCAAACCATCCGTCTGCTGCCCGATGCGGTCAACGCCGCACATCATGCGCAGGATGCGTTCTCGCTGGCCTTCGCTCGCATCGAGAACCACTACTTCGTGCATGAAGGCTGGATGGAGCAAGGCCAGTTGATCCGCGACGCAGGCAAGCTGGCCGAGGTGCCCGGCGTCATCGTGCAAGGCCGGTACGACGTGTGCACCCCGGTACGCAGCGCCTGGGACTTGCACCGCGCCTGGCCGCAAGCCGACTTTCAGCTCGTGCCCGACGCCGGGCACGCCTACAACGAGCCGGGCGTCCTCTCGCGTCTGATCGAGGCGACGGACCGATTTGCGGGGTAAGGGCCCACCCCGAAATCGCCTCTTGCGCGGCGATCTGCCCTCTCCAGGAAACGCAGGTCCGCCCCAAGTTTCCTTGCCCCCCGTGGGGGGCGGGCTGGGCGCAGCCCGGCCCTGGGGGCACTCATGAGGCCGGAAACCCTTGGGGCGGCCCGGCGGGTTTCCTTCAAATGCGCTTACGCCGTGGCTGGGGTGCGCAGTGCGCCCAGTCCGGCGTCGTCGCGCAGCTTGGCGGCTTTGTCGGTGGCCTCCCAGCTGAACTCGGGTTCGTCGCGGCCGAAGTGGCCGTAGGCGGCGGTCTTGGAATAGATGGGGCGACGCAGATCGAGCATTTCGATAATGCCGCGCGGACGCAGATCGAAGTGACGGCGCACCAGTTGTTCCAGCTTGGCGTCGTCGATCACGCCGGTGCCCTGCGTCGTCACCATGATGCTGGTGGGCTGGGCCACGCCGATGGCGTAGGAAATCTGCACCAGGCATTTCTTGGCCAACCCGGCAGCCACGATGTTCTTGGCCACATGGCGCGCAGCGTAGGCGGCCGAACGGTCGACCTTGGTCGGGTCTTTGCCGCTGAAGGCGCCGCCGCCATGCGGGGCCGCGCCACCGTAGGTATCGACGATGATCTTGCGCCCCGTCAGGCCGCAGTCGCCCTGCGGGCCGCCGACGACGAAGCGGCCGGTCGGGTTGATGAGGTACTTCACCTCGCCGCGCATGAACTCCGCGGGCAGCACGGGTTTGATGATGTGCTCGATGACCGCTTCGCGCAGATCGGCCAGCGCGATCTCAGGCGCGTGCTGGGTGGACAGCACCACCGTGTCGATGGCCACGGGATAGCCGTTTTCGTAGCGGAAGGTGATCTGGCTCTTGGCATCCGGGCGCAGCCAGGGCAGACGGCCGTCACGGCGCAACTGGCTTTGGCGCTCGACCAGGCGGTGCGCGTAGTAGATCGGCGCGGGCATGAGCTCGGGGGTTTCGTCGCAGGCGTAGCCGAACATCAGCCCCTGGTCGCCGGCGCCGATGTCGAGTTCGTCGTCGTGCGCCTTGTTCACGCCTTGGGCGATGTCGGGGCTTTGCTTGTCGTAGGCGACGAGCACCGCGCAGCTTTTGTGGTCGATGCCGAAATCGGCGTCGTCGTAACCGATGCGTTTGAGCGTATCGCGCGCGACCTGGATGTAATCGACCACGGCCGTGGTGGTGATCTCACCCGCCAGCACGATCAGGCCAGTGTTGGCCAGGGTTTCGGCGGCAACGCGGGAGGCCGGGTCTTGCGCCAGATTGGCGTCGAGAATGGCGTCGGAAATCTGATCGGCCACCTTGTCGGGATGACCTTCGGAAACGGACTCGGATGTAAACAGGAAGTGGTTTGCCATGACGGACCTTTCTTTGAACGGTTGGATCGACGCCACCGTTTGGGTCTCGCACGGCGACGCTTTAGCGGACATCTACGCAGCCGCCCCGAAGGTCGCCTGCCCCTGCCACCCCGCAAGTTGTCATTAACTCGGTGGCAATGTCATGGATTCTATGCGCGCCCTTTGTTCAGCGGCGCTTCGTAACATGGCACCCTTTGCACCTCAGGGAAATCCTTCATCGTGCTGCTTCGCGTGTTCCGCTGGCTGTCTGTCTTGCCGCTGGGTTTGCTCCAGTCGCTCGGGGCGGCGCTCGGCCTGCTGGTTTATGCCGCCTCAAGCGTGTATCGCCAGCGTCTGCGCGCCAACATGCAACAGGCGGGCTACGCGCCAGAGCAGCTTGCGCGCAAGGCGGCCGCGCAAGCCGGACGCATGGTCGGCGAATTGCCCGTGGTCTGGTTTCGGCGCGGCGCTACGGCGCCCGTGCACCGGGTGCAGGTGATCGGCAAGGAGCATGTCGATGCCGTTCGCGCCCAGGGCATGGGCGTGCTGTATCTCACGCCGCACCTGGGATGCTTTGAAATCTCGGCGCAGGCGGCCGCGCTCTGGAGCCCGATCACGGTGATGTTCCGCCCGCCGCGCAAGGCCGTGCTGCTGCCGCTGGCCCTGGCCTCGCGCCAGCGCCACAATCTGGCCACCGCCCCGGCCAATCTCGCCGGGGTGCGGCAATTGCTGCGCGCCCTGCGCGCGGGGGAGTCCGTCGGTCTGTTGCCCGATCAGGCGCCGGGCAGCGGCGAAGGCGTCTGGGCCGACTTTTTCGGCCGCCCGGCCTACACCATGACTCTGCCCGCGCGCCTAGTGCAACTGGGCAACGCCCGCATCATTCTGGCCTCGGCCCTGCGCCTGCCCGGCGGACGCGGCTACACCCTGACGCTGGAGCCGTTTCCCGAAGCCTTGGACGCCGATCCGCAACGCGCCGCCACGCAGATCAATCGTGCGCTGGAAGGTTTGATCCGGCGCTGTCCCGAGCAATATCTCTGGGCCTACAACCGCTACAAAACCCCCTCGGGCGCACCGCCGCCCCCCGCGCCGACTATCGCCGAGGAAAGCGCGTCATGAAGTCGCTGTTCGCCCGTCTGAGCATCGGCCTTGTCTGGCTGCTGCATCTGCTGCCCTACCCGCTGCTCGCTGCGCTGGGCACGGCGGTGGGCTGGCTGCTGTGGCCGCTGGCCCGCTCGCGTCGGCGCATCACCCTGCGCAATCTGCAACTGTGTTTTCCCGACTGGACGGCTGCGCAGCAGCGCGCCGTGGCGCGGCAGCATTTCGTTTTTGTCGCCCGGGCGTTTCTCGAACGCGGCGTGCTCTGGTACGCCAGCCCGAAGCGCCTGCAGCGCCTGCTGCATCTCGAAGGCCCGGTGGAGGAAGCGCTGAACGGCAGCCGCAACACCCTGCTGCTGGGTTTTCACTTCGAGGGGCTCGACGCGGGATGGACGGCGCTCAGCTTGGTGGCGCCGCGTCCGGTTTCGGGCATGTACACCCCGCAGAAAAACAAGGTACTCGACGATTGGGTGGTGGCGCGGCGCAGCCGCTTTCACACCGCCGCCATCGTCTCGCGGCATGACGGCGCGGCGGGCATGTTGCGACAACTCAAAGCCGGGGTGCCGTTCTACACCCTGCCCGACATGGACTTCGGCCTGCGCAGCTCGCGCTTCATCGACTTTTTCGGCGTTCCCGCAGCCACCCTCGACGTCGCGCCGAGGCTGGCGGCTTCCGCCGACGCCCGGGTCTACGCCGTGGTTACCCGCATCCTGCCCGGTGCGCGCGGCTACGCCATCACCGTGCATCCCGCCTGGGGCGATTTTCCCGCGCTGGACGCCCGGGGCAAGCCCGCCGACATCGACGCCGATCTGCGGCGCATGAACCGTTTCATCGAAGAGCAGGTGCGCACCATGCCCGCGCAATACCATTGGGTGCACAAGCGCTTCAAGAACCGCCCCGAAGGCGAGCCCTCTCTTTACTGACCCATGCAAGTCGCGTTCACCAAAATGCACGGCGCCGGAAACGACTTTGTCGTGCTCGACGCCACCCGCGCCCCGCTGGCCCTCAGCGCGGCGCAACTGCGCCTGCTGGCCGACCGGCACTTTGGCGTGGGCGCTGACCAGATTCTGCTGGTCGAAGCCGCACCCTCGCCCGAAGTCGATTTCGGCTATCGCATTTTCAACGCCGACGGCGGTGAGGTGGAGCAATGCGGCAATGGCGCGCGTTGCTTCGTCGCCTATGTGCACGGCAAGGGGCTCACCGCCAAAAGACGCATTCGGGTGCAGACGCTCTCCGGCCTCATCGAACCCGAGCTGCAGCCCGACGGCCGCGTCACCGTGGACATGGGCGCGCCGGTTTTCGATCTGCCGCGCGTGCCTTTCGAGGCCCACGGCCTGAGGCCGCGGCAGGTGGATGGCTGGGAGCAATGGCCGCTGGACCTCGTAGGGGCCACCGCCTGGGTGAGTGTGCTGTCGATGGGCAACCCGCATGCGGTGCAACGGGTGGATGATGTGGACACCGCGCCCGTCCTCAGCCACGGCCCGCTGATCGAGCATCACCCTCGTTTTCCGCGCCGGGTCAACGCCGGTTTCATGCAGATCGTCGATGCCCAGCACATCCGCCTGCGCGTCTGGGAGCGCGGCGCGGGCGAAACCCTGGCCTGCGGCACTGGCGCCTGCGCCGCCGTGGTGGCCGGGCTGCGCCACGGCTGGCTGCAAGGCGCGGTGGACGTGCAGACCCACGGCGGCGAGCTGACCATTTCATGGGCGGGAGCAGGCCAGCCCGTGCGCATGACCGGCCCCGCCGCTTTTGTTTTTGACGGCACGATCGACCTTCCCGATCTGCCCTGATGGAGAACACCCGATGGAACTGAGCGAACACGATCTGGCCGCCTACCTGGCCGCCAACCCCGAATTTTTCGAGCGCCACGCCGAACTGCTCACCACCGTGCAATTGCAGAGCCCGCACGGCAACCGCGCCGTCTCGCTGCAGGAGCGGCAGATGGAAATGCTGCGCGACAAAATGCGCACTCTGGAACATCGCCTGGCCGCGATGATGCGCAACGCGGTGGACAACGAAACCCTGGCTGGCAAGCTGCTGTTGTGGGCCCGCGATGTCATGCTGGCGCAACAGGGCGCACCGGAGCAATTGCCGCAAACGCTGCAAGACACCCTCAAGTCCGCCTTCGACCTGCCCATGACCGCGCTCAAGCTCTGGCCGGTGCGCGAAGCGTTCGCCGCGCTCGACTTCGCCACCGGGGTGAGCGAAGACGCCAAGACCTTCGCCGCCAGCCTGGCCGCACCCTTCGTCGGCCCCAACCCCGGCTTCGAGGCCGCGCACTGGCTGCCGGACGCGCAAATGGCGCAATCGCTCGCGCTCATTCCGCTGCAAAACCCGCATACCAGCATGTGCATGGGGCTGCTGGTGCTGGCCTCCCCCGACAGCCAGCGTTTCACCGCCGATATGGGCACTGACTTCCTCAACCTCATCAGCCAGTTGGCCAGCGCCGCGCTCGTCGGCCTGCTCGCGCACTGAGCCCGCCTGGGCCGTTCTCCGCCCCGCTGTTTGCCCCTCAATTTGCTCATATGGCCGCGCCCGGCTCACTCCTGCCCTGCAGCCCGCTCAATAGCCCGACCTTGCGTCAGTTGGCGGCGGACTATCTCGCACACGCGCAAACCGAACGCCGTCTGGCTGAGGGCACGTTGGTCAACTATCGGCGCGATCTCGATGACCTGCTGCAGCGCGCCGAAGCGCTGGGCGCAGCGCCAATCGAGTCGCTGCACATCCGCCGCTGGGCCGCGCAGCTTCACGCCGGCGGCATGAGCCCGCGCGCCATCGCGGCGCGGCTATCGGCCTGGCGCAGCTTTTTCCGCTGGATGGGGCGGCTCGGCTTCGTCGCCGCCAATCCGGTGCAGGACGTGCGTGCGCCCAAGGCCGCCAAGCCGCTGCCCAAGGCACTTTCGGTCGATCAGGCCGTGGCGCTGGCGGCTTACACCCCGCAAGAATCGACGCCCGCATCGCACCCGCACCGACGCCCGCACCAAGCCGAACCCTTCGCCACCCGCGGCGCGCGGGTGCATGCCATCGCCGAACTGCTTTATTCCTGCGGGCTGCGCGTCTCCGAGCTCACCGGGCTGGACGTGCGCGCCAGCAAGACCGCGCGCGGCTGGATCGACTGGGACGCCGCCGAAGCCACCGTCACCGGCAAGGGCAACAAGCGGCGCAGCGTGCCCATCGGCCGCCCCGCCCTGCTGGCGCTGCGGCAATGGCTGGAGCAGCGCCCCGCCCTGCTCCGCTGCGATGCCGACGCCGACGCGCAGGTCGCGCTGTTTCTCGGCGCACGCGGCGCGCGCCTCACGCCGCAACGAGTCTGGCTGGAGCTGCGCGAGCACGCCCGCGCCGCCGGGCTCGATGCCCGCGTGCATCCGCACATGCTGCGCCACTCCTTCGCCTCGCATGTGCTGCAGTCCAGCGGCGATTTGCGCGCGGTGCAAGAATTGCTGGGCCATTCCAGCATTGCCACTACACAGGTCTACACCCGCCTGGACTTCCAACATTTGGCCAAGGTCTACGACGCCGCCCATCCCCGGGCGCGCAAAAAACCCTAAGGCCCCTCCATGAAAACCATCCGCCTTCATCCGGGCAAGGAACGCTCCTTGCTACGCCGCCACCCCTGGGTGTTCGCCAGCTCGATCGCCAAGGGCAGCGCCGACAGCGGAGAAACCGTCCGCGTGGAATCGCACGATGGCCAGTTTCTCGCCTGGGCCGCGTTCAGCCCCGCTTCGCAAATCCGCTTGCGGGTCTGGAGCTTCGAGGCCACGCAGCGCATCGACGCCCGCTTTTTCACCGAACAACTGCGCGCGGCCATCGCCCGCCGCCAAGCGCTCGGACTGGATCTCACCGCCTGCCGCCTGGTACACGGCGAGAGCGACGGTCTGCCCGGCTGCATCGTCGATCGCTACGCCGACATCATGGTGCTGCAAGCGGGCAGCGCGGGGATTGAGCGCTGGAAATCGGTGATCGTCAGCGCCCTGCACGCCCTCATGCCCGAAACCCGCGTTTACGAACGCTCGGACGCCGCGCTGCGCGAACGCGAAGGCCTGCCCGCGGCCACCGGCTGGCTGCTGGGCGAAGGGCAAACGCAGGTCGAGATCCGTGAAAACGGGCTGCGGCTGCAGGTCGATGTCGCCACCGGCCACAAGACCGGCTTCTACCTCGATCAGCGCGACGCCCGCGCCCGCTTTGCCGACACGTTGCGCGCGCACGGCCTGCAGCGCGTGCTCAACTGCTTCAGCTACACCGGCGGCTTCTCGCTGGCCGCCCTGGCCGGCGGGGCGCAGCAAGTCACCTCGGTCGATTCCTCCGCGCCCACGCTGGCGCTGGCGGCCGAGCATGTCGCGCTCAATGGCTTCGATCCGGCGCGGGCGCAATTCATCGACGCCGACGTCAACGCCACTCTGCGCCGCCTGCGCGAAGAAGGCGCGCAGTTCGACGCCATCGTGCTCGATCCGCCCAAATTCGCCGCCAGCCCGCAGCAAGTCGAACGCGCCGCGCGCGCCTACAAAGACATCAATCGCCTGGCCTTCCATCTGCTGCCGCCGGGCGGCTGGCTGTTCACCTTTTCTTGCTCAGGCGGCGTCAGTGCCGAGCTGTTCCAGAAAATCGTCGCTGGCGCCGCCCTCGACGCGGGCGCAGACGCTCAGATCGTCGCCCGTACCGGCGCGGGGCTCGACCATCCCTTGAGCCTGCATTTCCCCGAAGGCGAGTATCTCAAGGGGCTGCTGCTGCGCCGCAGTTGAACTTCCGGTTGATTTTTCGTTGATCGCCCCGATCTGAATGGGCGTTGCCTCTTTCAAGGAATCCCACCATGGCCTCCCTCATTCCCGCCACCATCGTCACCGGCTTTCTCGGCAGCGGCAAAACCACCTTGCTCAAGCGCGTGCTGCACGAAGCGCATGGCTCCAAGATTGCCGTGATCGAAAACGAGTTCGGCGAAGAGAACATCGACAGCGACATCCTGGTGCAGGAAGCGGGCGAGCAGATCGTGCAGATGTCGAATGGCTGCATCTGCTGCACCATTCGCGACGATCTGCGCGCCACGCTGGCCGATCTGGCCGCCAAGCGCCGCAAGGGCGAGCTGGTGTTCGACCGCGTGGTCATCGAGACCACCGGCATCGCCGACCCTGGCCCGGTCGCGCAGACCTTTTTCATGGACGACGAGGTCGCCAGCCAGTACATGCTCGACGCCATCCTCACCCTGGTCGATGCCAAACACGCCAACCAGCAGCTCGACAGTCGGCAGGAAGCGCGCCGCCAGGTGGGTTTCGCCGACCAGATTTTCATCAGCAAGGCCGATCTGGTCAGCGCCGACGAACTCGCCGCCCTGCAGCACCGGCTCGCCCATATGAATCCGCGCGCCAAGCAAAGCGTGGTGCATTTCGGCGAGGTGCCGCTGTCGCAGGTGCTCGACCTCAAGGGTTTCAACCTCAACGCCAAGCTCGACATCGACCCCGACTTCCTCAAGGCCGATGATCACGATCATCACGACCACGACCATGATCACGACCACCATGACCATGATCACGAGCATGGCGAACACTGCAATCACCCGCACCATCACCACCACGACGATGATGTGAAATCCTTCGTTTACCGCGCCGACAAACCCTTCGATCCGGCCAAGCTCGAAGACTTCCTCGGCGCCATCGTGCAGGTCTACGGCCCGCGCATGCTGCGCTACAAGGGCGTGCTGAACATGCAGGGCATCGACCGCAAAGTGGTGTTCCAGGGCGTACACCAGCTCATGGGCAGCGATCTCGCCGCGCCCTGGGGGCCGCAAGAGCAGCGGCAGAGCAAGATGGTGTTTATCGGCATCGATCTGCCGCGCGACATCCTCGAAAAAGGTCTGCAGCAATGCTTGATCGGATGATGCATTTGCCTTGCCACCCGAAATGAATAGAATCGGGCGGTTTTGGCAGTGGCCAGCCCGGGCAGTGGCTAACCTGAATGACAGCTCGCCCGACAAACCGCAGTCATGGTGGAATTGAGGAGCGGTTGGGTTGCGTTGGGTTGGGTTGCGGTGGGGCTAACCTGCGCCTCGGCACAGCAAAGGCATGATGCCAAGAGTACGGCAAAGAGCGCGGTCAAGAGGGGTGGAAAGTCGAGGGGTGGAAAGTCCGGGGGCGAGTCCAGCGATGGGCGGCTCCACACGTTCAAATCAGCGCGGTCAGCGCACGACGAATTCACCTCGTCCGTGCCCGGCCATGCAGCAAATCAGGCGGCAATGGGCCGTCGGATGGGAAAGTTCGGGAGGATTTTCGTGGTCAAGTCGTCTCAAAAAGCGGTCGCAGCCCCAGGCAAGAGCAAGCCTGCGGCGGCAGACAAAAAACCCGCAGTCAAACCAGTGGCAGCCAAGACCAAGGTCGAGCCAGCCGTTCAGGTGGCGCCAGTAGTGCCCGACAAAGTTGTGCCCGCCAAGTCAGCCGCTAAAGCTACAGCGGCGCAAACCGCGCCAGCCGTCTCTGCCGCACCTGCCAAAAAAGTCACCGCTTCCCCGGCGCTTCGGCGCTCATCCTCGTCTGGCGTGAGTAAACTCCACGCCTCAAAACCCTTGTCGGCGGCCATGGGGTCGCCGGAACCTATCCGACTCGACAGAAGTTCCATGAGCAGCACAACCATCGAACCCACCCCCAGAAAATCCGATCCCAAGCATGCCAATGCCTGGAAGCACAAGACTGCCTCCGAACTGACCGAGCAAGAATTGCTGGCCATGCCCGAGTCGGAATACATGAACGAAGTCCAGCTCGACTACTTCAAGCGTCTGCTCAGCACCATGCGCGACGATCTGATCAAGAGCGCGGGCGAAACTACCGAGCATCTGCGCGAAGACACGCTGCTAGTCCCCGACCCGGCCGATCGCGCCACCATTGAAGAAGAGCACGCGCTAGAGTTGCGCACCCGCGACCGTGAGCGCAAGCTGTTGAAAAAAATTGACCAGTCGCTGCAGCGTATCGAAAGCGGCGAATATGGCTGGTGCGAAGAAACGGGCGAGCCCATTGGCATCGGCCGTCTGCTGGCCCGGCCGACGGCCACCCTGTCGCTCGAAGCGCAGCAACGCCGCGAGCTTAAGCAGAAAATGTTCAACGATTGATTGAAGATCTGTCGCCTCCCTGCGGCAGGCGCGATTTGCGGGCATCTCAGGCATGAGCAGTTCTGACTCAGGCGGTTTCTGGAAGCGAGTGGGTTCTTTTGTCAAGAACCCGACCCGCGACTGGTCGCTAACCGACGAACAGGCCCTTCAAGAGCATGAAAACCTCGCCCGGGTCAAGGCCCGCGAGGACCAGAAGCGTCAGGACGATTTCATCCGCAAGCGCGAACTCGACGGCCTGCGCAAGCTACGCAGGCGCGAGGCCACTGATCTGGGCATGGATGACAGCCTGCAGACCAATGTTCCGGATCTGACGTCCCAGCCCACCCCGGTACACGACCGGGACGAAACCCTGCGAAAAATCAACGAGATCGAAAAATCGATGGCGGGTGATCACGCCTCTGCCGCAACCCGCAGTCGCGCGCCGGTCACGCGGCAGATGCCTGCGCCCACGACCCGATCTCTTCCCCAAAGTCTGCCCCCCCAAAGCCACCAGCCATCACAGGCCAAACCGCCACTCACCTTCGCGCCCCCATCCCTGACGGCGGGGACGCTATCGCCCGAGTCGCAGACGACTGGAACGATGCACTTCAAGGTGGATACGGCCTATGCCGATACCACTCTGATCACCAAGCCGGGCGGTCTGACAACGCAACCCGCAACCGGTGTGCCGTCGCAGTCCGGCCCGACCACGGCGCCGGGTGAGCCGCCTACGCTGCCGCCTGTTGGCTACGCCCCCACTGTCCCCTTCGTGCCCAGCGCGCCGCCAGCGCAGGTGCGCAAGTCGCAACCGGCTGCCGTGTCGTTCGACGAGCAGCCTACGCTAGCGGCAGCCACCCGCCTGAGCGCCGACGCCCTACCGCCGCACACCTCGGCGCCCTCGGGCGACAGTTGGCTGCGATCGAGTAATGACTTCATGCCCAGCGCCTTCTTCGCCGTGGAAGTGCACGAGGCTTTGAGCTCCAATCCCTTGTTCGATCAGGCGGTGATGGACTTCGCCAATGGCGATGATGTCGCCGCAGAGTCGGCCTTGCGCGACGCCATTTCCAACTCGCAGGATCTGGATTCGGAGAAAGAGCTCTGGCTGGCGCTGTTTGACCTATTCCGCGCCTCGGGGCAGATCGACAAGTTCGAAGCCCTGGTGACCGATTTCGTCAGCCGATTCCAGACCTCGGCGCCGATGGCCGAAGACGGCCTGCCTGCGCCCGCTGCGGCGCCCGCGCCAGCGTCAAACCACTTCAAGCCCTCGCTGGTTTTTTCTGCATCGGTCGATGCCGTCCAAACCGAGCGTTTGCGCAAGCTGCTGCTCAATGCGCCGTCGGCGCTTGAATTGAGCTTCGAGGAGGTGCGCACCATCACGCCAACCGCCTTGTCCGCACTGGTTGAGTCGCTGAAAAAGATCAACAGCACCGCCTGCACCGTCACTCTGAACGGCGCGAATACCCTGCTGTCCCTTTGCCAAGTGCAGGCGCCCGCCATGCAGCGCGAGGCCGATCCGCAATGGTGGGCCTTGCGTCTGGAGTTGCTGCGCTTGGTCAACCAGCAGGACGATTTCGACGCCATCGCGCTCGACTACTGCGTGACCTACGAAATCTCTCCTCCGACCTGGGAAGCCAGCCGCGCCAGAGTCGAACTCGTCGGCGTGGACGGCAACGCGGCGCCTGAGGCATCCACACAGCCAGTTGCGTTTCAGAACTCGGGGATCAGCCCGAATTCCGTTTTGGGCAATGGCGGCTCGCGCTCGGCACAGTTGCATCTCAGCGGCGAGATTCTCGGCAGTTCAAGCGACTTTCTGAACCCGCTGGAGCAGGCAGCCAAAACGCATGAACAGATGAGCATTTCCCTGCGTCAGTTGCGCCGTATCGATTTTTCGAGCGCAGGCGCCCTGCTCAACTGGGCCATGATGCAACACGATCAGGGCAAGACCCTGCAGTTCACCGGCGTACACCGGCTGATCGCCGGTCTGTTCAGCATCCTCGGCCTGCACGAGCACGCCCTCATTCAGCTGCGTCGCGACTGAGGTTCTGCTCGGCGCCGTCCGGCTGCGGCAAAGCGGCGCTTGCACTGCCAGGTTGCCACACTGCCGCCTCTTGAGTTTTCTACTCCCACCCTTACATCCCGGCATGGATCAATATCACGGCACCACCATTCTGAGCGTGCGCCGCGGCGCTACCGTGGCCCTGGGCGGCGACGGGCAAGTGACGCTTGGCAATATCGTCGTCAAATCCACTGCGCGCAAGGTGCGCAGGCTCTACAACAACCAGATTCTGGCTGGCTTCGCCGGGGGAACGGCCGATGCCTTTACGCTGTTCGAGCGCTTCGAGGCCAAGCTGGAGAAGCACCAGGGACAGTTGTTGCGCAGCGCGGTCGAACTGGCCAAGGACTGGCGCACCGACCGCATGCTGCGCCGGCTGGAGGCCATGCTCTCGGTGGCCGATGCCGAGCACTCGCTCATCATCACCGGCAATGGCGATGTGCTCGAACCCGAGTACGGCATCGTGGCCATCGGCTCGGGCGGAGCGTATGCGCAGTCGGCGGCAAGGGCCCTGCTCGAACACACCGCGCTGAGCCCGCGCGAGATCGTCGCCCAATCGCTGAAGATTGCGGGCGACATCTGCATCTACACCAACCAGTCGCACACCATCGAAACCCTGGGTGAGTAAGACCATGAATATGACTCCCCGAGAAATCGTCTCCGAGCTCGACCGTTTTGTCATCGGCCAAGCCAAGGCCAAGCAGGCGGTGGCCATCGCCCTGCGCAACCGCTGGCGCCGCCAGCAGGTCGCCGAGCCGCTGCGGCACGAAATCACCCCAAAAAACATTCTGATGATCGGCCCCACCGGCGTGGGCAAAACAGAGATTGCGCGCCGTCTGGCCAAGCTGGCCGACGCGCCGTTCATCAAGGTCGAGGCTACCAAGTTCACCGAAGTGGGCTACGTCGGGCGCGATGTGGACACCATCATCCGCGACCTGATGGAGGCTGCCGTGAAGCTGGCGCGCGAAACCGCCATGCGCCAGCAACGCACCCGCGCCGAAGACCGCGCGGAAGACCGCATTCTCGACGTGCTGCTGCCCGCGCCGGCGGACTCCAGCGGGCATACCCCATCGGTCACCGAGAACAATCCCACGCGCCAAATGCTGCGCAAGCGCCTGCGCGAGGGCCAGCTCGATAACAAGGAAATCGAGATCGACCTTGCGGTACACCCAGCCAGCGTGGACATCATGGGCCCGCCCGGCATGGAGGACATGACCGAGCAGATCCGTTCCATGTTCGCCAATCTGGGCCAGACGCGCCGCAAGACGCGCAAGGTGACGGTGCGCGAAGCGCAGAAGCTGCTGATCGACGAAGAGGCCGCCAAACTGGTCAACGAGGACGAGATCAAGGCGGGCGCGCTGCGCGCGGTGGAGCAGAACGGAATTGTGTTCCTCGACGAGATCGACAAGGTCGCCTCGCGCAGCGACACCCAGGGCGCCGATGTGTCGCGCCAGGGCGTGCAGCGCGATCTGCTGCCGCTGGTGGAAGGCACCACGGTCAGCACCAAATACGGCATGGTGCGCACCGATCACATTCTGTTCATCGCCAGCGGCGCGTTTCACGTCGCCAAGCCTTCCGACCTGATTCCCGAACTACAGGGGCGCTTTCCCATCCGGGTGGAACTGGAGTCGCTCTCAGTCGCAGATTTCGAGGCCATTCTCACCAGTACCGACGCCAGCCTCACCAAGCAGTACGCCGCGTTGCTCGCCACCGACGGCGTGCAAGTCGAGTTCACCGCAGACGGTATTCGCCGCATGGCAGAAGTGGCGTTTCAAGTGAACGAAAAGACCGAAAACATCGGCGCGCGGCGGCTGCACACGGTGATGGAGCGGCTGCTTGAAGAGGTGTCGTTTCACGCCGATGGCGCGCAGCACAGCACCGTGAAAGTCGATGCGGCGATGGTCAACGAACGTCTGGGCGACATTGCCCGCGACGAAGATCTGTCGCGCTACGTGCTTTGATCCATCTGCGGCTGCGCGTTCCCCGCAATGCACAGCAAGCCTTCGAACACCAGATGTTCGACATGCTGATGCGGCAGCCCCAGGGCGTCGCGCAGCTTGGGTGCCGCGCCGCCGGTCAGCAGCACAACCACCTCGCCCGCTTCCCGCGCTTGCAGACGCGCATGCATCTGCCGCGCCGCGCCCGAGATGGCCAAGGCGCCACCGGTCATCAAGGCATCGCTGGTATTGGTGGGAAATTCCGCGATGTCGCCTTCGGGCACGCGCAGCCCAGCAGTGCCCATCTCCAGCGCCTTGAGCATCAACCCAAAGCCGGGCAGGATGATGCCGCCGATGAACACCCCTTCGCGGCTGAGGCAATCGACGGTGACGGCCGTCCCCACGCTGATGACCATCGCCGCCTGATCGGGCACGCGCTGGCGCGCGCCCAGTTGCGCCGCCCAGCGATCCGCACCCAGCAATGAGGGCACGGCATAGCTGTTGCGCAGCCCGCATTGCGCGGCCTGCGCGCTGATCCAGTTGCAGCGCAGCCCAAGCGCATCAAGCTCGGCACACACCCGCGCGGTAACCACCGCACCGGCCACGGCACAACCGATCACCCGCTCGGCGCGAGGCTGTGCGGCCAGCACACGGCTGAGTTGATCGACCTCTTCCAGCAGCATGGCCCCACCGGCGAGCAACTCCGCGTTGCGTTGCGCTCGCGCATACAGGCCCCATTTCAGCCGGGTATTGCCAACGTCGAGAACGAGAAGATGCATCCGGGTAACGTGTCAGGGATTGTGGTTTCCTGAACCATAGCAGAGCAATCCCGCGAATCTGCAGCCAGGGCTGCGCGGGCCATCAGCGCAATTTGGCCCCGTCTTCTGCCGCGTGTTCCCGATCCCGAAGGCCCTTGGCATCCAGGGTGCCGAACCCGTTGAAGTAGGCATTGAGCAAAAACGCCACCACGGCGGTGAGCAGAATGCCGCTGTGCAGCATGGGCGCGAGAACTTCAGGGAAGTGGATGAAAAATTGCGGCGCCACCAGAGGAATCATGCCAAAGCCGATGCCCAGTGCGACGATGAGCAGATTGTTGCGATTGTTCTTGTAATCAACCTCGCTGAGGATGCGGATGCCCGTAGCCGCTACCATGCCGAACATGGCGATACCGGTACCGCCGAGCACAGGCTGGGGGATCGCCGCCACCAGCGCACCCAGTTTGGGCATCAGCCCAAGCAGCAGCATGATGACACCGCCGGTCACCGTCACCCAGCGGCTGCGCACGCCGGTCATGCCCACCAAGCCGATGTTCTGCGAAAACGAGGTGGTGGGAAAGGTGTTGAACATGCCGGCCAAAATGGTGCCCAAAGCATCGACCCGCAGACCGCGCCCCAGCTCGGTGCGACCCACCTTGCGCCCGACAATGTCGCCCAGCGCGAAAAACATGCCGGCCGATTCGACGAACACCACCAGCTCCACCACGCACAGGGTCACGATCGGGCCGATGGCGAATTGCGGCGCACCAAACTGAAACGGCATGACCAGATGGAAAGCATCGGCCTTGGCGACCTGATCGAAATGCATCAGCCCCAGCAAGGCGGCCGCCACGCTGCCGAGCACCAGACCGATCAGCACCGAAATGTTTTTGAGGAAGCTGCGGCCGAATTTGCTGATGAACAGAATGACCACTAGCACGAACAGGGCGATGCCCAGATTTTCCATCGAGGCATACGCCGGGTTGGGCACCAAGCTGCCCGCGGCCGCGTGCGGTGAGGTATCGGCAATCATGGGTTTGAGCCAGGCGCCGCCGACGGCCCACTGAATGCCGACCTGCATGAGCGAAATGCCGATGATGGTGATGACCGAGCCAGTGACCACAGGCGGGAACATGCCCATCAGGCGGCAGGCAAAGGGCACGATCAGTAGCCCGAATACGCCTGCGGCGATGATGGCGCCGAAGATGTCCTGCAGGCCCATACCGGGCGTGGTGGCGATGGCGATCATCGGCGTGACCGAGGCGAAAGTCATGCCCATCATCACCGGCATGCGAATGCCGAACCAGGGAGTGAGTCCGAGCGACTGAATGATGCTGGTCACCCCGCAGATGAACAGGTCGGCCGTGATGAGCAACGCGATCTGCTCCACCGGCAGCTTCAGCGCCGAGCCGATGATCAGCGGCACCGCCACGGCGCCCGCGTACATCACCAGCACATGCTGGATGCCCAGCGCGACCAGCTTGCCAGCAGGCAAAACTTCATCAACCGGATGCGGTGCGTTTTCAGATACCGCCGGTGCGATGGCTGGGTTCATGGTGGTCTCCTGTTGATTGTTTTGTGTCGTGGTGAACGTCGTCGCGATGTCTCAGGGCTTGGCGCCGTCTTTGATCCACTGCCCGATTTCGGCGCGCTCCAGATCGGTCATCTGCGTAGCGTTGTTCAGCGGCATGGCCTTGAGCACCACCACCTGCTGATAAATCGCCTGCGCGTGGCTGACGATGTCCGGCGCCGAATCCAGACGCACGCCTTTGCTAGCTGCGGCTCCGGCATGGCAGAGCAAGCAGCGCTCCTGCACGATGTGCTGCACCTGCGCGAACGTGATCGGTTTCGCGTTTGCCAACGAGGGCTGCGGCTTGGGCGCGAGCGCCACCGCCACGGCCAGAATGAGGCCGCCACCCACGATCCAGTATTGCCACTTCCAGGCGCCTTTGTGTTTGAGCACGAAGAACTGGCGGATAAGCGCGCCGGCCAACATCATCAGCACCAGCACCAGCCAGTTGTTCGGCGCGTCATACACGAAGCTGTAATGGTTGGACAGCATGGCGAACAGCACCGGCAGGGTGAAGTAGGTGTTGTGCACACTGCGCTGCTTGCCGCGCTTGCCATCCATCGGGTCGGGCGTTTGGCCAGCGCGCATGGCCGCCACTACCCGGCGCTGACCGGGGATGATCCAGAAAAACACATTGGCACTCATCGAGGAACCGAGCATGGCGCCGATGATCAGAAACGCCGCCCGCCCGGCAAACAAATGGCAGGCCAGCCAGGCCGCAATGAGCACATACACCGCGACCAGAATGCCCACGGTGAGGTCGCCCTTCTTGCCTTGGCCGAACACGCGGCAGATGCCGTCATAGACCAACCAGCCGACGACGAGAAAGCCCAGCATGGCCGCCACCGCGTACCCCGGCGAACTCCAGGCAAACACCCGCGGATCGACGATGAAAATGCCGGCGTGATAGAAGTAAAGCACGCAGAGCAGAGCAAACCCCGACAGCCAGGTGGAATAGCTCTCCCAATAAAACCAGTGCAGATGCTGCGGCAGGTTCTTCGGCGCGACCCTGTATTTCTGCGGGTTGTAGAAGCCCCCGCCATGCACCGCCCACAGTTCCCCATCCACTCCCCTGGCCTTCAACTCCGGGTCGGTAGGTTTTTCAAGGCTGTTGTCGAGCCAGACGAAATAAAACGAAGAACCAATCCAAGCAATCGCCACAATGACGTGCAGCCAACGCAGCAGCAGGTCGGCCCAGTTCATGGCGTAGGGCAGGATGGTGGTCATCAAGTCGCTCATCATGACGTCTCCTAAAGGGTCATATGAAGTCGACTTCCGCCACGGCAGGCTCTGCGAAAGTCATCAAGGTCGCGTGCCAAAAGGCGCGATGCCTTTGGCGTGTTGGCCGCTGCGACGAAGGGTTGATTTCAAAAATTCATGCTGAGGCCCAATGCGATGCCTGTGGAAGCAGCCCCCGAACCACTGGCGGCCGTAGGTGCGTTGTTGTTGCCGAAGGCATCGACTTCGTTCACAAAGTAGTGGTAGTTCGTCGCACGCGCATACATGGCATAGAGTGAAGTGCGTTTGGATAAGGCATAGCGCACGCCCAGATTGACCATGCGGGTATTCGGACGCGCTATGGTCTTGTCGCTCTGCAAGGCGAATTCGCCAATGAAGGTCGCCGCGCCGTAAGGCACACTTGCCGTCACAGCGTAGGCGTTCAAGCTGGGATTGCCGCTGCTAGGGTCAGGCCTGTTACGTGCCACATAAGCGCCAATACGAACCACCTTGAAGTCATAGGCTGCAGCCAGCATGGTGTGCTTGAGTGCTGTGACATCATTCGGGCCTTTCTGATTCTCGTAGTCCAAGCCGATAAACAATGGTCCCTGCGCATAGCCCAAATGCAGGTTGTAGGCGCCAGTCGTTTTGTTGAGGCCGATGCCATCGCCAAACTGGTACATAGCCGCGGCATTGAAGCCGTTGAGGCTGGGCGAGTAATAGGCAATTGCCTGGCTGTACCAGACGGGCTCGCCGATAGTGGCGACATTGGTATTGCCGAACGGACTCAGGCTATCGCTGTGCAAGGGATCGATAACGTAGAAGTCGCCATTGCTGAGAGTAAACATGCGCCCCATCTGGAACGTGCCATAGTCACCTTTCAATCCGACGATACTGGTGCGGCCCATAAAACCCGGGCCGCAGAATTGCGCGCTGGCATTGGTGGCCCCCGGGGCGGCGCCATTGGCACAGAACGAAGTCTCGGTCTGAAAGAACACCGAAGTACCGCCACCCAAATCTTCCTGGCCTTTGAGCCCGATGACGCTGGGGTTGAGGATGCCGTTGCCTAGCTTGTTGACGCTTCCAGCACCGTTGTTGAAGTGCTCAATACCTAGATCAACGGTTCCGTAGAGTTGGACGCTGGATTGGGCGTGGGCCACAGCACTCAGACCCAAGCCCAAAGCGATGGTCATGATGGCGAGTTGTTTATTCATTTCTTGTCCCTTGATGATTGTGGAAATAAAACAGCAAACAGTCGTCCGTGATGTCTAACTGCCACGGTAAGTCGAATAACTCCAGGGCGACACCAGCAAGGGCACGTGATAGTGCTGCTGCGCATCGGCCACGCCGAACTCCAGGGGAATCTGATCGAGAAAAGGCGGCTGCGGCAAGGCCAGCCCGAGCGCCCTGAAATAGGCGCCGATCTGGAACACCAGCCGGTATCTTCCGGGCTGCAGATCGGCGCCGTGCAGCAGCGGCGCATCGCAACGACCATCGGCATTGGTCTGCACGGAACGCAGCAGCGCCCACTCTGCGCCTTGCTCGGCATACAGATCGATCTGCACGGCAGCGGCCGGCCGTCCATGCGCGGTGTCGAGAATGTGTGTGGTCAAGGCGCCCATTGTGGTCATCGATCCATTCGTTGATTTCGGTCTACATTTTTTGCATACAATCGCAATTTAAGTTGTATGCTATTGCAAGTCAAACAGAATCACAACAATGCAAACGCTGCAAGTGAACACGCCCTGGAGACAGCAAACACCGTCCCGGAAAACATCGCAAGGAGTGAAGCCATGACAGCAAGCCGCAAAAAAACCTCGAAGGCCCAACAAACCCCAGCTGGAACGATCGTGAGTGCGGTGGCCGCTGCCGAAAGCTCGCTGCCTGACTCGACGCAGATCATCGTCGCAGCCATCACCGCAGCCATCATCGAACACCGTCTGGCGCCCGGCGCCAAGCTCACCGAGCAAAAGATTGCGGCGATCTACGGGGTGTCGCGCACCATCGTGCGGCAAGCCTTGTTCCAGCTCGCGCGCGATCATTTGGTCACGCTGGAGCCCGCCCGGGGCGCCTTTGTCTCGCAACCTTCAGTCGAGGAAGCGCAGCAGGTGTTCGCGGTGCGACGAATGCTCGAACAGCATCTGGTCGAGGAGTTTTGCGAAAAGGCCGTGGCGAGCGATTTCCGCGCCCTCCGTGCCCACCTCAAGCAGGAGCAGGCCGTGGTCAGCCGGGTGGATGTGACGGGTCGCACGCGGCTCTTGGGCGATTTTCATGTGCTGATGGCCGAGCGCATCGGCAACCATGTGCTGGCGCAGATTCTGTCGGAGCTGATCTCGCGCTGCGCCCTCATTACGCTGATGTATCAGTCGTCGCGCGCGGCGCAGCATTCGTCAGACGAACACGTCAACATCCTCAAGGCCCTGGAGGCGCGCGACGTTGCCAAGGCCAAGGCTTTGATGGAGGCCCATCTTCTGGCCACCGAAAGCAGTCTGCTCTATCACCCGAGAACCAGCAGCGCCGATCTCGCGCAGGCGTTGGGCAGCTACGCGGCCTGAGAGTTAACTATGTCGACCCATCCCTATCCCCGCGACCTCGTCGGCTACGGCCGCAACCCGCCACAGGCCAACTGGCCGGGAGAGGCCCGCGTGGCGCTGCAGTTCGTGCTCAACATCGAAGAAGGCGGCGAGAACTGCGTGCTGCATGGCGACGCGGGCAGCGAGCAGTTCCTCTCCGAACTGTTCAATCCCGCCGCCTACCCGGCGCGGCACCTCAGCATGGAGAGCATTTATGAATACGGCTCGCGCGCCGGTGTGTGGCGCATCCTGCGCGAGTTCGAGCGCCGTGGCTTGCCGCTGACGGTCTTCGGCGTGGGCATGGCCTTGCAGCGCACGCCCGACCTGGCCCGCGCCTGCGTGGAACTCGGCCATGAAATCGCCTGTCACGGCTGGCGCTGGATTCATTATCAAAACCTCGACGAAGCCACCGAGCGCGAGCACATGCGGCTGGGCATGGAGGCGATTGAAGCCGTCTGCGGCGTGCGTCCTCTGGGCTGGTACACCGGCCGCGACAGCCCCAACACCCGCCGCCTGGTAGCCGACTTCGGCGGCTTCGCCTACGACAGCGACTATTACGGCGACGACCTGCCGTTCTGGCTGCAGGTGCGCAAGACCGACGGCAGCCTTGCGCCCCATCTGGTCGTGCCCTACACCCTCGACAGCAACGACATGCGCTTCGCGCTGCCCCAGGGTTTCGCGCAGGCCGAAGACTTCTACATCTACCTGCGCGACAGTTTCGACGCGCTCTACGCCGAGGGTGAAGATCAGCCGAAAATGCTCAGCATCGGCATGCACGCGCGCCTGCTCGGCAGGCCCGGCCGCATCCGCGCGCTGCAGCGCTTTCTCGACCATGTGCAACGCCACGACCGGGTGTGGATCGCGCGCCGCATCGACATCGCACACCACTGGCGCGCCGAACATCCCTTCGATGCGGCCACCGCTTTTGTCTGGGAGTGATCATGCCCACTCTGGCTGAACTCAACGCCGCGTCGGCGTCGGCTTTCACCGACCTGCTCGACGGCGTCTATGAACACTCGCGCTGGATTGCCGCGCGCACCTGGGCGGCCCGCCCTTTTGCCACCCTGGCCGCCCTCAAGGCGGCGCTGGTGCAGACGGTGCGCCAGGCCAGCCGCGATGAACAGCTCGGGCTGATTCGCGCTCACCCCGAGCTGGCGGGCAAGGCGGCCGTAGCGGGCCAGCTCACAGCCGAATCCACGGATGAACAATCGCGCGCCGGCCTGTCGCACTGCACCCCCGATGAGTTCGCCCGCATCAACGCGCTCAACGCCGAATACACCGCGCGCTTTGGCTGGCCCTTCATCCTCGCAGTGCGCGGTCCGCGCGGCGCCGGGCTGAGCCGGGCACAGATCATCGCCACGCTGGAGCGCCGCACCGACAACCCGCCGGACTTCGAGTTTGCCGAAGCCCTGCGCCAGATCCACCGCATTGCCGAACTGCGGCTGAACGACAAATTCGGCTTCGTGCCGGAACAAGGCAACCGCGTGTGGGACTGGTGTGAGCACCTCGCCACGCACAGCGAACCGGCGTGGAAAGAACGCGGCGAACTCACCACCACCTACCTCACCGACGCACACCGCGCCGCGGCCGCCGAGATTGCCGCCACCATGCGCGAATGCGGCTTCGATACGGTGGACATCGACGCCGTCGGCAATGTGGTCGGCGTCTACCCAGGCAGCGACCCCGCAGCCCCGCGCCTACTCACCGGCAGCCATTACGATACCGTGCGCAACGCCGGCAAGTACGACGGCCGCATCGGTCACTTCATCCCCATGGCCTGCGTGCGCGCCATGCACCGCGCGGGTCGGCGCCTGCCCTTCGGCCTCGAAGTCGTGGCCTTCGCCGAAGAAGAAGGCCAGCGCTACAAGGCCACCTTCCTCGGATCGGGCGCGCTCACCGGCGCTTTCAATCCGGCCTGGCTCGACCAGCAAGACCGCGACGGCATCTCCATGCGCGACGCCATGCGACACGCCGGACTACCCGCAGACTTGCCCGCCATTGCGGCGCTGCGCCGCGACGCGGCGCGTTACCTCGGCTTCGTCGAAGTGCACATCGAACAGGGCCCGGTGCTGGGTGCGCTCGACCTGCCGCTGGGCATCGTCACCTCGATCAACGCCAGCGTGCGCTGTGTGGGCGAGATCATCGGCATGGCCAGCCACGCTGGCACCACGCCGATGAACGCGCGCCGCGATGCCGCCTGCGCCGCCGCCGAACTGGCGCTGTTTCTCGAGCGCCGCGCCGCCGCCGATGGCGACAGCGTCGGCACCGTCGGCCTGCTTGAAGTGCCCGGCGGGTCGATCAATGTGGTGCCCGGGCGCTGCCGCTTCAGCCTCGACATCCGCGCGCCCAACAATGCCCAGCGCGACGCCGTACTGGCCGACACCCGCACCGAGCTGGCCGCCATTTGTGCCCGCCGCAAGCTGCGCTTCACCCTCGAACAAACCATGCGCGAGCAGGCCGCCACCAGCGACCCGGCACTGCAACAACACTGGGAACGCTCAGTCGCCGCACTCGGCCTGCCGCTGCATCACCTGCCCAGCGGCGCCGGACACGACGCCATGATGCTGCACACCGTCATGCCGCAGGCCATGCTGTTCGTGCGCGGCGAAAACGCCGGCATCAGCCACAACCCGCTCGAATCCAGCACGGCCGACGATCTCGACCTCGCCTGCGCCGCCTTCCAACATCTCCTCGACACCCTCGCCGCATCATGACCGACACCACTCGCGACTCAACGACCTACGCCGCCCTCGACCGATGGGTCGATACCCACTTCGACGAACAGACCCGCATGCTGCAGGAACTGGTGCGCGTGCCCACCGACACCCCGCCTGGCAACAACGCCCCGCACGCCGAACGCACCGCCGAGCTGCTGGCCGACTTCGGCCTGATGGCCGAAAAAATAGCCATTCCCGCCGAAGCCTGCAAAGAGCAGGGCCTGGAGTCCATCACCAACCTCATCGTGCGGCGCAACTATGGCGCGGGCGGCCCGGTCATCGCGCTCAATGCCCACGGCGACGTGGTGCCACCGGGCGAAGGCTGGACGCACCCCCCCTACGGCGGCGAGATCGAAGACGGCAAGCTCTACGGCCGCGCCGCCGCCGTGAGCAAATGCGACTTCACCACCTACACCTTCGCCGTGCGCGCCCTTGAAGCGCTGGGCGTGCCGCTCAAGGGCGGCGTCGAACTGCACTTCACTTACGACGAAGAATTCGGCGGCACCCTCGGCCCCGGCTGGCTGCTGGAGCATGGTCTCACCAAGCCCGACCTGGAAATCGCCGCCGGTTTCAGCTATCAGGTGGTTAACGCCCACAACGGCTGCCTGCAACTCGAAGTGACGGTGCACGGCGTCATGGCGCACGCCGCCATTCCGCATACCGGCGTGGACGCACTGCAGGGCGCCGTGGCCATTCTGAACGCCCTCTATGCCCAGAACACGGTCTACCGCAAGATGCATTCGCAGGTGCAAGGCATCGACCACCCGTATCTCAACGTCGGGCTGATCGAAGGCGGCACCAACACCAACGTGGTGCCGGGCAAGGTGGTGCTCAAACTCGACCGCCGCATGATCCCCGAAGAAGACCCGGCCACGGTCGAAGCCGAGTTGCGGCGCGTGATCGAACAGGCTGCCGCCACGGTTCCCGGCATCACCGTGGACATTCGCCGCATGCTGCTGGCGCGTGCGCTCAAACCCATTCCCGGCTTCGAGCGCCTGGCCACGCCACTGCAGCGCCATGCGCAAACCGTGTTCGGCGAACCCGTCCCGGTGATCGGCACCCCGCTCTACACCGATGTGCGGCTTTACGCCGAACACGGCATTCCCGCCGTGATCTACGGCGCGGGCCCGCGCACCGTGCGCGAGAGCAATGCCAAGCGCGCCGACGAACACATCGTGCTCGAAGACCTGCGCCGCGCGACCAAAGTGGTAGCGCGCACCTTGTTCGATCTGCTGCACTGAGTCTGCCTGCCGCAGGCGACCGAATCGACGCCAAGCCCTATATAGTCCGCGTAGTTTCGTATTCGCCTGAAGGACGCCGCCATGCGCCAAGACAGCGTGTTATTCAAAACCGAAAAGGGCCAGGACGAGATCGCCAAGCGGGCGGTTCTGCAATCGCGTGTGTTGCGCAATGTGCTGCTTCTGGTGGACGGCAAACGCAACGTACAAACCCTGCGGGAGTTGATGCAGGCCATCTCCGCTCCAGAAGACGCGCTGGAGCAACTGCTCGCCCTCGAACTGATCGCAGCACCCACAGTTGAGGAGGAGGCTGACTCATTTCTGCACGATGACGATGAACTGTCCTCCGAACTGGCGCTGGAGCCCCTCGACGTGCAGTCCGCAAAGGTCAACACCACTGCCGACTTTTCCAGTCTTTACGAGCAGATCAACGGCCTGGTGAGCAGCCATCTGGGCATGATCAAGGCCTACGGACTGCAACTCAGAATCGAGCAATGCCAGACGACCGACCAGTTGCTCGCTTTGCTCCCGGAAATCAAGGCTGCACTGGTCGCCAAACATGGAGAGCCCAAGGCCATCAACCTGCTGCGCCAACTCGGACGGTAGCGCAGCAAGCGCTCAATGCGGCGCGAAGAACCACGCGCACACCGCGATCGAGGCCACCACTCCGGCCAGATCGGCCGCCAGTGCGCAACCCACGGTGTGGCGCACGCGTTTGATGCCCACCGCACCGAAATACACCGCGACCACGTAGAACGTCGTCTCGGTGCTGCCCTGCATCGTCGCGGCCAGCAGCGCCGGGTAGCTGTCCACGCCGTAATGCTGCATGGTCTCGATCAGCATGGCACGCGCGGCACTACCGGAAAACGGCTTGACCAGCGCCGTCGGCAGCGCCGCGACGAAATCGGTATTCATGCCCAGCCCGTGCACCACCCAGCGGATGCCCTCCAGCGCATAGCCCAGCGCGCCCGAGGCGCGCAACACGCCTACCGCGCACAGCATGGCCACCAGATAGGGCAACAGGTCGCGCGCCACGCCAAAGCCGTCCTTGGCGCCTTCGATGAAGGCCTCGTACACCGGCACCCGTTTGATCGCGCCCGCCAGCAGGAAGGCGAGGATGACGCCGACCAACACTAGGTTGCCAACCAGCGCCGAAACGCTGGCCAGCGCCGCCGCGCTGAGCGTGGCCAGCCCCGCGAGCAGCGCGCCCAACAGCAGCGCACCGCCGCCCAGATAGGCCAGCGCCACCGGGTCCCAGAGTTTGAGCCGCTGCATCCACGCCACGCTGAGCAGCCCCGTTAGCGTGGACGCGCTGGTGGCGATGAGAATGGGCAGAAACACCAGCGTCGGGTCGGGCGCGCCCTGCTGCGCGCGGTACATGAAAATGCTCACCGGCAGCAGCGTCAGCGACGAGGCATTGAGCACCAGGAACAGGATCTGCGCATTGCTCGCCGTGTCCGGACTGGGGTTGAGCGTTTGCAATTCGCGCATGGCGCGCAGGCCGATGGGCGTGGCGGCGTTGTCCAGCCCCAGCACATTGGCGGCGAAGTTCAGGGTGATCAGGCCGATGGCCGGATGGCCTTGCGGCACTTCCGGCATCAGCCGCCGGAACAGCGGGCCCAGTGCCCGCGCCAGCACCTCCACCAGCCCCGCGCGCTCGGCGATGCGCAGCAGCCCCAGCCACAAGGTGAGCGTGCCGAACAGCAGCACCATCACCTCGACCGACAGCTTGGCCATGGCGAACAGGCTGTCGGTGATCGCGGCGAATACCGCCGCATCGCCCAAGGCCCAACGCGTCAGAGCCGCAACGGCGGCCACCAAAAAGAAGCCGAGCCAGAGTCGGTTGAGCATCCGTTTTGCCGACGCCGCGCTTTCAGGCCCCTGCTTCGTCCCGCCGCGTCAAGGCTTGCGCTTGAACGACTTGGTGCCGGGCATCGGCGCGGCGCGGCGCTTGGGCGCGGGCGACGTGTCGCCCGAATCGAAACGTCGCGCGGGCGCTCGGGTCGCCGGACGTTCCCGGGCGGTATCGCGCACCGGCTCGGCTTTGGTGAGCTGCAGTTGACGCCCACTCACCCAGGTTTTTTGCAGGGTGCGGAACACATCTTTGGGCATGCCTTCGGGCAGCTCGACAAAGCTGTGGTCGCCGCGAATGGCGATATTGCCGATGTGCTTGTTTTCAAGCCCGGCCTCGTTGGCGATGGCGCCGACCAGATTGCGCACTTCCACGCCATGATCGCGTCCGACTTCCACCCGGTAGGTCTCGAAGCGCACATCGCTGGCGGTATGCGGGCCTCGCGCGGTGCGCTCGCTGTGCGCCGGATGTTCGGCAGACGCGGCCTCGCGCGGCGCCGAATGGGGCGCCGCATCGGCCGCTTCACGCGCCTGCATCAGGGTTTGGGTGAAATCGTCGAGATCCCGGGGCTTGGCGCGCTCACGCGGCGCACGCGCCGCAGGGACCTCCTCGCGTGTGGCCCGCGCGGGGCGTGGCGCGCGCGGTTCGCGGCCCTCACGCGGTTCGCGCTCGCGGCGTGGCGCGCGGCTCTCCTCTCGGGTATCAGCGTTGTAGGACGGTTCGCTGCCCGGGCGCATGAGCAGCGGCTTGTTGCCTTGCACCATACGTGCCAGCGCGGCGGCAATCTCGATGGCCGGAATGTCGAATTCCTGCTCGTAGCGCTCGACCAGGCGCTGGTAATCTTCCAGCCCTTCCTGCTCGCGTGCCTCGGTGATGCGCTCCATGAAGCGGCTGATGCGGCTGTCATTCACCGCTTCGGTGCTGGGCAACTGCATCTGCGTGATGGGCTGGCGCGTGGCCCGCTCAATGGCGCGCAGCAAATGCCGCTCGCGCGGGGTAACGAACAGAATGGCGTCGCCGCTGCGCCCCGCACGACCGGTGCGGCCGATGCGGTGCACATAGCTTTCGGTATCCGTCGGAATGTCGTAGTTCACCACATGGCTGATGCGCTCCACATCCAGCCCGCGCGCCGCCACATCGGTGGCGACAAGGATGTCGAGCTGCCCGTCCTTGAGCCGCTGCACCATGCGCTCGCGCAGCGCCTGCGGCACGTCGCCATTGAGCGCCGCTGCGGTGAATCCACGCGCTGCCAGCTTCTCGGCCAATTCCTCGGTGGCCTGCTTGGTGCGGGCGAAGATGATCATGCCTTCGAACGGCTCGACCTCCAGAATGCGGGTGAGCGCATCGAGCTTGTGCAGACCGCTGACCATCCAGTAGCGCTGCTGAATGTGCGTGGCGGTAGTCGTGGCCGCCTTGATGGTGATCTCCTGCGGATCGCGCAAATAGGTTTGTGCAATTCGCCGGATGGCCGAGGGCATGGTGGCCGAAAACAGCGCCACCTGACGCTGCGGCGGGGTCTTTTTCAGGATGGACTCGACGTCGTCGATGAAGCCCATGCGCAGCATCTCATCCGCCTCGTCGAGCACCATGTGCGCGAGCTGGTCGAGCTTGAGCGTGCCGCGCTCCAGGTGATCGATGATGCGCCCCGGGGTGCCCACCACGACATGCGCGCCCCGCTTGAGCGAGGCGAGCTGCGGCACGTAGCTTTGCCCGCCATAGATCGGCAGCACATTGAAACCCGGCAGATGCGCGGCATAGCGCGCAAAGGCTTCGGCCACCTGGATGGCCAGTTCGCGCGTAGGCGCCAGCACCAACGCCTGGGTGTGGCGTGCATTGCAATCGATCTTGGCCAGGATGGGCAGCGCAAACGCCGCCGTCTTGCCCGTGCCGGTCTGCGCCTGGCCGAGCACATCGCGCCCAGCCAGCAGCGGCGGAATGGTGGCCGCCTGAATGGGCGACGGGGTTTCATATCCCACATCGCGCAGGGCTTGCAGCAACGGTTCGGGCAAGCCGAGTTCGGCAAAGGGGGAGTTTTCTTGGGAAGTCATGATGAGGGCCTTGAAGACGGCTAAACCTCCATTGTGCGCGCTATAGCAATTTTTACACCGAACCTGAGGATGGGAACCGGACGAGGCGGCCTGTTCGCTGCGTTGAGCGCAGACGAATCCGGCTGCTGACGCACGGCAGCCGGATTCGAGCCTCTGTCAGCTTGGGAAATTGGCCCTTCTTGCATCTTTTATAATGCGAGGAAAATCAAAAACCCCTTGAAATATCCTTTTTCTGCTCCCTTACCCCATGTCCGAGTCTGTCGTTCCATCCCAATCCGCCGAGCCCGCCTTCATTCTTGACGTGGCACAGATCATGGTGAACGCGCTCGGTCTGGATGTCGAGGCCGCTGACATCGATCCAGATGCACCGCTCTACGGAGATGGACTGGGGCTGGATTCCATCGACATTCTCGAAATCGCCCTGGTGATCTCCAAGAAATATGGCGTGCAGTTGCGCGCAGATGACGCAGACAATCAGCGCATCTTCAGTTCACTGCGCCACTTGGCAGACCACCTCGCCGCCATGAGAAGCGCCTGATGACCGCGTTCTCCCGCGCCGGAGTGCTGCGCGGCGCCTTGATCGGGGTTTTGTGCGTGGCGTATCCGGTGATGTCGTTCATTGGCGCGCGCCTGCCCCAGCCCAATCCGATCGGCGCGGTCGTGGCATTTGCCCCCTCCCTCCTCATGCTGACCTGGCTGGCGTGGCAGTCGCCCCGGCGTCTCCTGCTGCTCGCACTGATCGCCCTGCTGCTTGCCATACTCTGGGACCAGCGCGCCCTGCTGTTGCACCACTATGCCCTGGCCTACCTTGCCGAGCATGCCGGCATGATGGCCTTGCTGGCCTGGGTATTTGGCCGCACCCTGGACGGCGGGCAAACGCCCTTGGTCACGCGCTTTGCGCTGCTGGCGCATGGCACTCTTTCGGCACTCGTCACCCGGTATACCCGCAGCGTGACTTTGGCCTGGACGCTGTTCTTCAGCCTGATGGCCGGCAGCTCCTTGCTGCTGTTTGCAACGACACCCTTGTCGGTCTGGGCGGTATTTGCCAATGTTGCCAGTCCGCTGCTGGTGCTGGGCATGTTCGTTGCTGAGTATCTGGTGCGCCTGCGCACCGTGCCCGCAGACGAGCGCGCAGGGCCCATCCAGGCCTTCCGCTCCTATCTGCGCTACAACGCCAATCGCAAAGCTCCAGCCCCCGAGACGGCGGACAGCGTCTCTCCGCCCGTCCTCGTCAATCGGCGCTAAGCCGCGATTGCGCTGTTCCGTGATGTCGCACCTGCCCCTGCTCTCGCAGTCTTCCCCCGAGGCCATCTTCGCCTGGCGTCGCGGCCGGCCCGTGCTCGTCCAGGAGTTTCTGGCCGACGTCGAGCACCTTGCCGTCGCCCTGCCCGAGGCCCGGCATGTGCTCAATACCTGCTCAGACCGTTACGAGTTCTGCGTCGGTTTCGCAGCTACCGTGGTGAGTGGCCGCACCAGCCTGTTGCCCTCTTCCCGCGCACCCGACACCGTGGCGCAACTTCGCGCCCTTGCTCCTGATCTGCTCCATTTGGGTGATGCTCCAGGGGAGCTCGACCTGCCTTTCCTGCAGTATCCGGTACGGCGCAACGCGGTGTCTGGCGCCCACTTTGCCATGCCCATGATTCCGGCAGATCAGTGCGTTGCACAAGTCTTCACCTCAGGCTCTACCGGCACACCGCTCGCCCACGGCAAAACTTGGGGCGCGTTGGCGCATTGCGTGCGGGCTGGGGCCGCCAGACTCGGCCAGGCCGCCGACTGTGGCCCCTTGCATCTCGTGGGCACGGTGCCGCCGCAGCATATGTATGGCTTCGAGTCCACCTTGCTGCTGGCGCTGCAGGGCGGCGCCGTGCTCAGCGCGGCACATCCGTTCTATCCGGCGGATATTGCCACCGCCCTAGCCGATGTGCCGACGCCGCGCCTGCTGGTGTCCACCCCGGTGCATCTGCGCGCCTTGCTGGCCTCGGGCGTGACTCTGCCGCCCATTGCGTTGGTGCTGTGTGCCACTGCGCCGCTCGGTCATGACCTCGCGTGCGCTGTAGAGCAGCACCTCGGTGCGCCATTGCTCGAAATCTATGGGTCCACCGAGACCGGTCAAATTGCCAGCCGCCGCACCGCGCAGACCGATGTCTGGACACTGTTCCCCGAGGTCTTGCTGACCGCGGCCGCCGACGGCACGTTGCAGGCTCAGGGCGGGCACTTGGCTGCGCCAGTGCCGCTGAGCGACGACGTCGACCGCATCGACACCCAGAATTTCCGCCTGATCGGGCGCCATGCGGACATGGTCAACATCGCTGGCAAGCGCAGTTCCCTGGCCCACCTCAATCACCAGCTGCTGTCCATTCCGGGGGTAGACGACGGCGCGTTCCACATGCCCGATGACCGCAGCGCCGGCGTACCCAGGCTCATGGCTTTCGCCGTCGCTCCGACGCTACCGCGTCAAGCGCTGATCGAGGCGCTGCGACAGCGCGTCGATCCCGCCTTCCTGCCCCGCCCGCTTGTGCTGCTGGACTCTCTTCCGCGTAACGCCACGGGCAAGCTGCCGCGCTCCGCGCTGGTGGCCTTGGCGGCAGAATGGGGCAGCCAGGCGGAGGCGCGTTCATGACCCGCATCGAAAACCTGCCGACGTACGACGCAGAGCATCCCGCTTTCGCCGGACATTTTCCCGCACACCCCATCGTGCCCGGCGTGCTGCTGCTCGACGCTGCGCTACACCATATCTGCGTCAGCCACGGACTGTGCGCCAGCAGCTGCCGCGTCGCGGCCACAAAGTTTGTCAGCGCCGTCAAGCCTGGAGAAGCCCTGCAACTCCGTCATACCCCAGACGAGCAAGGCGGCGTGCGCTTCAGTCTGCATGCCGGCCGTGAGGCTCGCCTGGCAGCCTCTGGACTGATTCAGTGCAATGCAGCGCAGCCCACTGCGCCTGTGGACGCATGACCTCGCCTTTCCCCGCCCAGACTCCGGAACGGTCTGCGGAGATCGCCGCCACCGCGTCCCTCTCCGCCGCCGAATGGGCGCAGACGGAGGAGCGCAGCAACCACCATATTCTGCGTGTCATGACCTGGATTTCGTTGCGACTCGGGCGGCGTATCGGGCGTGTCGTCCTTGCGGGAATTGCGGTGTATTTTGTGCTGTTTGCACCTGGCGCGAGGCGCGCCTCGCGCCAGTATCTCAAGCGCGTGCTCGGACGCGACGCGAACTGGGCCGATGGCTACCGCCACGTGTTCAGCTTCGCCTCCACCATTCACGACCGCGTCTATCTGCTCAATGATCGATGGGATCTGTTCGATCTGCGCGTGCAAGGCGCAGACGTGCTGGACGCCGTTCTGGCACAAGGTCGAGGCGCGTTTCTCATGGGGGCGCATTTCGGCAGTTTCGAGGTGTTGCGAGCGCTTGCCCGGCGCGACGCGGCGCCGCGCGTTTCGTTGCTGATGTATCCCGACAATGCGCGCAAGATCAACGACGCGCTGCACGCCATCAACCCCGCTGCCGCGCAGGACATCATCCCCCTGGGACGGCTCGACTCCATGCTGAGATTGCAGGACCGGCTGGACGCGGGCGGCGTAGTCGGCTTTCTTGCCGACCGGTCCCTGCACGATGACAGCACGGCGACCCTGCCCTTTTTCGGCCAGCCCGCGCCCTGGCCGCGCGGACCATTGCGCATCGCCGCCCTGCTCAAGCGCCCCGTGGTGCTGATGTTCGGCATCTACCGCGGCGGCAACCGTTACGACGTGCACTTCGAGCGCCTGGCCGACTTCACCAGCCTCCCCCGCAGCCAGCGCGCCGTCGCCATTGACATCGCGCTGGAAAGCTATGTGCAACGCCTTGAGATGCGCTGCACCGATGCACCCTATAACTGGTTCAATTTCTACGACTTCTGGAAGGGCCCCGAAGCGGAAGCAGCCGGGCCGACCGAGCCATGACACTGTCCACACGCCGATTCGCCCTGCGCGCCCTGCTGCTCGCCAGCGCGCTGCTCGTTCCAACGCTGTCCCAGGCGGCCGACTGGACGCTCGATACCCTGATGCAGGCTCTGGCCCGTCATCCGGCAAACCGCGCCACCTTTGTCGAGACCAAGACCCTGGCGATGCTCGACGCCCCCATCGAGTCGTCCGGAGAATTGCGATTTGCCGCACCCGACTTTCTTGAGATGCGCACCCTCAAACCCAAGCGGCAAACCCTGATCCTGCAGGCCAATCAGGTGACTCTCGAAATGGATGGTCGCAGCCATCAGTTCGACCTGCGCGATCATCCAGACGTTGCCGTATTGATCAACAGCATCCGGGCCACCCTCAACGGCGACCGCAAGGCGCTGCAGCGCGACTACACCACCACCCTCGATGGCACGGCGGCAAGCTGGGAACTCACCCTGTCTCCCGTGGACGCGAAGGCGCGTGCGCGGGTGCGCCGCATCCAGATCGGGGGCAGGCAGGGTCAGGTGCAGACGATCGCCGTGCTGCAGGCCGACGGCGACAGCTCACTGATGACCATTCACGAGCAACCCGTGCAATGACCGTCGGGTGGAACCTCACTTTGTTGGGCGTGCACGGATGATGCGGCGGCGCTTCACCCCGGTTCTGCTTTGGCTGGGCGCACTCGTCGCCTGCCTAGCCGTCATCCTGCAAAGCCGCTATACCGCCGATATGTCGGCCTTCCTGCCGAGCAAGCCCACAGCCCAGGAGCAGGTGCTGGTCGATCAGTTGCGCGACGGCCTGATCTCTCGCCTCATTCTGGTGGGAATCGACGGCAGTGACGCGCGCACCCGCGCTGCCTTGTCGCGCGCACTGGCGGCGCGGCTGCGCCAGCAGGCAGCGTTCGTCTCGGTCAACAATGGCGAACCGGTCGATACGCACGCTGACGAAGCCCTGCTGTTCAAGTACCGATACCTGCTCAGCCCCGCCACCACACCGCAGACCTTTTCAGCCTCCGGCCTTCGCCAAGCCATTGCGACCAGCATTGACACCCTCGCCTCGCCCCTGGGCGGCAGTCTCAAATCCCTGTTCCCCGCCGACCCCACAGGCGCCTTGCTGCAATTGCTGGACAACATGGCAGCAGGCGCACAGCCGCACAAGGACGATGGCGTGTGGGCTGCGCCCGACATGCCCCGCGCCTTGCTGCTGGTACAGACGCGCGCTGCAGGCACGGACACCGATGGCCAGCAGGCCGCCATCGAGGCCGTGCGCGCCGCCTACTCTGCCGCGCAGCAACAGATCGAACAGGAACAAAGCTCGCCAGCAGCCCGCAGTGCCAGCCTGGTAATCAGCGGCACAGCGGTCTTTGCGGTGCAAGCGCGCGCCACCATCAGGCATGCGGTCGAGCGTGTGTCGCTCATCGGCGGCGTGCTCATCGTCGGCCTATTGCTGCTGGTCTATCGCTCACTGCCCGTGCTGCTGCTCGGGCTCCTGCCCGTGCTGTCCGGCGTATTGGCCGGCATCACCGCCGTCAGTCTGGGATTCGGTGTGGTCCAGGGCATCACCCTCGGGTTTGGCACCACCCTGATCGGCGAAGCGGTGGACTACTCCATTTATTTGTTTGTCCAGTCCAGGCGCGCCAGGACGCCAGGCACGGCGCCAGACACCGCGCGCAGCGACTGGCTGCACCGCTTCTGGCCCACCATCCGCCTGGGCATGCTGACCTCGGTGGTCGGTTTTGCCACCCTGCTGCTCTCGGACTTTCCCGGGCTGGCCCAACTTGGGGCTTACTCCATAGCCGGCCTGGTGGCGGCGGCTCTGGTCACGCGCTTCGTGTTGCCACAACTCCTGCCCACCAACTTCGCCGTGCGCGACCTCAGCCGCACCGGGCAGCGCCTCAAGCTATTGGTTGCACGCCTGCGCAGCTTGCGCTGGCTGGTCGCATTGCTTGCGCTTGGCGCGATCGCCGTGGTGCTGGCCCATCGCCACACCCTCTGGAACACACAACTCTCCGCGCTCAGCCCCATCACCCCGCAAGCCCTTGCACTGAACTCGCAACTGCGCGAACAACTGGGCGCGCCCGATGCCGTTGATCTGGTGGCCGTTCACGCCCCCAGCCTCGAGGCCGCACTCGCTGCGGCAGAGCGCATCGCACCCCGGTTGCAAACCCTCCAGCAACAAGGCGTAATTGCCGGTTTTGACAGCCCGGCGCGTTATCTGCCCAGTCTAGCCACGCAGCGGATCAGGCAGTCCGCCCTGCCTGACGCTGCCGTGCTGCAAGCCCGGCTAGATGCCGCCTTGCACGGCCTACCCGTCAGGCCCGCAGCATTTGCCCCCTTCCTGCACGATGTCGAGGCGGCGCGCCATCTCCCGCTGCTGACCCGGCCCGACCTGGCGCATACCGCCTTCTCCCTGGCACTCGATGGCATGTTGCTGCACCAAGCTACGGGAGGCTGGACCGCCTTGCTGCCCCTGCGAGCGCCCCCTCGCGCCAGCATTGACGACGCCCGCGTGCAGGCCGCTCTGCACGGCAGCGACGCACTGATCATCAATCTGGGCACCGCAAGTACCGGCTTGTACGACGGCTATCTGCGCACGGCGTCGGAGCTGTCGCTCGCTGGTATTGTCGCCATCGCAGTGTTGCTGCTGGTCGTACTGCGCTCGGCAACGCGCACCGTTCGGGTGCTCGCACCGCTCCTGTCCGCCGTGGTCGTGGTCGTGGCCGGGCTGCTGCTGTCGGGCGTTCAACTCACCCTACTGCATCTGGTGGGCATGATGTTGATCGTCGCCGTGGGCTCGAACTACGCCCTGTTCTTCAACCAGGGACAGGACGAGGTCGGCGGCATCGAACCGTCCACCCTCGCCTCTTTACTGTTCGCCAATCTCACCACCGTGGCGGGGTTCGGCCCTTTGCTGCTGTCGGGCGTGCCCGTATTGCAGGCCATGGGAGCGACCGTCGCGCCCGGCGCCCTGCTCGCCCTGCTTTTTTCGGCCATGCTCTCGGCGCCTGACAAGACCACCGAGACCTCGCCAGGATCCTGAACCATGCCTGACGACTGCGCCACCGTCCTGCCACCCGTTCCGGCTTGGCAGCCCACGCCCCTGATCCTGGCATCCATCGCCCTGCATGCCCTGGCGCTGGGCGCTGTGCTGTGGCAGTTTGACCTCTGGCCCTGGGCGCTGACGGCGCTGGTGCTCAACCACTCCGTGCTCACCGCGACCGGCCTGTGGCCGCGCAGCCAGGCGCTGGGCCCCAACCTCACGCGCTTGCCCGAAGCCGCCGCACGACGCGGCGAAGTGGCGCTCACCATCGACGATGGTCCCGATCCCTTGATCACCCCCGCCGTGCTCGATCTGCTCGACGCCCACGGCGCGCGCGCCACGTTCTTCTGCATCGCCGAGCGCGCCCGATCCCACCCCGAGCTGTGCCGCGCCATCGTGCTGCGCGGCCATGCGGTCGAGAATCACAGCGATCGCCATCGCCACAGTTTTTCGCTGCTGGGACCGCGTGGCTACGCCCGCGAATTGCAAGCCGCACAAGTCGACCTGCGTCACATCACCGGCGTCACGCCGCGCTTTTTCCGCGCCCCCGCCGGACTGCGCAATCCTTTCCTCGGGCCGATCCTGGCGCGACATCAACTCCTGCTTGCCAGTTGGACCCGCCGAGGCTTCGATACCCGCGAATCTCGCCCTGCCGTGGTGCTGCATCGTCTGGTGCACAAGCTGGGCCCGGGCGACATCCTGCTCCTGCATGACGGCCACGCCGCGCGAACCGCGCAGGGCCGGCCGGTCATCCTCGAGGTGCTGCCCGCCTTGCTCCACGCCATCCGCACCGCCGGCCTGACGACAGTCACCCTGCGCGTTGCCTGCGCCACCCCCGACACCCCTGCGGCTCCAGCCCGGCCTCAATGAACGCAAACGCCCCCCCTTCCTCCTCACACGCCACCGCAGCGTGGCTCGCCGACCTGATCGATGCCGCCGCCGCGCCTTACCGGCCAGCCGGGCGCTTCGCCTGGCATTTTGCACGCGGCAAACTGGCGGGCGATCCGGCATTCGCCGGGCTGCTGCAATTCGGCCTCATTCCTGCAAGGGCCCGCGTGCTCGACCTCGGATGCGGCCAGGGGCTGCTGGCGTCGTGGCTGCTTGCGGCGCAGCGCTCCCATGCGGCGGGCAACTGGCCGCAAGCCTGGCCCGCACCGCCCCAAACCACCGCACTGCGCGGCGTTGAATTGATGGCCAGCGATGTCTCGCGCGCCAACGCCGCCCTTGGCGATGCCGCCCGTTTCGAGCAGGGAGACATCCGCAGCGCACCCTTCGGCAACGCCGACGCCGTGGTCATTCTCGACGTGCTGCACTACATCGACAGGCCCGCGCAGGACGTGGTGTTGCGCCGCGTGCGCGACGCCTTGACTCCCGGTGGCGTGCTGCTGCTACGGGTGGGCGACGCCGCAGCCGGACTGCCCTTTCGCATCAGCAACTGGGTGGACTTCATCGTGACCCGCGCTCGCGGCCACCGCACGGCACATCTGTATTGCCGCAACCTGGAAGAATGGATGCAAGCCCTGCAGGCATTGGGCTTCACGGTCAAGCCCATGCCCATGAGTCAGGGCACGCCATTTGCTAATGTGTTACTCGTGGCGACCGTCGACGCGCCCTGAACCACTTCTTGTCCTCTCCTCAGCACATGCCTCTTTCTCCCCTCACGTTGCCGCACCTGCAACTCGGCGCAGCCACCGCCACCAGTTGCCTGGGCGCCGGGCTGGACGCGCAACTCCAGGCCCTGCGCAACGGCCGCAGCGGCCTCTCGCCCTGTAGTTTCGACACCGTGGATCTGCCCACCTGGGTCGGCGAGATCGCCGGTGTGGACGACGTGCGCCTGCCGCCAGAACTGGCTGCATTTGACTGCCGCAACAACCGTCTCGCTGAACTCGCCTTGCAGCAGGACGACTTCATTCAGGCGGTGCAAGCCGCCATTTCCCGCCACGGTGCGCAGCGTGTGGGGGTCGTGCTCGGCACCAGCACCTCGGGCATTCTGCAGACGGAACTGGCCTATCGCGAGCGCGATGCCAGCGGCGCCCTGCCCGTCAGTTATCACTACGCCCAGACGCACAACACCTTCTCACTCGCGGCCTATGTGCGCGCCCGCTTCGGCCTGCTCGGCCCGGCCATGGTGGTGTCGTCCGCGTGCTCCAGCAGCGCCAAGGTCTTCGGCAACGCGCAGCGCATGATCGCCGCCGGACTGATCGACTGCGCCCTGGTGGGTGGCGTCGACAGCCTGTGCCTGACCACGCTGTACGGTTTCAACTCGCTGGAACTGCTCTCCACCCAACCCTGCCGCCCGTTTGACGCACAGCGTCACGGCCTGTCCATCGGAGAGGCCGCCGCCTTCGTGCTGCTTGAAGCCGCCCCTGCACGTCCGGCGGACGACGCCGTGCTGCTGCTGGGCGTCGGAGAGTCGAGTGACGCGTATCACATGTCATCGCCACACCCGGACGGCCTGGGCGCACGCAGCGCCATGCAGGCGGCGCTGGCGCAAGCCGGTCTGCAGGCTGACGAGATCGACTACATCAATCTGCACGGCACCGCCACGCCCAGCAACGACAACGCAGAAGGCCGCGCAGTGGGCGCGCTGTTCGGCCCCACAACGCCCTGCAGTTCGACCAAGGGCGCCACCGGCCATACGCTGGGCGCCGCTGGCGGTTTGGAAGCCGTGTTCTCCCTGCTCGCGCTGCGCCACGGCGTGCTGCCCGGCGGCGTGGGCGCCACTGCGCTCGACCCGGCCATCGCCAGCGTCGCGCCGCTGAACTACCTGCTGGAAGCACGCCCTTCTGCGCCACGCCGGGTGCTGAGCAATTCCTTCGGGTTCGGCGGCACCAATTGCAGCCTGGTGCTGGCACGAGGAGATGCCCAATGAGCCCGCCCAAGCTGCTCAGCGCCTGCGTGGACGGCATCGGCCTGCTCGGCCCCGGCTTGCGCGACTGGCCGCAGGCGCGCGCCGTGTTGACGGACGAAGCGCCCTATGTGCCGGAACCGACCGTGCTGCCGACGCCGCAAATTCTGCCGCCGGCCGAACGCCGCCGCGCAACCGCCGTCATCAAGCTCACCCTGGCCACGGGACTGGAGGCCGTGGCGGCAGCCGGAATGCAGGCCGCCGATCTGGCCACCGTGTTTTCTTCCTCCAGTGGCGACGGACGGAACTGCCACGAGATCTGCGACGCCCTCGCATCAAGCGACCGGCTGATTTCGCCGACCCGCTTTCACAACTCGGTGCACAACGCAGCCTCAGGCTATTGGGGCATCGCCACCGGGGCCATGGCCCCGTCCGCAGTGCTGTGTGCGTTCGATGCCAGCTTTGCTGCCGGGCTGCTCGAAGCACTGGTGCAAGTCACGCTTCTGCGCCGGCCCGTGCTGCTGCTGGCCTACGACACCTGCTATCCCGAGCCGCTGCACAGCGCCCGCCCCATCCCCGACAGCTTTGGCGTTGCACTGGCCCTCGCGCCAGAGGCGGGGGCGCACACCCTGGCCCGGCTCAGCCTGGATCCGAATCTGCCCTTCACCCGCACCCCCGCAAACCGGCTGACCGATGCCGGGCTGGAAACCCTGCGTCGCTCCATCCCCGCAGCCCGCTGCCTACCGTTGCTGCAAGCCCTGTGCAAAAGACAGAGCGACACCGTGGTACTTGAACAGTTTCCTGGTCAACCATTTGAAGTGCACCTCGCTCCATGCTGAACCCCGACCAACCTGACGAGAGCGCACGCGATCACGCCTGGATCGCCGCGCACATTCCGCATCAGGGTGCCATGTGTCTGCTCGACCGGGTGCTGGCGTGGGACGCGCAGCGCATTGTCTGCAGCGCCAGCAGCCACTGCGACGCGAACAACCCCTTGCGTCAGTTCGACCGGCTCGGAGCAGCTTGCGGGATCGAATACGCCGCTCAGGCCATGGCAGTGCACGGCGCCTTGGCCGCGCCGCTGGAAGCACCGCCGCGACCCGGCATGCTGGTCAGCGTGCGCGCGGTGCAACTGCTTGCCACCCGCATCGACGACATCGCCGCCGATCTCGCTGTGCATGCCGAGCGCATCAGCGGCGATGCCAGCATGCTGCTCTACCAGTTCAGCGTGCACGCTGCAGACCGACTGCTGCTGGAAGGCCGCGCGTCGGTCCTGTTGGGCGACGCCGGAGATCAAACCGATGAATGACACCACGCCACAAGCACGACGCGCCTTGGTCACCGGCGGCAGCGGCGGCATAGGCGCCGCGATCTGCCGTCGCCTAGCCGCTGATGGTTTTGCCGTATTCATCCACGCCAACAGCGGCTTGCTGCGTGCCCAGTCCTTGGCTGCAGAACTGCGCGGCCAGGGCCACACCGCGCAGGCACTGGCCTTCGACCTGAGCGACCCGGCGGCCACCGCGGCAGCCGCCGAGGAGCTCCTGGCCGGCGGACCGATCCAGGTGCTGGTCAACAATGCCGGTCTGCATGATGACGCGGTGTTTCCCGGCATGCGTGCCGACCAATGGCAACGGGTCATCGACGTCAACCTCAACAGCTTTTTCCACCTCACCCGGCCGTTGATGCTGCCCATGATCCGCACCCGTTGGGGGCGTGTCATCAACATCACCTCGGTAGCCGCCATCACGGGCAACCGTGGCCAGGTGAACTATGCCGCCGCCAAGGGTGCGCTGCACGCCGCCACCAAATCACTGGCGCTGGAAGTGGCCAGCCGCGGCATCACCGTGAACGCGGTGGCTCCCGGCATCATCGCCACACCGATGAGCGCGGACAACTTCGACGCTGACGCCGTGGCGCGGCTCGTGCCAATGAAGCGCGCGGGCCAGCCCGAGGAAGTGGCCGATCTCGTCGGTTTCCTTGCGTCCGATCAAGCGGGCTACATCAGCGGCCAGATCATTTCCATCAATGGCGGCATGATCTGATCTCGGTCCGCCCTGCCCACCCCGCCATTGCCTATGAGCGTCAACACGCCCCTCTCCGTCCACGCTGCCGAAACCCTGCTGTTCTTCACCCTGCTGCAGCTCACGGTCATCGTGCTGACCGGACGCTTCGGCGGCGCGCTGGCGCGGCGGCTTGGACAGACGGCTGCAGTCGGCGAGATCGTGATCGGTATTCTGCTCGGGCCTTCTCTGTTCGGCCTGCTTGCTCCTGATGTGTTCCATGTCGTCTTTCATTCCGCCTCGGGAACGCCGCTGCAAATCCTGTCGCAGATCGGCCTGATCCTGTTGATGTTCCAGATCGGCCTGGAGTTTGACTTTGCGCACCTCGGCGCGCGCAGCAACCGCCGCGCCGTGCTGTGGATCGGCATCGCCAGTATGCTGGCGCCCTTCGCACTCGGCCTGGGGTTCGGCGCCTTCAGCGCCGCCACGCTGTCACCGCAGGCTGGAGGCGAGATCAGCGCGCTGTTCATCGCCACGTCGTTCTCCATCACTGCCCTGCCCATCCTGGGCCGAATTCTGGTGGACTTCAACCTGCACCGCACCCCGCTGGGAGTCATTGCCATCAGCGCCGCGGCCTTCAACGACGTGGTCGGCTGGCTGTTGCTGGCCTTGGTCACCACCTTGGCGGTGAGCCATTTCGAGCCGGCCGCCTTCGGACTGAAGGTGCTGTTGGTGCTCGGCTTTGCACTGCTCTGGCTGTATGTCGCTCGGCCGCTGATGCACCGCGCCATCCGTCACTTTCAGGCGGGTGGCGACGATCTGTCGCCGAATCTGCTGGGCGTGGTGCTGGCGGCCATATTCATCTCGGCCATGTGCACCTATCAAATCGGTATTTTCGCCATCTTCGGCGGCTTCATGATGGGCGTCATCCTGCACGACCAGGTCCGGCTGGTTCAGGCCTGGAAAGCGCAGATCAGTCCCTTCGTCCTCGTGTTTTTCCTGCCGATCTTTTTCACCTATACCGGCCTGCGCACCGACATCGGCGGCCTGTCCAGCGCCACCTTGTGGGCCTGGTGCGCGCTGCTCGTCGCCCTGGCGACGCTAGGCAAGTTCGGCGGGGCCTATCTGGCCGCACGCTGGTGCGGTATGAGCCGCCCCCAAGCCGGTGTAATGGGCGCCCTGATGAACACCCGTGCGCTGATGGAGCTCATCGTCATCAACGTGGGCTACGACCTGGGCGCCATCTCGCGCAATGTATTCACCATGCTGGCGCTGATGGCGATTTTCAGCACCGTGATCACCGCGCCGATGCTGCGGCTGTGGCTGCCGCGTCTCGCGACCACAGAGCCCACCGAGCAAGGCTGCGTCGACTCGGCCAAGGCCTGATCAGCCGACGCCCGGCGTTCCGCGCACGCGTTGCCATACCAGCAGGGGCAGCCGAAGTACGAAGCCGAGGAACAGCCGGGTGTGCATCCAGGTCAGCAGGACGTTGTCGCGCAGATAACTGAAGTGCGACACGCCGCCTTCCTCGGGGCGCAGGTAGCGCACCGGAGCTGGCAGGTTAACGGCAGGCACGCCGCGCCAGCTCAGACGCACCACGGCTTCGGGGTCGAAGTCGAAGCGACGCATCCAGTGCTGGCGCTGCATCACCGCGCGCAGTGGCGCCACCGGGTAGACACGAAAGCCGTAGAGTGAATCACCGATGCCGGCCCACAGGGTTTCGAGATGCGCCCAGGCGTTGGAGACCTTGCGGCCCTGCACGCGCAGATTGGGCGCGTTGGCGTCGAACACCGGCACGCCGAGCACCATGGCCTGCGGCTGCCGCTGTGAAGCGGCCATGAAGGCGGGGATGCGTTCGGCCGGATGTTGGCCGTCGGAATCCATGGTCAGCGCGTGGCTGTAGCCCGCAGCCGCAGCGGCGTCAAGACCGTGGAGCACAGCCGTACCCTTGCCACTGTTTTGCGGCAGCACGAAAACGCGCAGCTGCGGGTCTTCGTCGGCCATCTCGCGCAATCCTTGTGCCGTACCGTCGGTGCTGCCGTCGACCACCACCCACACTGGCGCCCACTGCGCGCGTGCCGCTCGCACCGTGTCATAGACCTGGGCGCCCGGGTCATAGCTGGGAATCAGGACGAGGTGCGTCGCGCTGGGAGACGGGCCGCCTGGGGCAACTTGGGGCTCAGTCATCCGCGGAGGGCACCACGAGAGGATCCGGCAATGTGGCACCGGCCAGCGCATCGCGGTAATAGGCGTCGAGCTTGGCGATGAAGACCTGCGCATCCTGAGGCGGATCGAAGCGCTTGCCCAGGCGCACCCGGTAGGTGATGGGCAATTGCGGTCGGCGCGTCAGGGGCCAACCTTTGGCGAGGAAGGGCGAATCGGTCTCGATGAACACAGTCTGCACCGGTACCCGCGCCTGCTTGGCGATGAGCGCCACGCTGCCGCGCAGGGCTCCGATGGGTCGGCTCGTACTGCGCGTGCCTTCGGGAAAGAGCAGCAGATGATGCCCCGATCTCAGATCGGCCACAGCAAGGTGAATCATGCTGCGCAGCGCGTCGTTGCGGATATAGCGCGCAAGCCGTGCGCCCGCACCCAACGAGGGGTTGTCCACAATGCTGGCCTTCATGATGCAGGCCAGCCCAGGCAAGCGTGAGATCACCAGCACGGCGTCGATCAACGAAGGATGGTTGGGTGCGATGATCATGGGCGGCTGGCCGCGCAGGGAGTCGAGCGCCGAAAGGTCGAAGTTGCAGGCGCCGATCAGCGCCAAAATACGCAAATACACGCGGAACGCCGAATGAATCAGCCAGCGTCCGACCACGAGGCCCGCTCGGCGCGGCAGCAGGTAGTACAGCGGGATGGCCAGCAGAGACCAAAGCAGCCCCATCACGCCCAAGAGGCCGAGCCCGAAAAACACCCGCGCCATATCCCAGCCATTGCGCCATGTTGACGCTGAGACGGCCTCCGGCACGATCACGTCCTCATTCATGACTGTCCACCATTCTGGATGACTGGCCGAGTATCCACGCGATGCCGAAGCCGAGCGACAGGTTCTGGCTGCGACGCATCAGCGGACTGTCGGCAAAGACGGCCCCGGCCAGATTGTCGTAGCGGGCAAAGGCGCCCGCCCAGAAACCGGAAAATCGTTTGCTCAAAGCAACTGTGAACTGGCTACCCGAGTAGCCGCCGCACGCCGCGTAGGCGGGGCGTGCGGCAGTGGCGTAAGCGCTGTCCACGCCATAGAACGTCTGGTTGTACTGTCGGTCAGCGAACACCGGGCCGGTCTGCATGCCCAGGTTCCAGCCCGGCAGCCCCTCCACGCCGCCCATGTCGAGATTGAGCACCGGAGCCAGCACCCATCCCACCTGCTGCGGTCGCGTCTGCACGGTGTAGGCGGTGCGCAATGGCATGCGGAAATCGAGCCGCATGCGCTGCGCGGCGGACTGCCACAGATGCACTTCGAGCGCGGGACCAAACTCGACCATGGGCTTGAGATCGGGCATGCCGCTGCGCGCCCCATTGGAGGAACTGTTGACTGGAGGCGAGGCACTGAAGCTGAAATAGGACTCGACCCGATCGGTATCGAACAGGCGCGCCTGCACCCCGTCGCGGTCAGCCTTGATGAACTCGCCGCAGTACACGATATACGGCACAGGCACCGCATAGTTGCGCTGTGCATCCGAGCCCGGATAAGCCGGGAAGCTCACCCCGCCCACCCCCAGACCGAATTCCCACAGGGGCTTCTGCTCCGCCGAAGCCGCTCCAGGCAAGGTAGAAAACGCCAGCGCGACGGCGGCGGTGACAAGCAAACGATGCCTCATGCGCGAAGATCCTGATTTGTGGTTTGCAAGCCGGTCGCCTCGATTTCCACCAGCAGATCGGAGCGGCAGACGTCAGCCTGCAAGGCGATGGCGTGCACCGCTGCGCCCGCGGCACGCTGCAGTTCGGCGCGGATGACCGGCCAGTCTGCCGGGTGCCGCACATAGACCTTGTAGTACAGGTTCGCAAGCCCGATGCCCGCAACGCCCTTCGCATGCGCCTGCTGCAACACAGCCTCGACATTGCGCAAGGTTTCACGCGTCTGCTCCGCCACGTCCTCGGCGTGCAGGGTGCGATGTCCCACGATGCTGGCGGTGCCCGAGATGAAGAGCAGGTGCTGCGGTCCGAAAGTCGCCAGACTTGCGCGCGAAAACGTGGGGCTGCGCGGGCCATAGTCTTGCGGATAGTGATAGGCGCTGAGCTGCCGCGGATTTTCAATCGCCACAGCGGGCTGGCGCGCGGCTATGCAATACACCAGCAGCGGCGCGTTAGCCGCTGCACCCAGGGCGCTGGCCGCGGGCACGTTGGCGCCGGACACAGTACGCCCGTGGGCCAGAAAGGCGTCTTGCCTGCCAATGTTGAACAGCCGATAGCGCTCGACTCCTGCGCTCTCACCATTGATATCGGGCACATGATTCCAGACCCGCAACAAATGCGGGTAGCCCAACGCATCAAGCGCGGTGAACAGATCGGCATAAGCCGCGCGCGACGCCGCCTGCAACGGCGGCACTCCCGCCGCGTTTGCGGTCACGGCCTCTGCTACCTGCAGCACGGCGAATAACACGTCACCGTTACTGCACCAATGTACGCACCCCGTCTTGCCCGGCTGCAGCGGCCCTTGTGTCGACCAGGCTTCGCACAAGGCGGGCTCGCTCGCCAGCGGTTCGACCTGAACGCTGGCCAGCGGAAAAAGAGGGTGCGGAATCGGGCCTGCGCCTGCGCCAAAACAGGCGGCGCCGAGCAGGGGAGAAGACGCGTCGCGCGCGGCTTGGGCCAGCGCGCTTGCAGGCAGGTGCAGCAGTTGCAGCATGAACGAGGGCGGCGTCAGCCGTGGTGAGTCTCAGGCTGGGGGTCGTCGTGAATCTGGATCTGGCGCTTGCGCTGCACCCGCGCCGCCCAACTGCGGCCAAACTGCCTGAGCGAAGCGGCGTAGAAAATGCCCTTCAGGATGCGCACCGAAGTCCAGATCGGGGTTTTGCCGAATATGTCGCCCGCCAGCACCGATAGCAGAGCCTCCTTCACCCGCAAGACGTTGCGCGGCCCCATGAACATGTCTCGCATGGTCGGATGGTTGACGCGGTAGATGAACCAGGAGAACTCACGCGGGCCACGCTGCATTTCACGGTCGAAACGGGCCAGCGCCTTGGCGACGCGCGCAGGTTGACGCAGGCAGGTTTCAAGAGCGTCTGCGGCGAAAAATCCGCCCTGCATCGCCAGCATCACCCCGGATGAAAAAACCGGATCGATGAACGCGTAGGCATCCCCGATCAACAGGTAATTCGGGCCGTAGGTATGGCCGCAGCTATAAGAAAAATTCCCCGCGGCCTCTACCTCGGACACCCGTGTGGCACCTGACAGCCTCTCGCTCAACTGGGGCGACATAGCGATGGTGTCGGCGAAAAATTCGTCCAGCGGCTTGTTGCGGGTCTTGAGGTAGTAGGGCCACACCACCGCCCCCACGCTGGTCGCACCGTCCGCCAAGGGGATGAACCAAAACCAGCCATGATCAAACCAGAAAATGGTGATGTTGCCTTGCGCCTGACCTTCCAGGCGTTTCGCCCCGGTGAAGTGGGCGTAGATCGCCGCGCTGTTGTGTTTGGGATTGCGCTTCTTGGTTTTGAAGCGGCTGCCAAAAAACGTGTCGCGCCCAGAGGCGTCGACCACATAGCGCGCGGCCCAACTGGCGCGACGACCATCCTCATGCTGCGCTGAGATGATCGCGCCTTGTCCGTCCGGCAGGAACTGCACGTCATCGACCTTGCAGCCCTCCTGCACTTCTACTCCCTTGCTTGCGGCATTTCGCATCAAGAGCGCATCAAATTCCGAGCGCCGGACCTGGTAGGCCATGGGCATCGACTTGTCCCAGGCGTCTGCGAACGCAAACATCTGCGTCTTTTGTTCATGCCAGGGCGAGACGAATTCCGCCCCCCATTTTTCCATCGCCATCGCTTTCACCGCTTCGGCCACCCCCAACTTCTCAAGCAAGGGCAGATTGGCCGGCAGCAAGGATTCGCCGATGTGAAAGCGGGGATGATGATCCTTTTCGAGCAGAGTGACGCGGAAGCCGCGCTCCTGCAGCAAGGTAGCTGCCGTGGTGCCTGCCGGACCACCGCCGATCACCAGCACATCCACTGCATGCGGTGCGGTTGTGTCGCCAGACACAATCTGTCGTTCTGTCATCAAATTCCTCGCATCTTCATTTCAGACCAGCCAAATTTCCCACCCGCTAACGCATGAATAGTTCATTCAAGTGGATTTTTTGCCACATTGTAGAGAGCCGAGTGGCTAGGTCCGGTCGAGAGCGCTGATCAGTATGTCGGCACCCGCCGAGGATACTGCACGGAGTTTAATTTTCGACGCGCACCACGCCTGAACAGCGCTTAGTAGCAGCTTGACGCCTGTGTGCAGATGCAACGATTGCCTTCAAAGGCTGTCACGCAATTCAAAAAATTTCACTATAAAGCCGCCTGCAGCGGCAAAAGTTCCTGCCGCCGCATCCCGGGGAACAACGACAAACATGGAGTCATGAATGGCATCTTCTCTTAGCACACCCCTCTCAAAACCGGGCCTGCTCGACCGCGAAAGCACGGTTGCAGGTCCCAATTTCAACCGCTGGCTGGTGCCTACCGCCGCGCTTGCGATTCATCTGTGTATCGGCATGGCCTATGGCTTCTCCGTGTTCTGGCTGCCGATGAGCAAGCTGCTTGAAGGCACCGATCCTGCCGTATGCGGCTCGATGGGTTTCTGGGGCCATCTCACCACCACGACTTGCAACTGGACCGTGCCGTCGGTGACGCACATCTTCGAAGTATTCATCGCCTTTCTGGGTATTTCGGCCGCCATCTGGGGCGCCTGGCTGGAACATGCGGGCCCGCGCAAGGCCGGTTTCATCGCCGCGCTGTGCTGGGGCGGCGGCCTGGTGCTCGGCGGCATCGGCGTTTACATCCATCAGCTCTGGCTGGTGATCCTCGGGGCCGGCGTGCTGGGAGGCATTGGTCTGGGGTTGGGTTACATATCGCCCGTCTCGACCCTCATCAAATGGTTCCCGGATCGTCGCGGTCTGGCCACCGGCTTTGCCATCATGGGATTTGGCGGTGGCGCGATGATCGGCGCACCGCTAGCTGTGGCGCTGATGAAGTATTTCAGCGCCTCGGGCACCCTGGGCGTCGCTCAAACGCTGATCATCATGGGCGTGCTCTATTTCGTGGTGATGTCGGCGGGGGCGTTCGGCTTCCGGGTGCCGCCCACTGGCTGGAAGCCGCGGGGATGGACGCCCAAGGCCAAGGGCGGCAATGCCATGATCACCGACCATGAAGTGCATCTGAACAAGGCGATGAAAACGCCGCAGTTCTGGCTGGTCTGGTGGATTCTGTGCCTGAACGTGACGGCCGGCATCGGCGTGATCGCCATGGCCAGCCCGATGCTGCAGGACGTGTTCGGCGGCCGTCTCATCGGCCTCGACAGCGGCGCAGCACTCGATGCGGCGCAGAAGGCCGCGCTGGTCGCGGCAGCCGGTGGCCTGGTCGGTTTGATCAGCCTGTTCAACAGCGGTGGACGTCTGTTCTGGGCCGCGCTGTCTGATTACATCGGCCGCAAGGCGACTTATGCGGTGTTCTTTGCGCTGGGCGTGGCGCTTTACGCCAGCCTGCCCGCGCTGGGCCATAGCGGCGCGGCAGGTCTGTTCATTCTGGTGGTCTGCGTCATCATGACCATGTACGGCGGCGGCTTTGCCACTGTGCCAGCCTATCTGGCCGACTTGTTCGGCACGCAGATGGTGGGCGCGATTCACGGCCGTCTGCTCACTGCGTGGTCGGTTGCCGGTGTGGCCGGGCCCTTCCTCATCGCCGCCATCCGCCAGACCCAGATCGACGCTGGTGTGGCGAAGAACCTGGTCTATGATCGCACGCTCTATATCCTGGCCGGACTGCTGCTGGTGGGCTTCATCCTCAACCTGCTGGTGCGCCCGGTGGCGGCCAAGTACCGCATGACGCCAGAAGAACTCGCCCGCGAACGCGCCCTCAAGCACGAGGACCGCATTGCCGGTGACGCCGAACACGCGGCACGCGGCAGCTTCGGCATTGTTGGCGTGCTGGCCTGGGCTGCGGTCGGTATTCCCTTCTTTATCGGCGTCTATATCGCCCTACAGAAGGCAGCCGTACTGTTCTGAGCTTGCGGCAGGGGGCTGATTGCTCAGCCCCCGTTCAGCGCCGGGTGCGAAGCCCGGCGCCGCACGCATCGACCAGGGCGATCTGGTGCTGACCGGGCAGCGGAAACCAGGGCAAGCGCGGGCCACGGCCCAGAGGGCGACCATCGCCCTGCCAGCGCGCATCGGCCGTGGAAGCGGCGGTCAGCCCAACGCGCGGCAGACCGCTCGGCGGCGCCTGTTGGCGGCTTGGCGGCTTGGCGTTTTGGCGTGCAGAGCCCGCATCACCGCAGCCCAGACGAGCGCAGCGCCGACGTCATCGCGCTTGGGAGCGCCTGGCATCAATCCCAGAAACAGGCTAAATGCGGCCCACCAGCGTTCGTAACCCATCTCTCACCCTCATCGCCTGCAAAGTTGTGACTGTATGCGATGAAGATGGCAAAAAATGACAACTTGTTTGGCTACAAACCGTGAAACTGCGCGAGGAAGTCGGCCCGCTGCCAGAATTTCCAGCCTTGCGGACGGCGGATCTGCAGGGTGCGCCAGCGCAGCTCGCCCGCGAGGGTGAGACGCACGCCGCCCGTCTGCTGCACCGCCTGCGCAATGGCGGCGGAAAGGCTGGCATCGAGCTGACGCAGACCGGCTGCGGGGTCATCGGCCAGCAGCGCGCGGGCGTCGAAAATACGCAGGATGTCAAGCGGCCCGTTGCGCGGGCGCAGCGCCAGGCCGCGCAGCGCGGCGGCGAGGGCCGGATCGCTCACCGCATCGCCGTCGTGGGCCTGTTCGGCAAGGCGCATCGGGCTGCGCCAATCGGCCGCCAGGGGGCCGCAACCGTGTATCCAGAGGGTATTGATGTCGGGCAGGCCGCGCTGATCGCGCGCTTCGTTGACGGCATGGTGCTGCCAGGTCATCTGCACTTCGGTGAGCAGTTGCCGCCAGGGTCGGGCCGCCGGGCCGCCGGGCATCCACGCCGCCACGCCGCGGCCAAGAGCGCGCGCCACGCCCGCCGTCACCACTGCGCTCAGGCTGGGGTGGGCGGCATACCAGCGCAGCGGCGTGACTCGGCGCAGCGTCCATCCCGCGCTGGCAAACAAGGGCTCGACGGCGGCGAAGAGCGGCTGAGCTTCATCCGCCCTGAGATCGAGCGTGGCAGGATCGGTGAGCGACAGGCTGTCGCGTCCCAGCCGCAGATGCGCCGGGGTGAGCAGGCACAGCGCCTGATCTGCTGGAAAAGCGTCCGACACGCCATCGGCCAGCGCGGCCAGACGCGCCCAGGGCGCCTGCTCGGCCCCTGTGCCATCCAGACGCAGGGCGTGCAGCAGCCAGCGCTCGGCGGGCGTCAGCCAGGCGGCTTGGGCATCTTCTCGAGGGGCTTCCTGCTCCAGCACTACGGCCTGGCGGCAAAGAGCGGCGGTTGCAGGCAAGCCGGGCTGCGCCAGCAGTTGCGCAAGCGCCGGTGAGGTCGGGGGCAGATCGGACAGCAGCAGATGTTCACTCATAGCGCAAAGCCTGCGCCGGTTGCACCCGCGAGGCGCTCCAACTGGGATAAAGCGTGGCCAGCAGCGATAAGACCAGCGACGCTGCGGTGATGGTGGCGATGTCTGAAAAGCGCGGATCGCTGGGCATGGTGTGGATCAGGTACACGCTGCGCGGCAGGAACTGGGTGTGCAGCACGGTTTCGAGGAACGAGACAATGGGGTCGAGATTGAACGCAATCAGACAACCCAGCGCGACACCGGCGAAGGTGCCGAGAAAACCCGTCACCGCGCCCTGCAGCAGAAAGATGGACATGATGGAGCCGGGGCTCGCACCCTGCGTGCGCAGAATAGCGATATCGGCCAGCTTGTCGGTCACCGTCATGACCAGGGTAGAGACGAGGTTGAACGCCGCCACCGCCACAATCATGGTGAGGATGATGAACATCATGCGCTTCTCGATCACCACGGCCTCGAACCAGGTGCGGTTCTGCTCGGTCCAGGGTTGGGCCACGAGTTCGGGCGGCAGCACGCGCTGCAAGTCTTGCGCAATCTGCGGGGCGTCATTCATATTTCGCGTCTGCACGCGCAGCCCGGTGGGGCCTCCGGTGCGGAACAGCGCCGATGCGTCTTGCAGATTCACCAGCGCCAGAGTGCTGTCGTACTCGTAGTGCCCGACATTGAAAATGCCCACCACCCGCAGGGTGCGCAGACGGGGAATCATGCCCGCCGGGGTGATGGAGCCGCTGGGCACCACCATGGTGATCTGGTCGCCCACGCCAACCCCCAGCGCATTGGCCAGCTCGTTGCCCAGTACCACACCGAAGTCGCCCGGCTTGAGCGCGGCCAGACTGCCCGCCACCATGTGCTCGGGGATCTGCGACACCTGGGTTTCTTCGCTCGGCTCCACCCCCCAGACCAGCACGCCCTGCAACTGACTGCCCTGCGCCACCAGCGCCTGACCTTGCACAAACGGCGCCACCCCGGTCACTGCCGGATTGCTTTTGACCTGCTGCGCCACGCCGCGCCAGTCGGGCAAGGCCTGACCATTGACATTGAGAATCTGGATGTGCGGAATGACGTTGAGCATGCGGTCTCGCACCTCCTTCTGAAACCCGTTCATCACCGAGATGACCACGATCAGCGCGGCCACCCCGAGGGCGATGCCGCCGACGGAGACCGCAGAAATAAAGGAGATGAAGCCGTTGCGCCGACTGCGCCGCCCGCTGCGGGTATAGCGCCAACCGATAAGCAGCTCAAAAGGCCAGGAGAAGGATGCAAACATAACTTCGCAGTGTAGGCGACGGCCGCAGGCAAGGCGGCGCGCGGGACATGTGGATTCGTGATGCCGGGCAAAGGCACAATGTCGGTTTATCGCGTTTGCCTATCGCATCCCATGTTGCACGCCACCGCCCTGTCCGCCCTGCTCTGCTGGCTGGGATGCGCCGCCCTCATCGTGCTTGGTCGGCGCAGGCATTTCGGCCTGGACGAAACCCAGGGCGTGCAGAAATGGCATCGCCACCCCACGCCGCGCACCGGCGGCTTCGCCCTGGCGCTGGGCCTGATGGTGGGCCTGCTGTGGCTCATGCACCTTACCTATGTCAGCGCGCCCGTCACAATCCGATTGGCTGTCGCCATTGCGCCGGTGCTGCTCGCCGGGGTGGTGGAAGACCTGCGCCGCCATGTGCCCCCCTTGTGGCGGGCGCTGGCCACGGTGATCGCCGCGGGGCTAGCGGTCTGGCTGCTTGAGGCCAGCGTCACCCGTCTGGGGCTGTGGCCGCTGGACGCTTGGATACACGCCTGGCCGGTGCTGGGTTGGCTCATCGCGCTCGTCGCCATCAGCGCCCTGCCGCATGCGGTCAATATGATCGACGGCTACAACGGCCTGGCCGGCATGGTGAGCTTTATGATTTTTGGCGCCATCGGCTATGTGGCGTTCAAGGTCAGCGACCCGCTGATCATGGCGCTCAGCCTCGCCGCCATCGGCGCGCTGCTGGGCTTTTTGTTCTGGAACTGGCCGCGCGGCCAGATCTTCCTGGGCGATACCGGCGCTTATCTGCTCGGCTTCTGGATGGCGCTGCTCAGCGTATTGCTGGTGGCGCGCAACCCAGCCGTCTCACCCTGGTTCGCCCTCATGGTGCTGGCCTACCCGGTGTGGGAGTTGCTGTATTCGCTGTGGCGGCGCAAGTTTCGCCAACGCGCGGGCACAGCGCCCGATACGCTGCATCTGCATCATCTGGTCTACTGGCGGCTTACCCGCCTGCTCGACGAGGACGATCATCCTGATCCGCGGCAACGCCGCAATGCGGCCACCTCGCCTTATCTCTGGGCCGTCGCGGCTTTCAGCGTGGGCCCGGCCATGCTGTGGTGGGGCAGCACCCCCCTGCTCATGGCCTGCTGTGTGGGCTTCGTCACCCTCTATCTGCTGGCCTATCGCCTGCTGGTTCAGCGCCGCATCTGAGAGCTACAGCGTCAGGCCACGTCCTGCCAGTCGAAGTTCCAGGTGTTTTGCAGCAGTTTTTCCAGCCAGAACGCGCCGATCACGGTCTTGACGTCGGTGATCTGGCCATTGCGCACCCAGTCGAGGGTGTCTTGCGGGCTGGCCTCGAAAACATCGAGCAGTTCGTTGTCGTCGAGCGATTGGCGACCTGCGACCAGGCCGCGCGCGAAAGCGAGATGAATGGTTTCGTCGGAGTAGGAAATCGCGTTGTTGATCGGTCCGATATAGGCCCACTGCTTCGCGCTGTAGCCGGTTTCCTCGCGCAGTTCGCGCTGGGCACAAGCCAGCCAGCTCTCACCCGCGTCGAGTTTGCCCGCGGGAAACTCCACCATGACCCGCTGCATCGGCGTGCGGAACTGGCGCTCCATCAGCACCTTGCCGTTATCGAGCAGGGGAATGATCATCACCGCGCCGGAGTGGCGGATGTATTCGCGGGTCACCTGCGCGCCGTTGGCCAGCCGCACAAGATCGCGCGAAATATTGAGGAAGGTGCCGCGAAACACCATCTCGCTGTCGAGCGTATGTTCGCGCAAGGCCGCTGCCTGCGGCACACGCGCCGGATCGCCGCTCATGTGCGACTCGGGGCCGGATGACGCTTGACCATGTAACGCAGCACATAACCCGGAAAGGCCAGCACCAGGAACATGGCGACAGAGACGGCATAGAACTCCCAATGCTGTGGATAGTTCTGGCCGATCCGCGCTTCGAGCGCCATTCCAATAAAGCCGACGACAAAGAACAGAATCAGCAGCTCAAGCAGACGTAGCCAGATCGACTTGGGGGTTTTTTTGAGCGGAATGACCAGGAAGAAGCGGTTGGAAACAAACGGTAGGTTGGCGGCGACGAACGCCAGAACGATAACCAACCAGATTGCGGAATTCTGCATAGGGAAACGCTTTCAGTGCAGGGTATTGGCGATGGCCTGATAACACAAGGTCATCAAACCACCGGGCATCAACCCAAGAAATAAAACCGCCAGACCATTGAGCGACAGCAGAGCACGCGCTCCGCCCACTCCACTTGCGCGCGAGGCCGAAAGCGCCGTGGGTGCATCAAAATACATCACCTTGATCACACGAATGTAGTAATACGCACCGATGACCGAGAGGATGACCGAGTACACCACCAGCCAGACCCGCCCGGTATTGAGCAGAATGGTGAGCACTTCGAGCTTGGCATAAAAACCAGCGAACGGCGGTATGCCAGCCAAAGAGAATAAAAGAAACGTCATGACACCTGCCATCCAGGGGTCAGTTTTGGCCAGACCGGCAAAATCGCGGATGTCTTCGGCCTCGAAACCTTCGCGCGCCAGCAGCAGAATCACGCCGAAGGTGCCCAGCGTGGTGAGCACGTAAATGACCATGTAGAACATCGCGCCGCTGTAGGCGGTGGAGGCGGAGAGCCCATTGCCGTTGAGCATGCCTGAGAGCAGCGCGAGGAGCACGAAGCCGATCTGGGCGATGGTGGAATACGCCAGCATGCGCTTGAGGTTGGTCTGCGCAATGGCTGCCAGATTACCCAGACCGATGGACAGCACCGCCAGCACCACCAGCATGCCCTGCCAGTCCATGGCCAGCGGGAACATGCCTTCCACCAGCAGACGAATCGCCATGGCGAAGGCCGCCAGCTTGGGGGCCGCGCCCACCATCAGCACCACCGCCGTGGGCGCGCCCTGATAGACGTCGGGAATCCACATGTGGAAGGGCACAGCTCCGAGCTTGAACGCCAGACCTGCAACGATGAACACCACCCCGAGCACGAGCACGGCGCGGTTGATCGGCTCGACCGCGATCATGCGGAAGATGGTGACCAGATCAAGCGAACCGGTGGCGCCATACAGCATCGACATGCCATAGAGCAGGAAACCCGAAGCCAACGCGCCGAGGATGAAATATTTCATCGCCGCCTCGGTGGACTGCGTGTGATCGCGGCGCAGCGCGACCAGGGCGTAGAGCGCGAGCGAGAGCAGTTCCAGCCCCAGATAGATGGTCAGCAGGTTGTTTCCCGAGATCATGATGAACTGCCCGAGCAGAGACAGAAGCACCAGGCTGAACAACTCGCCGCCCCACATGCCGCGATCCAGGGCGTAGCGCCGAGAGTAAACCAAGGTGACGATGGTGGCGATGACCGTGAAAAGCTTGAGCAGCATGGCCATCGGATCGACGATGAGTGCACGCGCCATGGCGAACTGCTGCATGCCCGAGGCGTAGTAAAGCCCGCAAAGCGCGCCGATGCCCACCAGTCCCAGCAGCGTCAGCCAATAGCTCACTCGGTGCTGCGCATCTTTGACGAACAGGTCGACGAGCATGACCACGCAGGCCAGCACGAGCAGGAGAATTTCCGGATAAATGGCGATCCAGTTCATGGCGGTTGTTGTCACTGCAATTTGGAAGACGCCGCAAACTGCAGCAGATGTTGCACCGAAGCCTGCATCGGATCGGTGAAGAATTTGGGATACACGCCCATCCACAGCACCGCGCCGACCAGCACGGCGAGCATGAAGAATTCACGGGCGCCGATGTCCTTGAGCGCGGCTACATGGTCATTGCCCACCGGCCCGAAATACACCCGCTTGATCATCCACAAGGTATAGCTCGCAGCCAGAATGAGCGTGGTCGCGGCCAGCAGGCCGATCCAGAAATTGAATTTCACCGCAGCCAGAATCACCATCCACTCGCCGACAAAACCGCTGGTGCCCGGCAAGCCGGCGTTGGCCATGCCGAACAGCACGGCCAGCGCGGCGAACTTGGGCATGGTGTTGGTCACTCCGCCGTAATCGGCAATCTGGCGGGTGTGCATGCGGTCATACAGCACCCCGATGGTCAGGAACATGGCGCCGGAAATGAAACCATGCGAGATCATCTGCACCAACCCGCCCTGCACACCCAGGTCGGAGAACAGGAAAAAGCCCAGAGTGACAAACCCCATGTGCGCGATGGATGAATACGCCACCAGCTTTTTCATGTCGGCCTGCACCAGAGCGACAAAACCGATGTAAATCACCGCAATGAGCGACAAGGCGATCATGACCGGCGCGAGCGCATGGCTGGCATCAGGCAGCATGGGCAGAGAGAAGCGGATGAAACCGTAGGCGCCGAGCTTGAGCATGATGGCCGCCAGAATCACCGAGCCGCCGGTGGGCGCTTCAACGTGCGCATCCGGCAGCCAGGTGTGCACCGGCCACATCGGAATCTTCACCGCGAAGGCGAAGAAAAAGGCGATGAAAATGAAAATCTGCGCCGTCATCGACAGCGGCACGTGGTACCAGTTGGCGATGTCGAAACTTCCGCCCGACTGCAGGTAAAGATAGATCAGCGCCACCAGCATGAGCAGCGAACCAGCCAGGGTGTAGAGGAAGAACTTGAACGCGGCATACACCCGCCGCGGCCCGCCCCAGATGCCGATGATCAGATACATCGGAATGAGCGTGGCCTCGAAGAACACATAGAACAGCAGGGCATCGGTCGCGGCAAACACGCCGATCATCAGGCCCGACAGAATGAGGAAAGCGCCGAGATAAAGGCTGACGCGATCTTTGATGACCTCCCAGGCGCTGATGATCACGATCACAGTCATCAAAGCGGTCAGCGGCACGAACCACAGCGACACACCGTCGATACCCAGCGCGTAATTGATGTTGAAAGGCCGAATCCAGGGCACGGACTCGACAAACTGCATGCCCGCCTGGGCGTTGTCGAAGCCGGTGATCAGCGGCAGGGTGATGAGAAAGGAGATCAGCGAGCCGATCAGCGCCAGCCAGCGCGCCGCCGCAGCGCGTTGCTCGCCCTGAACAAAGAGCAGCAAGACACCGAAGGCGATGGGAATCCAGATGGACAGACTGAGCAAAGGGAGAGATTGCATGCTTGTATCGCGCTTCGCTGTTATCGGATGAACCAGCCGGACAACAGCTTGCCCGGAACAAAATAGCCCATGAACACCACCACGCCGGCAATCATCGCCAGGGCGTAGTAATAGATGTAGCCGGTCTGCAGCAGGCGCACCACCCGTGCTGTCCAGCCGACCACGCGCGCCGTACCGTTGACCAGCAGACCATCGATCAGACCCACATCACCGCCTTTCCACAGGCCCGTGCCCAGCAGCCGCATGCCAGACGCCAGCACGTTCTGGTTGAACCAGTCGAAGAAGTAATTGTTTTCGAGCACGGTATAGATCGGCCCCAGCATGCGCCGCACAGCCTGCGGGAAGCGCAGGTTCACCATATAGCCGTAGTAGGCCGTGGCAATGCCGGCAAGCGCCAGCCACAGCGGCATCGACAACAAGCCGTGAATCATCATCTGAATCTGGCCGTGCCAGTGCTCAGCGAGATCCCGCATGGCCGGATGGGCCGCCGCGTTGACAAAAATAGAGTTCCCGAAAAAGTGCCCGTACAGCAGCGGCTGAATGAAAAGATAGCCTGCGAGGACGGACGGAATGGCCAGCATGATGAGCGGCACCGTCACCACCCACGGCGACTCGTGCGGCTCGTGAGCGCCATCGTGTCCGTGATCCTGCGCATGATCATGTCCATGCGCATCGTGCGCCACGTGCCGGAAGCGCTCTTCGCCATGGAACACCATGAAATACATGCGGAAGGTGTAGAGCGCGGTAACGAACACACTGGAGAGCACGGCGAAGTAAGCAAAGCCCGCTCCCGGCAGATCGCTGGCATGCACCGCCTCGATGATGCTGTCTTTGGAGAAAAAGCCAGCGAACGGCGGAATGCCGCTGAGCGCCAGACCGCCGATCAGGAAGGTGATCCAGGTGATGGGCATGTATTTGCGCAGACCGCCCATATGGCGCATGTCCTGGTCATGGTGCATGCCGATGATCACCGAGCCCGCCGCGAGGAACAGCAAAGCCTTGAAGAACGCATGGGTCATCAGGTGGAAAATCGCTACCGAGTAGGCCGAAGCCCCCAGCGCCACGGTCATGTAGCCGAGCTGCGATAGGGTGGAGTAGGCAATGACCCGCTTGATGTCGGTTTGCACCACGCCCAGGATGCCCATGAACAGCGCGGTGATGGCGCCGATGACCAAAATGAAAGACAGCGCAGTGTTCGACAACTCGAACAGCGGCGACATGCGCGCCACCATGAAAATACCCGCCGTAACCATGGTGGCAGCGTGGATGAGCGCCGAGATCGGCGTCGGGCCTTCCATCGAATCGGGCAGCCAGACATGCAGCGGGAACTGCGCGCTCTTGCCCATGGCGCCGATGAACAGAGAGATGCACGCCACCGTGATCAGCATCCAGTCGGTGCCCGGCAGATGCAACAGCGCCAGCTCCGGCCCCTTGGCGAAAATTTCGGTGTAGTTCAGGCTGCCGGTGTAGGCCGCCAGCAGACCAATGCCCAGAATGAAGCCGAAGTCGCCCACGCGGTTGACGATGAAGGCCTTCATATTGGCGAAAACCGCCGTGGGCCGCGTGTACCAGAAGCCGATCAGCAGATAAGACACCAGGCCCACCGCCTCCCAGCCGAAGAACAACTGCAGCATGTTGTTGCTCATCACCAGCATCAGCATGGAGAAGGTGAAGAGCGAGATGTAGCTGAAAAAGCGCTGGTAGCCGTCGTCATCGGCCATGTAGCCGATGGTGTAGATGTGCACCGCGAGCGAGACGAACGTGACGACAGCCATCATCAGCGCCGACAGGCCGTCGATCATGAAACCGACTTCCATGTGCAACTTGCCCACCACCATCCACTCATAAATCGTGGCGTTGAAACGGGCACCGTTGATGACGTCGTTGAGGACGATGAGCGACAGCACGAAAGACAGGCCGACCGAGAGCGTGGTCAGCCAGTGCGAAGCCGATCGGCCGATGCTTCGGCCGAACAGACCGACGATGATGGACGAGACGAGAGGCGCCAGTGCGATGACCAGCAGCAAGGTGGGATTCAGCGTGGCTTGCATCGATCAGCCCTTGAGTTGGTCGAGATCCTCGACGTCGATGGTGTTGAGGTTGCGGAACAGCACCACCAGAATGGCCAGACCGATGGCCGACTCCGCCGCAGCGACGGTGAGGATGAAGAACACGAACACCTGTCCGCCAAAATCCTGCAGGTAGTGCGAGAAGGCGATGAAATTCAGGTTCACCGCCAGCAGCATGAGCTCAATGGCCATGAGGATGACGATGAGATTGCGGCGATTGAGAAAAATGCCGACGACCGAGATAGCGAACAGAATGGCGCCGAGCACCAGGTAATGCGCCAGGGTGAGTGAACCGAGCATGGCTTACTCCTTGGGTTGGGCGGGCATGGATACAAGCCGCACGCGGTCTGCGCGGCGGGCCTTGATCTGCTCGGAAGCCGGCATATGCCGCACATCCTTGCGTCGGCGCAACGTGAGCGCGATGGCCGCGATGATGGCCACGAGCAAAATGACCGCCGCAATTTCCACCGCGAACAGGTATTGCGAATACAGCACCACGCCCAGCGCGCGGGTGTTGGACAGATGGGTGAGGGGATTGTCGGCAGAGGCCGCTGCCCCGACCTGCGCAGCGCGCGTCATGCCGCCAATCTGGAAGCCCTGCATCAGCACGGCGGCCATTTCCAGCACGATGAGCACGCCCACGAGCGCTGCGACTGGAAAGTAACGCCAGAACCCCTTGCGAATGCTGTCGAGGTTGATGTCGAGCATCATCACCACAAAGAGGAACAGCACCATCACCGCGCCGACGTACACCAGCACCAGCACGATGGCGAGAAACTCGGCGCGCAGCAGCAGCCAGATAGCCGACATCTGGAAGAACGCCAGCACCAGATAAAGCGCGGAGTGCACCGGGTTACGCGCCGTGATCACTCGCAGCGCGGCAAACAGCAGCACGGCGGAGAACAGGTAGAACAGGATGGTTTGAACGTCCATGGTCACAACAAGGGCCTTGCCGCAGCGCAAGCCGTCGGCCTAGAAACAGTGGGGACAATCGCCAGAGCCCGCCCATGACTTGCGGCGGGCTTCAGCGATCAGCGGTATGGGGCGTCGGCCTCCTTGGTGGCGGCGATGTCTTTTTCATAGCGGTCTCCCACGGCCAGCAGCATCTCTTTGGTGAAGTAGAGATCGCCACGCTTTTCACCGTGGTATTCAAAAATCGAGGTTTCGACGATGGAGTCGACCGGGCAGCTTTCTTCGCACAGCCCGCAGAAAATGCACTTGGTCAGATCGATGTCGTAGCGGGTGGTGCGGCGGGTGCCATCGTCACGCTGCTCCGATTCGATGGTGATGGCCAGCGCCGGGCACACCGCTTCGCACAGCTTGCAGGCGATGCAACGCTCTTCGCCATTGGGATAACGGCGCAGCGCATGCAGGCCACGAAAACGCGGCGACAGCGGCGTCTTCTCTTCGGGATACTGCACCGTGATCTTGCTCTTGAAGGCGTATTTGCCCGTCAGAGCCAGACCCTTGAAGAGTTCGACCAGAAAAAAGCTGTTGAAGGTGTCACGCAAAGCGGCCATGGTTCTGCCTCACTTCCAGATATTCCAGGGGGTTTGCATCCAGGCGGCCACCACGACAAGCCAGATGAGGGTGACGGGAATGAAAATCTTCCAGCCCAGGCGCATGATCTGGTCGTAGCGATAGCGCGGGAAGGTGGCCCGCAGCCAGAGAAACATGCTGACCACGACAAAAGTCTTTATGCCCAGCCAGATCCACCCCGGAATGAAACCGAGGAAGGCCACCGGTGCATCCCATCCGCCCAGGAACATGACCGTGGTGAGGATGGAGATCAGGATCATGTTGGCGTATTCGGCCAGGAAGAACATGGCGAAGGCCATGCCCGAATACTCGACCATGTGGCCGGCAACGATTTCCGATTCGCCTTCCACCACGTCAAAGGGCGCACGATTGGTCTCGGCCACACCGGCAATGAAATAGACCACAAAAATGGGCAGCAGCGGCAGCCAGTTCCAGGAGAGGAAGTTAAGGCCCATGGAGGCAAAAGTGCCATGGGTCTGCCCCATCACGATTTCGGTCATGTTCAGACTGCCGGACACCATGAGCACGATGACCATGGCGAAACCCATCGCGATCTCGTAGCTCACCATCTGTGCCGAAGCGCGCATGGCGCCCAGGAAGGCGTATTTGGAGTTCGACGCCCAACCGGCGATGATCACGCCATAGACCTCAAGAGAAGTGAGCGCCAGCAGCAGGAGCAGTCCGGCGTTCACATTGGCCAGGGCGACGTCCGGCCCGAAGGGTATGACCGCCCAGGCGGCCAAGGCCGGCATGATGGTCATCACCGGCCCCAGCAGGAACAGACGCTTGTTCGAGCGAAACGGGATGACGATTTCCTTGAGCAGCAGCTTGAGGCCATCGGCGATGGGCTGCAGCAGGCCGAACGGGCCGACGCGGTTGGGGCCGATGCGGATCTGAATCCAGCCGATCAGCTTGCGCTCCCAGAGCGTTAGGTAAGCGACGGCTCCCATCAGCGGCGCGACGATGACGATGATCTTGATCAGGTTCCAGACGATCGGCCAGGCTATCGGCCCGAGCAGGGATAGTCCGCCTTGGTTGAAGGATTCGAGCATGGTCAGCAGGATGCGTAGGATCGCGCCAGGCGCGCTTCATTCCCCTTGGGAGAGGGAAAACTTTGCGAACATTGTGAGGGCCACGAGTATTTCATCTCAGACCCTTTCAGGGCTTGCAGGGGCGGTGGGAACTGCGGCGGCAGGAACGGCAGCCACGGCGCTCACCCGCTCGACCTGAACCGCACCAGACATCGCTCCGAGCGAACCCAAAGGCGCCGCCTCGGCCCAGGCCGCAGCAATGCTGACCACGGTGGGGGCCAGCGCGTCGTCACAGCGCGCGGGCAACACCACGCTTTGCGCATCAACCGTATCAACCTTCACGCGCACCGAATCGCCGTTCTGCAGGCCGAGTTGCTCCCACAATGCGGTGGACACGCCCACCATGCGGGCGTTGCGCGCATCGCGCGTGCGTTGCAGGCTAGGCGCGCGACGCACGATGGTGTCGCTCGAATAGATCGGCACCGGGGCAAAACGCTCGATCGCAGGGGCCACCGAGGCAGGCAACTCAGATGGCAAGTCCAGGGGCGTGGACTGCGCCAGACGGGCGGCGATCTGGTCGGCGCCGCCTTGATCAACGCCACCCAGGCCCGCGAAGGCCTCAGTGCGAACCTCCGCAGCACTCTGGTAGTCGAAGCCCTGCAGCTCGAACAAATTGCCCAGCACGCGCAGCACTTTCCATCCGGGACGAGTCTCACCCAGAGGCTGTACGACGGGATTGAAACTCTGCAGCCGACCTTCGGCATTGACCAGGCTGCCCGCCGTTTCGGTAAAGGGTGCGATCGGCAGCATGACGTGCGCGTAGCCCTCAGCCGCGTCAACAAAGGGGCTGAACGAGACAATGAACTCGGCCTGCTCCAGCGCTTTGTGCAGGGCGACCGGCTCAGCGCTGTCTTCCTCCGGTTCGACGCCGAACAGCATCATGGCGCGCGGCGGCTGAGCGATGATTTTGGCGACATCACGGCCAAGAGCCAGGGGCGATACCCCCAGCAGCGCGGCGCCCACCGTGTTGCCCGCCTCAGTCAGATCACCGCAGATGCCGCCGACCTCACGTGCGATCCACTGCGCGAGGGCGCGCAGCGTCGCAGTCTGCGGATGTTGCACGGCTGAATCGCCGAGGAACACGGCCTTGTGTTCGCCGCCGAGCAGGCTGGCCGCGATCGCCTGAGCCTGAGCACTCGGCGTCGCCACGGCCTGAAGACCGGCCGGCGCCTCGATGCCCTTGACCTGAGCCACGGCACGCGCCACCCCAGCCAACTCGGCAACCCATAGACTGGGCGCAGCGGCAATGCGTGCGTGCAGGGGCATGAGCCAATCGTCGTTTGCCGCGTGCAGGGTGGAAATTTTGGCCCCGGCCTTGGCCGCTTGCCGCACGCGCGCCGACAGTAGCGGCTGCTCCTTGCGCAAGGTGCTGCCGATGAACAGAGCGGCCTGCAACTGCCCCATGTCGGCAATCGGCATGCCCAGCCAGGGAATGGCCGCTGCGTTGGCGTCACCGGAAAAATCGCTCTGGCGCAGACGAGTGTCCAGGCTGTTGCTGCCCAGCGCGGTCAGCAGTTTTTTCAGCAAATACAGCTCTTCCACCGTGCTGGTGGGCACGGCCAGGGCCGCCAGCGCGGCGCCGCCCTCCTGCCCCATGGCACGACGCAAGCCTTGCACGGTAAATTCGAGCGCGGTTTGCCAGTCGATTGACTTCCACTGCCCGTTTTCGCGGATTTGCGGCGCGGTCAATCGTTCTTCGCTGTTGAGCCCTTCGTAGGCGAAACGATCGCGGTCGGAGATCCAGCATTCGTTGACGGCTTCGTTCTCTTGCGGCACCACGCGCATCACGCGGTCGCCCTTGACCTGCACGATGAGATTGGCGCCCACGCTGTCGTGCGGGCTGATGGAAGCGCGGCGCGACAGTTCCCAGGTGCGGGCGCTGTAGCGGAACGGCTTACTGGTGAGCGCGCCGACCGGGCAGATGTCGATCATATTTCCCGACAGCTCGGAATCGACCGTGCTGCCGACGAAGGTCATGATCTCGGAATGCTCGCCGCGGTTGGCCATGCCGAGTTCCATGATGCCGGCAATTTCTTGGCCGAAGCGCACGCAGCGCGTGCACTGGATGCAGCGGCTCATCTCTTCCATGGCGATGAGCGGGCCCGCGTCCTTGTGGAAGATGACGCGCTTTTCCTCGGTGTAGCGCGAGGCCGAGCCGCCATAGCCCACGGCCAGATCCTGCAATTGGCACTCACCGCCCTGGTCGCAGATCGGGCAATCGAGCGGATGGTTGATGAGCAGAAACTCCATCACCCCTTTCTGCGCCTGAAGCGCACGCTCGGAATGGGTGCGCACGACCATGCCCTGCGCGGCCGGGGTGGCGCAGGCCGGCAGCGGCTTGGGCGCCTTTTCCACATCGACCAGACACATGCGGCAGTTGGCGGCGATGGTCAACTTGTGGTGATAGCAAAAATGCGGCACATAGATGCCGAGTTGCGTGGCCGCATCCATGACCATGGCGCCCTCGGGCACCTGGACTTTTTGACCGTCGATTTCGAGTTCAACCATGATGGTGCGTCCTGTGCAGAATCGGGACAAAGAGCGGCTCAAACATAGGCTGGCACGAGGCAGGTCTTGTGGGTGATGTGATGCTCGAACTCAGGCCGAAAGTGCTTGACGAACGACTTCACCGGCATGGCCGCCGCATCGCCCAGCGCGCAAATGGTGCGCCCGGCGATGTTGTCGGACACCGAGTTGAGCAGGTCGAGGTCTTCCATCCGTCCCTGGCCGTTTTCGATGCGGTGCACTACGCGGTACAGCCAGCCCGTGCCTTCGCGACACGGCGTGCACTGCCCGCAGGACTCATGCTGGTAGAAGTAGGACAGACGCATCAGCGACTTCACCATGCAGCGGGTATCGTTGAGCACAATCACCGCCCCCGAACCCAGCATGGAGCCTGCCTTGGCGATGGAGTCGTAATCCATGGTGCAGTCCATCATGATGCTGGCGGGCAGCACCGGAGCCGATGATCCGCCGGGAATCACAGCCTTGAGCTCGCGCCCTTCGCGCATGCCCCCGGCGAGTTCGAGCAATTTGGCAAACGGCGTGCCCATGGGCACTTCGTAGTTGCCCGGTTTGGCGACGTCACCCGACACCGAGTAAATTTTGGTGCCGCCGTTATTGGGTTTGCCCACTTCGAGATAAGCCTGGCCGCCGTTGCGGATGATCCACGGCACCGCGGCAAAGGTCTCGGTGTTGTTGATCGTGGTGGGTTTGCCATACAGGCCAAAGCTCGCGGGAAAAGGCGGCTTGAAGCGTGGCTGGCCCTTCTTGCCTTCGAGCGATTCGAGCAGCGCGGTTTCCTCGCCGCAGATGTAGGCGCCAAAACCATGCGCGGCGTGCAACTGGAAGCTGAAGTTGCTGCCCAGGATGTTGTCGCCCAGATAACCTGCATCGCGCGCCTGTCGCAGCGCTTCTTCGAACCGGTCGTAATCCTCGAAAATCTCGCCGTGGATGTAGTTGTAGCCCACGGTGATGCCCATGGCGAAGGCGGCGATGGTCATGCCTTCGATCACTGCATGCGGGTTGAAGCGCAGGATGTCACGGTCTTTGAAGGTGCCCGGTTCGCCCTCGTCGGAGTTGCACACCAGGTACTTCTGCCCCGGAAACTGACGCGGCATGAAACTCCACTTCAGCCCGGTGGGAAAACCAGCGCCACCTCTGCCACGCAAGGCCGAGGCCTTGACTTCCGCAATAACTTGTTCGGGCGTCCAGCCCTCGGTGAGAATTTTGCGCAGCGCCTGGTAGCCATCGCGCGCCAGGTAGCCCTGCAGATCCCAATTCTCGCCGTTCAGCCCGGCGAGGATCTGCGGCTGCAGATGACGGCCGTGAAAACAGCTTTCCTGCCCAGTGCTTTGTCCGAATGGCCGACTCATTTCGACTCTCCCTTGGCCGCCTCTGCGCGCAGTTCTTCCACCAGCGCATCCAGACGCTCGGGGCGCATGAAGCTGCACAGCCGACGATCGTTGACCAGCATGGCCGGGGCATCGCCGCAGGCGCCCAAGCATTCGGACTCTTGCAGGGTGAAAACTCCGTCGGGCGTGGTTTCGCCCAGCGCCACACCCAACTTTTCGCTCAAATACTGAGCCGCCGCTTCGCCGCCGCTCAGGGCGCACGGCAGATTGGTGCAGACGTTGAGCTTGAAGCGTCCGACCGGCCGGGTGTTGAACATGTTGTAGAAGGTCACCACCTCATGCACGGCGATCGGCGGCATGCCGAGGTAGTCGGCCACCGCCTTCTCGGCCTCGGGCGACACCCAGCCCTGCTCCTGCTGGACGATGGACAGCGCCGCGATGACCGCCGACTGCTTCTGCTCGGGCGGATATTTGGCCACTTCCAGGTCGATGCGCTGGCGGGTGGATTCGGACAACATCATGCGTTGCATTTCACAAGTGACAGGCGAGCGGTCCATCAGCGGTCGATCTCCCCGAAAACAATGTCGAGCGTGCCGATGATGGCCACGACGTCGGCGATCATGTGGCCGCGCGACATTTCATCGAGCGCAGCCAGATGGGCGAAGCCGGGCGCGCGGATCTTGAGACGATAAGGCTTGTTCGCCCCATCGGACACGAGATAGATGCCAAACTCGCCCTTGGGATGCTCGACAGCGGCATAGGCCTGGCCTTCAGGCACGCGCATGCCTTCGCTGAACAGCTTGAAATGATGGATCAGCGCTTCCATGCTGGTCTTCATTTCCTCGCGCGCGGGGGCCGCAACTTTATGGTTGTCAGTAATCACCGGGCCGGGGTTGGCCCGCAGCCAGTCCACGCATTGCTTGATGATGCGATTGGACTGGCGCATTTCTTCCATGCGCACCAGATAGCGGTCATAGCAGTCGCCGTTCTTGCCCACGGGAATGTCGAAATCCATGCGGTCATAGACGTCGTAGGGCTGGGTCTTGCGCAGGTCCCACACCACTCCGGAGCCGCGCAGCATCGGGCCGGTCATCCCCAGATTCATCGCCCGCTCCGGAGAGACCACGCCGATTCCCACCGTGCGCTGCTTCCAGATGCGGTTGTCAGTCAGCAGGGTTTCGTATTCATCGACATAGGCCGGGAAACGCTGGGTAAAGTCGTCGATGAAATCGAGCAGCGAGCCCTGGCGCCCGGCGTTGCGGGCCTCGACGGCTCGGGCATTGCGAATCTTCGACTCACCGTATTGCGCCATGCTGTCGGGCAGATCGCGGTAAACGCCGCCCGGGCGAAAATAGGCCGCATGCATCCGCGCACCCGACACCGCCTCGTACATATCAAACAAATCTTCGCGCTCGCGGAAGGCGTAGAGGAACACGGTCATCGCGCCGCAATCCAGCCCATGCGCGCCCAGCCACATGAGGTGGTTGAGCAAGCGGGTGATTTCGGCAAACATCACCCGGATGTATTGCCCACGCAGTGGAACCTCGACACCCAGCAGCTTTTCAATCGCCAGGCAGTAGGCATGCTCGTTGCACATCATGGACACGTAGTCCAGACGATCCATATACGGCAGCGCCTGGATGTAGGTCTTGTGCTCCGCCAGTTTTTCGGTCGCCCGGTGCAACAGGCCAATGTGCGGATCTGCCCGCTGCACCACCTCGCCGTCGAGCTCAAGCACCAGACGCAGCACGCCGTGCGCAGCCGGATGCTGCGGGCCGAAGTTGAGGGTGTAGTTTTTAATGTCAGCCATATCAGTGCCCTAAGCAGTACCCCGAGCTCAGCGCCCCAGACCTGCGCGACTGACACCGCCCAGACCCCCATAGCCCGTCTCGCGAATGACACGCGGAGTGATCTCGCGGGGTTCAATGGTGACAGGCTGGTAGATCACGCGCTTGCTGTCGGGGTCGTAGCGCATTTCCACCGTGCCGGAAAGCGGGAAGTCTTTACGGAAGGGATGGCCAATGAAGCCGTAATCGGTAAGGATGCGGCGCAAATCCGGGTGGCCTTCAAAAATGATGCCGTAGAGATCGAAGGCCTCGCGCTCGAACCAGTTGGCCGAGTTCCAGATGTCGTTGATCGAGGCTACCAGCGGCAGATCATCGTCGGCACAGCGCACGCGCACACGCAATCGCCAGTTGTGCTTGAGCGACAACAGGTGCACGACCACCATGAAACGGCCAGCCTCGTCGCGCACGGCATTGCCATATTGCGCGTAATCGACGCCGCAAAGATCGATGAGTTGCTCGAAATGCAGTTCGGCGTCATCGCGCAGAGCCAGACAAACGTCGCGGTAATGTGCCGGAGCAACGTCCAGGGTGAGTTCGCCCACGCTGGCCTGCAAGGCCACAATGCGCTCGCCCAATGCGGCGCGCAGCGCGGTGTCGAGTTGTTCGAGCTTGCTGGTCATGGCATCGATTTGCGAAGTGAATGAGGGCGCGTTTTAGAAGGCAGTTCAGCGCGCGATCGTTTCGGTTCTGCGGATCTTGTTCTGCAACTGGATCAGCCCGTAAAGCAGCGCTTCGGCAGTCGGCGGGCAGCCCGGCACATACACATCCACCGGCACGATGCGGTCACACCCACGCACCACCGAGTAAGAGTAGTGGTAATAGCCGCCGCCGTTGGCGCAAGAGCCCATGGAGAGCACCCAGCGCGGCTCGGCCATCTGGTCGTAGACCTTGCGCAGTGCGGGGGCCATTTTGTTGCACAGCGTGCCGGCCACGATCATCAAGTCGGACTGACGCGGACTGGGGCGAAACACGATGCCAAAGCGGTCCAGGTCATAGCGCGCAGCACCTGCATGCATCATTTCCACCGCGCAGCAGGCCAGACCGAAGGTCATGGGCCAGAGCGAGCCGGTGCGCGTCCAGTTGATCAGCTTGTCTGCGGAAGTCGTGATGAAACCTTCCTGCAGAACGCCTTCAATGCTCATGATGCTTTACTCCTCATCGATTCAGATTAGCGCTGTAGGGCAAGCCCAACCACGAGTCTATGTCGCAGGGACTCATTCCCAATCGAGCGCTCCCTTTTTCCATTCGTAAATGAAGCCTATCGTGAGGATGGCGAGAAAAATCATCATCGCCCAGAAACCAATCTGGCCAATGTCTTTCAGGGCGACGGCCCAGGGAAACAGGAAGGCGATTTCAAGGTCGAACAGGATGAAGAGAATAGCGACGAGGTAGTAGCGCACGTCGAACTTCATCCGCGCGTCTTCGAACGCTTCGAAGCCGCACTCATAGGGGGAGTTTTTCTCGGCGTCGGGATGACGCGGAGCGATCAGGTAACCGAGCAGTTGGGGCACCACGCCCACACCAATGCCCACCAGGATGAACAACAACACCGGCAGATACTGCTCAAGGTTCATCGCACTCCATCTCCTGTTGTTATTCGGGCGGATTCACACCCTGCCCTTCAATCTTTTGGTGCCGACGGCGAGACTCGAACTCGCACAGCTTTCGCCACTACCCCCTCAAGATAGCGTGTCTACCAATTCCACCACGTCGGCTCAAAACCGGATACCACCTGAACACCACCGCTTGACCTGCACGGCGAAAGTGGCCCAGCGCAACAAAACTTTTTACGGACAGTCCACAGCGATCATGAGGATCATCGCCGTTGTGTGGCCTATCTTCAGCGCGGCAGCTTAAAGCGCTTCATAAGGCGCGCTTACCTTACCCTTGCCGCCCCGTATCTTGTTTGTTACCGGATTTGCAAAACAAAAGAATCTTACATGCTTCCAATACAGCGAAGCAACACGCAACGGTCGGATATTGCTCTAACGCAATGCTCAACTACAGATCAGATTGACAAGTCGCAGAGCCTGTGTTTGCTGCGATGCACCATCAATGATGAGCGATGGTGCATGACACGCGAATTTACCGGCTCGCGGACGCCGCAGACGCGGCCGTCTTGGGCTGCGTGGTGGCTTGCGAAGCCTTGCTCACCGCGCTCGGCACCCCAGGAATTTCGCTGATCGGGCCCGCTGGTTTCGCGGGCGCTGCAACCGAGGCAACGGGCGCGGGCGCAGCGAGTTTTTCCATCAGTCCGCCATCGCCGGAATTGGCGCGGTTGCCGAAATACGCCATCATCAGCGTGGTAACGAAAAACAGTGTGGCGGCAACCGCTGTGCTGCGGCTCAAAAAATTCGCCGAACCGGTTGCCCCGAACAGGCTGCCCGACGCACCAGAGCCGAAAGAGGCGCCCATATCGGCGCCCTTGCCGTGCTGCATCAACACCAGAACGATCATCACCAGCGCAGACAGGATCTGCACCACCAGAGTCAAGGTCAAAAGAATTTGCATTTGTGCACTCATCCGCGCCAGGCGCGATTTACAACTTCACTTCACAAAGCAGGACGAACCTGCGAATCAATCAGTCTTGGCGCGTTGCCGCGGCGATCGCCAGAAAATCGGCCGCCTTGAGCGACGCCCCACCGATCAGGCCGCCATCGATGTCGGCCTGCGAAAACAACACCGCCGCATTGTCGGGCTTCACACTGCCGCCGTACAGAATCCGCACACCCGCAGCGGCTTCGCTCACCGTGCGCAGATGCTCCCGCAGCACAGCGTGCACTTCTTGCGCCTGCTCCGGGGTCGCCGTGCGGCCCGTGCCGATCGCCCAGACGGGTTCGTAAGCCACGACGATGCGCGATGTCTGCTCTCGCAAAAGATGGGTGACCGCCAGCAACTGACGCAGCACCACGGCACGGGTCAGCCCCGACTCCCGCTCAGCCAGTGTTTCTCCCACGCAAACGATAGGCGTCATACCCGCTTCGAGCGCACGCTCGGCCTTGGCCGCGACGAGCACATCGGATTCATGATGATCGGCACGGCGCTCGGAGTGGCCGACGATGACATAGCGGCAGCCAAAATCCTGCAGCATGCTCACGGACACTTCGCCCGTGTGTGCGCCACTTTGATGCACCGAACAATCCTGCGCCCCGAGCGCAACCTGGCTGGTCTGCAGCAGTTGTTGCACTTGAGAGAGATAGGGATAGGGCACGCAGATCGCCACTTCACAACGCGCGGTTCCTACGCCGGCAAGAACCTCGGCCAGCAGCGCGGCATTGCTCGCCAGGCTGCCATGCATTTTCCAGTTTCCTGCGACGAATTGCTGACGCATGCTTTGCTCCTGTCTGATGTCGTTTTACGGCGCGCGGTTCAAGACCAGCGCAGCACGAGTTTGCCAATGTGTTGCCCTTGCTCCATGCGCTGGTGCGCCTGCACGATGTCCTCGGCGGGGAATACCGCGTCGATCACAGGTCGCACACGACCTTGCTCGATCCAGGGCCAAACTGTTTTTTGCAAGGCCTGCGCAACGGCGCTCTTGAAGGCCACGCTGCGCGCGCGCAAAGTCGAGCCGGTAAGGGTCTGACGCCTGCGCATCAGCAGACCGGCATCGATTTCGGCCTTCACGCCCCCCTGCACGGCGATGACCACGAGCCGCCCCTCTTCTGCAAGGCAACGCTGCTCACGGGCGAGATAGCTGCCCGCCACCATGTCCAGAATGACGTCGGCGCCACGCTCTGCTGTGTGCGCCTGTACGGCCTCGACAAAATCCTGCGTGCGATAGTTGATGGCCAGTTCAGCGCCGAGTTGGAGGCAGGCGGCACATTTTTCGTCAGAGCCAGCCGTGGCGACGACGCGAGCGCCGCTAGCCACAGCCAATTGAATGGCCATCGTGCCAATCCCGCTGCTACCCCCCTGCACCAGCAGCATCTCACCGGCTTGCAAGCGCCCACGCTCGAACACGTTGTGCCAGACGGTGAATGCAGTTTCCGGCAGGGCAGCGCCCTCCTCCGCACTCAGCCCGTCCGGCAAGGGCAGGCACTGGCCAGTGGGCGCCACGCAATATTCGGCGTAGCCTCCCCCGGCGACGAGCGCGCAGACGAGATCGCCCTGGTGCAAATCGGTTCCCGCCAGATCGCCCGAGACGATTTCACCGCAGACTTCCAGCCCCGGAAGGTCGGGCGCACCCGCAGGCGGCGGGTACAGACCGCGCCGCTGCAAGGCATCGGGTCGGTTGACGCCGAACGCTCGCACGCGCAGCAACACCTCGCCCGCGCCGGCTTGCGGCATGGGCCGCTCGCAAAAACGCAGGACTTCAGGTCCGCCGGGCTGGGAGATTTCGATGGCGCGCATGAAACCCGTAGCAATCAGACGCCCGGCTCAAGGTCGGCCTCGGCGGCAGCGGGTGCCACGACCGGCTGCGCAGGCGCTGAGGAGGAATCCTCACCCAGCAGTGCCTTGATCGACAGACGGAAGCGGCCCTTGTCATCGGTTTCGATGACCTTGACGCGAACCTTCTGGCCCTCTTGCAGGAAGTCGCTCACCTTGTTGATGCGCTCGTTGGCGATCTGCGAGATGTGCAGCAGACCATCCTTGCCCGGCAGCACGTTCACCAGGGCGCCGAAATCGAGAATCTTGACCACGGCGCCGTCATACACCTGACCGACTTCCACTTCGGCAGTGAGGTCGATGATGCGCTGCTTGGCGATAGTGGCCTTGTCGGCGTCGGTCGAGGCGATGGTGATGGTGCCGTCCTCGCCGATGTTGATCTGCGTGCCGGTTTCTTCGGTGAGCGCACGAATGGTGGCGCCGCCCTTGCCGATGACATCGCGGATGCGCTCGGGATTGATCTTCAGGGTGTAGAGACGCGGCGCGAACTGCGAAACCTCTTCACGCGCACCGCCGACTGCCTGCTGCATGACGCCCAGGATGTGCATGCGGGCTTCGCGCGCTTGTGCCAGCGCCACCTGCATGATCTCGCGGGTGATGCCCTGAATCTTGATGTCCATCTGCAGCGCGGTCACGCCCGAAGCCGAACCCGCCACCTTGAAGTCCATGTCGCCGAGGTGATCTTCATCGCCCAGAATGTCGGTCAACACCGCAAAGCGGTTGCCTTCCTTGATCAGGCCCATGGCGATGCCGGCCACATGCGCCTTCAGCGGCACACCGGCGTCGAGCAGTGCTAGGCAGCCGCCGCACACCGAGGCCATGGACGAAGAGCCGTTGGACTCGGTTACTTCCGACACCACGCGCATGGTGTAGGCGAAGTCTTCTTTTTTCGGCAGCACCGCCAGCAACGCGCGCTTGGCCAGGCGACCATGGCCGATTTCGCGGCGCTTGGGCGTGCCCACACGGCCCGTCTCGCCCGTGGCGAACGGCGGCATGTTGTAGTGCAGCAGGAAGCGGTCGCGGTATTCGCCGCCCAGCGCATCGATGATCTGCGCATCCTGGTCGGTGCCCAGCGTAGCCACGGCCAAAGCCTGGGTTTCACCGCGGGTGAACAGTGCGCTGCCATGCGTGCGCGGCAACACCGAAGTACGGATGCTCAAAGGACGCACGGTGCGGGTGTCGCGACCATCGATGCGCGGCTCGCCCGCGAGAATCTGGTCACGCACGATGCGCGCTTCCATGTCGAACAGGATGCCGTCGACCTTGGCCGCATCAGCGGCGATACCCGCCTCGGCCAAACCGGCATGCACCTTGGCCGCCGCTTCGCGCAAGGCCTGCGTGCGCGCCTGCTTCTGGGTGATTTTGTAGGCGGCGCGGATATCGTCACCAGCCAGCGCCTGAATGCGGTCGATCAGCGCCTGATCTTTCTCGGGCGCGGCCCAGTCCCAGGCGGGTTTGCCGCCATCGCGCACCAACTCGTGGATGGCGTTGATCGCCGTCTGGAACTGCGCATGGCCGAACATCACGGCTTCGAGCATGACCTCTTCAGACAACTGATCGGCCTCGCTCTCGACCATCAGCACGGCCGATTCCGTACCCGCCACCACCAGTTCGAGGCGACTGTCGGCCAGTTCGGCGCGGCTGGGGTTGAGCACATAGTTGCCGTTGACATACCCCACGCGGGCGGCGCCCACCGGGCCATTGAACGGCAAGCCCGACACCGCCAGCGCGGCGCTCGAAGCCAGCAGGGCCGGAATATCGGCTTCGACCTCCGGGTTGATGGACAGCACATGCACCACCACCTGAACCTCGTTGAAAAACCCCTCAGGAAACAAGGGGCGGATCGGGCGATCGATCAAACGCGAGGTCAGCGTTTCGTTTTCGCTGGGGCGGCCCTCCCGCTTGAAAAAGCCACCGGGAATGCGGCCCGCCGCATAGGTCTTCTCGATGTAATCGACGGTCAGGGGGAAAAAATCCTGCCCCGCCTTGGCCGTACGCGCGCCCACCACCGTGGCGAGCACCACGGTATCGTCCATATTGAGCAGCACCGCACCGCTGGCCTGGCGCGCAATCTCGCCCGTTTCCATCGTGACTTGATGGCGTCCCCACTGGAAGGTTTTGACGACTTTGTTGAACATGGCTAACTCCTTGATCAAGGCGCAACTGCGGTCTTCGTCCTGAGGGTCGAAGATCGCCACGAGCAGCGCCCGTTAAAAACCTGGCGGAGTGATGCCATTCCAGCGACGCCCGGCTACCCGGCGCGTCGGTGGAATGACACGGGTCACACCGCCCCCTTGAAACCCACGCCGCACCCCATCAGAGGCGCGACGCTTCAAACCTTGCAAACCACAACGCCCATACAAAAAACGCCTGTGCCGACAAACTCACACAGGCGTTCTTGCAAAGCAGGCACTTACTTACGCAGACTGAGCTTGGCGATCAGGGCGCGATAACGATCAGCGTCCTTGTCTTTCAGGTAGTCGAGTAACTTGCGACGGCGGCTCACCATCTTGAGCAGGCCACGACGACCATGATGATCTTTGGCGTGCGTTTTGAAGTGATCGGTCAGATGATTGATGCGCGCGGTCAGTAAAGCGACCTGCACTTCCGGAGATCCGGTATCACCCGTACCACGGGCATTGTCGGCGACGATTTGCGCCTTGTTGATTTCTGCAACAGACATGTCAGTTTCCTAGTAGAGAACACGCGAACGCAGAAGAAACCATCCCGCGCCGTGAAGATGAAAAGCCGCTGATTCTAACCTGAACTGAAATCGCCACAACTTGAATCGACGCACAGCCTGACCTACAACCTCGCAGCACTCATGAGAACACGCAGGGCCGCCCCCAAGTTTTCTTGTCCACCTCACAGCTTGCAAGCCGCTCGGATTCGGCTCCGTCCAAGCTGCCACAGGGCAGCTTGGAGCCGCGGGCCTCATCCCCCTCGGGGGACCTGACGCGAACGCGGCAGATCTGGGGCGCGATTGGGGAACTTGAAAACTGTCACACTGGCGGCATATCCTGGTTATCGGGGCTTCGATCCCCTATTTCTTAAGGAGAATCCTCATGGCTTATTCCATTACTACCCCATCCAGCCGTTCTTCTCTCTATAGCAGCGGTTTGGAGCCTGTTTTTGGTCGGCTGTTCGATCAGGCATTCCGCGACTTTTTCGCCGCGAGCGACAGTCCTGATCAGGCCTTGAAAAAGCTCAGCATGGATGTGACCGAGACCGACAAGGGCTATACCGTCCACGCCGATCTTCCGGGTATCGAAAAAGACGCGGTCAAAATCCAGATTGATGGCCCGCGCGTCACCATCTCGGCCGAGTCGAAGAAGGAAGACGAGAAGACTGAGGGCGGCAAGGTGATCTACCGCGAACGCAGCGCAAGCCAGTTTTATCGCTCTTTTGAACTGCCCGCCGAGCTAGACGCCGCCGCTGCAGAAGCGAAGCTGGAAAACGGCGTGCTCACCCTCACCCTGCCGCGCAAAGCACAAGCCGTAATTCAGCAAATTGCGGTGAAGTAAGTCGCCCGTTGGGAACGGCAGCGCACCGCCGCTCCCAACGGTCAAGCGCTTGCAGCGCCAGCACGCAGGCTGTGGATTTGTTCACAGCCTGCGTATTTTCGTGGCGCTTCGGCGCGGGCAAACGGCGCGAACGGGTTTACAGTGCGTTAATAAACCCATCAACGCACCGATCACCGCGCTATGCGCCTTCAACTTCTGTCCGATCTGCATCTGGAAACCGAGACCTTCGCGCCGCAACCCGCGCCCGATGCCGATCTGTTGGTTCTTGCGGGCGATATCGATGCCCATCACACCCAGATCGACCTGTTCCGCGACTGGCCGGTACCGGTCATTTACGTGCCTGGCAACCACGAGCATGACCACAAGGATTTTGATCAAGCCCTGGACGCGTTGCGCGAGCGCTGCGACCGTCTGGGCTTCACCATGCTGCACCGCGAGCAGACTCGAATCGAACACCAGGGACGCACCATCCGGGTGCTGGGTACCACGCTGTGGAATGATTTCGAGCTGTTCGGCGCCGAGGGCATCGAGCGCTGCATGCGCGCAGCTCGCTACTTTGCCGAACAGGTGCAATGCGCCACACGCCACGGCAAACCCATGGGCGTGGCCGAGCTACGCGAAGAAGGGCTGGTTTGCCGTGACTGGTTGCGCGATCAACTGACCAATCCCGCCCATCTCTCGGATGCAGACGACGCCACTCTGGTCATCACCCATTTCGCGCCCAGCCTGCGCAGCAACGACGCGCGCTATCCCGTCAACGCCTCGACGGCGAGTTTCTGCAACGCCTATGACGATCTGATTCCACACAGCACACTGTGGCTGCACGGCCATCTGCACTGTCGGCACGACTACCGGGTGGGCGCTTCGCGAGTGGTGTGCAACGCCCGCGGTCTGGCGAGCAAGGGCGAGGACAGCGACTTTCAGCCGCAAGGCGTGTGGGAAATCTAGCCCGAAACGGCTTTTAGGCCGCCCCGATCTGCGTCAAATCCCAGCGCGGCAGCACATCGAACGGCCCGGCCGCACGGGCCGCTTCCGGGTGCGCCTGCAAGCGCAGGGCGCCGGCCAGGGCAATCATCGCGCCGTTGTCGGTGCACCATTCCAATTCGGGAAAAAACAAGGCCACACCGCGCGCCGACAGCGTCGCAGCCAGTTTCTCCCGCAATTGCCGGTTCGCGCCCACGCCGCCCGCGACGACCACCGACCTTCTTTTTGTCGCTTGCTGCGCGCGCGCGGTTTTGTGCACCAGCACATCGGTGATCGCTTCTTGCGCGGCTGCGGCCAGATCGGCCCGAGCCTGTTCGCACAGATTCGAGCCCAGGCCGCGCACCCGCGTAAGCACGGCGGTTTTCAAACCAGCAAACGAAAAGTCGAGATCCGGGCTGTGCATTTTCGGTCTCGGAAGATCGAACGCGGCCGGATTGCCGAAGGCTGCGAGCCGGGCCAGTTCCGGCCCGCCGGGATAACCCAGCCCGAGCAATTTCGCCGATTTGTCGAAAGCCTCGCCGGCCGCATCATCGACCGTCTCGCCCAGCAGGGCGTACTGACCGAAGGCCTGCACATCGAGCAGCATGGTGTGCCCGCCAGACACCAGCAGCGCGAGGAAGGGGAAGGCAGGCGGCTGCTTCGAAAGCAGGGGAGACAACAGATGCCCTTCGAGGTGATGAACCCCGATCAGCGGCTTGCCCAGCGCCATGCCCAAAGCCGAGGCCACGCCCGCCCCGACCAGCAGCGCCCCTGCCAGCCCCGGCCCGCGGGTGTAGGCGATGGCGTCCACCTGATCCAGCCGCACCCCGGCCTGCTTGAGAGCCAGGTCGGTCAAAGGCAGTAGGCGGCGGATATGGTCGCGCGAGGCCAGCTCAGGCACCACCCCTCCATAGGCCTGATGCATATCGACCTGCGAATGCAGCGCGTGACCGCGCAGACCCGCATCGGTGTCGTACAGTGCGGCGGCGGTTTCATCGCACGACGTTTCAATTCCAAGAACCAGCATGCCCGGCAGTCTAGCCTTCCCAACCACCTTCCGCTCCTCCGCATCTCATCAGCCCCGCTTCGACGCCGTCATCATCGGTGCGGGCGCAGCCGGGCTGCTCTGCGCCGCACTGGCCGGACACCGTGGGCGGCGCGTGCTGTTGCTCGACCATTGGCCCAAGGTCGCCGAGAAAATCCGCATCTCCGGCGGCGGGCGTTGCAACTTCACCAATCTGCACACGCGCCCTGAAAACTTCCTTTCAGGCAACCCGCATTTCTGCAAATCGGCGCTCTCCCGATACGGGCCGCAAGACATCATCGCGCTGCTGCGCAAGCACCGCATCGGCTTTCACGAAAAGCACAAGGGACAGCTGTTTTGCGATGACTCGGCGGAGCAACTCATCACCGCACTGCTTGAAGAATGCGCAGCAGGCCAGGTGACACACTGGCAACCGTGCGCGGTGGAAGCGGTCGAAGCCGCCGCCCCCGGCTTTCGCGTGCGCACCGCAAAAGGCTGGGTGAGCACTGACGCCCTGGTTGTCGCCACCGGAGGGTTGTCGATTCCGCAGATTGGCGCCAGTCCGTTCGGCTATCAACTCGCCGAGCAATTCGGCCTGCCGATCGTCCCGCCCCGCCCTGCCCTGGTGCCGCTGGCATTCGATCCGGCATTGTGGGCCCCGTTTGCCGACCTCAGCGGCGTCTCGCTCGAGGTGGACATTCAGACGGACTACGAGCATCGCACCGTCAATTTCCGCGAAGACTTGTTGTTTACCCACCGCGGACTCAGCGGCCCGGCGATCCTGCAGTCTTCGAGTTACTGGCAAGCGGGCAAACCGCTGCGGATCAACCTGATGGGCGAAGTCTCCGAAGCGGCGTGGATTCAATCCAAGCAGGGCAATCGGCGCACCCTCGCAGGCGAACTCAGCCAACACCTGCCGCAACGCCTGGCCCACGCCCTGTGCGCACAGACCGGCGACGCTGACCGTCGCATGGCTGATTTCAGCGACAAAGCGCTGCGAACCCTCTGGCAACACTGGCACGCCTGGCCCGTGCTGCCCAGCGGCACGCTGGGCTGGCGCAAAGCCGAGGTCACCGCCGGAGGCATCGATACCCGCGCACTCTCGTCATCGACTCTCATGGCGATGGATGTCCCGGGGCTGCATTTCATCGGCGAAGTCGTCGACGTCACCGGGTGGCTTGGCGGCTACAACTTCCAGTGGGCCTGGAGTTCCGCCGCCGCCTGCGCGCAGGCGCTCTGATGCCGTCTTGTGGCTGGGTATTTGTTGCCTTCAAAATTAGGGCATATAATCTTTAGGTTTTACTCCTCGACACGGCAGGCCACACTAGGCTTGGCTGCTGCGAGTTTGGCCCACGCAGCCCAGTACCCAAGCAGTTGAACCGCGTCGTTGAAACGTCTAGTACGACAACGACAGCGGCAGCACGACAAACCCACCTGGCCTGCCTACATTGGATTGAAGCTCATCAATGACCACCATTCGCGTTAAAGAAAACGAGCCGTTCGACGTCGCACTGCGTCGCTTCAAGCGCACCATCGAAAAACTCGGCCTGCTCACCGAACTGCGCGCTCGCGAGTTTTATGAAAAGCCGACCGCAGAGCGCAAGCGCAAGAAGGCCGCCGCGGTCAAGCGCCACTACAAGCGTATCCGCAGCCAAACGCTGCCCGAGCGCAAATACTGATTCCACCCGCCTGATTTTCCGCTGATTTTTTTCGTTTCCGCGCGCTGACTTTTGTTTTGTCTGGCGCCCGCAACGGAATGCGCAAGGCAGCAACGCGCATCTGCAGCTCGCCTCATAGCCCGCCCATCGATGCGGGCTTTTTGCATTGGACTCACCATGACAATCAAAGACCGTATTCAGGATGACATGAAGGCCGCCATGCGCGCCAAAGATGCGCCGCTGCTTGGCGCCATTCGCCTGCTGATGGCCGCGATGAAACAGAAAGAAGTCGACGAACGCATCGAGTTGGACGACGCGGCCATCGTGGCGATCATCGACAAAATGATCAAGCAACGCCGCGACGCGATTGCGCAATTCACCCCGGCCGGGCGCCAGGATCTGGTGGACAAAGAGGCCGCCGAAATCGTCGTTCTCGAACGCTACCTGCCCGCACGCCTGGACGCCGCCGCCATTGACGCCGAGATCCGCGCGCTGATGGCGCAAACCGGCGCCAGCGGCCCGCAAGATTTGGGCAAGCTCATGGGCCCGCTCAAGACGCAGCTTGCCGGTCGGGCCGACATGGCTTTGGCTGCAGCCCGCGCCAAAGCCCTGCTCAGCGGCGCCTGATTCCGGGTACGGCGCCGTGAAGCCAAGCTCCGACGCCAGTTCGCGCCCTTTGTTGGTGTTCTCCCACGCCAACGGCTTTCCCGCTCCGGTGTATCGCAAGCTGTTTCAGGCGCTCGAACCGGCATTTCGGGTGCGCGCCGTGCCCATTTACGGTCACGACGCCCGGTATCCCGTGCGCGATGGCTGGAAGCCGCTGGCGCAGCAACTGATCGATTACCTGCAGCGCGATTGCCACGGCGAGCCTGCCGTACTGGTCGGGCACTCGCTGGGGGGCTATTTGAGTCTGATGGCCGCACATGCCCGCCCCGAACTGGCGCAGCAGGTCATTCTGCTCGACTCGCCCGTGGTGTCTGGCTGGCGCGCGCGGCTGCTCTGGCTGTCCAAACGCACCGGGCTGGGCGAGCGATTCTCGCCCGCTGCGGCGGCCAAACGACGGCGCACGCGCTGGCCCGACGTTGACGCCGTGCGCACCCATTTCTCCTCGAAAACCGCCTTTGCACAATGGGACCCGGAAATGCTGGGCGACTACTGCGCGTTCGGCACCCGGGCCGATCCGCAGGGCCGGGCGTTGGCCTTCGAGCGCGACATCGAATACCGTATCTACAAAACCCTGCCGCACCAGCTCGGCGCCCTGGCGCGCGAGCCCTTTCCCGTGCCGGTGAGTTTCATCGGTGGACGATCATCGCGCGAAATCCGCATGGCCGGAATGCAGACCACGATGCGCTTGGCGCAAGACCGGCTGCAGTGGATCGATGGCTCGCACCTGTTCCCGTTCGAGGCGCCGCAGCAGACCGCACGCCTGATCGAGCGGGCTTTCGACCTTGCCAGCAACGCCTGTCATCCAGGTCTCAAAACCTGCTCCCTATAATGCACTTTTACCGGCATTCGTCGCGGCTATGACCAAATATGTGTTCGTCACCGGCGGAGTGGTGTCCAGCTTAGGCAAGGGCATCTCATCCGCATCTCTTGCCGCGATTCTCGAATCGCGCGGCCTCAAAGTCACCCTCATCAAACTCGATCCCTACATCAACGTCGATCCAGGGACCATGAGCCCCTTCCAGCACGGCGAAGTCTTCGTCACTGAAGACGGCGCCGAGACCGATCTCGATCTGGGGCATTACGAGCGCTTCATCACCACCCGCATGCGGCGGGTGAACAATTTCACCACCGGCCAGATTTATGACAGCGTGCTGCGCAAGGAACGTCGCGGCGAATACCTCGGCAAGACGGTGCAGGTGATTCCGCACATCACCAACGAAATTCAGGATTTCGTTCGTCGCGGCGCTGGCGAGGGCACCGCTGACGCGGTGGATGTCGCCTTGGTGGAAATCGGCGGCACGGTGGGCGACATCGAATCCCTGCCTTTTCTCGAAGCCGCGCGGCAGATGAGCCTGCGCATGAAGCGGGGCGACTGTGCCTTTGTTCACCTCACCCTCGTGCCCTACATTCCGGCCGCTGGCGAACTCAAGACCAAGCCCACGCAGCACAGCGTGCAAAAACTGCGCGAGATCGGCATCTCGCCCGACGCCTTGCTGTGCCGCGCCGACCGCCCAATTCCCGACGATGAGCGTGCCAAGATTTCCATGTTCTCGAACGTGCGCGAAGACGCGGTGATTTCGGTGTGGGACGTGGACACGATCTACAAGATTCCGCAAATGTTGCACCAGCAGCATCTCGACGACATCATTTGTGAAAAGTTGGGCATCACGGCGCCTCCTGCCAACCTCAAGGTCTGGAACGATCTGGTGCAGGCGCTCGAACATCCGCAGCACACCGTGCGCATCGCCATGGTGGGCAAGTACGTCGATCTGTCGGACTCGTACAAGTCGCTCAACGAAGCCTTGCGCCACGCCGGCATCAAGACCAGTTCGCGCGTCGAGATCAGCTATCTCGACTCGGAAACCCTAGAGCCGACCAACATCGCTCAGCTCGACGGCTATGACGCCGTGCTCGTGCCCGGCGGATTCGGCAAGCGCGGCGTCGAGGGCAAGATTCTTGCCGCGCAATATGCGCGCGAGCACCGCATTCCCTACCTGGGCATCTGTCTGGGCATGCAGGTGGCCACCATCGAATTCGCCCGCCACGTCGCTGGGCTGCCGCAAGCCAACAGCACCGAGTTCGAGCCCGACACCCCGCAGCCCGTGATCGCGCTGATCGACGAGTGGCTCGACCGCGACGGCAGCGTGCAGAAGCGTCACGCCGGATCCGATCTCGGCGGCACCATGCGGCTGGGCGCCCAAAGCTCCGATGTGAAACCGGGCACCCTCGCTCACAGCATCTACGGCAATGTGGTGACCGAACGTCATCGCCATCGCTACGAGGCCAACGAGCACTATCTGGCTACCCTGCAAAAAGCCGGGCTGGTCATCTCGGCCATCACGCAGCGCGAGCACCTCACCGAAATCATCGAGTTGCCGCAAACCGTGCATCCGTGGTTCGTCGGCGTGCAGTTCCACCCGGAATTCAAATCGACGCCCTGGGGCGGCCACCCGCTGTTCACGGCCTTCATTCAGGCCGCCCTGCAACGCCACGCCGCAAACGCCTGATCCGCACGCCTCGCCATGCCCACTCCACAAACTCTTTGCGGATTTCCCGTCGGCCTCGATCAGCCGTTCTTTCTCATCAGCGGCCCCTGCGTGGTCGAGTCCGAGCAGTTGCAAATGGATGTAGCCGGGCAGTTGCGCGACATCTGCCGTTCCCTCGACATCCCGCTGATCTTCAAATCGAGCTACGACAAGGCCAATCGTTCGAGCGGAGCGTCGTTTCGCGGCCCCGGCATGGAGCAGGGTCTGGAAATTCTGTCCAAGGTGCGGCGCGACATCTGCGTGCCCGTTCTCACCGACGTACATACCGCCGAAGAGGCCCCGCGTGTGGCCGAGATCGTCGATGTGCTGCAGACGCCGGCCTTCCTCTGCCGCCAGACCGATTTCATTCATGCGGTCAGCAGCCTGGGCAAGCCGGTGAACATCAAAAAAGGCCAGTTTCTCGCGCCGGGCGACATGAAAAACGTCATCGCCAAGGCGCGCGCCGCCGCCGCACAGGCGGGGCATCCTGACACCTTGTTCATGGCCTGTGAACGTGGCGTGAGCTTTGGCTACAACAATCTGGTCTCTGACATGCGCTCGCTGGCCATCATGCGCGAAACGCAAAGCCCCGTCGTCTTCGACGCCACCCATTCGGTGCAACTGCCCGGCGGCCAAGGCACGAGTTCCGGCGGACAGCGCGAGTTCGTTCCGGTGCTCGCCCGCGCGGCCATTGCCGCGGGTGTGGCGGGCGTTTTCATGGAGACCCACCCCGATCCGGCCCATGCGCTGAGCGACGGCCCCAACGCGGTGCCGCTGCACCACATGCGCGCCCTGCTCGAAAGCCTCAAAGACATCGACGCCGCAGTCAAGCGCCGCGGCTTCCTCGAAACCCACTTCAACTAATCCCCATGAGCGCCTACATCATCGCCGACGTCGATGTGACCAACCCCCAGCAGTACGAGCAATACAAGGTGTTGTCGTCCCAGGCCATCGCGGCGCATGGCGCAGAGATCTGCATCCGCGGCGGCGCGGTCGAGGTACTCGAAGGCGACTGGTCGCCTACTCGCATCGTGCTGCTGAAGTTTCCAGACCTTGCAGCGGCGCGCAGTTTCTACGACAGCGCCGAGTATCTGCTGGCGCGGCAGGCGCGTGCCGGTGCCGCCACCATGCGCATGATCGCCGTGCAAGGCGTCTAAAACCTATCTTTGTTCCCATCTTTTCTCACATTCCCTGACAGGAGTCTCCATGAGTGCCATCGTTGACCTCACCGCCCGCGAAATCCTCGATAGCCGCGGCAATCCCACAGTCGAATGCGACGTGGTGCTGGAAACCGGGTTTATCGGCCGCGCCGCCGTGCCGTCGGGCGCTTCCACCGGCACGCGCGAAGCCATGGAGCTGCGCGACGGCGACAAGTCGCGCTTCGGCGGCAAAGGCGTGCTGCGCGCGGTTGAGCACATCAACACCGAAATCACCGAAGCGGTGATGGGCCTGGACGCCACCGAGCAAACCTTCCTCGACCAGACTCTGATCGACCTCGACGGCACGCACAACAAGTCACGCCTGGGCGCCAATGCCATCCTGGCCGTCAGCATGGCCGTGGCCAAGGCGGCGGCCGAAGAAGCCGGCATGCCGATCTACCAGTATCTCGGCGGCTTTTCGGCGCGCGAGCTGCCGGTGCCGATGATGAACGTGATCAACGGCGGCGCCCACGCCAACAACAGCCTGGACATGCAAGAGTTCATGATCATGCCGGTGGGCGCGCCCAACTTCCACGAAGCGCTGCGCTACGGCGCCGAGGTGTTCCACGCGCTCAAGGGCATCCTGAATGATCGCGGCCTGCCGACCACCGTGGGCGACGAAGGCGGCTTCGCGCCCAACGTGGCCAACCATGAAGCCGCGCTGCAACTCATCGTCGAAGCCATCGAGAAGGCGGGCTACCGCCCGGGCGAGCAGATCGCCATCGCCCTCGACCCGGCTTCGAGCGAGTTCTACAAGGACGGCAAGTACCACCTCGAAGGCGAAGGCCTGGTGCTATCCACCGAGGAAATGGTCGATTTCTACAACAACTGGCTGGGCAAATATCCCATCGTGTCCATCGAAGACGGCCTGGCCGAACAAGACTGGGACGGATGGAAGCTGCTCAACTCCCGTCTGGGCAAGAAGGTGCAGTTGGTGGGCGATGACATTTTTGTCACCAACACCTCCATCCTGAAAAACGGCATTGCCGACAAGCTGGCCAACTCCATTCTGATCAAGGTGAACCAAATCGGCACTCTGACCGAGACCTTCGCCGCCATCGAAATGGCCAAGCGCGCAGGCTGGACCGCCGTGATCTCGCACCGCTCCGGCGAAACCGAAGACAGCATCATCGCCGACATCGCCGTGGCCACCAATGCCGGGCAGATCAAGACCGGCTCGCTGTCGCGCAGCGACCGCATCGCCAAGTACAACCAGTTGCTGCGCATCGAAGAAAACCTGGGCGAGACCGCCCGCTTCCTCGGCCGCGACGTGTTCTACAACCTGCGCTGATTTCACCGCACGCGGCCGATCGTCATGCGCTGGGTCACCGTTCTGCTCGTGAGTTTGCTGCTGTTGCTGCAGTGGCCGCTGTGGTTCGGCGAGCGGGGCTGGTTCGCGGTGCAGCGGCTGGAAAATCAGCTGAGCCAGCAAGAGCAGGCCAACGCGCTGGCCCAGCAGGACAACGACCGCCTGGCCGCCGAGGTCCACGACCTGAAAGCCGGTCTTGGCGGTGTTCAAGACCAGGCCCGTCGCGAAATGGGCATGGTCAAGCCCGACGAGATTTTTGTGCAGATCGTGCCGCCCGCGCGGGCGGCCAGCGCCAGCGCCCGATAAAAAGGGGCCCGGCGCAGCCCTCTCTGTGACGCATCAATGACGTATTGAAGCCACCGGCGGTTGAACCAGGGTGTTGACAAACACCTGAGCCGCATCGATGGCATCAAAGGCATAGCCCTGACCGCAGAATTCGCAGCGAACATCCACCTCGCCGCGCTCCGCGATAATCGACTCCACCTCCTCGCGCCCCAGCATGCGCAACATGCCCACAACGCGATCACGCGAACAGGTGCAGTGAAAACGCGGGGTCTTCGGCTCGAAAACCCGGGCATCCTCTTCCCAAAACAGGCGCCTGAGCACTTTCTCGGGCGCGAGCTGCAACAGTTCATCGGAAGTCAAGGTTGCCGCCAGATGGCGGGCACGCTGAAAGTCTTCGTCGGGTTGTTCCGCCCCCTCGGCGGTCTGTTTCTCACCGGGCATACGTTGCAGCAGCAAACCGCACACAGCCTCATCGTTGCTGGCCAGCAGAAGCAGCGAGTCGATCTGCTCCGATTGCGCCAGATACTGTTCCAGCATGGCAGCGAGCGACGGCAGCGTCTGGCCCTGCTCATCGGTCAGCGCCACGATGCCTTGGTAGGGCTGCAGGCCGGATTCGGGATTGCGCGGATCGAGGGTGATGGCGCAGCGTCCTTTGCCATCTGGATTGACCAGCGACGCCAGGTCTTGGGGCAAGGCCACAGCCTCCTGCAAATCGTCGGCCATCTTGGCCGTTGCCCGCAACCCGAAGTCGGGCTGACACTCGGCGACAGCGAGCTTAAGCGGCCCGTCGCCCTGAATCTGCAAAATCAAGGCGCCATCGAATTTCAGGCTGCCCGCGAGCAAGGCGCTGGCTGCCGCCATCTGCCCCACCAGTGCGGCGACCTCCTGCGGATAGGTGCGGCGCCTCTGCAACTCGGCCCAGGTGGACTCCAGACGGACGAGGACGCCGCGCACATGGCCCGTGCCCAGCATGAATTTGACGAGTTGATCGCTCATGAATGCATTAGTTGAAGTTCTTGGGCAAAGCGCTGGGCGCGCTCAACGTAGTGTTCGGCACTGCCTTTCAGCGCGGCAATGGCCTCGGGCGTGAGTTCGCGCGCCACGCGTGCGGGCGCACCCAAAATCAGCACCCCATCGGGAAACACTTTTCCCTCGGTGACCAAGGCGCCGGCACCCACCAGGCTATTGCGGCCAATCTGCGCGCCATTCAAGACCACCGCGCCAATGCCGATCAGGCTGCCCTCGCCGATGGTGCAGCCATGCAGCATGGCCTGATGGCCGATGGTGACGCGCGGCCCTACCGTGAGCGGATAGCCGGGGTCGGTGTGGAGCACCGAACCATCCTGCACATTCGAATCCTCTCCGATCTCGATGAGTTCGTTGTCACCGCGCAGCACGGCCGAAAACCACACGCTGGAACGCGGTAGCAGCCGCACTTTGCCCATGACCTGCGCGCCCGGCGCCACATAGGCATCGGCGGCGATCTCGGGGCGCCAGCTGGCGAATTGGTAAATTGGCATGATGGATCACTCCAGAAAAATCAGGCCATGAACTGGCAAATCCCCCGGCTTGAACCGGGCGATGACTTTCCGCCCGCATCGCAGGCGCTCCCCGCATTGTCGCCGTTCCCCGGCCTGCTTGCCGCGGGCGGACAACTCGACGCCGACACCCTGGAGCGAGCCTACCGGCAGGGTATTTTCCCCTGGTTCAGCCCGGGCGAGCCGCTGCTGTGGTGGAGTACCGATCCGCGCATGGTGCTGCGGCCCGAGCAGTTGCATGTGACGCGCTCGCTGAAAAAATCGGCACGTCGGTTCGGTCGCAGCGCCGATTGGCATCTTCGGATCGACACCGCCTTCCCCCGCGTGATGCAGCAGTGCGGCGCGCAGCGCGCCGACACCGGCACCTGGATCACCCCCGACATGCTTCAGGCCTACACCACCCTGCACGCGCGCGGCCTGGCCCACAGCTTCGAGCTGTGGGAGGGCGATGCGCTACGCGCCGGTCTGTACGGCGTGTGCATCGGCCGCATGTTCTACGGCGAATCCATGTTCACCGAGGTGAGCGATGGCTCGAAAACCTTGCTGATGGCGCTGTGCGGGTTTTGCCTGCGCCAGCGCATCGACCTGATCGATTGCCAGCAGCAGACCGACTATCTGGCGCAGATGGGCGCTGCGCCGATCGCACGCGATGCGTTTTTGCACCATGTGGCGCAAGCCACAAGGCAATCGGCCGTACCGGGCTGGCAGTATGATGATTCAACCTTTCTCACCGACTGCGCGCGCTGGCTGTGACCCATCCCAAAGAACTTCCACTCACGACCCTGCAGTTCTACGCCACGGCAAGTTACCCGTGCAGTTACTTGCCGGGCCGCATGGCGCGCTCGCAGGTGGCCACGCCCAGCCATCTGATCAATGCCGATGTGTACTCCGATCTGGTGCGCGCCGGCTTTCGTCGCAGCGGCCTGTTCACCTACCGCCCGCAGTGCGAAGACTGCCAGGCCTGCCTGCCCATCCGCGTGCTGGCGGCGCAGTTTTCGCCCAACCGCACGCAGCAAAGAGCCTGGAGGCGACATGGCGATCTCTCGGTGCGAGTGCTCAAGCTCGGCTTCATCCCCGAGCACTATCAGCTTTATCTGCGCTATCAGGCCGCACGCCACACCGGCGGCGGCATGGATCACGACAGCATCGACCAGTACGCTCAATTTCTGCTGCAAAGCCGGGTGAACACCCGGCTGGTCGAGTTTCGAGCCCCCGCGCAGGCTGGCGCAGAGCTTGGCGCCCTCAAGATGGTCTCGGTGGTCGACGTGCTGTCCGACGGCCTTTCAGCGGTGTACACCTTCTTTGAAACGGCGGACGCCGGCACCAGCTACGGTACCTACAACATCCTCTGGCAGATCGATCAGGCGCGCTCCATGCAGTTGCCGCATGTGTATCTGGGCTACTGGATCGCGCACAGCCGCAAGATGGCCTACAAATCCAATTTCACGCCGTTTGAAATCTACCGCGACGGCGGCTGGTTCAACCCGCTGTCCGCAAGCGTTTGACCTCCGCAGTCACCCCGCCGCCTTGCCCTTGGCGCGCTGTGCGAACTGCTGTTTGAAGGTTACCTGCGACGGCACGGGCAAATCGCGGTAGGCCGTCCACCCCGAGGCGCCTGGCAGGTTTTGCACCCGCCTGCGCTCGCCACCCATCAGCCGCAAGACCCTCGACGCCAGTCGCACACTAGGCCGATACAGCCAGGCATGCCGCGCGGCATAGCTCCACAGCCTCAAGGCCCAGCGCTCCATGCCCGGCCGCATTTCGCGCTCGAATTGCTGTTCGCGCATTTTGCGCAGCAGATCGGGCAGCGGGATTTTCATCGGGCACACGACCTGACATTGCCCGCATAGCGTGGCGGCCTGCGGCAAATCCTGCGTGCTTTCAAGCCCCTGGTAACTCGGCGTCAGCACCGACCCCATCGGCCCCGGATACACCCAGCCGTAGGCGTGCCCGCCAATTTTCTGATAGACGGGGCAATGGTTCATACAGGCGCCGCAGCGTATGCAGCGCAGCATCTCGGCAAACGCACCGCCCACCAGACTGGTGCGTCCGCCATCGAGCAGCACCACATACATATGCTCCGGGCCGTCACGGTCGCCCTCGCGCCTCGGCCCGGTGAGCACGGAGAAGTAGTTGCTGATGGTCTGCCCCGTCGCCGAACGGGGCAGCAGGCGCATCACCGCCGCCAGGTCTTCGAGCGTGGGCAGCACCTTCTCCACCCCGGTCACCGCCACATGCACCCGCGGCAGGATGGTGCACATGCCCTCGTTGCCCTCATTGGTGACCAGGGCGACGGAGCCGGTTTCAGCCACCACGAAATTGCCCCCGGTAATGCCCATATCGGCCGACAGAAACTTCGCCCGCAGCACCTCGCGGGCCTCACGGGTCATCTCGGGGATGTCGGTCTTGCGCGGCGTGTGGTGCGTGCGCGCGAACAGATCGGCGATCTCCTCTTTGTCCTTGTGCACCACGGGCGCAATGATGTGCGAAGGGGGCTCGTTACCATTGATCTGCAGGATGTACTCGCCCAGATCGGTCTCCGTCACCTGCACGGCTGCGGCTTCCAGCGCCGCGTTCAAGCCCATCTCCTCCGACACCATCGACTTCGACTTGATGGCCTGCTTGCAATCGTGCTTTCGGGCGATCTGCACCACCAGATCGGCGGCTTCCTGCGGGGTTTGCGCCCAGAGCACCGTGGTGCCGCGGCGCTGCGCTTCGGCTTCGAATCGCTCCAGCCAGACATCGAGCGTCTTCAGCGCCACGTTGCGGCGGTTCACCGCAGCGTCTCGAATCTGCTCGAACCCGTCCAGCGCAGCGATGGCCGCTGCCCGGCCGGTCACAAACTTGGTCGAGAGCTTCTTGAGGTTTTGCTGCAAACGCTGATCAGCCAGCTTCTGGCCGGCGCGCGCCTTGAAGTGCAGAGTCTGTGATTCCATGATCAGCGCTTTCCACTCAGCACTTCAGCGATATGAAGCACCTGAGTTGTGTTGTCTCCCTGCCGCCGCAGCCGTCCTTCGATTTGCATCATGCAGCCCAGATCGCCCAGCACCACGGCACGCGCCTTGGTCGCCTGGATGTTGGCGCACTTGTCGTCGGCAATGGCGGCGGAAATATTGCCGTACTTCACCGCGAAGGTACCCCCAAAGCCGCAGCACTGCTCGCATTGCTCCATTTCGCACAGACTGAGTCCGGGCACGAGCGACAGCAGTTGACGGGGCTGTTGCTTGATGCCCAATTCGCGCAAACCCGAGCAGGAATCGTGATACGTCACCTCCCCCTCGAACGCGCCGGGCACCTCGGTCAGATGGGCCACACGCACCAGAAAGTCGGTAAGTTCAAACAGACGCGGCTGTATGGTGGCGAAACGACGCAGCAAATCAGGCTGGTCTTTGAGCACATCCGGATAGTGCGTCTTGATCGTGCCCATGCAGGAGCCGGACGGGGCGACCACGTAGTCGAACGACTCGAATTCGTCGAGAAACTTTTCCGCCAGCGCCAGAGTCGTTCGGTGGTCGCCCGAGTTGTGGGCGGGCTGCCCGCAACAGGTCTGCGCCATGGGCACATGCACCTCGAAATGCGCCGATTCCAGCAACTCGACGGCCGCCATCGGAATGCTCGGCCGCATGACATCGGCCAGACAGGTAATGAAGAGACCTACGCGTTTTTTCATGCCCGCATTATCAGTCGTCTGACTGGTGACTGGCTGACGAGTCGCGCTGGCTGAACTACGAAACGAACTGCAAGGCCTCGCGTTTTTCCGATATACAAAAGTCTGTTCCAGCATATAAAATTTTTGCGATGCAGCATTCTTCTGTTTCCCGCAAATCCGAACCGCTCGCAGCACCCGCCGAACCCACCATCCAGGTGCTCGGGCGAGTCTTTGCGCTGCTGGACGTTCTGGCGCAAAACCCCGATCCGATGCAACTCAAAGACATCGGCGCCGCAACCGGCCTGCACCCATCCACGGCTCACCGCATCCTCAACGATCTGGTCGTTGGTCACATGGTCGAGCGAGTTGAAGCCGGCACCTACCGCCTGGGCATGCGGTTGCTCGAATATGGCAATCTGGTCAAGGCGCGTCTGAGCGTGCGCGACGCCGCGCTCGGCCCCATGCGCGAACTTCACCGACTGACCCATCAACCGGTCAATCTGAGCGTGCGGCAAGGCGACGAAATCGTCTATATCGAACGCACCTACAGTGAACATTCCGGCATGCAGGTCATTCGCTCGGTGGGCGGGCGGGCGCCCCTGCATCTGACCTCGGTCGGCAAACTCTTTCTGGCAGCCGACGAGGTGGCCCGCGTCAAGGCCTACACCCTGCGCACCGGCCTGGCCGGGCAGACGCGCAACAGCATCACCAACCCCCAATTGCTGGAGCGCGAATTGAGCAAAGTGCGCCATGACGGTTTTGCGCGTGACAACGAAGAACTCGAACTCGGAGTGCGCTGCATGGCGGCCGGCATTTACGACGACAGCGGCGCTCTGGTGGCCGGTCTGTCGCTCTCTGCGCCAGCCGACCGGCTGATGGAAGACTGGCTGGAAAAGGTGCAGCTGACGGCGCAGCGCATTTCGGCCGCGCTCGGCTACAAAGGCGCGCGGCGCTGATTCGGCGACCGCGCCCCAAAACGCGCGGTGTTGAACTCACTCGCCAAGGTCGGCGGATGACGGCTTTTCCACAAGGGCCGTCCGCACCAAGGCCGCGGCGTTTTCCGGCCCTCGGGCAGGCAACGCCCCTGTACGGGCGACCGGATCATGCAGGGCGTCGAAGCCCTTGGCTTCCAGCCAAGTACGGATGCGCTGGGCATCGCCAAAATGCGAATACTTACCCCACGCATCGAGCAGCACCACAATCACTCGGCGCCCTTCAAATTTGGTCTGCAGCACCAGGCAATGCCCCGCTTCGTTGATGTAACCGGTTTTCTGCAACAGGATGTCCCACCCGCGGTTGAAAACCAAATGATCGGTATTTCGGAATTGCAGTGTGCGCGGACCGACCTCCACCTCGCTCTCGGGATGGGTGGAAAATTCGCGGATCAGGGGATAGTGATACGCCGCCTTGACCAGCAGCGCGAGATCATGTGCGGTCGATTCGTTCTGCGGCGACAGGCCGGTCGGCTCCACGTAACGCGTGGTATTCATGCCCAAAGAGCGCGCCTTGGCATTCATTGCAGGTATGAAGGCGGCCAAGCCCCCGGGATAGTTGCGCGCCAAAGCATGCGCGGCCCTGTTTTCAGAGGACATCAGGGCCAGCTTGAGCAGTTCTTCCCGCGTGAGTTTCGTGCCCGGGCGCAACCGCGAGGAGCTCCACTTCAGGGTGTCGATATCGGCATCGGTGATTTCGATGACCTGATCCATCGGCTGATGCGCGTCGAGAATCACCGCGGCGGTCATCAGCTTGGTGAGTGAGGCAATCGGGCGCGCAGTATCGGCGTTCTTGCTCAAGAGCACGCGATCCGTACCCTCGTCAACGACCAAAGCGGAACCCGAACGCAAACTCAGCGGGTCATCGTTCGCTGCCGTGGACCTCGGCGAGATCTGCAATTCATCCGTCGCGCGCACCACGGATGAGGCCGCCCCGGTCATCAGGGCTGCTTTCAGAACGAGCGGATCCGGACGGCGTTTCTCAGCGGCAATCCGCGTAGCTGGCAATTGACCTGTGCGCGCCTCCTTGTTGCGCACAGTCACAGCGATACGCCTGGAAGCCGCGCCCTGACGCATCTTGACCACGATCGGTCGGGCACTGGGATGCGCGCGCTTATCCACCGCAACCCGCCGAGCCTCTTGCTCTTTCGCTGTGACTTTCCTGACCGGCTCAGTCTTCGCCTCGGCTTTGCCGCGTTTCTTTGAAAGACCAGCTGATCGCACTTGATGAGTTGATCGTGTCGCTGGTTTCTTGGCGACCTGCTTCTGAGCAGTCGGCCGTTCGGTCGTTTCTTTGCTGATCGCAGCGAAAGCGGGCGTCGCGATCAAGGACAGGGCGAACAACGCCGCCACCAGAACGCCCGGCCAGTACAACAGAGCGCCCCCGAGTCTCCCCTTCGGCGTCCATCTTCCCAAGAAGGTGAGAAACCCTTGGGAAGGCCCATCGTGTTTCTCAGGAGAGTAAAAAAAGGAAGACTGCATGATGACCGCAAGGCAAGATGAAAATAATGTGACCAGCCTATCAAAGGCTGCAATAACAAGCAAGATCAAAAACTTGGCTTGTGTTTCTCAAGTGGCGGCTAAACGCAGCACGTTCGCAGCCAAAGCAAACGGCCCGCTGCATTGAGCGGGCCGCTTTTATGCGCTGCAATCAGCGCGTTCAGAACATCTTGTTGTAGTTCGCCAGGCCCGGATTGCCCTTCACGCCGATGAGCTTGGGCTCATTCACCTTCAAGGGCTTGATGACCTTCTGGTGCTTGAGATACTCCTCGACAATATCCCAGATCGGCGGGTTGTCGGGTGTTGCGCTGGCCTGCTGAACCGGCGCCCATCCCGCGACCTTGTAGGTCTTCTTGGGATCGAGCGGCTTGCCGCCCAGACGCATGTCCTGAATGCGGTTGCCCATTTTTTCTTTCGGGGCACAGCTGTACTCCAACGCGCCCAGACGCACCATGTCACCACCCTGCTGGTAGTAGGGATCCGGATTGAACAGGTTGTCGCAGACGTCTTCCATCACGTTCTTGACCGTCTCGCCCGTCATCTCGGACAGGGTGCAGTACGGGTAGGTGATGGCCAACTGCGTCATCATGTCTTCGCGGGTGATGGGCGCACCTGGCAGCAGGCTGCCGCCCCAGCGGAAACCCGGCGAGAACGCGAGATCGCCGCCACGAACGGCCAGCATCGCATCGACCACCAGTTGGTCCCACGTACCGTTGAAATTGCCACGGCGATACAGCAAACCTTCGGTGTGCGCAAGCACTTCGGTCAGTTTGCTTTCGTACGGCGCGCGCACCTTGGTGATCAAGGCCTCCATTTCAGGGTCGGCTGGCAACAACTCGGAGAACACCGGCAGGAGCTTGTACTTGTAGCCCACCATCTTGCCACCGCGAACATCGAAGTCCATGACGCCCATGAACTTGCCGTGAGAGCCAGCGTTGGTCACCAGGGTCATACCGCCAGAAGGACGACGGATTTCCACCGCGACGGCCTCGCCATCATGGGTATGTCCACCGAAAATGCAGTCGATGCCCTCCACCAGACTGGCCATCTTGCGGTCGACGTCCATACCGTTGTGAGAGATCACCACAACCAGTTGGGCGCCCTTCTGCTTCACTTCCTTGACCACTTTTTGCATGTGGTCGGTATCAATGCCGAAAGTCCAGTCGGGGATCAGATAGCCGGGATTGGCGATTGGCGTGTAGGGGAAAGCCTGCCCGATGATGGCGACCTGTACGCCATTCATCTGCTTCATCACATAGTTCGGGAAAACCGGGTCGCCGAAGTCCGCCGTTTTCACGTTCTGCGCGACAAAATCGATCTTGCCCTTGAAATCCTTATCGACGATCTCTTTCACGCGGTCTTGGCCGTAGGTGAATTCCCAGTGCGCCGTCATCACGTCCACACCCAGTTTCAACTGAGCGTCGACCATGTCCTGTCCCTTGGTCCACAGCGATAGGGCTGTGCCTTGCCAGGTATCGCCGCCGTCGAGCAACAAGGCGCCCGGCCGCGAAGCCTTCAATTGCTTGACCAGGGTCGCGATATGGGCATAACCACCCATCTTGCCGTACTGCTTGGCCGCGCGTACGAAATCGAGATAGGTGAAACCATAAGACTCACGGGTATTCGGCTTGAAGCCGACCCGCTTCAAATAATTCGTGCCCACAAGGTGGGGCAGGTGCCCTTCCATTCCGGCAATACCGATATTCACATTCGGCTCACGGAAATACACGGGATGCAAATGCGCGTGACTATCCGTCATGTGCAGAAAATGCACATTGCCACTCTTGGGCGGGTTGTACAGGCTTTTGACTTCCGCGGCGGTTGCCTCGCGGGTCATGGGAAAACCGGTGGCCGCAGCAGCTGCCAATACACCCATAAATTCACGACGGGTCAGGCTCATTCAAATATCCTCATCAAAAAAATAAAAAGCCCGCCAAATCAATAGCGATCAGGCGGGCGCCACTCAAATTAAGTTTCTTATTATTAGTTGGCGTTAACGGGAGACTTCGGATCCATCAGAAGCGCCATTACGTCCTTCATCTGCTGCTCAGTCAGAATATGGTGCGCACCAAATGAAGGCATCCAGCTGCATGCGTTGTAAGCTGCAGAGTCATAAATCCGACCCCAGGTGTATTTCAGGATGGCCTCGCTATTGCCGCGAAGTTTCCCGTAGTCCACCAGTGATGGGCCGATATTGCCTTGCGAAGGATCATTCTTGACCATTTCATGGCAGGCCAGACAATTTCCGCCGCTAGGCTTGTCAGGATTGTCACTCCATTGCTTGCCCTTGCCGTCCTCAGCAATCTTCAGGCCCGCCTTCCAGTCTCCAAGGAATTTACCATCCTTGGGATAGACGATACCCGCCATAGCCTCAGATTCGAGTTTCTTGCTCATTTCAGCAGGCATGGGTTTTCCGAGATACTCATACTTAGAGCACTCATACTGCTGCTTGGTCTGAACCAGACGATCTAGTTTAGCTTGTCCCTTCGGGGCAAAGTCATTTTTCAGAATGCTCTGAAAGGAGGCTGTCGCAAACGGGTTGCCCCCCTCAGAGGCGGATTGATTCATGCCTGCGCAGCCGCCAAGAACTCCGGCCGCTGCCGTCATGAGTACGAACAAAGTGGTTCTTTTCATGTTGTCTCCTCAGGTCTCAGCGCTTGAACGAAGGCGTGTGCAGGGTCGCGCCATTCGAATTCACACCCATGTAGGTAATCAGGTCGATGACCGCATTCGAAGTCATCTTGGGCATGGGGAAGCGTTGTTGACGGAAGCAAGCCAGCATGCGCCATTCAAGCGTACGAGCTACGCCTTGCGAGTTGGGGTAAGCTGGCCATGTCGCGTAAGACACTGCAGCGCCCTTGGGCCCAGTGTCAATGAGATCAGGCAATGCGGAGATTTTGATCCGCTTATCCTTCTCGGAGTGACAGGTGGCGCAAGAAAAACTGAAGGGCCCGCCACGATAGAAGAACAGCTTTTTACCATTCTCATACGCCAATTTTTCTTCCGGCGTGTTTTGCGGAATGGCGATTTTCATATTGTCAGATTCATGAGCAACATACATCGCCATGTTGACCAGCGGAGTCGCATTGCCGCTTTCTTTGGCGAAAGCATCATGTTCAGCTTGCTGATCAGTAAAGCCTTGCAGGGTTTCCATGCAGGTAATCAGGCGGGACTCCAGATCTTGCACCTTGCCGGTGTCCGCAAAGTAACGCGGAAGCTGGGCATACGCACCCTTCAGCACCCCGGGACCAAGGCCCAGATTGCATTGTTCCATCGAGGCATTTTTCGGGCCGCGTTTTTCGGTCCAAAGTTTTTTGCCGTCATCGATATTGAAATCAGCGGGGTTACCGCCCATTTCGTTCATCAGGGCTAGATATTGATTGCCCTCATTGGTCAGTGAAGCCGCATTTGCCTGTGCGGCAAATCCTCCGACCCACAGCATGGCGGGTAGCGCAACCCCGGCCAAGATGGCCGTCTTTTTTGTACGGTTTCTCATAGTCTCCTCGCAGCGGTGAATAAACCAGAATGCGCGAAGCCGTTCGACTTCGCGCATGAGATGCATCAAGACACCGTGGTGTCTGCAGTGGACGTATCGCCCTTATTGTCGATCCAGGACACAGTCACTTTGTCACCGGCTTTACCGCCCTTGAAACGGAACTCCAGGAACGGGTTTTTCGAGATGGCCGTGCCCCAGTCGCAGGTCATCACGGTCTTGTCCCCATTTTTGCAGGTGACGGACTGGATGAAGTGGGCGGGAATGATTTGGCCAGCTTTGTCTTTCAGCAGGCCGGTCTCTTCGGGGTGGGTCATCAGAACGCGAACGACCACAGCGTCGCCTTCGACGTTCGCCCGCATACGCATCGGAAATGCCATCGTGTTACTCCTTAAATAGGTGTGTTGCTGGAATCAGCAAAATTCAAAACGGTATCAATAGATCGGGTTGCTGGATCGCGTGGGATCGGGTTGCCGCAGGCTAATCAGCCGCCGCAACCACCCAGCGTGACCTTGATCTCTTTTTTGCTGAACAGCAGCTTGTCGCCAACCTTGGCCACGGCATAGACGTTGGAGGTCTGCGCCATCTTGACGCGGGTAGCCACATTGGGCACTGAAGCGTCGGTCATGTTGAACAAGGCGGCCAGGGAAGTAGGGTTCTTTTCGATCACGATACCCAGCGCGGTGGTACCGGCTGCATTGCTCTTCAAACCTACAGGCACCACAGCGCCGTTTTCGGCAATGTCCGGGCCGATGATGGTGACATCGGTGCTCTCGGTAGGAGTTCCGCCCCAGATTTTCGCCACATCGGCAAACGACTTGGCTTCGAACAGGGGCGCATTCCAACCCGGAGCGTCAGCAGCCAGGGCAATATTGGGCATGAGACCAGCGGTTGCAGCAACGCCCAGGGCGGCCGCGCCTGCACCAATCTGCATGACCTGGCGACGAGTTTGATTCATCAGTCTTCTCCTTAAAGTGAACAGGACAGTACCTGTATCTTGATAACGTATTACTGCTTCGCGCCGTCGACAATCCACTGCGCAATCATCTTGGCATCGCCTTCGCTGATGGTTTGCGGCGGCATGGGGATAGAGCCCCAAACACCTGAACCGCCCTTGATGATCCGTGTGGTCAACTCGGCGACCATATCTTTTTTGCCGGCATACTTGCCAGCGACTTCCTTGTAACCTGGGCCGACCAGCTTGTTGTCACCCAAGCTATGGCAGGCCAGGCAGGACTTGTCTTTCAAAAGAGCAACCACCTTGGCGTCAGGATTGCTGTCCGCCGCGGCTTTTTCCTTGGCTTTCTTTTCCTGCTCTGCCGCTGATTCGGTCATCATGCCGCGGATCGGGCCCCAGGTACGGTACTGATCTGCCAGATTGCCGTTATTGTTCAGCGCAAACTCAGGAATGAAGCTGGTGATTTTGGGAGCTGGAGCGCAGTTTTTCATGCAATCCGTGTTGTGGGTATCCGGGATACCCCCATTCCCGATCTCTTTGCCGGGCCACATGCCGTGGTTCCAGATCATGCCATTGCGGTTAGGCAGCATGTCCTGAACTTGTTGCACGTTGTCACGGGTCAGCACGAAGTTGCCGGGCACCACGTTGGCGAGGTTCAACAGGTAGGCCACCAGCGCATAAGTGTCGTCCCAGGTCAGCGAGCCCGGCTCATTCCAAGGCATGGCGCGGTGGATGTAGTCGAACAGCGTGGACAGCGTGGACAGCTTTTCAATGGTGGTTGCACCATCATTGGTATTCGCCAACTTGGCGACACGACCCGTCTTGATGTCCTGCTTGGTGGCCTGGTAGGCACCGACCAGAGGCGGGAACACCGCGTTGGAATCGGCAAAGTCACCGTGGCACGAAGCGCACTTGGCCTCCCACAGCTTGGTGCCGGTTGCCACGCTGCCTTGACCGACCGGCAGGCCGGCGAAATCAGGGCGAACGTCGATGTTCCAGGCCTTGATTTCATCGGGCGTTGCCGTACGACCCAGGGTGGCATCGAGCTTCAGGTCCTTTGCGGGGACTTGGGGATGGACGGGCATGCCCGCCGCCGAGGCCACCGTGGCGCCGCCGACAAACATTCCTCCCAGAATGACCGCCAGCGCGGCTTTACGAATTCGCGAGTTGGACATTGCGAACATCTCCATTTTCTTCAACTTGCCAAGTTTGGATTGCGTTGTTGTGATAGACGGACCGAGTACCGCGCACTTTGCGCAGTTCTTCATAGGTGGGCTGCACCATGCCGGTTTCGTCAATCGCGCGACTTTGCAGGAAGGCGACCTGCCCCTTCCAAACCCAAGGCACATTGAACCGAGTGAATGCCTTGCTCTGGATCGGCCCTTCAAGACGCGCGGGCTGCCAGTTCACGCCGCCGTCGAACGAGACATCGACACGCTTGATTTTGCCGCGGCCCGACCAAGCCAGACCCGAGACGTTGTAAAGCCCTTTGTCCAACAACACCTGACCACCGGACGGCGAGGTGATCACCGACTTGACTTCCATGACCGAGGTGTATTGACGCAGACGGCCATCGGGCATCAGATCGACGTAGCCCACGGTTTCGTCCTTGGTGGCGAAAGGCTGGGTACCGAGCTTGATGCGGCGCAGGTACTTGATGTTGGAAACGCCTTCGACCCCCGGCACCACCAAACGCAGCGGGTAGCCGTTTTCCGGGCGGAGCATTTCACCGTTCTGGCCGTAGGCCACCAGCACCTCGCCCGACAGCACGAGCGACATCGGGATGGTGCGGTTTTCGGTCGAGCCGTCAGCGCCTTCCGCCATGATGAAGCGAACACCCTTGAGGTCGGCGCCGCAGTCTTCAAGAATGTCGATGAGCGGCACACCGGTGAACTCGGAGCAGGACACCATGCCGTGCGTATATTGCACGGTCGGCAGGGCCACGTTACCCCATTCCATTGCGGAGTTGGCGCCGCATTCGATGAAGTGGAAGCGCGACACCGGCTGCATGCGCATGATGTCGCCCACGGTATAGACCTTGGGGTTTTTGATGAGATTCTTCTCACCCATCACCATGAAGCGGAAGTCTTCCGGGTTGATGTCGTACCAGCCCTGGTGCGAGCGGTTGAAGTGCAGACCCGCCGGCGTGACGATACCGAACATGCCTTGCAGCGGCGCAAAGGCCACGTTGGCCTGATTCACCGCAGCCAGACCCGGACTGATGCGGCGCACCAAGTCTTTTTCGTACTTGGACGGCATGCCGTAAGGCGGCTCGTTCACCGGAGCGCCCAGAGTGGTGCGCCACTCCTGCTCTTTCAGGATGAACTTGCTGCCCTTGTCACCCTCCCAGTCTTTGCGATCGGCTGCGTAGACGTTCGCTGCACCGCCAGCGGCCATGGTGGCGCTGGCCGTCAGAAACGCTTTACGCAAAAAGTCGCGGCGACCTCCCTGAACCTGGGCGATCTGCTCAGCGCTCAGGAAGTTTTCCGGTGCTTTACGCAGCCGGCCTAGCTTTTTTGTGTAGTCACTCATCCTCTTTCTCGCTTAGTAGGCACGTCGGGCCAGGCGATCCGTCTGCGAAACCGATTCAGGATCGTCGAGCTCGATGGCAATTTGAGTACACACGGTCCGGCACAACTGCACTGCCTTCTCGCTCTGCACACGGTAATAAACCAGATTACCGACGCGGCGCTTGGCGACCACACCGGCTTGATACAACACCTTGAGATGCTGGGACACATTGGGCTGGGTCGAATCGACCGAGTCCATGATTTCTGTCACGCTTTTTTCGCCTGTACAGATGGAATTGAGGATGCGCAAGCGCAGGGGGGTGGCGAGGACGCCGAAGAGCTCGGCGGCGGAATCGAACACCCGATCCGCGTCGACCGAGAGATCATCTGCGGGCGACGTCACCAGTTCCGGGAGCGTGTCAGTTTGTGGCATATGAATTTGCTTATAAGCAAGCACTGATATTTTTCAAACCCTGACGGGGCTTGTCCACCCTTGGCGGCTAGGAGTTTCCCTAGTCAGGGACGCGCAATTGCATCAGGAATTTGCTGAAGGGCAAGCGGGTCTTCCAGTGTAGTGAGGTCGCCGGGGTCACGGCCTTCGCAAATCGCCTGGATCGCGCGACGCAACATTTTTCCTGAGCGGGTCTTGGGCAGTGCCGTCACCAGGCAGATGCGCTGGGGTCGAGCGACGGCGCCAAGTTGGGCGTCGACGTGGGCGGCGATGGAGGCCTGACTGGCCTGCGCAGTCACATTATCCTGCCCCGGACGCAGCACCACGAAGGCCCAGGCGGCCTGTCCTTTGAGCGCATCCTGCACGCCCACGACGGCCACCTCGGCCACTGCGGGATGCGCGCTGATGCTCTCTTCGATTTCGCGCGTGCCGAGCCGGTGTCCGGCCACATTGATGACATCGTCGGTGCGGCCGAGGATGTAGAGATAGCCGTCGGCGTCCTGACGGCCCCAGTCGAAGGTGGAATACACCTGCCGGTTCGGGTATGTACTCCAGTAGGTATCCACAAAACGGGCGTCGTCGCCCCAGATGGTTTGCAGGCAACCGGGCGGCAGCGGCCAGTCGATCGCCACCACGCCTTTTTCGCCGGGAGCGACCGGCTCGCCGTCTGTTTCGTTGCGCAGGCAGACTTTGTAACCCGGCATGGAAACGCCGGGGGAGCCCATGCGAGAAGCCACGTCGGGAAATCCCAGCGGAGTTGCCAGAATGGGCCAGCCAGTTTCGGTTTGCCAATAGTTGTCGATCACCGGCTTGTTCAGCGATTCGGCCGCCCAGCGGCCGGTGGGTTCGTCCAGCGGCTCGCCCGCGAGAAAAATGGCACGCAGACTCGACAGGTCGTGCCGCTGCAACAGCGCGGGGTCATGGCGCTTGAGCACGCGCATGGCGGTTGGGGCGGAGAACATCTGATTGACGCGATACTGCTCGACGATGCGCCAGAACACAGCGGCATCCGGGCGGATGGGGGTGCCCTCGTACAGAATGGTGGTCATGCCGGAGAGCAAAGGCGCATACACGATGTAGCTATGCCCCACGACCCAGCCGATGTCGCTCGTACAGAAAAACGTCTCCCCGGGCTGGCCGCCGAAAATCACGCGCATGGACAGTTGCAGCGCCACGGCATAGCCCCCGGTATCGCGCTGCACGCCCTTGGGTTTGCCCGTCGTGCCCGAGGTATAGAGGATGTAGCTCGGATGGGTGGAATCGACCCAGACGCAGGGCACTTCCGCCCGGGCATGCCGGGTACGCAAATCGGCGTAGGAAACATCGCGCGGCTGCTGCCGGGCCCAATCCGCCAGCCCGCGATCGACCACGATGACCTGCTCGGGCGGATGCTGCGACAGACGCAGCGCTTCGTCGAGCAAGGGTTTGTACGACACGACCTTGCCCGCGCGCGATCCAGCGTCGGCGCTGACGATGACTTTGGGTTGCGCATCATCGATACGCGCCGCAAGGCTCACCGACGCGAACCCGCCGAACACCACCGAATGCACCGCACCCAGACGCACGCAGGCCAGCATGGCGAACACCGCCTCGGGAATCATCGGCATATAGATCAGCACCCGGTCGCCCTGGGTGACGCCCAGACTCTGCAGACTGGCCGCCATGATCTGCACTTCGCGGTGCAGCTCGGCGTAGCTGTAACTGACCTCCTGCCCCGTTTCGGTGGACACATACACCAGCGCGGCTTGCCCGGCGCGCTCCGGCAGATGACGGTCGACCGCGTTGTGACAGAGGTTGGTCAAGCCCCCCGAAAACCAGGCGGAGAATGGCGGCCTGCTGCGGTCGAGCACACTGTTCCACGGTTTTTTCCAATCGATGGCCTGCGCCTGCTCGGCCCAGAAAGCTTCGGGTGAATCGACGCTGCGGCGGTAAAAATCGGCGTAAGACGCATCAATCATCGCACTGTCTCCTGTTTTGTATGAATGCGGTCCAGCCTAGGAATGGGCGCTGACGCCGAACTGACTCATCGATGAGCTGAGGGAAACCGCGATCAAATCTTCACCACAAGCCGACCCCGCACTTTGCCGTCGAGCAATTCTTGCGCGGCCGCTTGAGCCTGATCGAGCGGGATGTCGTGAGCGATCTGATCGAGCATCGGCGCATCGATCAGATCGGCCAGCTTCTGCCAGGCTTTGCACCGAGCCGACTGGGGCTGCATCACGCTGTCGATTCCCGCCAGTGTCACGCCCCGCAGAATGAAGGGCGCCACCGTGGTCGGGAAATCCATGCCTCCCGCCAGACCGCACGCGGCCACCACGCCGCCCCAGCGGGTTTGCGCGCAGGCGTTGGCCAGGGTGTGGCTGCCCACCGTATCCACCACCGCCGCCCAGCGCTCTTTCTGCAACGGTTTGCCGGGCGACGAAAGCGTGTTGCGGTCGATCACTTCAGCAGCCCCGAGCGCACGCAAATAGGCTTCCTCCTGCAATTTCCCGGTTGACGCCACGACCTTCCATCCCATTTTGGCCAGCAGTGCCACAGCCACGCTGCCTACGCCACCGCTTGCCCCCGTCACCAGCACGCTGCCCTGCGCGGGAAGCGCGCCATGCCGCTCGATCGCCAGCACGCACAGCGCCGCGGTATAACCGGCCGTACCCAACGCCATAGCCTGTCGCGCGGTGAAGGCCTTGGGCAGCCGGATCAACCAGTCTCCATTGAGCCGCGCTCGCTGGCTCAGGCAGCCCCAATGCGTTTCGCCCACGCCCCAGCCGTTGAGCACCCAGCGGTCGCCAGGCTGCCAGTCGGCATGCGTGCTTTCAAGCACCGTGCCTGCGCCGTCGATGCCCGGCACCATGGGCCAGCGCCGCACGACCGGGCCGCGGTTGGTCAGCGCCAGCGCGTCTTTGTAGTTCAGGGTGGAATATTCCACCGCGACGGTCACGTCTCCCGCAGGGAGTTCTTCGTCTGGCCATGCCGCCAGGGTGGCACTGAAGCCTTGATCGGTCTGATTGAGTTTCCAGGCAGTGAACATCGTGTTTTCCCGTTGAGGCGGCAATGCTTCTTGCACTGCACAATGATTGACACATTCAAGCGTTCTATCTAAATTGACGCGATTATGCGTGTCAACCCCTTGTTCGCCCAGATTGCCTTGGCCTGTTGCCTGTTAGGACCATGCGGCATCACCTCAGTCTGGGCCGGCCCGCGTGTGCTGCCCCAGATCGACCCGGCGCAGCCCTCTGAAAAAGCGGTGCAAGACGTGCAAAACGCCCAGCGCGACGACGCCTCGCTGCGCCAATGGTTGACGCAAAACGGCTTTGTGCATCAGGTCTCCACCCGGGCTTCCGATCTGGTGGTCAATGCGCTGAGCTTTCTGGGCGTGAAATATCGCTACGGCGGCGACTCTGCGCGCAGCGGCTTCGATTGCTCGGGTTTTGTGCGCTACGTCTATCAGGAAACGCTGGGCACGGTACTGCCGCACAACGCCGCGGAGCAGGCGCACGAAGGCGAAAAGATTCCGGAAAGCCAGCTCAAACCGGGCGATCTGGTGTTTTTCAACACGCTGCGCCGAGCCTTCTCGCATGTGGGCATTTACATCGGCGATGGTCAGTTCATTCACTCTCCCCGACCAGGCCAGACTGTGCGCGTCGAAAATCTCGATTCGCCTTACTGGGCCAAACGCTTCGACGGCGCGCGCCGCATCATGACGAGCCCGCAGACCGAAGTCGCGCAAGACGACCCAGGCAGCAGCCCGAGCGACACGGCGGCACAGGCGGGGCAATAAGCGAGCTCGGCACCCGCTTCTGAGCAGCTAAAAAACGGGCCGAGGCCCGTTTTTTATCGCCGTGGCGGCGGCAGATCGGTACAGCTGCCCTCTGCCGCCTCAGCCGCCAGACCCACGGATTCGCCCAGTGTGGGATGCGGATGGATGGTGCGGCCGATGTCCACCGCGTCCGCCCCCATCTCGATCGCCAGGGCGATTTCGCTGATAAGGTCGCCCGCGTGGGTGCCGACAATACCGCCGCCGACGATGCGGTGCGTCGCCTTATCGAACAACAGCTTGGTGAAACCCTCATCACGCCCGTTGGCGATGGCCCGACCCGATGCCGTCCACGGAAACAGCCCCTTGGTCACGGCGATGCCTTGCGCTTTGGCTGCGTCTTCGGTCAGGCCGACCCAGGCGATCTCCGGATCGGTATAGGCCACGCTGGGAATCACCCGCGCGTCGAAGGCCGACTTCGCCAGCACGTCGTCGCCTTTGAGTTCGCCCGCGCACACCTCGGCGGCGACATGGCCCTCGTGCACCGCCTTGTGCGCCAGCATGGGCTGGCCGACGATGTCGCCAATGGCATGGATATGCGGCACGTTGGTGCGCAACTGCGCATCCACCGGAATGAAGCCGCGCTCGTTCACCGCCACGCCGGCCTTGTCGGCCGCGATTTTGCGGCCATTGGGCGCGCGGCCCACGGCTTGCAGCACCAGGTCGTAGCGCTGCGGCTCGGTAGGAGCACCTTCGCCCTCAAACGTCACCCAGATGCCGTCGGGCTTGGCTTGGGCGGCCACCGTCTTGGTCTTGAGCATCATGCGGTCGAAGCGCTTGGCGTTGAGCTTCTGCCAGACCTTCACCAGATCGCGGTCGGCGCCGAGCATGAGGCCGTCGAGCATTTCCACCACATCCAAGCGCGCGCCCAGCGTGGAATACACCGTGCCCATCTCCAGCCCGATGATGCCGCCGCCGACGATGAGCATCTTCTTCGGCGCCTGCTCCAGGGTGAGCGCACCGGTGGAATCGACGATGCGCGGGTCATCGGGCAAGAAGGGCAGGCGCACCGCCTGCGAACCTGCGGCGATGATGGCGCGCTGAAAGCCCACCGTCTGCGTGGCGCCGGTCTTGTTTTGACCCTCGCCCTCGGTGAGTTCGACCTGCACATGGTGCGCGTCGATGAACGCCCCATAGCCGCGCACGACGGTGACCTTGCGCATTTTCGCCATGGCCGCCAGACCGCCGGTGAGCTTGCCCACCACCTTGGCCTTGTGCGCCGCCAGCTTGGCGCGATCGACCTTGGGCGCGCCGAATTCCACGCCGAGGTCGGCGAAATGCGCCGCTTCGTCCATGACCGCGGCCACGTGTAGCAGCGCCTTGCTGGGTATGCAGCCGACGTTGAGGCACACGCCCCCCAAAGCGGCGTAACGCTCGACCAGCACCACCTTCAGGCCCAGGTCGGCGGCGCGAAATGCGGCGGAATATCCCCCGGGGCCAGCGCCGAGCACCAACACGTCGCACTCCACATCGACCTTGCCAGAGAACGCGTCGGCAGCCTGCGGCGCGGGTGAGGTTTGTGGCGCCGTGTTTGTCGGCGCGGCAGCAGGCGCGGGCGGCGCGGGCGGCGCGGGCGTAGTCTCGGCGATTGCCTGCGCACCCGCAGCGTCAAGTTCCAGCAAAACCGTGCCTTCGTTTACCTTGTCGCCCAGTTTCACGCGCAGCGCCTTCACCACGCCAGCGGCGCTGCTGGGGATCTCCATGCTGGCCTTGTCACTCTCCACCGTGACCAGCGATTGATCGACCGCGATCTGGTCTCCGGCTTTCACCAGAACCTCGATCACTTCCACATCCTTGAAGTCCCCGATATCGGGAACCTTGACTTCGATGATGGCCATATCGCGCTCCCGGTCAGATCAGCACACGCCGCAGGTCGGCGAGCAACTCGCCGAGCACGGTGGTGAAGCGCGCGGCCATCGCCCCGTCGATGACGCGGTGGTCGTACGACAGCGACAGCGGCAGCATCAGCCGTGGCTGGAATGCGGCGCCGTCCCAGACCGGTTTGATCTGCGATTTGGACAGCCCCAATATGGCCACTTCCGGCGCATTGATGATGGGCGTGAAGGCCGTTCCGCCCACACCGCCCAGGCTGGAAATGGTGAAGGTCGCACCCTGCATGTCTGAAGGCTTGAGCTTGCCTTCGCGCGCCGTCGCGGCCAGCTCGCCCATTTCCTTGGCGATTTGCGCCAGGCCCTTCTTGTCCACATCCTTGAGCACCGGCACGACCAGGCCTTGCGGCGTATCGGCCGCGAAACCCAGGTGGATGTAGTCCTTCAGAATGAGGTTCTCGCCGCTTTCATCGAGCGAACTATTGAATGCGGGCATTTGCTTGAGCACCGTCACGCAGGCTTTCATCACAAAGGCGAGCATGGTGAGCTTCACGCCTTGCTTGGCCATGCGTTCGTTGCTGCTCTTGCGGAAGTCTTCCAGCTCGGTGATGTCGGCCTCGTCGAACTGGGTGACATGCGGAATCATCGCCCAGTTGCGCGCCAGATTGGGGCCCGAGAGCTTTTTGATGCGCGACAACGGCTGGCTGCTGACCGGGCCGAACTTGGCAAAATCCACCTTGGGCCACGGCAGGAGCGTGAGCCCGCCCAGGCTGGCGGCGCCCTTGCCCGCACCGACTCCCGCGACAACCGCGGCCTGAGTCACGGTCTGGCCTGACATCACCGCCTTGACGAAGGCTTGCACATCCTCCGCGGTGATGCGGCCCTTGCTGCCGCTGCCCTTGACTTCCGCCAGAGGCACGCCGAGTTCACGCGCCAGCTTGCGCACACTTGGCGAAGCGTGCGGCAACAGCGCAGTGGTTGCTGCAGGCTCGTGCACCGGCAACGCGGCGGTGGGCGGGGTGTGCTGACGCGGCTCGGAGGCGAAACCCACGCCAACCGCCGCGGGAGGCAGCGCGACCGGCGGCGATGCCTCGGGCTGCGCAGGCTCGGCTGCTGCCGGAACGACCGGAGCGGACGGAGCTTCTGCGGCGGGCAGTGCGTCGGCGGCGCCTGCGGCGTCGAGTTCGAGCAAGACCGAGCCTTCGCTCACCTTGTCGCCCAGCTTCACCCGCAGCGCCTTCACCACGCCGGCGGCGCTGCTGGGGATCTCCATGCTGGCCTTGTCACTCTCTACCGTGACCAGCGATTGATCGACCGCGATCTGGTCTCCGGCCTTCACCAGAACCTCGATCACTTCCACATCTTTGAAGTCCCCGATATCGGGAACCTTGACCTCGACGACGGCCATGTTGGGTGTCTCCTGTTGTGTGTGCGTTCGGCGGTCGTTCAGGCGTAGAGCGAGAACACCTTCTCCGTGTCGATGCCGTACTTGGCAATGGCCTCGGTGAGCTTGGACGCAGGCAGCGCGCCCTCATCGACCAGACCGCGCAGCGCAGCCAGCACGATGTAGTGGCGATCGACCTCGAAGTGGCGGCGCAGCTCGGTGCGGGTATCCGAGCGGCCGAAACCGTCGGTGCCCAGCACCCGGTAGTTGCGTCCCTTGGGCAGGAAGGGACGGATTTGTTCAGCGAACAGGCGCACATAGTCGGTGCTGGCCACCACCGGGCCTGCGTGCTTGTCGAGCTGCTGCGTGACGAAGGGCACGCGCGGCTTGTCGGTCGGGTGCAGCAGATTCCAGCGTTCGGCGGCCTTGCCATCACGCGCCAGCTCGTTGAAGCTCGGGCAGCTCCACACGTCGGCGGCGACGCCCCAGTCGCTTTCCAGCAGTTGCTGCGCCGCCAGACTTTCGCGCAGGATGGAACCAGAGCCGAGCAACTGCACGCGCTGCTTGACCTCGGCCTTGCCCGGCTTGCACAGATACATGCCCTTGAGAATCTGCTCTTCGGTGCCCGGCTGCAGCCCGGGTTGGGCGTAGTTTTCGTTGAGCAGGGTCAGGTAATAGAACACGTTTTCCTGGTTCTCGACCATGCGCTTGAGACCCGCATGTAGGATGACGGCCACTTCGTGGGCGAAGGTCGGGTCGTAGCTGATGCAGTTGGGCACATTGGCCGCCATGACCTGGCTGTGGCCGTCTTCGTGCTGTAGGCCCTCGCCGTTGAGGGTGGTACGCCCGGAGGTGCCGCCCAGCAGGAAGCCGCGCGCCAGCATGTCGCCCGCGGCCCAGATCAGGTCGCCGATGCGCTGGAAGCCGAACATCGAATAGAAGATGTAGAACGGAATGGTGATGCGGTTGCTGTGCGAGTAGCTGGTGGCCGAGGCGATCCACGAGCACATGCCGCCCGCTTCGTTGATGCCTTCCTGCAGGATCTGGCCCTGTTTGTCTTCGCGGTAATACATCACCTCGCCACGATCGACCGGGGTGTATTTCTGTCCTTCCGGCGCGTAGATGCCAATCTGCCGGTACAGCCCTTCCATGCCGAAGGTACGGGTTTCATCCACCAGAATGGGCACGACGCGCGGGCCCAGCGTCTTGTCGCGCAGCAACTGGTTGAGGCAGCGCACATAAGCCTGGGTGGTGGAGATTTCGCGACCCTCAGCCGTCGCCTCCAGCATGGGCTGGAAAATCTCTTTCAGATCGGGCACGGGCAGATGTTCGTCGGCCTTTTCGCGGCGCTGCGGCAGCGGGCCGCCCAGGGCCTTGCGACGCTCCATCAGGTACTTCATTTCCGGCGTGTCGTCGGCCGGCTTGAAGAACGGCAGCTTGGGCAGTTCGCTGTCGGGCACCGGGATGTTGAAGCGGTCGCGGAATTCGCGAATGTCTTCATCGGTGAGTTTTTTGACCTGGTGCGCCACATTGCGCGCCTCGGCCGCGCGGCCCATGCCATAGCCCTTGATGGTCTTGACCAGCAGCACCGTGGGGCCGCCCTGATGGTTGGCTGCGGCGTGGAAGGCGGCATAGACTTTTTGCGGATCGTGGCCGCCGCGGTTCAGGCGCCAGATGTCTTCGTCGCTCATGTGCTCGACCATCTTGAGCAGGCGCGGGTCGCGGCCGAAGAAATGCTTGCGCACGAAGGCGCCGTCATTGGCCTTCATCGCCTGATAGTCGCCGTCGAGCACATCCATCATCACCTGACGCAGGATGCCGTCTTTGTCGCGCGCCAGCAGCGGGTCCCAGTAAGAGCCCCAGATGAGTTTGATGACGTTCCAGCCCGAGCCGCGGAACTCGGCCTCGAGCTCCTGGATGATCTTGCCGTTGCCGCGCACCGGGCCGTCGAGGCGCTGTAGATTGCAGTTGATGACGAACACCAGGTTGTCGAGCTTTTCGCGCGCCGCCAGCCCCACGGCGCCGAGCGCCTCGGGCTCGTCCATTTCACCGTCGCCGCAGAAAGCCCAGACCTTGCGCTTGGAGGTATCGGCAATGCCACGGGCGTGCAGATACTTGAGATAGCGCGCCTGGTAGATCGCCATGATCGGCCCCAGCCCCATGCTCACCGTGGAGAATTGCCAGAAGTTCGGCATCAACTTGGGATGGGGGTAGCTCGACAGCCCTTTGCCGCCGACTTCCTGGCGGAAATGCAGGAGCTGCTCTTCCGTCAACCGCCCTTCCATATAGGCGCGGGCGTAGATGCCCGGCGCGCTATGGCCCTGAAAGTAAATCAGATCACCGCCGTGCTCGGCCGTGGGCGCGTGCCAGAAATGGTTGAAGCCGGTGCCATACATGGTGGCCAGCGAGGCGAACGAGGCCATGTGCCCGCCCAGATCCCCTCCATCGGCCGGATGCAGACGGTTGGCATGAACCACCATCGCCATGGCGTTCCAGCGCATGTAGGCGCGCAGCCGCTCCTCGATCTCAACATTGCCCGGGCTGCGCACCTCGTCGTCGGTGGCAATGGTGTTGACGTAGGCGGTGTTGGCCGAGAAGGGCACGTCCACGCCGTTCTGCCGCGCTTCGGCGATCAGCGATTCGAGGACGAAATGCGCCCGCTGCGGGCCTTCGGCGGCGATCAGCGCGTCCAGCGCATCCAACCACTCTCGGGTTTCCTGTGGGTCGGCATCTCCCGCGGCGGCGGAAAGTGAGCTGGGTTGCATCTCGGGTAAGGCGGCCATCATGTTCTCCTCATGAATTTGTGGCGCAGTATCGCAAACAATTTTTCAAATCACAAGATTTGATTTCGCATCGTGAAATTAGAGGCGCGGTTTTGCCCGATTTCTTTCATCCATCTGCCTCGTTTGAAGATCGAACTGCGTCAACGCAAAATCTGCTGGTCAACTCAACTACCGGGCGGTTCTCGACAAAACGCAGGGCCGACATTTGAGGGCCCTGTGTTCCAGACACTCTAGACTGCTCCTGTGAATCCTTCAAAGCACGTTCCCACTTTCCGCCGCCGCAGTTGGCCGCAGCGCTTCGGGCTGTTGCGCGCGCGCGCGCTGCTGCGGCGCATGCAGTCCGACCGTGTGCTGCTGGTGCTGCCTCTTGTCGTCTTCATTCTGTTTCTGGCGGCCATGGCCGCGCTGGTGAGCTATTCGCAGCAGGCCGACCTGCAACGCGACAAAGACAATTTGCAGCGCGATAGCGAATGGGCGCAGCAACGCATCAGCCTCGACCTCACCCTCGCCCAGGACCAAGTGCAGGCCATCGCCAACAACCTCTCCTTGCATGAAGACCGACCCGGGCCGTTCGACGTGCAGGCGCTGCGCTTGCTGCGACGCTATCCGCAGTTGCTTTTGGTGTATTACGCACATCCCGATGGCGCCGTGGTGTTCAAAAAAGGCAACCCCAACCTCGCCACCGAGCAGATCGCCACCTTGGTAGGCAAGACCCTCAAGCGCGCCAACAGCCTGCAACTCATGCAGCAGGCGCTGGTCAGTCAGCGCACCGCGTACTCAACACCCTTCAAAGGCGCCGACAACGGCTGGCTGCTCGAAACCGCCACGCCGGTGGTGCGCAACGACCAGCTCGCCGGCGTGGTGGGCGTGGTGTACTCCGTCGATGGCATCTTGCGCAACTCGGTGCCGGAAGACCTCAATGCCAGCTATGCCGTTTCACTGCTCGGCCCCGACAACCAGTTGCTCGACAGCGCTTCAAGCCAGCCCATACGCGACAAGGCGCTGCAGTACCGCGCGCCCCTGCCCCCGTTCGAGCCCGGGCTGGTGCTGCAGGTCAGCAGCTATCGCAGCAGCCCGAGCTGGACGACCAAGGGCCTGTACTGGAGCGTGTTCCTGCTGTCGGCGCTCACCCTGTGGACGCTATTGACGAGCTGGAACCAGCTGCGCCAACGCCTGAGCGCACAAGAGGCGCTCACCCGCGAAACCGCCTTTCGCCGCGCCATCGAAAACTCGCTCTCCACCGGCATGCAGGCGGTGGACATGCAGGGCCGCATTCAATATGTCAACCTGTCGTTCTGCCGCATGACCGGCTTTGAAGACAGCGACCTGATCGGCAGCCAGCCGCCCTACCCCTACTGGCCCGCGCAACAAGGCGCTGAAATGGCCCTGGCCATTCAGCAAAGCCTCGACGGCCTGGCGCCGCCCTCGGGATTCGCGCTGAAAATCCGCCGCAAGAACGGCAGCGAGTTCGACGCGCGGGTCTATGTCTCGCCGCTGATCGACGTGCGCGAGAAGCAGACGGGCTGGATCATGTCGGTTACCGACATCACCGAGCCCACCCGCATCCGGCAGGAGCTCGCCGCCTCGCACGAGCGTTTCGTCGCCGTGCTCGAAGGGCTGGACGCCGCGGTCTCGGTGATCTCGCTGGGCACCGAAGAGCCGCTGTTCGCCAACAAGCTCTACCGCCAGTGGTTCGGCGCGTCGGTGCATGGCCACCTCATGCTCAATGGCGGGCAGATGACCTCGGTGGCCGACGACGATCATGTCGACACCGTCGACTCGTTTGCCGGCCTGCCCGCCGACGAAATCCTCGACGGCCACTCCAACGCGCATGAAACCCACGTCGAAGCACTCGACCGCTGGTTCGACGTGCGCCAGCGCTATATGCAATGGGTGGACGGCCGGGTGGCCCAGTTGCTGATCGCCACCGACATCACCCCCCGCAAGCGCGCCGAAGAGACCGCGCGCAAGCAGGAAGAAAAGGCCCAGATCACCAGCCGACTGATCACCATGGGCGAGATGGCCTCGTCGCTGGCGCACGAGCTCAACCAGCCGCTCACCGCCATCAGCAACTATTCCTCGGGCATGATCGCCCGCGTCAAGACCCACGGCATGACCCAGCAGGAATTGATCGATGCGCTGGAAAAAACCGGACGGCAGGCGCAGCGGGCCGCCGGGGTCATCAAACGGGTGCGCGACTTTGTGAAAAAGAGCGAGCCCGCGCGGGTGTCGTGCCGCGTGCAGGACATTGTGCGCAATACCCTGGAACTGGCCGAAATCGAGCTCACCCGACGCAATGTGCGGCTGCTCAACTTCGTCGCCCCCGGCATTCCCACGCTGTACGCCGATCCGATTCTGATCGAGCAGGTGCTGCTCAACCTGCTGCGCAATGCGGCCGAATCGGTGGACAAGGCCGGGCGGCAAGGCAATCTGCGCAGCATCGAACTCAAGATCATGTCGGATGCCGAGCGGGTGACTTTCACCGTCAAAGATCACGGCACCGGCATCGATGAAGCCGTGATGGAGCGACTGTTCGAAGCCTTCTACACCACCAAGGCCGAAGGCCTGGGCATCGGCCTGAACATCTGCCGCTCGATCATCGAGTATCACCAGGGCCGTCTCTGGGCCGAGAATTATTACAATCAATCGGTGATTGCCGGCTGCCTCTTCAGCTTCACCCTGCCGCTCGGAGCCCCCAAAGAGCGGCCTCGGCCACCGGCTCCCTCCGGCGATTCCGCGCATCCCGACTTCCTTCCGTCCCGCTTGTGATCCCCGGCCACTGAAGCCCCACTTCTCATCACTTCCCCATCCTTCTCGATTGCTCATGAAAACAGCCAACAAAGGTACCGTGTATGTGGTGGATGACGACGAGGCCGTGCGCGATTCGCTGCAGTGGCTGCTCGAAGGCAACGACTACCGCGTGCGCTGCTTCGAATCCGCCGAAAGTTTCCTCACCCGTTTCGACCCGCGCGAAGTCGCCTGCCTCATCGTCGACGTGCGCATGCCCGGCATGAACGGCCTGGAGCTGCAAGATGAATTGCTGCATCGTGGCTGCAGTATGCCGCTGGTGTTCATCACCGGTCATGGCGATGTGCCGATGGCGGTGGATACCATGAAAAAGGGCGCGATCGACTTCATCGAAAAACCGTTCAACGAAGTCGTGCTGCGCGATTTGGTCGATCGCATGCTGCAGAAAGCGCGTCTGACCGCCGATCAGCAGCAGGCCGAAGCCAGCCGCGGCGCCCTGCTGGGCCGACTCACTGCGCGCGAGTCGCAGGTGCTCGAACGCATCGTGGCCGGACGGCTGAACAAGCAGATCGCCGACGATCTCAACATCAGCATCAAGACCGTTGAAGCGCACCGTGCCAACATTATGGAAAAGCTCAACGTCAGCACCGTGGCCGATCTGCTCAAGATTGCGCTCGGCGCACCGAAATAAATCCATCCCCTCCCCATGCACCACGCCCGCACCACGCGGGCGTGGTGCATTTTTCCAAGCCCATTCCCATGACAGCCCAACGCATCGACGGTCTCGCCCTCTCCGCCCAAATCCGCCAGCAGGTCGCGCAGCGCGCGCAGACCTGCACCGCTGCGGGACATCGCCCCGGCCTCGCCGTCATTCTGGTGGGCGACAGCCCGGCCAGCCAGGTCTATGTGCGCAACAAAATCAAGGCCTGCGAGCAGACCGGCATCCATTCGGTGCTGGAGCAATACGCCGCCGACCTGCAAGAAGCCGCGCTGCTGCAGCGCATCGCCGCGCTCAACGCCGATCCGGCGATCCACGGCATCCTGGTGCAATTGCCCCTGCCCCGCCACATCGACGCCAACAAGGTGATCGAAGCCATTGCACCGACCAAGGATGTGGACGGCTTTCACGTCGCCAGCGCAGGTGCGTTGATGGTGGGACAGCCCGGCTTCAAGCCCTGCACGCCCTATGGCTGCATGAAAATGCTCGAATCCATCGGCCTGCGCGATCTGCGCGGCAAGTCGGCGGTGGTGGTGGGCCGCTCGAACATTGTCGGCAAGCCGATGGCCTTGATGCTGCTGGCGGCCAATGCGACGGTCACCATCGCGCACAGCGGCACGGCCGATCTGGCTACGGTGTGCCGCCAGGCCGATATTCTGGTGGCCGCCGTCGGGCGTGAAAACCTGATCACCGCCGACATGGTCAAGCCCGGCGCCGTGGTGATCGACGTGGGCATGAATCGCAACGCAGCGGGTAAGCTCTGCGGCGATGTGGACTTCGACGGTGTCAGCGAAGTCGCCGGCTGGATCACCCCGGTGCCCGGCGGCGTCGGGCCCATGACCATTGCGATGCTGCTGGTCAATACCCTGGAGTCGTGCGAGCGGGCCCACGCCCGCCCATAATTTCAGCTTCGTCCCCGACCCGACTTGATGCACCGACCGACGCCATGACGCTTGCTCTGCCCGCCAACAACCCGCTGTGTGATTTTCGCGATCTTCCCGACTATGCCGCAGTAAAACCCGAGCACATCGAGCCGGCGCTCGACGCGCTGATTCAGGCGGCGGAACAGACGCTGGATCAGGTCACCGCAACTACCACTGCCCCCACCTGGGCCGCCGTGGTGGAGCCGCTGGAGCGCGCCACCGAACATCTGGGCCGTGCCTGGGGTGTCGTCGGCCACCTCAACGCCGTGGCCGACACCCCCGCCCTGCGCGCCGCCTACAACGCCATGCTGCCCAAGGTCACCGAGTTCTGGACCCGGCTGGGCCAGAATGAGGGGCTGCTGCGGCAATATCAGGCGCTGCGCGACAGCGCCGAGTTTTCCCGCCTCAGCCCGACGCGCCAGCGCATCATCGAGCACGCCTTGCGTGACTTCCGCTTGAGCGGTGCGCTGCTCGAAGGCCCCGCCCGCAGCCGCTACGCCGAAATTCAGGAGCGCCTGGCCGCACTCAGCCAAACCTTCTCCGAACATGTGCTCGATGCCACAGCGGCCTATGCCGAATACGTCGGCGAAGAACAGACTGCTGGCATTCCGGCCGACGCCCTGCAGGCCGCGCGCGAAGCCGCCGAGCGCGACGGCAAACCCGGCTATAAATTCACCCTGCACTATCCGTCGTACATGCCCGTGCTGCAGCACGGCGAACACCGCCCACTGCGCGAACGCCTCTACCGCGCCTACGTCACCCGTGCCAGCGAGCTGGGCGATGCAAAGTTCGACAACTCCACCGTCATGGCCGAAATTCTCGCCCTGCGCGACGAAGAAGCCCGTCTGCTCGGATACGCCAACTACGCCGAAGTCTCGCTGGTGCCCAAAATGGCCGACACCCCGGAGCAGGTGCTGCACTTTCTGCGCGACCTCGCCGCCCGCGCCCGTCCCTTCGCCCAGCGCGACCTCGACACCCTGCGCGCCTTCGCGCAAACAGAGCTTGGCCTGGCCCCGCTCGAAGCCTGGGACATCGCCTGGGCCTCCGAGAAACTGCGGCAGTCGCATTACGCCCTGTCGGAGCAGGAAGTGCGGCAATATTTCACCCTGCCCACCGTCATCGCCGGGCTATTCCGCGTGGTCGAAACCCTGTTCGGCGTGAAGCTGCGGCGGGTGGAGGGCGACATTCACGCCTGGCATCCAGACGCCGAGCTATATCGCATCGAAAACACCGAGGGTCGCAGCGTCGGTCTGTTCTACCTCGACCTGTACGCCCGCGACGGCAAACGCTCGGGCGCGTGGATGGATCATGTGCGTTCGCGCTGGCTGCGCGCGGATGGCACGCTGCAAACCCCGGTCGCCACCCTCACCTGCAACTTTCCCTCGCCCGTGGGCGGAAAGCCCGCCCTGCTCAGCCACGACGACGTGCAGACCCTGTTCCACGAGTTCGGCCACGGGCTGCACCACATGCTCACCCAGGTGGACGACATCGCCGTGTCGGGCATCTCTGGCGTCGAATGGGACGCGGTGGAGCTGCCCAGCCAGCTGATGGAAAACTTCTGCTGGGAATGGGAAGTGCTGCGCTTTCTCACCCATCATGTGGAAACCGGCCAAGCCATGCCGCGCGCCTTGTTCGACAAAATGCTGGCCGCGAAAAACTTCCAGTCCGGCATGCAGACCCTGCGTCAGGTCGAGTTTTCGCTGCTCGATATGCGCCTGCACCACGACTTGCGCACTTTCACCCCCGAAGCGATTGAAGCGCTGGTGGCGGAGAACCGCAACGAGATCGCCGTGCTGAAGCCACCGGCGTTCAACCGCTTCGTCAACAGTTTCTCCCACATCTTCGCCGGGGGCTATGCAGCGGGCTACTACAGCTACAAATGGGCTGAAGTGCTGTCGGCCGACGCCTTTGAGCGCTTCGAACAAGAAGGTCCGCTCAATCCGCAAGTGGGCAAGAGCTATCAGCAAGCCATTCTCGCCGTGGGCGGAAGCCGCGATGCCATCGACTCGTTCAAGGCCTTCCGTGGCCGCGAGCCGCGCATCGATGCCCTGCTCCGCCACAGCGGTATGACGGCTGAAGCGGCTGAAGTCGCCTGAGCGCACGCGATGGCCCCGAACCCGTCCCGCCGCCTGTGGCGAAAACACCGCGCTCGCAGCCCAGCCTGGGCGCAGCCGTGGCACACTTGCAGCTTGTCTTGGCCCTTGCTGCACAGAACGATGAAACGACTGACGAAACGAACTTCGCGCCACGCCCTCGTGTTTTCCGCCGCACTGGCGCTCGGCCTGACAGCGGGCACGCCGGCCTGGGCGATCTACAAGATAGTCGGCCCGGACGGCTCGGTCACCTTCAGCGATGTACCGCCCAGCAGCACCCAGGGCAAGGCCGTGCAGTCGTTGTCGGCCAACGGCAGTGCGACGCCCAGCAGCTTTGCCGGCTTTCCCGCCGCGTTGCGTGAAGCGGCGCGCAAATACCCCGTCACGCTCTACACCGCGCCGCAATGCGAGGCCTGCGATGCCGCACGCGACTACCTGCAACAGCGCGGCATTCCCTTCGCCGAAAAAACCATCACAACCAATGCCGACATCAAGGCCTACAAGGCTTTGTCGAACGGCAGCGACCAGCTCCCGCTGGTGATCATCGGCAGCACCAAACTGAGCACCGGTTTCAGTTCCAGCAATTGGGACATCGCGCTCGATGCTGCAGGCTATCCGAAGAAGAGCGAACTGCCGCGCGACTATGTGCGTCCGCAGCCCGTGGCGCTCGTGCCGCCCCCGGCCCAGAAAGCTTCGGCCCCCGAACAAAAGCGCGTGCCGACCGAACCTTCCGTACTGCCACCGCCAAACCCGAACGCCCCCAAGGGCTTTCAGTTTTAGTCAGAGAATTAGTCAAACAAAATCGCGCCGCTGCACACCCTCGGCAGTGCCGATCAGGGCGACGTTGGCAGCGCGCAGTGCGAACAGGCCCACGGTCACCACACCCGGAATCTGGTTCACACGGGTTTCAAAGTCGCGCGGCTGCGCAATCTCCAGGCCGTGCACGTCCAGAATCAGATTGCCGTTATCGGTCACGTAGCCTGAACGCTCGCGCGGATCGCCCCCCAGGGCGCGCAACCGGCGCGCCACCAGTTCCCGCGCCATCGGCACGACTTCGACTGGCAAAGGAAATTGACCCAGCACCGGCACCAGCTTGCTTTGATCGACGATGCAGATGAAGCGCTCTGCGGCCTCGGCGATGATTTTTTCGCGCGTCAGCGCGCCGCCGCCGCCTTTGATCATCGCGCCCGAGGCGTCGATTTCGTCGGCGCCATCGACATAGACCGAAAGCTGCGCCACCTCGTTGAGGTCATACACCGTGATGCCATGCGCGCGCAGGCGCTCGGTGGAACGCTCGGAGCTCGACACCGCGCCTTTGATCTGGTGCTTGATGCCAGCCAGGGCGTCGATGAAAAAATTCACCGTCGAGCCCGTGCCAACTCCGATGATTTCGCCCTGCGGCACCTGAGTGAGCGCGGCCGCGGCGACCTGCTGTTTGAGTTCGTCTTGCGTCATGTCGGGTCTTCACGAAAAATGTCAGTCTTCATTATCGCTGCGCCGCCCTGTGCTCAGCGACCTCGTCTGCTCTCCATGCCGCTCTCCTATCCGCTGATTCGCCCTATTTTGTTCCGCCTCAATCCAGAATGGGCGCATCACCTCACGCTGAGCGGCATCCGCATGGCGCATTCTGCCGGTCTGTCGATTCTGTACGCTCATGCGCCGGTACACGATCCGGTAGAGTTGCTGGGCTTGCGCTTTGCCAATCGCGTCGGTCTGGCCGCCGGGCTCGACAAAAATGGCGAGGCAATCGACGCTCTCGCGGCGATGGGTTTTGGTTTTGTCGAGGTCGGTACGGTCACTCCCCGCGCGCAGCCCGGCAACCCCAAGCCCCGCATGTTCCGGCTGCCGCAGGCGCAGGCGTTGATCAATCGCATGGGGTTCAACAATGCCGGGCTGGAGGCTTTTTTGCGTCATGTGCGCCGCAGCCATCGCCCCGTGCCCATCGGCCTGAACATCGGCAAGAACGCCAGCACCCCGGTCGAGCAGGCGCTCGACGACTACCGGCTGGGCCTGGAAGGGGTGTACACCCAGGCCGACTATGTCAGCATCAATATATCGTCACCCAACACCCGCAACCTTCGCCAGTTGCAAACCGACGCCGCCCTGCAGGGCCTGCTGCAAGGCCTCGCCGCCACGCGCGAGCAACTGCGGCAGCAACATGGCCGCCATGTGCCCATGCTGCTGAAAATCGCCCCTGACCTTGAAGACGCCGACATCGACGTCATCGCCGATCAGTTGCTGACGCATGGCCTCGATGGCGTCATCGCCACCAACACCACGCTGGCGCGCGACGCCGTGGCCGGGCTGACCCATGCGCATGAAGCGGGTGGACTGAGCGGGGCGCCGGTGCGCGCCGCCTCGACCCGGGTGATTGCGCGGCTGCGCCAGCGTCTGGGCCACAATGTGCCGATCATCGGTGTCGGCGGCATTATGAGCGGGGCCGACGCGGTCGAAAAACTGCGCGCGGGCGCCGATCTGGTTCAGCTCTACACCGGCTTGATCTACCGCGGCCCGGAACTGGTGGGCGAGTGCGCCAAGGCGCTCGCGCTTGAAGCCAGCCGAGGGGAGTAAGCCTGAACCTCTGATCCCGAGAAAGCGCCCAAAATAAAAGCGCCTGCAAAGTCGATTGCAGGCGCTTTTATTGGAAAAGTTTGGCGCGAAAAAGCACCAAAAAAGAAAAGCGATGAAAAAGCGCTTATTTTTGCTTCAGGCGGGTTTTGTTGGCGGTGATGTGCTCATAGATTTCGCGCGACCGCTGGGAGAGCGGTCTGCCAAACCCTTCACGCCAGGGTGAAGACACTTTCACTTGAGGCCGCTTGCGGAATGTGGAGGCCACTTCCTCGGCGTTCTGCATCATCAAATCCCAGGGATCTGCCGATTTTGTGGTGGTGGAGGAGTTTGACTCTTCGAGTTCAACACCGTTGGTTTTGCCTGTGGTCGTCGCTTTTGCCACGTTTACCCCTCTGATGGAACTGTGGGACAACACTGTCTGCCGCATACCACATGCAACAGAAAAATTGCCCCGTTAAACACCCAACAATTATAACCGGAAGTAAGCTTCAGCGCCTACTTTGACCCGGCAACCGGATTGAATCAGCCGAGATATTTTTCGAGGCGCTGCACGACGGTGTCCCGTCCGAGCAAGGCCAGCACCGCGTCAACAGCGGGGGTCTGCTCTCGGCCGGTGACCATCAAGCGCACGGGCATGGCCAGTTGCGGCATTTTCAGGCCGTGCTGTTTGAGCACGCTCTTGAGGGCTGCACTGATCGCTTCGCGCGACCAGTCGTGAAGGGCGGTGAGCTGGGCCAGAAAATCCGCCGCGGCCGCCTTTCCCTGCGCACCGAGATGCTGCTCAAGCGCAGCGGCGTCGGGCGCGGTGGGGCGATAGAACAACAGGGTTTGCTGGGCCAGTTCGGGTAGCGTCTGGGCGCGGTCGTGCAGCAGGGCGCAAACCGCCGCGAGATCAGGCGTTTGGTGGGCAATGCCGTCCTTGTCCAGCAAGGGACGCACGAGTGCGGCCAGTTCCTCCGCAGGGGTGTGCTTGATGTAATGCGCGTTCACCCAGCGCAGTTTGGCCTCGTCGAACTGCGCCGGCGAGCTGCCCAGGTGGTCGAGATCGAACCACTCCAAAAACTGGGCGCGCGAAAAAATCTCCGCATCGCCATGTGACCAACCCAGCCGCGCCAGATAGTTCACCACCGCATCGGGCAGATAGCCTTCGTCGCGGTACTGCAGCACGCTCTTGGCGCCATTGCGTTTGGAGAGTTTCTCGCCCTGCTCGTTGAGCACGGTGGGCAGGTGGGCATAGCGCGGCGGCTTGGCGCCCAAGGCCTGGAAGATGTGCAACTGACGCGGCGTGTTGTTGACGTGATCATCGCCCCGGATCACATCGGTGATCTGCATGTCGATGTCGTCCACCACCACGCAGAAGTTGTAGGTCGGTGTGCCGTCGGGGCGGGCAACGACGAGATCGTCGAGTTCTTCGTTGCGAATCTCGACCCGGCCTTTGACAAAATCATGCCAGGCCACGACGCCAGTGGTCGGCGTCTTGAAGCGCCACACCGGCTGCACGCCTTCGGGAATCGTCGGCAGCACCTTGCCGGGCTCCGGGCGCCAGGTGCCGTCGTAGCGGGGCTTTTGCTTGGCGGCGAGTTGCTGCTCGCGCAGGGCATCGAGCTCGGCGGTGGACATATAACAGGGATACACCATGCCAGACTGGCGCAGTTGATCGAGCACCTCGCGGTAACGCGGCATGCGCTGCATTTGATAGAACGGGCCTTCGTCATAATCGAGTCCGAGCCAGTCCATCGCCTGCAGGATGACTTGCACGGCTTCTTCGGACGAACGTTCGGTATCCGTGTCTTCAATGCGCAGAATGAAGTCGCCGCCGTGGTGCCGCGCGTATGCCCACGGGTAAAGCGCCGATCGGATATTGCCCAGATGGATGAATCCGGTCGGGCTGGGAGCGAAGCGGGTACGAACGCGGTGCGGCTGGGTGGTCATCGTCGAATTCGGAAAGTGAAAAAAAGGACAAGAAGACGCGCTCAGCTCAGGATCTGCAGACCCCGGCTGAGATCGCGCTGAAGATCACCCACATCTTCCAATCCCACGGCCAGGCGGATCAGCCCCTGGCCGATGCCTGCGGCCTGCCGCTGCGCTTCGCTCAGGCGGCCATGCGTGGTCGTCGCCGGGTGGGTGATGGTGGTCTTGGTGTCGCCCAGATTGGCGGTGATGGAGCAAATGCGGGTGTGGTCGATGAGTTGAAAGGCCCGTGCTTTGGCCTGTTGCGCATTGTCGGCCTTGAGCTCGAACGACAGCACGGCACCCCCGGTCTTTTGCTGACGCATGGCCAACGCATGCTGCGGATGGGTATCGAGGCCGGGATAGAACACCCGGCCGATAGCAGGCTGCGCCTGCAGCCATTGCGCCATGGCGAGCGCAGCAGCGCTATGCGCCATCATGCGCACGCCCAGGGTTTCCATGCCCTTGAGCACCACCCAGGCATTGAAGGGCGAGAGCGACAGGCCAATGGTGCGCTGCACGGGCAGCAGCTTGTCGTGGATCGGCGCGGCTTTGCCGCACACGGCGCCTGCGATCACTCGCCCCTGTCCGTCGAGGTATTTGGTGCCGGAATGAATCACCCAGTTGGCGCCGAAATCGAGGGGACGCTGCAAGGCCGGTGAACAAAAGCAGTTGTCCACCACCAGTTGGGCGCCAGCGTCGTGCGCCAGATCCGCCAACGCGGCGATGTCGCAGACCTCGGTCAGCGGGTTGGACGGCGTTTCGGCAAACAGCAGCCGGGTATTGGGCCGCAGGGCCGCCGCCCATTGCGTCACGTCGGTTTGCGAAACGAACGTGGTCTCCACGCCGAAGCGGGCCAGTTCGCGACCGAACAGATTGATCGTGGAGCCGAACACCCCTTGTGAGCAGATCACATGATCGCCCGCCTTGAGCAGCGCCATCGCCAGCAGCAAAATGGCGGCCATGCCACTGCCCGTGGCCATGCAGCCTTCCGCCCCTTCGAGCGCGGCAAGCCGCTGCTCGTAGCTGGAGACAGTGGGATTGGAAAAACGCGAATAGACAAAACCGTCCTGCTCCCCGGCAAAACGGGCGGCCGCGGTCGCCGCATCGGGATGCACGAAGCTGCTGGTCAGGAACAGCGCCTCGCTGTTCTCGCCGTATTGCGAACGCGGCAAGGCCTCGCGCACGGCCAGCGTATCGAGCGCGAGGTCAGGGGCGCTTCGGTCTTGCCCGGTCATGACAGCTGCCCCTGCTCCTCGGCCCCTTGCAGGCTGAGCCGGCCGGTGTTGGGTGCCACGCCTTCGCCCCGGTTCTTGCCTTCATCGGGCGGCAAGGTGCCGGCGATGTAGCAGCCGTCGAAACACGACGCCTCAAACTCGACGATCTCGGGGTTGATCTCGCGGATCACCCGCTTCATGGCGTCGAGATCCTGGTAGATCAGCACATCGGCGCCGATGATCTGGCGGATTTCCTCGACACTGCGGTTGTGCGCCACCAGCTCCGAGGCCGTGGGCATGTCGATGCCGTAGATGTTGGGATAGCGCACCGGCGGTGCGGCAGACGCCAGATACACCTTGCGCGCCCCGGCCTCACGCGCCATCTGCACGATTTCGCGCGAAGTGGTGCCGCGCACGATGGAGTCATCCACCAGCAGCACGTTGCGACCGGCGAATTCCTGGCCGATGGCGTTGAGTTTTTGCCGCACCGACTTCTTGCGTACCGCCTGTCCGGGCATGATGAAGGTTCGCCCCACATAACGGTTCTTGACGAAACCTTCGCGGTACGGCCGACCCAGCCTGTGCGCGAGTTGCATGGCCGACGGCCGACTGGATTCGGGTATGGGAATGACCACATCGATCTCGCTGGGCGGCAGCACCGAGATCACCCGCTGCGCCAGCGTTTCGCCCATGCGCAAACGGGCGCGGTAGACCGACACGCCGTCGAGCGCAGAGTCTGGGCGGGCCAGATAAACGTACTCGAAGATGCAGGGATTGCGCTGCGGCTCGGCCGCGCACTGCTCGCTGTGCAACCGGCCTTGCAGATCGACAAAAATCGCCTCGCCCGGCGCGATGTCGCGCTCGAACTTGTAGCCCGTGCCTTCCAGCGCGACCGACTCGCTCGCCACCATCACCTCACCGCTCTCGCCCGCCGTACCGAAGCACAAGGGGCGAATGCCGAAGGGATCGCGAAAAGCCAGCAGGCCGTGCCCGGCAATCAGCGCCACTACGGCGTATGAACCGCGCAAGCGAAGGTGCACCGCGCGCACCGCGGCGAAAATATCGTCGACTGAGAGCGGCAACCCGTGGGTGCGGCGCTCGATCTCGTGCGCCAGCACGTTGATCAGCACCTCGGTGTCCGACTCGGTGTTGATGTGACGGTGATCGTTAGTGAACAGCTCGCGCTTGAGCGCCACCGCGTTGATCAAATTGCCGTTGTGCGCCAGCACCAGACCAAACGGCGCATTGACGTAGAACGGCTGCGCCTCCTCCTCGCTTTCGGCGTTGCCCGCGGTTGGATAGCGCACCTGGCCGATACCGTAATCGCCCGGCAGCGCGCGCATATTGCGAGTGCGAAACACATCGCGCACCATGCCGCGCGCCTTGTGCATATAGAGCTTGGAGCCCGAGCCGGTGACGATGCCCGCAGCGTCCTGACCCCGATGCTGCAACAGCAGCAGCGCGTCGTACAGAAGCTGGTTCACGGGTTGCTGCGAAATGACGCCGACGATGCCGCACATGGGAGTGGTCTTTCAGGAAACGAGGGGAGAGCCAAACATTTCAGCCTTGCGGCAAATGGGTGACGAAAGCGGCGGGCAGCCAAGGGCGAATGACCAGCAACAAAGACTGCGCCGGCGGAATGAGCACCGCCGTTTTCCACATCGCGCTCTGCGCCAGCGCCGTCTGCGCGCCAAGGGCGACGAGCAACAACGACAACGCCGCGCCCTTCACCAGACCGATCAGCGCGCCCATGCTGCGGTCAAAAATACCCAGTCCGCTTGCACGCAACAGCAAACGCAGCACCGAGGCGAGTATGCCCGCGCTCAGCACCACCACGATGAAACACATCGCATAGGCCGCCAACAGGCGCATATAGATATTGTCGATGGCCTGCAAATACCTTGCACCCAGGCTGGGCGCGAAGTGCGCCGCAAACCAGACGCCCCCGATCCAACCCAGCAAGGTGACGATTTCATACACGGCGCCGCGCAACAAGCTGATCAGCACGCTCAAACCCATGACGACGAGCAGGAACCAGTCCAGAGGACTCACAGCGTCAGCACCGCACCGCTGAGACCCAGCGCCTGCAATTTGTGCAAGGCCCGCTCGGCTTCATCGCGCGTGGCAAAGGGGCCGATGCGCACCCGAACCCGCTTGCCCTGCGCGGTATCGACCACCTGGGTATAGGTCTTGAATCCGGCTTTTTCAATTTTGGCCCGCACGGACTGGGCGGCATGCGCGTCGGCAAACGCGCCAGCCTGCACCACAAATCGCGCCTTCGAGGGGGCTGCGTCTTCCTGCGTCGCGTGCTGTTTATTCGCCAGCGCCGCCTCGGCCTGCGCGGTGGAAATCTGGTCGGGCGATTTGCCTTCGAGCGCCGCAAGGGCCTGGCGCGCACTGGCCAGTTGCCGTGCCTGCTCGGGTGTCGGGGCGGGTGGCTTGGGTGCTGGCGGGGGGACAACCGGCTCCGCCTGCTGCACCGGACTGGGTTTGGGTGCTGCGGGTATTGGCTGGGGCGCCGGTTTCGAGGCCACCACCGGCTCGGGTGGAACTGGCGCGGTGGCCGCGGCCACCGCGCTCGCCGCATGCGCCACGGCCGCGCGTTCGCCCGAGGGCACGGCCACGCTGGACGCCGCGGGCAGCATGGGCGCGGAAGCGGGCACCGCCAGGCCCGGCGCCTTGCTCTGCGAGGGAATATCAAGCGCGATGTTCGACGGCACCGGTTTGGGCTTGGAGTCGAACACCAGCGGAAACACGATCACCCCGAGCAGCACCAGCGCCACTGCGCCGATCAGACGCCGACGCGCGCGCGCTCGCAGACTGTCCTGGCTTTGCGAACCGGAGTCATCGCCTCTGGAGGAGCGACGGGCGGAATTACGGGGAGCGCCAAAGGTCATTGCGGGGAGGAAACGAGATGCTTGCCGTGAAGTCGGGGCAGCCCCTCCTGCATCACACCGCCCACGGTGTAGAAGGAGCCGAACACCACGATTCTATCGGTCAGCTCCACGGCAGCCGCCGCGGCGCGCAGCGCCTGCAAGGGGTCGGGATGCTGGGCGATGCGGGCGTCTGGCTTCAAGGCGAGCAGGTGAGCCGCCAGCTCTTTTGCCGACGCGGCTCGCGGCGTCGGCAAGTCGCAAAGATGCCAGACGTCGATCAGCGGCAACATGCGGCGCAACATGCCGGGGATGTCTTTGTCGGCCATGGCGCCAAACACCGCGTGGGTGACGGGAAAGTAGCCCATGCTGTCGAGGTTTTCCGCCAGCACGGCGATGGCGTGCGGGTTGTGGCCCACATCGAGCACCAGCGTGGGCTGACCCGCCAGCACCTGAAAGCGCCCGGGCAGCTCCGCTCGCGCAAACCCTTCGCGCACCGCCTGCGCCGCCACCGGCAGGGCGGCCTGCAAGGCCTCCAGCGCGGCGAGCACGCCGCTGGCGTTGAGCAGCTGATTGGCGCCGCGCAGCGCCGGAAACGCCAGGCTGTGCCGACGCTGCGCGCGCCCCTGCCAGCCCCATTGCTGCGGCAGGTGGGTGTAGTGAAAGTCGCGTCCGGCCAGCCAGAGATCGGCGCCGATGTCCTCGGCGTGATCCTGCACCGACTGCGGCGCCTGCGGGTCGCTGACGATGGCGGGCTTCGCGGCCCGCATGATGCCCGCCTTCTCGCGGCCGATGGACTCCCGATCCGGACCGAGAAACTCCATGTGATCGAGGTCGATGCTGGTGATGATGGCGCAGTCGGTGTCGATGATGTTCACCGCATCGAGCCGCCCGCCCAGCCCGACTTCGAGAATGACGGCGTCGAGCCGCTGACTGGCGAGCAGCGACAGTATGGCCAGGGTGGTGAACTCGAAATAGCTCAAACTCACCGCCGCGGCGCCCACGCCTGCGGTCAGCCGGGCCTGCTCGACAGCGGCGAAATGCGGCAACAAGTCCTGCGCATTCACCGTCTGCCCTGCGATGCGGCAGCGTTCCTCGAAATGCACCAGATGCGGCGAGTTGTAGACGCCCACGCGGTAGCCCGCCGCCATGAGAATGGCTTCGAGCATGGCGCAGGTCGAGCCCTTGCCATTGGTGCCCGCCACGGTGATGACCGGGCAGGTGAATTGCAACTGCATGGCCGCGCGCACCGCCTGCACGCGCTCAAGCCCCAGGTCGATCACGCGGGCATGCAGCAACTCGGCGTGCGCTAGCCAGCCGTCCAGAGTGTGGGGTGTGGGAGACATACGCAAAGCCCGTCGCCCGCGGCTGCGAACGACGGGAAAGTCTGAGGAAATCAGGAAGCGATCGCGTCGGCAGGCTGACGCAGCAGCATGGCCAGCATTTGCGCGAGTTCGCCGCGCAGTTCACGGCGGTCAACGATACGGTCAACCGCGCCCTTTTGCAGCAGAAACTCAGCGCGCTGGAAACCCTCGGGCAGCTTTTCGCGCACGGTGTTCTCGATCACCCGCGGGCCGGCAAAACCGATCAGCGCCTTGGGTTCGGCCAGCACCACATCGCCGATGAAGGCAAAACTGGCAGACACCCCGCCCATAGTCGGGTCGGTGAGTACGCTGATGAACGGCAGCCCGGCTGCGGACAGTCGGGTGAGCGCGGCATTGGTCTTGGCCATCTGCATCAGGCTGAGCAAGCCTTCCTGCATGCGTGCGCCGCCCGTGGCGGTAAAACAAATGAAAGGCACCTTCTGCTCGATGGCCGCCTGCACCCCGCGCACGAAACGCTCGCCGACCACGGAGCCCATGGAGCCGCCCATGAACTCGAACTCGAAACAGGCCACCACCACCGGCAGGGTCTGGATGGCGCCGCCCATGACGATCAGCGCGTCGGTCTCCTGGGTGTTTTCCAGCGCCTCCTTGAGGCGATCGGGATATTTGCGGCTGTCCTTGAATTTCAGCGGATCGATGGGCAGCACTTCCTGACCGATCTCGTACCGGCCTTCGGGATCAAGCAACGCGTCGAGCCGCGCCCGTGCACCGATGCGCAGGTGGTGGCCGCACTTCGGACAGACGTTCTGGTTGAGCTCCAGATCCGATTTGTAGAGCACCGTTTCGCACGACGGGCACTTGATCCACAGGCCTTCGGGCACCTGGCGCCGATCCTGCGGGCTGGTCTGTTGAATTTTGGGAGGGAGGAGCTTTTCCAGCCAACTCATAGGGTCTCCTTAAGCGTCGAGCGCCTGGCGAATGTCTTGGATGAAGCCGCGCGCAACCTCTGCCGCCTGTTCTGCGGGCTGCGCCTCCATCAATTCGATCAGTCGCGAACCAATGACAACGGCATCGGCCAGCTGGCCGATCGCGCGCGCAGTCTGCGCATCGCGAATGCCGAATCCTACTCCCACGGGCACCTGCACATGAGCGCGGATGCGGGGCAGCATGGCCGCCACGGCTGAAGTGTCGAGATGGCCCGCGCCGGTCACGCCCTTGAGCGAGACGTAATACACATAGCCGCTGGCGATACGGCCCACGTCGGCCATACGCGCGTCCGTGCTGGTGGGGGCGAGCAGAAAAATGGGGGCGATGTCTGCGGCCTTGAGCGCCGCGGCAAACGTCTCGCTTTCCGCGGGCGGGTAATCGACGATGAGCACGCCATCCACGCCCGCAGCCTTGGCCGCAGCCACAAAGGCCTCCACGCCGTAGCGCTCCACCGGGTTGGCGTAACCCATCAGCACCACGGGGGTGACGGTATCGGTCTGGCGGAAATCGCGCACGAAATCGAGCACCTGGGGCAGCCCGATGCCTTTTGCAATGGCCCGCTCGGTGGCGCGCTGTATCACCGGGCCGTCGGCCATGGGATCGGAAAACGGTACGCCGAGTTCAATCACATCGGCCCCGCCCTGCACCAGGGCGTGCATCACCTCGACGGTGACTGAAGGCGCAGGGTCGCCTGCGGCGATGTAGGGAATGAGCGCCTTGCGATTCTGGGCGCGAAGCTGGGCGAATCGTTGGTCGATGCGGTTCATGTCGGTTCCGCCCGGCCGCCCCGAAGGAACCGACACCCCCTCGAGGGGAGATGAGCGCAGCGAGTCAGGGGGCTGTTTCATTTTGTGGCTCCAGGCTGGCGGGCGAACAGGGTGTCGAAGTTCACGCCTTCGCGCTCGGCCACGGTGTTGATGTCTTTGTCGCCGCGCCCCGAGAGATTGACCAGAATGATCTGGTCAGGACGCATTTGCGGCGCCAACTTGATGGCATGCGCCAGTGCGTGGCTGGATTCCAGTGCCGGGATGATGCCCTCGATGCGGCACAGTTCGTGGAAGGCTGCCAGAGCCTCGTCGTCGGTAATGCCGACGTACTCGGCTCGCCCGAGATCTTTGAGCCAGGCATGCTCGGGGCCGACACCAGGGTAGTCGAGCCCAGCGGATACGGAATGCGTTTCGATGATCTGTCCGTTGGCGTCCTGCAGCAGATAGGTGCGGTTACCGTGCAGCACGCCCGGCGTGCCTGCAGAAAGCGAGGCGGCATGCTTGCCCGTGTCCAGCCCCAGACCGGCGGCTTCAACCCCGATGAGCCGCACCGATTCATGGGGAATGTAGGGATAGAAAATGCCCATGGCATTGCTGCCCCCGCCCACGGCGGCGATCACCGCATCGGGCTGGCGGCCGGTCATCTCGGGCATCTGCTCCAGGCATTCGTCGCCGATGACCCGCTGGAAATCGCGCACCATTTGCGGGTAGGGATGCGGCCCCGCGACGGTGCCGATGATGTAGAAGGTGTCTTCGACATGCGTGACCCAGTCGCGCAACGCTTCATTGAGCGCATCCTTGAGCGTCTTGCTGCCCGATTCGACCGGCACCACGCGCGCGCCCAGCAGATTCATGCGATAGACATTGGGCGATTGGCGCTTGACGTCTTCGCTGCCCATATACACCACGCATTCCATGCCATAACGTGCGGCAATAGTGGCCGTAGCCACGCCGTGCTGTCCCGCGCCGGTTTCGGCGATGACGCGCGGTTTGCCCATGCGGCGGGCCAGCATGGCCTGGCCGATGGTGTTGTTGATTTTGTGCGCGCCGGTGTGATTGAGGTCTTCGCGCTTGAGGTAAATGCGCGCGCCCCCGAGTTTGTTGCTCAGGCGAGCGGCGTGATAAACCGGGCTGGGACGGCCGACGAAGTGCTTGAGTTCGTAGCGGTATTCGGCCAGGAACTGCGGGTCGTTTTTGTAATGGTCGTAAGCCGCCTGGAGTTCTTCCAGCGCGTGGCTCAGGGTTTCGGCAATGAAGCTGCCGCCGTAGGGGCCGAAATGGCCGCTGGCGTCGGGATAGGCATAGTCAAACATGGTGGGGTCTCGTCTGGCGCCGGGCGGAAGCTGAGCCCGGGCGCGATCATCTACAGGTCTGCAGCGCGAACCGCGGTGATGAACTCGGCGATGCGCTGCGCGCTCTTGATGCCCTTGGACGCTTCGACGCCGGAACTGACGTCAACCGCCCACGGGCGCACCTGCCGGATGGCATGCGTCACATTTGCAGCATGCAACCCACCAGACAAAACGAGGGGAAGCGCGACGTTTGCGGGAATGCGTGACCAATCGAAAACCTCGCCGCCCCCGCCGTATCCGGGCTGATCCGTGTCCAGAACGAGGGCGTGTGATGTGGAAAAACGAGAGGCAAAGTCTAACAAATCCAGCCCTTCTCGCATGCGCGCCGCTCGAATGTAGGGGTGGCGATAGCGGGTACAGTCTTGCGGGGTTTCATCGCCGTGGAACTGCAACAGCGCGGGACGAATCTGGTCGATCACCTCTTCGACAAGGTCCGGCGCGGCATTCACAAACAGGGCGACGACCGAGACAAAAGGCGGCAGGCTGAACGCGATGTCACGCGCCTGCGCGACGCTCACGTTGCGCGGGCTGGGCGGATAAAACACCAGACCGATGGCATCTGCGCCGCTGCTCGCGGCTGCCTGCGCGTCTTCCACCCGGGTAATGCCGCAGATTTTGATGCGGGTTCGGTGGCGCGGGGCGGGCGAGAGCGACAGCGGGGGCGGCGTTTCGGACATCGGAGATCAGATCGTCAGGCCGATCTGAGTGGGTGGCGAGGGAAGGTTGAATTCTGCCGGGTAATCCGGGCCGAGGAAATAAAGCCCGTCGGGCATGAAGGTCGGCGCCGCCAGGCGGCGGTCGCGGCTGGCCAGAACTTCGGCGAGCCAACTCACCGGCTTGGAGCCATTGCCCACGGCCAGCAGGCTACCCACGATATTGCGCACCATGTGGTGCAAGAAGGCGTTGGCACGCAGGTCGAGCACCAGGGTGTGACCATGACGCGCAATCTCAATCGCATGCAGCGTCTTGACCGGGCTCAGCGCCTGGCATTCGCTGGAGCGAAATGCGCTGAAATCATGCTCACCGAGCAGGCACTGCGCAGCAAGGCGCAAAAGGTCGAGATCGAGTGGGCGATGCGTCCAGCCCACCTTCGCGAAATCGAGCGCCGGGCGCACGGGATGGTTGCGCAGCACATAGCGATACCGGCGTTGGTAGGCACTGCGGCGGGCGTCAAAAGTCTGTGGCAGATCGGTTCGTGCCCATTGCACCGCCATGTCGCGCGGCAGAAAGGCATTGACCCCGCGCACCCAGGAGGACGGCTCACGCTGCAAAGGCGTATCGAGGTGCACCACCTGGCCGAGGGCATGCACCCCGGCGTCGGTGCGTCCGGCGCAGACGGTGCGAGTCGGAAAGCCCAGAAACTGCGCGAGCGCCCGCTCCAGAAAGTCCTGCACACCGCAGCCGCCCGGCTGACTCTGCCAGCCGCAGTACGAGGTACCTCCGTAACTCAGGCCCAACGCGACTCGGAGCAGAGGACGCCCGACTTGCGGGCCGGAGGAGGCAGAGGACGAATCAGCGGCCAATCTTGTCCAGCATATCCTGCGCACGTTTCTTAAGTTGCGGGTCGCCTTCGGCAATCACCTCACCCAGCAGGTTGCGCGCCGACTCGTTATCGCCGATGGCCATGCTTTCTGCCGCGAGTTCCAGGCGGAGATCGAGCGAGGGCCTGGACTCGCTGAACTGCGGCTCCAGCTTGGGCGGTTCGGTGTGCGATTCCTCGAGCGATTTGACTTCGTTGTCCTGCAGGGAAATGCTGCTCAGATCGAACTCAAGCGCGTTGTCATGTGCGGCAGCCTTCGTGGTCTCAGCGGCAGTCTCAGCGGCGCCGAGCGTCGAGGCGGGCGCGCCAAAATCGGACGGCATATTGAAGTCCAGGCCGCCCGACAATAGGAAATCAGCATCCGCAGCTTTGCCGGGCTCTTTTTCGGGGGTCGGCGGCGCGCTGGAGAATGCCGAGGGCACCTCGATTTCGGGCAGAGAAGGAACGGCGGCTGACGCAGTCGCCGCTGCTGAAGCCGGTTCGCCCATCGGCAAGCTCAGATCCAGGTCCAGATGCTCGGGCATCGGCGTCTTGGCCGCGGCCGTTTCCACGCCCGAAAGCATTTCGGTGCTGGGTAAGGTTTGCGGAGTCAGCGCAGCCAAAGCGGTGGGGGTGGCCACCGGGAACTCTGTCTGCGGCATGGTCGACGGCGCACCCAACGTGCTGGGGAGCACGGTGTTGTGATACAGCGGGTTGACCGGGTCGAGACTGCGACCGAGATCCTGAGCGCGTTTCCAGTCTTCGCCCACGCCCTGCGTCAACGCAAAGAGTTCTGCGGCGCCCACTTCGAAGGAGCGGGAATCCTTGCGTTTGGCATAGATTTCCAGCAGTTTGAGCCGCGCTGCCAGACGGTCGGGATTGGTCTTGACGGCCTCCTTGAGGATTTCTTCGGCCTGCAGATCGCGGCCGTAGGCCAGATACACATCAGCCTCGGCCACCGGATCGACGTCATTGGTGTCGAGCTGGCTGGAGGAGAAGGTGGAGCTCATATTGCCATTGCGCGTATCGACGCGCTCGCCACCCGTGCCGCCAAAAAAGCTGTCGGCCACACTCATGCGACTATCGAAGACCGACACGTCGCGCTGAGACTTTGCCGCCTTCTTGCGCTGCGCCAGCCAGGCGAGCAACAGCAGCAGAATCACCAAAGCGCCGCCCACGGGCAACAGCAAGGGGTTTGAAAGCAGACTGCTGAAGAAACTCTCCTGCTCGACAGGGGCGGGCTTGACGACCTTCGGGGGCACAGGCTTCGCCACCGGCGCGGGCGCAGGGGCGGATGCGGGAGCCGAAGCGGCCACAGGCGCCGACGCCGATGTGGCAGCCGATGCGGCATGCGCCGCCGAAGCGGTTGCGACGGCAGCGGCTGCCGCGCTGGGTGCCTCGGCCGGTTTCGCAGATGCCGAGGCAGCAACCACCGGCGCGGGCACGGGGCTCTTCACCGGTACGGTCAGCGCCGCGGCAGCCTTACTTGCCACGGGGGCCACGGTTGCCGCAGGTGCGGCGGCTTGCGGTTTGGCCGCTGCGACGGTCTGCGCCTGCTTGGACAGCGCGCTGAGTTCGTCGACATTTTTTTGCAACTGCTTGATCTTCTGTTCGTCGAGCGCTTCCTGCTTCTTGTCGGCGATCTGCTGGGCCTTCTGCGTGCCAGCCACCTCGGCCTTGCTCAATTTGAGCTTGCTTTCAGCCTGCGCGCCCGCGGCAGCAGGCTCCTGTACCTGGGCTTGGACTTTGCCCGTCACCTCGCGCTGCGACTGCGGCTTGGCCTGCCCGCCCATTTCTGCCAGACGACGGCGGTAGGCGTTGAAACTCTCGCTCTGAGCCAGAACGAAACGGCGCGCTTCGGGCTGCGAAACAGCCTGCGCCTGTTCAGCGGTGGGCATTTGCAGCACGCTGCCCGTCTTCACCAGATTGATGTTTCCGTCGATGAAGGCCGACTGGTTGGCGCGATAAATGGCCGTGAGCATCTGGTCGAGCGAGACGGACTGCACACCCGATGCGTTGGCGATTTTGCTCAGGGTGTCGCCCCGCTTGACCACATACTGGCCGGGAGCCGCAGCGGACTTGGTGGACGATTTTTTCGCATTCACCGAAGACGGCGGCGTTTGCAGCGCGGGCGCAACCGGCATCGCCGGGGTCGGGATATTGGCTGCATTAGCGGCATTCGACACCGAGGGTGCCACCGGCATGGCGGGCGCGGGCGACGGTGCGGCAGTCTGAACCGGCACCTGAGTCGGTGTGGGAGCGCTCTGGAAATTGGGCGGATCGAGCAGCAGGGTGTAATCGCGGCTCAACTGGCCATTGGCCCACTGCGCACGGATCAACAGATCGAGAAAGGGTTCGTTGATCGGGCTGTTGGACGTGACGCGCAGGTAGGCGCGGCCTTCCGGGCTGCGCTCAAGCTTGATCCGCACGCCCGACAGCGCACTGCTGTAATGCAGCTTGGCGGCCTGAAACGCATCGGGCGGCGCAACGCCCACCTGCAGTGAAGACGCCTCGTCAGCGCTGATCTGGGTAATGTCGATTTCCGCCCTCAGGGGCTGGCCCAAGGCGGACTGCACCTTGATACCCCCGAGGCCGAATGCATAGGCCTGACCAGCAGTTGCGCCCAAGGCAATTGCCAGGGCCAGACGTCGAGTGTTCTGTCGCAGCATGTCGGCTGCCCCCCAATTTTTGATCATGTCGAATGCGCGAATTTCTCTGCGGCTGCAGAACTAAATTGCGTCAAATTTCACCATATCATCAACAAATTAGGCTGACAAGTTGATGCGCCAAGACAGGCCGATGCAAGCCCGGCGACTGTGGCATTCCGGCGATTTCGGCTGACTTGCCGTGCAAACCCGGCAGTCAACGACGCTCAAGCAGAATGCGCAGCATGCGACGCAGCGGCTCGGCCGCGCCCCACAACAATTGGTCGCCCACGGTGAACGCGCCCAGATAGTCTGGCCCCATGGCCAGCTTGCGTAGCCGCCCCACCGGGATCTGCATCGTGCCGGTCACCGCCACCGGGGTGAGTTGCTGCATGGTCGCTTCGCGCTCGTTGGGGACGACCCGAACCCAGTCGTTATCGGCCGCGATCATGTCTTCAATCTCGTCGAGCGGAACGTCTTTCTTGAGCTTGAAGGTCAGCGCCTGACTGTGGCAGCGCATGGCGCCGACGCGCACGCAAAAACCATCGACCGGCACTGCAGGCGAGCCGAACCCGGCGCCCTGCCCGAGGATCTTGTTGGTCTCCGCCCCGCCCTTCCACTCTTCGCGCGACACGCCATTGCCCAGGTCCTTGTCGATCCAGGGAATCAGATTGCCGGCCAAGGGCACACCGAAGTGCTGGGTCTGCGCGGCGTCGAGCGCCTTTTGCCGGGCCAGCACATCGCGGTCGATGGCCAGAATGGCCGAAGCCGGGTCGTCCAGCAGCGCCCGCACCGACGCGTTGAGCGTGCCGAACTGCGTGAGCAATTCGCGCATGTGCTGCGCGCCGCCGCCCGAGGCTGCCTGATAGGTCATGCTGGTCATCCACTCCACCAGTCCGGCCTTGTAAAGCGCGCCCACGCCCATGAGCATGCAGCTCACGGTGCAGTTGCCGCCGATCCAGTTGTTGCCGCCCTTGCTCATCGCCGCATCGATGACGGGGCGGTTGACCGGGTCGAGAATGATGACGCAGTCGTCGCGCATGCGCAGGGTGGAGGCGGCGTCGATCCAGTGCCCCCTCCAGCCGGAGGCGCGCAGCTTGTCGAACACCGCCGAGGTGTAGTCGCCGCCTTGCGCGGTGAGGATGATGTCGCAGCGGCGCAGTTGCTCCAAGTCATGCGCGTCCTGCAGCGTGGTTTCGTTTTTCGCTTCCGCCGGGGCCTTGCCGCCCGCGTTGCTGGTGCTGAAGAACAGCGGTTCGATCAGGTCGAAATCGCCCTCTTGGCGCATACGTTGCATCAGCACGGAACCCACCATGCCGCGCCATCCCACCAAACCCACCAAAGTCGTTGCCATCATCCGTTCCGTTATGTGTTGTCTTTCCAATGCTGCGCTCAACCCAGCGCGGTGACCACCGCGTCGCCCATTTGCGCGGTGCTGACTTTTTGCGTGCCCGGCGCGTGAATGTCGGGTGTGCGCAAGCCCTGCGCGAGCCCCTTCTGCACGGCGGCCTCGATGCGGTCGGCCTGCTCCGGCAATCCGAGCGAATGCCGCAGCATCATGGCCGCACTGAGAATGGTCGCCAGCGGATTGGCGATGCCTTGCCCGGCGATGTCGGGTGCGCTGCCGTGGCTTGGCTCATACAGGCCCTGTCCCTTTTCGTTCAGCGACGCCGACGGCAGCATGCCGATGGAGCCGGTGAGCATCGACGCCTCGTCGCTGAGAATGTCGCCGAACATATTGCCGGTGACGATGACGTCGAATTTTTTCGGCGCCTTGACGAGCTGCATCGCAGCGTTGTCCACATACATATGGTCGAGCTGCACGTCCGGGTATTGCTGGCCGACTTCGGTGACGATGTCTTTCCAGAACTGGAAGGTCTCCAGCACATTGGCCTTGTCCACGCTGGTCAGTCGCTTGTTGCGGCCCTGCGCCGCCTTGAACGCCACATGCGCAATGCGCTCGATTTCCGGGCGGCTGTAGCGCATGGTGTCGAAGGCTTCGGGCTGGCCGACGAAGGCGCCGTCGGGCGCGGTGCGGCGCCCGCGCGGCTGGCCGAAGTAGATGTCGCCGGTCAGTTCGCGCACGATGAGAATGTCCAGGCCTGAAACCACTTCGGGCTTCAGGCTGGAGGCATCGGCCAGCTCGGCGTAGAGGATAGCTGGCCGCAGATTGGCGAACAGGCCGAGGTTTTTGCGCAAACCCAAAATGGCCTGTTCGGGGCGCAGGTGCCGCTCCAGAGTGTCGTACTTCCAGTCGCCCACCGCGCCGAACAGCACCGCGTCGGCCGACTTGGCCAGACTCAGGGTGGCCTCGGGCAACGGATGGCCGCTGGCGGCATAGGCCGCGCCACCGACCGGCGCGAATTCGAAGGTGAAGTCGAATCCGTCTTGCGCAATGCGCTGGAGCACCTTGACGGCTTCGGCAATGATTTCGGGCCCGATTCCGTCTCCGGGCAATACGGCAATTTTCATGTGTGGGGGTTGCGTGGGGGTTGCGTTAAAGGATGCGGTTGTCGAGCCAGGGCATGCGCGCCAGGCGCTGGGCCTCATAGGCGCGGATCTCTTGCGCATGGCCGAGGGTGAGGCCGATGTCGTCGAGCCCGTTGATCAGGCAGTGCTTGCGGAAGTCACCCACCTCGAAAGCCAGCTCGCTGCCATCGGGCTTGACCACCACTTGCCGCGGCAGATCGATGGTGAGCGTGTAGCCGACGAAACCATAGAGTTCGTCGAACAGCCGGGCCACCTGCGCTTTCGACAACACAATCGGCAGCACGCCGTTCTTGAAGCAGTTGTTGTAGAAAATGTCGGCGTAGCTGCTGGCGATCAGGGCGCGAAAGCCGTATTGCTGCAATGCCCAGGGCGCATGTTCGCGGGACGAACCGCAACCGAAGTTGTCGCGCGTGAGCAGAATGCTCGCCCCCGCATAGCGCGGCTGGTTGAGCGCGAAGTCGGGGTTGGGTTTGCGCGTGGCAGGGTCTTGCCCCGGTTCGCCGTGATCGAGATAACGCCACTCGTCAAACAGATTCGGGCCGAAGCCGCTGCGACGGATCGACTTCAGGAACTGCTTGGGAATGATGGCGTCGGTATCGACGTTGTCGCGATCCATTGGCGCGACCAGTCCCTTGTGGACGACGAATTTTTCCATGGTGTCTTTCCGCGTTGCCGCGGCGTTCGGGGTGTTATTTCGACTTATCAGCCGCGTTGGTGATGGCCTGACCACCTGCCTTGAGGTCCTGGCCCACGCCAGCCACGGTATTGCAAGCGGTCAGGGATAGCAGCGTGGCGGCAAGCAAAAGAATGGACAGCAGAGGTTTCATTTCAATCTCCTGAAAAAGTAGCGCAAATCATGACAGCTTGCGCACATCGACAAAATGACCGGCAACTGCCGCGGCCGCGGCCATCGCCGGACTAACCAGATGGGTTCGACCGCCCGCCCCCTGCCGACCTTCGAAATTGCGATTGGAGGTGGAGGCGCAGCGCTCGCCCGGCTCCAGGCGGTCGGCGTTCATCGCCAGACACATGGAGCAGCCGGGCTCGCGCCATTCGAAACCGGCGGCCTTGAAAATCTTGTCCAGCCCTTCGGCTTCGGCCTGCGCCCTCACCAACCCCGAGCCCGGCACCACCAGCGCCTGCCGCACATTCGCGGCGATATGCCGCCCGGCCAGCACCTGCGCCGCATCGCGCAGGTCTTCGATGCGCGAATTGGTGCAGGAGCCGATGAACACCTTGTCGATGCGGATATCTGTAATCGCCTTGTTCGGCTCCAGGCCCATATAGGTCAGTGCGCGTTCCATCGCCGAGCGCTTGTTGGCATCTTTTTCTTTGTCGGGATCGGGCACGCGGGCGTCGATCGGCAGCACCATTTCGGGCGAAGTGCCCCAAGTGACTTGCGGCACGAGTTCGCGGGCGTCGAGCGTGACCACGCGGTCGAACTTCGCGTCGGCGTCGGAATGCAGGCCGCGCCAATATTGCACTGCCATGTCCCAGGCCACGCCGGTGGGCGCGAAGGGACGGCCGCGCACATAGTTGATGGTCGTGTCGTCCACGGCCACCAGCCCGGCGCGGGCGCCGGCTTCGATGGCCATATTGCACAGCGTCATGCGGCCTTCCATGCTGAGCGCGGCGATGGTGCTGCCGCCGAACTCGATGGTGTAGCCGGTGCCCCCGGCAGTGCCGATCTTGCCGATGACGGCCAGCGCGATGTCTTTGGCGCGGCAGCCCACGGGCAGCGGCCCATCCATGCGCACCAGCAGGTTCTTCATCTTGGGCGCGAGCAGGGTTTGCGTGGCCAGCACATGCTCGACTTCACTGGTGCCGATGCCGAAGGCCAGCGCGCCGAACGCGCCGTGGGTGCTGGTGTGCGAATCGCCGCAAACCACGGTCATGCCGGGCAGGGTGGCGCCCTGCTCCGGGCCGATGACATGCACGATGCCCTGGCGGCGGTCGTTCATGCGGAACTCGGTGATGCCATTGGCGGCGCAGTTGGCGTCGAGCGTATCAACCTGCAGCTTTGATATCGGATCGGAGATGCCCTCGGCGCGGTCGGTCGTGGGCACGTTGTGATCGGCCACTGCCAGATTCGCGCTCACCCGCCAGACCTTGCGACCCGCGAGTTGCAGCCCTTCAAAGGCCTGCGGGCTGGTGACTTCATGCACCAGATGGCGGTCGATGTAAAGCAGCGCGGTGCCATCTTCTTCGGTGCGCACCACATGCTCGTCCCACAATTTGTCGTACAGCGTTCGGCCCATCGGCATCTCCTGCGTCTTGTTCGCGGTGTGCGCAAGACTTGTCATGAAAGGTTGATTTTAGTTGGCGCGCTTCACGCCGTGCTCGGCTGAGTTTGCAGCCATGCCACGGACAGATCGAACGATCCATCCGGCTGAACGCGCATCGCCTCGCGCGCCTCCTGCGGCGCCTGCGCCCACACGTCGCGAATGGCCTGCACGCGCAGCTCCGGGGTGCGCATGCGCGCCACCCACGAGGCGAATTCCATGGTCAGACTCCAGCCCTCCATACTCGGCGCGGCAAAGCCCGCCTGCTGCAGCAGGGTGCTCCACTCCGAGACGCGGTAATCGCGCACATGCGAAGCGTCGCGCAAGATCTCCACCGTCTGCAGCAGGGTGTCGCACAGCGGCGACTCCAGGGCCACGACATCGATGATGACCAGCGTTCCCTGCGGCTTGATAACCCGGCGCATTTCGCGCAATGCGGCAGGCACATCAGGCCAGTGGTGCGCGGAAAAGCGGGTGACCACCAGATCGAAGCTGGCATCGGCGAAGGGCAGTTTGTCGGCCGGGCCCTGGCTAGTCTGCAGATCGTGCAGGCCGCGAGTTGCCGCCTCTTGCGCCACGATGGCGAGCATCGCGGGCGACAGGTCCAAGGCGGTGACCTGCGCGCCCGCGGCCGCCAGGGCGAAGCTGGCGTGTCCGGCCCCGCAACCGAGGTCGAGCGCCCGGCAGCGGTGCTCTTTCTGCACCATCGCAGCTAGACACTGCAGATCGCGCCCCTGCGCATGAACGGCGCTGGTGAGGTAGGCGGCGGCGCTAACGCCGAACTGATGCGCGGCCAAAGCGGGCTGTTTCAAGAGGATGCTCCAAGACGATGCAAAGACGACGGAGCAAAAGATAGCCCAGCATTTTTCCTGGTACAAGATGACAAAACATCCTGGTATAAAAACCTACCAGCCTGGGAACCTACCGTCGTCCTCACCTTCGCCTTCATCTTCTTGAAAGACCATGTCGCTGCCGTCATCCTCCATGCCCTCCGATCCGCACCAGGGCAGCCGCCTTCTGGGCGAGTTCATCCGTCTGCACCGCAACCGTCTGTCGCCTGCCGCAGCGGGCTTGCCTGCGACGGGGCGGCGACGAGCGCCCGGACTGCGCCGCGAAGAGCTCGCCTCGCTCTGCGGCGTCAGCGCCACCTGGATCACCTGGCTGGAACAGGGGCGGCCGGTCGCGCCCTCAGCCAAGACGCTTGAGCGTGTGGCGCACGCGCTGCAACTGACCCCTGCGGAGCGCGCCTATCTGTTCGAGCTGGCGCAGCGGCGCGACCCGAGCGAACCCGCGACACCGACAAAAGCGGTCGATGCCGTTCTGCGCAGCGTGCATGCCATAGTCCATCCCGCCTATGTGCTCAATCAGCGATGGGACGTGGTGGCGGGCAACGCTCAGGCGCTGGATCTGTTTCTCGGCTGGCAGACATCCCCCGCCACACCACACACCGAACCAGCCACTGAGGGGCCGCCCAACCTGTTGCGCTTTCTGTTTTTCAACCCGCAGGCGCGCGGGCTGATCGAAAATTGGCCGCTACGTTCGCAGCGGCTTGTGGCGGAATTCCGGGCGGACTGCGGCGGGCGCCTGCACACCTCGCCCTTGCGCGCCTTGATCGATGAACTGAGCGCGCTCAGCCCCGAGTTTGACGCGTTCTGGAAACTCAATGATGTGCAGGAGCGCGAAGGCGGCGAAAGAGGCTTTGTCCATCCCCGGCACGGCCGCCTGGTGTATGAACAACTCACCCTGCGGGCGGCGCTGCACCCGGAGTACAAATTGGTGATGCTGCTCCCGGTCGCGACACCGGAATAAACAAATCTTCGAGCGAAAAAAGACCGCGCCTAGCGCGGTCTTTACAGGCAATGGATGAATGCCGACCGATCAGCCGCGCTCCGCGATGGGCTTGACATCGCGGCGCACCGACCCGGTGAACAGTTGGCGCGGACGGCCGATCTTGTACTCGGGATCGGTGAGCATTTCGTTGAGCTGCGCGATCCAGCCCACGGTGCGCGCCAGCGCGAAGTTGGCGGTAAACAGCGACACCGGCACGCCGATGGCCTTCTGGACGATGCCCGAATAAAAATCGACGTTGGGATAGAGCTTGCGCTGGATGAAGTAGTCGTCTTCCAGCGCGATTTTTTCCAGCGTCATCGCCAGCTTGAACAGCGGGTCGTTGTGCAGGCCCAGGGCGTCGAGCACTTCGTGGCAGGTCTCGCGCATGAGCTTGGCACGCGGGTCGTAGTTCTTGTAAACGCGGTGGCCGAAGCCCATCAGCCGCACCGAGGAGTTCTTGTCTTTGACTTCGCTGATGAACTCGCCGATCTTCGCCACGCCGCCCTTGGCCTGGATGTCGTCGAGCATGTTCAGACAGGCTTCGTTGGCGCCGCCATGCGCCGGCCCCCACAGGCAGGCCACGCCGGCCGCGATGGCCGCGAAGGGGTTGGTACCGCTGGAGGCGCACAGCCGTACCGTCGAGGTGGACGCGTTCTGTTCGTGGTCAGCATGGAGGATGAAAATGCGGTCGAGCGCGCGCTCGATCACCGGGTTGGGCACGTAATCCTCGCAGGGCGTGGCCCACATCATGCGCATGAAGTTGGCCGCATAGCTCAGGTCGTTGCGCGGGTACATATAGGGCTGGCCTTGGTTGTACTTGTAGGCCATGGCCACCAGCGTGGGCATCTTGGCGATGAGGCGGATGGCCGAAATGTCGCGCTGCTCGGGATCGTTGACGTTGATCGAATCGGGATAGAACGCCGACATCGCCCCCACCAGCCCGGTGAGCACCGCCATCGGATGGGCGTCACGGCGGAATCCGCGCAGAAAGAACTGCATCTGCTCGTGCACCATGGTGTGCTGGGTCACGCGATCGGAGAAGGCCTTTTTCTGTTCGGCGTTGGGCAGTTCCCCGTAGAGGATGAGGTAGCAGGTCTCCATGTAATCGCACTGCACCGCGATCTGGTCGATGGGATAGCCGCGGTAGAGCAGCTCGCCCTTGTCGCCGTCGATATAGGTGATGGCCGAGCTGCAAGAGGCGGTGGACAGAAAGCCCGGGTCGTAGGTGAATTTGCCGGTCTGGCCGTAGAGCTTGCGGATGTCGATCACGTCCGGGCCGATGGTGCCTTTGTAAATCGGCAGGTCGACGCTCGGTGCTCCGTCGCTGAACGAGAGCGTGGCTTTATCGCTTGAAGGGGTCATTTTGAAATCTCCGGGGACTGTGTAGTGAGGCTCCCGGAGGCAGACCCCGGGGAAGGAATGACGCAAGCCCGTACCTGCGGGCTCACAAGCGCTGCAAAGTGTCAAGCAAGCCCCGGATCTGCGGTGTATCCAGTTCTTCCGGGAGCGGGGTTTTACGCATGAAAAGATCTAAAAGCGTGTTGTCGTCCAGTGCGAGCAGGGCGCCCAGCGCCGCCACCTCTTCGCTGCTGAGCGGCGTTTCGCGTTGGGCAAAGTAGCGCTGCAGAATCAGATCGTTCTCCAGCATGCCGCGCCGCGCGCGCCAGCGCAGCCGGGACAGGTCGGCGGCGTCGGCAGGGGCGTTCGCGTGCAGCATGGCAGACTCAGACGGCGCGGCGCACCATCATTTCCTTGATCTTGCTGATGGCCAGCGTGGGATTGAGCTCTTTCGGGCACACGTCCACGCAGTTCATGATGGTGTGGCAGCGGAACAGGCGGTAAGGGTCTTCGAGATTGTCGAGGCGCTCGCCGGTGGCTTCGTCGCGGCTGTCGGCGATGAATCGATAGGCCTGCAAAAGCCCTGCGGGACCGACGAATTTGTCGGGATTCCACCAGAAACTCGGGCAACTGGTGCTGCAACTCGCGCACAAAATGCACTCGTAAAGACCGTTGAGCTCTTCGCGTTCGGCTGGGCTTTGCAGACGCTCTTTTTCCGGCGGCGGCGTGTTGTTGACCAGATAGGGCTTGATCGAGTGGTACTGGTTGAAGAACTGGGTCATGTCCACGATCAGGTCGCGGATGACAGGCAGGCCGGGCAAGGGCTTGAGCACCACCGGTTCCTTGAGGGTGAGCAGGTTGGTGATGCAGGCCAGGCCGTTTTTGCCGTTGATATTCATCGCATCCGACCCGCACACCCCTTCGCGGCAGGAACGGCGGATGGACAGCGAATCGTCGAGTTCCCACTTGATGCGCTGGATGGCGTCGAGCAGCATCTTGTCGGTGTGCTGCAACGTCACCTCATAGTCCTGCATGTAGGGCTTGGCGTCTTTATCCGGGTCGTAGCGGTAGATCGAAAACTTCATCTTGCGCGTGTCATTCATATGCGCTCCTCATGCCTGCCGTGCGCAGGCTGTTGATCCATCAGAAAGTGCGTGCCTTGGGCTTGAAGGACTCGACGGTCAGCGGCTTGAGCTTCACCGGCTTGTAGCTCAGGCGGCTGCCCTCGCGCCACCACAGGGTGTGCTTGAGCCAGTCCTGGTCATCGCGTTCGGTGTGATCGTTGTGATAGTGCGCGCCTCGGCTTTCCTGGCGGGCTTCGGCCGAGACCATGGTGGCCTTGGCGACTTCGATCAGGTTGTCGACCTCCAGCGCCTCGATGCGCGCGGTGTTGAATACCTTGGATTTGTCTTTGAGGTGGATGCGGTCAACCTGCCCCGCGATGTCGGCAATCGCCTGCACGCCCTCGGCCATGAGCTTTGCGTTGCGGAAGACGCCGCAATGCGTCTGCATCGCCGCGCGGATGGCGTCGGCCACCACATGGCTGCCGTCCCCGCTCTTGGAGGCGTCGAGCTGGGCCAGGCGCGCCAATGAGCGGTCGGCGGCGTCCTTGGGCAGGGGTTTGTGGCTGCGCTGATGAATGCCGCTGTTAACGATATGGTTGCCCGCCGAGCGGCCAAATACCAGCAGGTCGAGCAAAGAGTTGGTGCCCAGGCGGTTGGCGCCATGCACGCTCACGCAAGAGCATTCGCCGATGGCGTAGAGCCCGCCCACCACGGCCGCAGGATCGTCGCCCTGCGGCATGACCACTTGGCTGTGGATGTTCGCCGGAATGCCGCCCATCTGATAGTGAATGGTCGGCACCACCGGAATGGGCTCCTTGATCGGATCGACGTTGGCGAAGCGGATGGCGATTTCGCGGATGGAGGGCAGCCGCTTCATGATGGTTTCGGCGCCCAGGTGATCGAGCTTGAGCAGCACATGATCCTTGCGCGGCCCGGCGCCACGACCTTCCTTGATCTCCTGGTCCATCGAGCGCGAGACAAAGTCGCGCGGCGCCAGGTCTTTGTAGGTCGGGGCGTAACGCTCCATGAAGCGCTCGCCGTTGGCGTTGAGCAGAATGCCGCCCTCGCCGCGCACGCCCTCGGTGATCAGCACGCCCGCACCCGCCACGCCGGTGGGGTGGAACTGCCAGAACTCCATGTCCTGCAGCGGCAGCCCGGCACGCGCGGCCATGCCCAGGCCATCACCCGTGTTGATGAAAGCGTTGGTCGAAGCGGCAAAGATGCGCCCTGCCCCGCCGGTGGCCAGCACCGTGGCCTTGCCCTCGAAAACCGTCACGTCGCCGGTTTCCATCTCCAGCGCGACCACGCCGAGCACGTCGCCCTTGGCATCGCGAATCAGATCGAGCGCCATCCACTCCACGAAGAAATGGGTGCGGGCTTCCACGTTTTGCTGATAGAGCGTATGCAGCATGGCATGGCCGGTGCGGTCCGCCGCGGCGCAGGCGCGCTGCACCGCTTTTTCGCCGAAGTTGGCGGTATGGCCGCCGAACGGTCGCTGGTAAATGGTGCCGTCGGGGTTGCGGTCGAAGGGCATGCCGAAATGTTCGAGTTCGTACACCGCGCTGTTGGCCTCGCGGCACATGAACTCGATGGCGTCCTGGTCACCCAGATAGTCCGACCCTTTGACGGTATCGAACATATGCCAGTACCAGTCGTCTTCACTCATATTGCCCAACGCAGCGGAGACCCCACCTTGCGCCGCCACCGTGTGCGAGCGGGTGGGAAACACCTTAGAGAGCACCGCCACGTCCAGCCCGGCACGCGTGAGCTGCAGCGCGCAGCGCAACCCGGAGCCGCCCGCACCCACCACCACCACATCGAATTTTCGGTTACTGACCTGCATTTACGCTCTCCACAACACTTGCAGGGCCCAGCCCGCGCAAGCCAATAGCCACAAAATGGTGCCGATCTGCAGCAGCAGTCGCACGCCGACCGGTTTGACGTAATCCATCCAGATGTCGCGCATGCCCACCCAGACGTGGTAGATCAGCGCCAGCACCGTCACGAAGGTCAGCAGCTTCATCCACTGCTGGGCGAACAAATCGTGCCAGCGCTCGAAGCTCAGCGGGCCGGGCGCGAGAAAATACACCAGCAACACCAGGGTGAACACCGCGATCACGGCGGCGGTGACGCGCTGCGCCATCCAGTCGCGCAGGCCGTAGTGCGCGCCGACGACCAGGCGCTTGTTTCCAATCTTGTCGGCAGCCATGTCAGTACACCCCCAGCAGCTTGAGGCCGAACAGCGCGGTGAGACCGAGCGACACCGCAAAAGTGATGAGGGCCAGTTGCAGGCCCTGCGCCTTGCTCACGGCATGAAACGCATCCATCCACAAATGCCGCACCCCGGCCACGAGGTGATGCATCAGCGCCCAGAACAATCCGAGCAGAATGAGCTTGACGAACCAGTGCGAAAGAAATTGCGTGATGGCCGCATGACTGTCGGCGCTGCGCAGACTGTCGTCGAAAGCCCAGAGCACCAGCGGCAGCGCCAGGAACATCACCGCGCCGCTGATACGGTGCAAGATGGACACCAGGCCCGCCAGCGGCAGGCGGTAGCCCACGATCTGGCTGATGTGGATGTTGCGGTAAACCGGCCGGGCCGGTGGCGAAGCAGGTTTTGTCATGACACTGTCCTCGTTGTGATCGGTTGTTATCGCAGGTTTTCGGATCGGCACATCAACCCGGCAAGAGGTAGATGCACGAACAAATGCTGCTTTTTGTTTTGAAGTCTATTGCATCGCAGCAAAACAGCCGGACGGCAGGGCTGGCAACTGCGATGCTTTCGGGGTCACTAATTCAACTCATTGCGATAGTGATGATGCCTCGTGTTGTACAGCCCGCGGCGGTATTCCGCAGGCAGTTCACCATAACTGAATGACAGCCGTTCGACGAGTAGCAGGGCTTCGGCCTCGCGCACCCGCAGAAGCTGCGCCTCCTGCGCGCTGGCATTCACCGCACGCAGCTTTTCTTCCGCCCGCACCATGCGGGTGGAAAACTCGGATTCGAACAAAGCGTAAAGCGGGCCGCGGTAACTTTCCAGCCGCTCCGCGGTCAATCCGCGAAACGCCGGGCCGGGCAGATAAATATCTTCGTACACCACAGGCTCGCCCGCCAGCAGCAGCAAGCGGCGAATCTGCGTCACGCTCTCGCCGACTTTGATGCCCAGGGTGCGCGCCACCTCTTGTGAGGCGCGGGAGCGCTTGCATTCCAAAAATTGCCGCTCCATGGGCTGCGGCACAGGGCGAGCGCCATCACCTGCGGCATCGCGCACGATGCGCAGGAAGCGGAATTTCACCCGCTCTTCATGGTGCGTGGAGACAAAGGTGCCGCGCCCTTGGCGTCGCAGCAGCAGACCTTCGGCCGCGAGTTCATCCACCGCCTTGCGCACAGTGCCCTGGCTGACGCCGAAGCGCCGCGCCAGATCGGCTTCGCTGGGGATGAGTTCTCCCGGCTTCCAGTCCCCCTGTTGCAGGCTGCGCGTAATCAAACCCTTGATCTGCCGATATAAAGGGCTGAAACTCGGGTTGGACGCCAATTTGGATGCCGATTCGGACACATGGGCGGCCTGCAACTCGGGCGCTGGAGTGGGGGCGGGGCGGGAAGCCATCATGTCGTGCATTGCAGCATAGGCTGCCCCGCCTTGTCCAGCTTATGATAAAAAACATCTTATATAAGATAGAAGAGTGATTGACGCCCGAACGACCTCGGCCTACACTTCTTTCGCATACTGCGGCGCACAAAGAGCCGCAAAGAATCACTACCCTGAGCTGTCCCGCTGTGTTGTTCTGCTGAGTTCTATTCACGCAGGGCGCCTGCTCCATCAACCCCTACCGACCAGGAGTTTCCCCATGTCCAAAGCCCCCGTACGCGTGACTGTCAGCGGAGCCGCTGGCCAGATCGGCTATGCCCTGCTGTTTCGCATCGCCTCTGGCCAAATGCTGGGCGCCGACCAGCCGGTGATTCTGCAACTCCTGGAGATTCCCGACGAAAAGGCCCAGAAGGCGCTGGGCGGGGTGATGATGGAGCTTGAAGATTGCGCCTTTCCGCTGCTGGCGGGCATGAGCGCGCACGGCGACCCCATGACCGCCTTCAAGGATGTGGACTATGCCCTGCTGGTGGGCGCCCGCCCGCGCGGCCCCGGCATGGAGCGGCGCGACCTGCTGTCGGCCAATGCGCAGATTTTCACGGCGCAGGGCAAGGCGCTCAACGCCGTGGCCAATCGCACGGTCAAGACGCTGGTGGTCGGCAATCCGGCCAACACCAATGCCTATATCGCGATGAAATCCGCGCCTGATCTACCGGCAAAAAATTTCACCGCCATGCTGCGCCTGGATCACAACCGCGCACTAAGCCAACTCGCTGCCAAAACCGGCAAGGCAGTGGGCGAAATCGAGAAGGTCTGCGTCTGGGGCAATCACTCCCCGACCATGTACGCCGATTACCGCTTCGCAACCGTCGGCGGCCAGTCGGTGAAAGACATGATCCATGACGACGCCTGGAACCGCGACGTCTTCCTGCCCACCGTCGGCAAGCGCGGTGCGGCCATCATCGAAGCACGCGGCCTGAGTTCCGCCGCGTCCGCCGCCAACGCCGCCATCGACCACATGCACGACTGGGCGCTGGGCACCAACGGCAAGTGGGTGAGCATGGGCATTCCATCGGACGGGTCTTACGGCATCCCCGAGCAGACGATATTTGGCTTCCCGGTCACTTGCGCGGGTGGCGAATACCAACTGGTGCGCGATCTGCCCATCGACGCGTTCTCGCAGGAGCGCATCAACAAAACCCTGGCCGAGCTCGAAGAAGAGAAGGCTGGCGTGCAGCATCTGCTCTGAACGGCCATGACGACCCAAACTGCAGGCGAGCGCTTCCGTCTCGCACTCCAACAGGAAAGCCCGCTGCAGATCGTGGGCGCGATCAACGCCAACCACGCCTTGCTGGCCCAGCGGGCGGGCTTCAAGGCCATCTATCTCTCAGGCGGCGGCGTGGCGGCCGGCTCGCTGGGCATGCCCGATCTGGGCATCAACACCCTGGACGACGTGCTCACCGACGTGCGCCGCATCACCGATGTCTGCGACCTGCCCTTGCTGGTGGACGTGGACACCGGCTTCGGTCCCAGCGCCTTCAATATTGCGCGCACCGTCAAAAGCCTCATCAAATTCGGCGCCGCAGCGCTGCACATCGAAGACCAGGTGGGCGCCAAGCGTTGCGGCCACCGGCCCGGTAAAGAAATCGTCAGCAGCGGCGAAATGGTTGATCGCATCAAGGCCGCGGTGGACGCCCGTACCGATCCCGCCTTCTACCTCATCGCCCGCACCGACGCCATCGCGGTCGAGGGACTCGACGCGGCCATAGCCCGCGCCCGCGCCTGCGCCGAAGCCGGGGCCGACGCCATCTTCGCCGAAGCCGCGCTCGATCTCGACACCTACCGCAAGTTCGGCGCCGCCGTGGGCGTGCCCTTGCTGGCCAATATCACCGAATTCGGCGCCACGCCGCTGTTCACCGTGGAAGAGTTGCGCAGCGCCGGTGTGGCCATGGCGCTCTACCCGCTCTCGGCGTTTCGCGCCATGAACAAGGCCGCGCAGACGGTGTATGAAACCCTGCGGCGCGACGGCACGCAAAAGGCGGTGTTGCCGCTGATGCAGACCCGCGCCGAGTTGTACGAGAGCATCGGCTACCACGCCTACGAGCAGCGGCTGGACGCCATTTTTTCCGGCAAACCCCAATCCTGAAGCAGGCGTGAACCGATTCGCAAGCTGCTAACTGAATTGAATACCGAGGAGACAAACCCATGAGCGATGACGCAGCCCCCGCTGGCATGACTTTCAAGCCGAAAAAATCGGTGGCGCTTTCCGGGGTGACCGCAGGCAACACGGCCCTGTGCACCGTCGGCCGCACCGGCAACGATCTGCACTACCGCGGCTACGACATTCTCGATCTGGCCGAGGCTTGCGAATTCGAAGAGATCGCCCACCTGCTGGTACACGGCAAACTGCCCAACACCGCCGAACTCGCGGCCTACAAGACCAAGCTGCGCCGTCTGCGCGGCCTGCCCGCCGCGGTGAAAGCCGCGCTGGAGCAACTGCCGCCTTCGGCCCACCCGATGGACGTGCTGCGCACCGGCGTTTCCGTGCTGGGCTGCGTCATGCCCGAGAAAGACGATCACAACGTCGCCGGTGCCCGCGACATTGCCGACAAGCTCATGGCCTGCCAGGGTTCGATACTGCTGTACTGGTGGCATTACGCTGCCAACGGCCGCCGCATCGAAGTCGAGACCGATGACGACTCCATCGGAGGCCACTTCCTGCATCTGCTGCACGGCCACAAACCCAGCGCCTTGTGGGAACGGGCGATGCACACCTCGCTCATCCTCTACGCCGAGCATGAGTTCAACGCTTCCACCTTCACCGCCCGCGTCATCGCCGGAACCGGCAGCGACCTGTTCAGCGCTATCGCCGGGGCCATCGGCGCCCTGCGCGGCCCCAAGCATGGCGGCGCCAACGAAGCGGCGCTCGACATTCAGCGGCGCTACGCCAGCCCCGATGAAGCCGAGGCCGACATCCGCAGCAGGGTCGCCAACAAGGAAGTGGTCATCGGCTTCGGCCATCCGGTCTACACCATCGCCGACCCGCGCAACAAGGTCATCAAGGAAGTCGCCCGCAGGCTTTCAGCCGATCAGAAAAACATGCACCTGTTCAACGTGGCCGAGCGTCTGGAGACGGTGATGTGGGACGTGAAAAAAATGTTCCCCAATCTCGACTGGTTCAGCGCCGTGAGCTACAGCCTCATGGGCGTGCCCACCGCCATGTTCACCCCGCTGTTCGTGATTTCGCGCACCAGCGGCTGGAGTGCGCATGTGGTGGAACAGCGACAGGACAACAAGATCATTCGACCCAGCGCGAATTACACTGGCCCGGAAAATTTGCAGTTCGTGCCGCTCGCACAGCGTCCTTGACTCGTCCCGCGCACTTCTCGCCATGCCCACGCGCCCGGCTTGTCGCTCGCCTCGTCCTGGAGCGGTTTTTTTCCGTGTTCCAGTTCGTGGAGTGTTCAAGATGAAACGTCAGTTCTTTTTCCTGTCCGGAGTGGTCGGTCTGTCCTGCGCGCTTGCGCTGCCTGCTCATGCGCAAACGCAGGCCAGCAAGGAAAAAACGGCGGATGCCGCAACCGCCGTCGCGCACGGCACCACCAAGGCCGAGCCGACGGTGGTGGCAACCGCCGACACCGCCACCCCGGCCCTGCTGACCAGCAATGCCCCCGGCGCCCGCGTACCCGGCACGGAAAACGGCTTTCCCGATGTAAACCCGGTGTTCGCACTCAGGGCCGGTCGCATGGTGTGTGGCAGCCGCCGCCTGCCGATGGACGTCAAGATCGAAGGCGCCGACGACCAGGCCGTGCTGCTGACCTGGAACCGGAAAAGCTACATCCTCAAGCGCAAGCCCACCTCCACCGGCGCTTACCACTTCGACGATGCCAAGGCTGGCTTCGTCCTCATTCAGATCCCGACCAAGAGCATGCTGTTCGACAAAAAGAACATGACGCGACTGGCCGACGACTGCGTTCCCTCGCCCTGACGGGCTCTCCCTTACCCACGATCCATGTCCTCAGCGATTTCCAACGTCCGCCCCGCCCCCGACCAAGTTCTGGCTGACATAGCCGACTACGTCCTCAAAACCGATCTGCAAAGCGCACTGGCTTATTCCACGGCGCGAAACTGTCTGATCGACACCCTGGGCTGCGGACTGGAAGCGCTGGAATACCCGGCCTGCACCAAGCTGCTCGGCCCCATCGTGCCCGGTACCGTGGTGCCGCACGGCGCCAAGGTGCCCGGCACCCAGTTCCAGCTCGATCCGGTGCAGGCCGCGTTCAATATCGGCGCGATGATCCGCTGGCTGGACTTCAACGACACCTGGCTGGCGGCCGAATGGGGCCACCCGTCCGACAATCTGGGCGGCATCCTGGCTGTGGCCGACTGGCTCAGCCGCAACGCCGTAGCCGCGGGCAAGCCGCCGCTGACCATGCGCGACGTGCTCACCGCCATGATCCAGGCGCATGAAATCCAGGGCGTGATCGCGCTGGAAAACAGCTTCAACAAGGTCGGCCTCGATCATGTGGTGCTGGTCAAGGTGGCCACCACCGCCGTGGTCGCGCGCATGCTGGGTCTGTCGCGCGACGAAATCATCAACGCCGTGTCACTGGCCTGGGTGGACGGGCAGAGCCTGCGCACCTACCGCCACGCGCCCAACACCGGCAGCCGCAAGAGCTGGGCCGCGGGCGACGCCACCAGCCGCGGCGTGCGTCTGGCGCTCATCGCCAAGACCGGCGAAATGGGCTACCCCAGCGTGCTCACCGCCAAGACCTGGGGTTTTTACGACGTGAGCTTCGGCGGCAAGCCGTTCAAGTTCCAGCGCCCCTATGGCAGCTATGTGATGGAGAACGTGCTGTTCAAGATCAGCTTCCCGGCCGAGTTCCACAGCCAGACCGCGGTGGAGGCGGCCATGACGCTGCACCAGCAACTTCGCGCTGCGGGCAAGAGCCCGGAAGACATCGCCAGCATCGTCATCCGCACGCATGAGGCCTGTATCCGCATCATCGACAAGAAGGGCCCGCTGAACAACCCGGCCGACCGCGACCATTGCATTCAATACATGGTGGCGGTGCCGCTGCTGTTCGGCCGCCTCACTGCGGGCGATTACGAAGACACGGTCGCCGCCGACCCGCGCATCGATGCCCTGCGCGAAAAAATCGTCTGCGTCGAAGACCCGCAATACACCCGCGACTACCACGACCCGGAAAAGCGCTCCATCGCCAATGCCCTGACCGTGACCCTGAAGGACGGCTCGGTGCTGCCCGAGGTGGCCGTGGAATATCCCATCGGCCACAAGCGCCGACGCGCCGACGGCATCCCTCTGCTCGAAGCCAAGTTCCGCACCAACCTGGCACGGCGCTTTCCGGGCAAACAACAAAAAGCCATTCTCGACGTGTCGCTGGATCAGAACTTGCTCGAATCCATGCCTGTGCACGACTACGTTGATCTGTACGTCATCTGACCTCGGAGACCTCCATGCCCACCAAACCCGCCAGCGCCGCGCCCGCCCACGCCCACGCCCACGCCTACGCCAAAACGCGCAAAACCTTCAAGACCGCTTCGGGCAAGTCCGCATCGTTCTATTCCCTGCCGCAACTCGCCAAAGAACTGGGCACGGATCTGTCTCGGCTGCCGGTGTCCATCCGCATCGTGCTGGAGTCGGTGCTGCGCAACTGCGACGGCAAGAAAGTCAGCGCCGAGCATGTGAAACAGGTCGCAAACTGGAAGCCCAACGCCGCTCGCACCGATGAAATTCCCTTCGTCGTCGCCCGCGTGGTGCTGCAAGACTTCACCGGCGTGCCGCTGCTGGTCGATCTGGCCGCGATGCGCAACGCCGCCGCGCAACAACACAAAAACCCCAAGTCCATCGAACCGCTGGTGCCAGTCGATCTGGTGGTCGATCACTCGGTCATGGTCGACAACTACGGCACCAAAAAGGCGCTCGACCTGAACATGCAGATCGAGTTCCAGCGCAACCGCGAGCGCTACCAGTTCATGAAGTGGGGCATGCAGGCGTTCGACACCTTTGGCGTCGTGCCTCCGGGCTTCGGCATCGTGCACCAGGTCAACCTCGAATACCTCGCCCGCGGTGTGCATCAAACCAAGGACGGCGTCGCCTACCCCGATACCCTGGTGGGCACCGACAGCCATACCACCATGATCAACGGTATCGGCGTGGTGGCCTGGGGCGTGGGCGGTATCGAGGCCGAAGCTGCCATGCTCGGTCAGCCGGTCTACTTCCTCACCCCCGACGTGGTGGGCGTGGAACTCAAGGGCCAGCTGCGCGGCGGCGTCACCGCCACCGATCTGGTGCTCACCCTCACCGAAATGCTGCGCAAGGCCAAGGTGGTCGGCAAGTTCGTCGAGTTCTTCGGCGAAGGCACGGCCAGCCTGTCGGTCACCGACCGCGCCACCATCGGCAATATGGCGCCTGAATACGGCGCGACCATGGGCTTTTTCCCGGTGGACGACAAGACCCTCGACTACTTCAAGGGCACCGGCCGAACCAAAAGCGAAATCGAACTGTTCGAGGCCTACTTCAAGGCGCAAAAGCTGTTCGGCGTGCCCAAGGCCGGGCAGATCGATTACTCGCAGACCCTCACCCTCGATCTCGGTACGGTCGAGCCCTCGCTGGCCGGCCCCAAACGGCCGCAAGACCGCATTGCCCTGAGCGAAGTCAGCCATCAGTTCGACAAACTGTTTTCGGCGCCGGTGGCCGACAACGGCTTCAACCAGCCTGCAGACCGCCTGAGCCGCACCTTCAAAACCAGTGAAGGCATCGAAATCGCCGATGGCGACGTGCTCATCGCCGCCATTACCTCCTGCACCAACACCTCCAACCCCAGCGTGCTGCTGGCCGCCGGGCTGCTCGCCAAAAAGGCCGTCGAAGCCGGGTTGAAGGTGAAAAAACACGTCAAAACCTCGCTGGCCCCCGGCTCGCGCGTGGTGACCGAGTATCTGGAAAAAGCCGGCCTGCTGCCCTACCTCGAAAAACTGGGCTTCTACCTTGCGGGCTACGGCTGCACCACCTGCATCGGCAATGCCGGGCCGCTGGCGCCCGACATCGAGACCACCATCACCGCCAATAATCTGGTGTGTACCGCTGTGCTGTCGGGCAACCGCAACTTCGAGGCGCGCATCCATCCCAATATCAAGGGCAACTTCCTCGCCAGCCCGCCGCTGGTGGTGGCCTATGCCATTGCCGGCACGGTGCGCCGCGACCTGATGACCGAACCCGTGGGCTATGGCAAGGGCGGCAAGCCGGTCTACCTGGGCGACATCTGGCCGAGCAGCGAAGAAATCGACAAGCTGATGAAATTCGCCATGAACCCCAAGGTGTTCCGCGAGAACTACGCGCAGGTCGCCACGCAGCCGGGCAAGCTGTGGAAGAAGATCGAAGGCGTCAAGGGGCAGGTGTACGACTGGCCCAAGAGCACCTACATCGCCGAGCCGCCGTTCTTCGCCGGGTTCGGCATGCAGCCTGCGGCCACATCGCTGCAGGTGCAGGGCGCACGCGCGCTGGCGCTGTTCGGCGACTCGGTGACGACCGATCACATCTCGCCCGCAGGCCCGATCAAGGAAACCTCGCCCGCCGGGCAATGGCTGCAAGCCAACGGGGTGCTCAAGGCCGACTTCAACTCCTACGGCTCGCGCCGCGGCAACCACGAGGTGATGATGCGCGGCACCTTCGCCAATGTGCGCATCAAGAACCTGATGATTCCGGCCGGGGCCGACGGCTCGCGTGAAGAAGGCGGCGTGACCCTGTTCCAGCCGTCTGGCAAGAAGATGTTCATCTTTGATGCCGCGATGCAGTACATCGCCGAAGGCACGCCCACGGTCATCTTCGCTGGCGAGGAATACGGCACGGGTTCCAGCCGCGACTGGGCGGCCAAGGGCACGCAGCTTCTGGGCGTGAAGGCCGTGGTGGCGCGCAGTTTCGAGCGCATCCACCGCTCCAATCTGGTGGGCATGGGCGTGTTGCCGCTGCAGTTCCTCGGCAATGATTCGTGGGAGTCGTTGGGCATCAAGGGCGACGAGACCTTCGCCATCGATCTGGGCGATACCCTGCGGCCGCAACAGGACGCCCTGCTGACCATCACCCGGGCGGACGGCAGCAAGCAGCAGGTCAAGCTCAAGCTGCGCATCGACACGCCGATCGAGGTCGATTACTACCGCAACGGTGGCATCCTGCCCTTCGTGCTGCGGCAGTTGCTGGCGGCTTGAGCGCTCTCGCCACAGCGCACCCGCATGACAGACGCCGCACCGATCCCCGACGTTCTCGTGGTCGGATCGGGCCCGGCGGGCGCCATGGTGGCGCGCGATTTGGCCCGCGCCGGTGCGCGGGTGCGCATTCTGGAACAGGGCTCGGGGCCGCCTCCCGGCACCAACTTGCTTAAGCTGCTGCGCCGCAAGGAGGCGATGCACATCGCGCCCGGCGTGGTGCTGCTGCGCAGCCTGCGGGTGGGCGGCGGATCGGTCACCTTCTATCACACCGCCACGCCTCCGCCGCTGGCGATGTTTGCCCGTCACGGCATCGACCTTGCCGGAGCGCTCGAACGGGTGCAGTCCGAACTGCCGCACGCCCCTTTGCGCGACGATCTGCTCACGCCGATTCCTTCCCTGCTGATGCAGGCCGGAGAGTCTCTGGGTCTGCCCTGGCAGCCGCTGCCCAAGATGATCGACCAATCGCGCTGCGCACAGGGCATCTGCCCGCCGGAGGCCTTCTGGTCGGCGCAGACGCTGTTGCAGCAGGCGATCCGCCACGGCGCGGATCTGCAGACCGGCGTTCGGGTCACGCGCGTGCTGTTCGACCAGGGCCGGGCCATCGGGGTGGAAGCGCAACACCAGGGCGGCGCGGCGCAAATCTTCCGCGCGGGACGGGTGATTCTGAGTGCGGGCGGCATTGCCAGCCCGGCCATCCTGCAGCACAGCGGCGTGGAGCAGGCGGGTGACGGTTTTTTCTGCGACCCGCTGCGCATTGTCATGGGCCATGTGCCGGCCATGAGGCGCGCGCACGACATCTCCATGTCGGCGGGCTATTTCAACGCTGACGCGGGCTACATGCTGTCGGACATCACCATTCCGGCCAATTTTTTCCGCGCCTTCACCTGGGCGGCCGGTCGGCCCGATCAGTTGCTCAGCTACGGCCACACGGCGATGATCATGGTGAAAATCCGCGACGACATCGAAGGCCGCATCGACCCGCACGGGCGCCCCTGGCGGCGCTTCGGGCCGGGCGATCGGCTGAAAATGCGCGCGGGCGTGGAGCAGGCGCGCGCGGTGCTGAAGGCCGCCGGTTCGGGCAAACCTTATGTGTCGCCCTGGGTGGCGGCGCACCCCGGTGGCAGCGTGCGTCTGGGCGAGATGCTCGACGAAAACCTGAGCTGCCATAGCCCTAATCTGCATGTGTGCGACGCCTCGGTCATTCCCGAGCCCTGGGGGCTGCCGCCCACCCTCACCCTGCTGGCGCTGGGCAGTGAACTTGCCCGGCGTTTGTTATGAGAAAAGCTTCAAAAACGGGATAGCGCGGCGCGCCAATCTGCTTCGTCAAACCCGACCAAAAGCTGCCCACCGGCCTCGACCACGGGCCGTTTGATGGCGCTGGGATGCTGCGCCAGAACCGCCACCGCGCTGGGCGCATCGACCACGCGGGCCTGCATAGCTGCATCGAGCTTGCGCCAGGTGGTGCCGCGCTTGTTCAGCAGCGCCTCCCAGCCGACGGCCTCGGCCCAGGCTGAAATCTGCGCGGCACTGGGCGGGGTTTTCTTGAAATCGACAAACTGAAAATCCACGCCCTGCGCCTGCAGCCACTGCCGCGCCCGCTTGACAGTGTCGCACTGGGTCAGGCCATATACCGTCAAAACCGGCGATGCGTTCATGCGGAAACCTTGTCGCGGCGGAAAACCCACTGATCAATCTTGGATGCCTCGGGCACGAAGCGGTAGCCGTCGCTGTCGAACGCCTTGAGCGCATCCACCTGAGTCAATCGATGCTCAATGACGTAGCGGGCCATCAGCCCGCGCGCGCGCTTGGCGTAAAAGCTCACGATTTTGTAGCCGGTCTGGGGCGTGCCGTCCTGAAACACCGGCTGCACCACGCGCGCCTTGAGCGCTTTGCGATCCACGCTACGGAAGTATTCGTCGGAAGCCAGATTCACCAGCACCGGCTCGCCCTTGCCGCCAGCCAATTCGGCGTTGAGGTTTTCGGCGATTTGCGTCCCCCAGTAGGCGTACAAATCCTTGCCCTTGGTATTGGGCCAGGCCGTGCCCATCTCCAGGCGGTAGGGCCGCATGAGATCGAGCGGGCGCAGCACGCCGTAAAGCCCGCTGAGCACGCGCAGATGCTGCTGTGCCCATTGCAGATCGGCTTCACTCAGACTGCGGGCATCGAGCCCTTCGTACACATCGCCATTGAATGCCAACACCGCCTGCTTGCTGTCTTCAGGGGTAAAGCTGGGCCGCCAGTCGGCAAAGCGCGCCGCATTGAGCGCAGCGAGCTTGTCGGAAATGCCCATGAGTGCGCTGAGCTGCTGCGGGCTCTGCTTGCGCAGCCCGTCGACCAATACCTTGGCCTGTTCGATGAACTGAGGTTGGGTGGCAATGGACGTGATGGGCGGGGTGGTGTAGTCGAGCGATTTGGCGGGGGACAGGACCATCAACAGCATGTCGGTTCTCACAAAGTCAGAGTGCTGCACAAGTGTATCGACGGCCTGCCCCGCGCAGTTATCCCATCAGGCGGCCACGGCTTCGGCCATCTGCGGCGCCGGGGTGCGGATGAGATAGTCAAAGGCGCTGAGCGCGGCCTTGGCGCCATCACCCGCGGCGATGACGATCTGCTTGTAGGGCACGGTCGTCACGTCGCCCGCCGCCATGATGCCGGGCACCGAGGTCTGGCCTTTGGCATCCACCACAATTTCGCCGAATCGGCTGAGTTCGACCACGCCTTTGAGCCACTCGGTGTTGGGCACCAGGCCGATTTGCACGAACACGCCCTCCAACTCCAGATGATGGCTGGCGCCGCTTGCGCGGTCGGTGTAGGTGAGGCCGTTGACCTTGCTGCCGTCGCCGGTGATTTCGGTGGTTTGCGCGTTGGTGTGAATGGTGACGTTGGGCAGGCTGCGCAGCTTGCTCACCAGCACCGCGTCAGCGCGTAGCTCGGGCGCGAATTCCAGCAGAGTGACATGCGCCACCAGACCCGCCAGATCGATGGCGGCTTCCACGCCCGAGTTGCCCCCGCCGATCACGCTCACCCGCTTGCCCTTGAACAGCGGGCCATCGCAATGCGGGCAGTACGCCACGCCCTTGTTGCGGTACTGCGCTTCGCCCGGCACGTTCACATTGCGCCAGCGCGCGCCGGTAGAGAGGATGACGCTGCGCGCCTGCAGGCGGCCGCCATGGGCAAACTGCACGCCGATCAACCCACCTTCGTGCTCTGCGGGAATGAGCTTTTCGGCGCGCTGTTGATTGAGAATCTCCACGCCGTATTGCCGCACATGCGCTTCGAGCGCCATGCCGAATTTCGGACCATCGGTTTCCAGCACCGAGATGTAGTTTTCGATCGCCAATGTGTCGTTGACCTGTCCGCCGAAACGCTCGGCTGCCAGCCCCACGCGAATGCCCTTGCGCGCCGCGTAAACCGCGGCAGCCGCGCCAGCGGGGCCGCCGCCCACAATCAGCACGTCGTAAGGCGCTTTGGCGTTGAGCTTGGCGGCGTCGCGCTGCGCAGAGCCGGTGTCGAGCTTGGCGACGATCTCCTCCACATCCATGCGCCCGCTGCCGAACAGCTCGCCATTGAGATACACGGTGGGCACCGCCATGATCTGCCGCGACTCGACCTCGCTCTGATACAGCGCACCGTCGATCACCACCGTTTGCACGCGCGGGTTGAACACCGCCATGAGCGACAGCGCCTGCACTACGTCCGGGCAGTTATGGCAGCTCAGCGACATATACACCTCGAAGCGATAGTCGCCGTCGAGCTGGCGAATCGCCTCGAGGGTCTCAGCCTCGACCTTGGGCGGATGGCCGCCAGTCCACAGCAACGCCAGCACCAGCGAGGTGAACTCATGGCCCAGAGGAATCGCGGCAAACCGCAGATGCTGCGCCGGGCCCGAGACACGCTCCAGAGCGAAGGACGGGCGCCGCGCGTCGGTGCCGTCGAATCGCACCGAAATCTTGTCGGACAGGCTCGCGATCTGCTCCAGCAGGGTGCGCATCTGCGCCGCGTTCTCGCTATCGTCCAGAGAGGCGACAAGGGTGAATGGCTGAGAGACGCGCTCCAGGTAAGCCTTGAGTTGGGAAAGCAGGGTGTCGTCGAGCATGGCGTGCTCCTTCGGGATGCGGGTGGGGGTCGGGCAGGAATAGGCCACTGCTTCGCACGGCGGATTGCCGTGCGAAGTGCGCCGATTCAAAAGGCTACTGCCTGACCCAACGACTGCCAGGTCAGGCGCAGCGATGAGCCGACAATCAGATCTTGCCGACCAGATCCAGCGAAGGCTTGAGCGTGGCCGCGCCTTGCTTCCACTTGGCCGGGCAGACTTCGCCCGGATGCGAGGCCACATACTGCGCGGCCTGCACCTTACGCAGCAGTTCCTTGGCGTCGCGGCCGATGCCGTTGTCGTGGATTTCGCACAGCTTGATCACGCCTTCCGGGTTGATCAGGAAGGTGCCGCGCAGCGCCAGGCCTTCTTCTTCGATCATCACATCGAAGTTGCGGGTCAGCGCGCCGGTCGGGTCGCCGATCATCGGATAGTTCACCTTCTTGATCGCTTCGGAGGTGTCGTGCCAGGCTTTGTGGGCGAAATGCGTATCCGTCGAAACGCTGTAAATTTCCACCCCAAGAGCCTTGAAAGTGTCGTAGTTGTCGGCCAGGTCTTCAAGCTCGGTCGGGCAGACAAAGGTGAAGTCGGCGGGGTAGAACACCACGACCGACCATTTGCCCTTCAGGCTGGCCTCGGTCACGTCGAAAAACTTGCCGTTCTGGAAAGCGGTGGCCTTGAAAGGTTTGACTTCAGTGTTGATCAAAGACATGTGAAACTCCTTGAGGTTGCTGTTGACGTTCGGCTGTCGCCGACCTTGTAGAGAAGGTTTTACCTTCATTTATGTTGCAGTGCACACTGTAGAGAACGCGTCCCTGAACGTCCAATGGACACTTTCAATTCAGGCTATAGAAGGCCCCTATGCCTTCCTTATCCTTGCTTATGCCGCTCGCCCTTTCGTCCACCTTTGCCGATATTTTGAGGCCGCGAAGCAAAAGGCAAATCAAACTCTAACTTGTCCGACATGACGACTTCAATTGCTTTCATCGGCCTGGGTGCCATGGGTGCGCCCATGCTGGGCCATTTGCTGCAACTGGGCTGCAGCGCCAAAGCCTATGCCCGCAGCGACAGCAGCCGCACTGCCGCGGCCGAGCTGGGCGTTCAGCTTTGCGCCAGCCCGGCAGAGGCCGCGCGCGGCGCCGAATTCATTTTCACCAACGTCACCTCGACCGAAGACGTGCGCAATGTGCTCTGCGGGCCGGAGGGCGCTATGCATGGCGCACAGCCCGGCGCGGTGTGCGTTGACCACAGCACCATCTCACCGGAAGGGGCGCGTGAAATCGGGCAGGCCCTGCGGGCCGCCGGGCTGCATTTTCTCGACGCCCCCGTGTCGGGCGGCGTGAACGGCGCGAAGCAAGCCAGCCTGAGCATCATGGTCGGCGGCGATGCCGCAGTGTTCGCCCGCTCCCTTCCCTTGCTGCGCGCCCTCGGCCAAAACGTGCGCCACCTCGGGCCCAGCGGCAGCGGCCAGGTGGCCAAGGCCTGCAATCAACTCATTCAGGTCGTCACCATCGAAGCCATCGCCGAGGCTTTGCTTTATGCCACGCGGCAAGGCGTGGACGCCCACGCGGTGCTCGGCGCCATTTCCACAGGTTTTGCCGGCAGCCGCATGCTCGATCTGATGGGCCCGAAAATGGCGCAGCGCGATTTCGCCGCGGGCATCGAAGCCCGGCTGCACGCCAAGGACTTCGGCCTGATCGCCGCATCGGCCCAGGCCGCCGGGCTGCATCTGCCCGCACTGGAACAGGTACAGCGCCAGCTCGATGCGCTGATGCAATCCGGCTGGGGACGGGACGACACCTCCAGCCTGTTGCGGGTGCTGGAGTCGCAACAGGACGGGCTCAATCGGCCGGAGTGAGGTCTTGCGCGGAATCGACGGTGTTGGCGGCGTCGGCCGTTTCGCTCACGCGCTCGCGCTCTCGCGTCCCGATCAGATCCCACAGACGGCTGTGCAACGCAGACCCCGGCTGCGCCAGCGCGTCCAGCGCCGAAAAGTGATGCGCGCCCGGAGCGACCAGCGTCTTGCCCGATCCGGGCCAGTGGCGGTGCATCAACCGGGCCTGCGCGTGAAAAGCCTCAGACTCGTCAGCGCCCACCGCCAAGGCCAGCGCAGCCGGCCCGGCGGGAGGTAACCACGCCGGCGACATCGCCCGCGCCGAATGTTGCGTGAGCTTCAGATCGCGCTGCAAAAACGCCGTCTTGCGCACCGCCTCCAGGTCGTACACCCCCGACAACGCGAGAGCCCCCGCTGGAATCTGGGCCGGCAGATCGTCGCCGTACCAATCGAAGCGGCAGGCCAGCATCATGGCCGCCAGATGCGCGCCCGCAGAATGCCCCGCCAGAACGATGCGCGAACGATCCACGCCAAAGTCTTCCGCCCGGCGCCAGACCCACGCCAGCGCCTGCACCACATCGCCCACGATCTGCTGCAACGTCGCCCCGGGGGCAAGCGCGTAATTCACCACCACCACATGCACTCCGCGCGCCACGAACGGCGGCGCGATGAAACTGTGATCAGCCTTGTCCAGCGAACGCCACCAGCCGCCGTGGATGAACACCAGACAGGGCGCCAACCCCGTCGCGGCCGGGGCGAACCAGTCCAGCGTCTGCGCAATCGAATCGCCATACGGCAGATCGAGCAGGCAGGGCCAGTTCAACCGCGCCTCCTGCGAGTCGCGCTTCCAGCGCGCGAGATAGTCGGCCCAGTCGGGCACCAGCTCACGATTGTTGAATTGGCGGTCGAGCACCGCAGCGTCGTAACGCATCATCCCACCCCACCGGGTTCGAATACGGATTTATGACGGCTTGATGGTAGGCCGGGAAGTCGCACCTCACCACCTGAGATACCGTTCGTTACCAATCACCCACCCCCGGCAATCGATCCCGCTTCCCGGCGTCGGTTATGATTTTGCTTTTCGGGCCGATAGCTCAGCTGGGAGAGCGCTGCGTTCGCAATGCAGAGGTCGGGAGTTCGATCCTCCTTCGGTCCACCATCAACACGTTCGTAGCAGTACGCAGAAGGCCGTAAAGCAAAGAGAAATCAACGCTTTACGGCCTTTTTTCGTTCGTAGCAGTGCGCCGCAGTGCGTTGACAGCCGGTATTTCCTGACGGTATCTTGGACGGTATCCCGTCTTTTTTGACGGTATCGACCGAGGAAATACCGTCATGCCGCTGACAGATACCGCCGTTCGCCAAGCCAAGCCGACCGACAAGCCGCGCAAGCTGCCCGACGAAAAAGGGCTGTACCTGCTGGTGACGGTATCCGGCGGCAAACTTTGGCGGTATGACTACCGCTTTGCGGGCAAGCGCAAGACGCTGGCGCTGGGCGCGTATCCCGATGTGACGCTATCCGAAGCCCGCAAGCGCCATGCAGATGCGCGTGCAATGCTTGCCGCTGATCCGCCCATTGACCCGGCAGACGCCAAACAACAGCGCAAAGCAGAACAGAAAGCCGAGGCAGAGCACGCTGCCCTGGTGAGCGAAGGCAAGCCGCTACCCGGCATGTTTGAAACCGTTGCACGCGACTGGATTGCACGCCACCTCGACGCCAAAGCCGCCAGCCATCGGGACAAGGTTGTCCGCCGCCTTGAGCGCGACGTGTTCCCCTATCTTGGCCGCCGCCCTGTTGCCGAAATCACCGCGCCGGACATCTTGGCCGTGCTGCGCCGGATTGAAGGCCGTGGCGTGCTGGAAACCGCGCACCGCGCGCAGCAGAACATCGGCCAAGTGATCCGCTATGCCATCGCCACAGGCTGCGCCGTCAACGATCCCACACAAGCCCTGCGCGGAGCATTGCCCGCCTACATCCCCAAACACATGGCTTCACCGGCAGATGATCCGCAGGCCGTGGGCGCCATCCTGCGCGCGCTCGACGCCTTCAAGGGCACGCCGATTGTGGCCACCGCCATCAAGCTGCTGCCGATGGTGTTTTGCAGGCCCGGCGAACTGCGCACCATGCGCTGGGAGGATGTTGACCTCGACCGCGCGCAGTGGCGCTACATCGTGAGCAAGACCAAGACGGAACATCTTGTTCCCCTGTCTCGGCAGGCCGTGGCGCTGCTGCGCGACCTGCACCCGCTGACAGGCCACTTGCCCGCAGGCTGGGTGTTCGTCGGACGCGCACCGACACAGCCCATGTCTGACGCCGCCATCAACGCCGCCTATCGACGCCTGGGCATCGACACCCGCACCGAACTGACCGGGCATGGCTGGCGATCTGTGGCGCGCACCATCCTGCATGAACACCTGGGCTATGAGCCTGCCGTGATCGAACACCAGCTTGCGCACGCCGTGCCCGATGCGCTGGGCACCAGCTACAACCGGACGAAATTCCTCAAGCAGCGCCAGCAGATGATGCAGGCGTGGAGCGATTACCTCGACAAACTCAAGACCGGCGCGGAAATCATTCCGATCCGTGGCGCAGCCTGACGATCAACACCGCTGCCTGACGGTTTCAGGCAAAGCGGGCATCCCTGGTGCAGTCACACCGGGACGCCCTGACCACAACCCACCTATGAAAGAGGTGAATCATGGCTGACCGAGACCTTACCACTATCGAAGTAATCAAAACGCACGGGCTAAATGAACGCACGCCGCATAAATGGAGCGACATCTACGTCTTGCGCCAAGATGTGACCCATCTGAACATTCAAGACAACATTGATCGCTGCGTCCTTCAGCTTGAAGGCATGGCGACTGTTCTCAGCGAGGCGCTGGACTTCAACAGAGACATTCTCGAGAGCTTCGCCTGGGCGATCAGAGACAAGGCGTCAGAACTGCGTGCACTGATAGATGTGGCAGACGACCTGCGTATTCAAAAGGAGAACAACCATGCTTGAAGTAGCCAAAGAGAACACCAAATCCGACATTGCAGCCCAAGTTCAACGCATGCGCTCAGTTGTGCGCCTGACGCTGAACGCCGTTTTGTGTCGGCATGATGATTCGACGCTTGGGGTAGAGGAGTTGCAGGCGGCTATAACGCTGCTGGGTGATCAGTGGCGCAAGATCAACGAATTAGGAGACGTTGATCTCGACGAGGGCCTGGGCTGGTTTCAAGCGAAAGCCCTGATTGCCGTCTTGAACGTTAAGACTTGGCGGATGCTTGAGGACAATCACAAGACATTCGATCCGGTCGAAATAGCGGATGTCGAAAACACTCTGCATTTGCTGTGCGAGCTACTCTCGGCGCCATCCAAAACGGCGGCAAAGCTAGCCGCCTGACCCGTTTTGCCCGGCCTAGGCTGATCCCCGAAAACCCGCGACCCTGGCGGGCGGGCCGGGCACCCCATCAGGGATGTGCGAAAGGGATCGCATGGCATCAGACAAACGGCCCGCTTGGCTGCTCCTATGGATGGAAGCCAACGTGGCAATGATGCAATATCACTCCCACAAGGGCGGAGTTGCCCTGTTCAGGGCGTATCAGCTACACAGAAAAGCCGCTGCCGCGTGGCGAGCCGATCCAGAAGCCCAGCGGGCCGAGGCCGCATCTTCATCGCGCGATCAAGCAGGGCGCGGCCACATATGGAAATCGGGCAGCGACGTGCTCGCAGAGCAGCGCGAGCTGCTTCTGAGCGACCTCGATGATGTGGTGGATGATCTGAACAGAGTTTTTGAAAGATGGAGCGGTCATGCCGACCACCTGACGGAACTTGTAGCAGCGCTCAGGGTAGGTCGGATTTCGCCCAGCGCTGCTAAGCGACAAGCGGCTTGGTGGAGGGTGCAAGAACTGATGATTCAGCGGTATCTTGACATGCAGGACGACCGGCGGTTCATCAGCAAGTCCGCGTTGCTTGAGCGTGTGGGCGCAGAACTCGGTGTGTCGCGTCCGACGGCGCTGGCCGCGTGGGAGGGGTTCCTCAAGGGCCTCCCGCATCAAAAAGCATGGGTCGAGCGCATCGCGGCTGCCGCAAAACGGAGGGCGTCATCTAAACAAGAGATTGTGCAGGCCAAAAAGCCCCGGCAACAGGCGCAGGTCGTCAAGGCAACAAAGCGCGCAAAGCCCCAAAAAAGCGCGCACTTCAGGTTGATGAAATTGTCGAGCGGTAGGAGGTTGTCAAAACCGAAGGTATAGGCTCGACAGCTTTTTCAGATTTTCTCTGGCAGGGTATGGCGCATGGCTCGCAGCGAACGATAGCGAGCCACGTTCAACCTGAAAGGAAAATCGTGAAAACCCAACCCCAACGAACCATTGAGCCCGGCGCCTGGTACCGTCTGGCCGAAACCTTCAGCACGCCTACGCGGCGCGGCCTTGTGCCAGTCGGTAAGACTTGGCTTTACCAGCAAATAGCGAGCGGGCGTCTTGCGAGTCGCAAGATCGGCACCCGCGCTACCGTCGTTTCAGGCTCCGACCTGATCAAGCTGTTTGGAGACGATCAATGAGCGCCCCAAACAGAAGCGCCGCAGCCTTGTCGGAGGCTTGCGGCGCGGGTAACGGGGCAGACGAGAACGAACAACTGTTTCATGGTAACGGTGCGGCCCAGCAGCGCGCAAGGCTTTTGCGGCACCTGCAAGAGCATGGTCAGATCGACACGCTCACGGCCCGCAGGGAGCTGGACATCCTGATGCCAGCGGCCCGCGTCTTCGAGCTGCGAGCGCTGGGTGAGCCCATCACACTGGTTTGGGTAACGCGCACAACCGATTGCGGTAAACCTCACCGCGTCGGGCTGTATATCTGGGGCGGATCAGGCGAGGATGCGCTCCAGTGAGCAAAAAGCGCCACGCCCCTTCTGAGGCCGTATCGGGCCGGTATTCGCCTATCCCGCATTCGTTGCTTGATAGCGCCGCATTTCAGGCTTGCAGCCCACTGGCGAAGGCCCTGGTGTTCGAGCTGATGCGGCAACACACCGGCAACAACAACGGCCATATTCGTCTGTCGCAAAGCTGGCTGACTGGACGGGGCTGGTGCATTGCATCGCTGTATCGATCGCGCGACGAACTGCTGCATTACGGCCTGATCGTTCAGACGCGGCACGGCGGCCTGCGCAACGGGAGCCATCTTTACGCCATGACATGGCTGGCCGTGACGAACTTTGTCGGCCTGGACATCGGCGCGCATCAATATCACCCCGGCGCGTACCTGCTGCCCGTGAAAGAGCTATTCCAGCCCCGCGTCAAAAAGGCGAAGTCTGCCGATCCGGTGGAGCCGGAAAAACAAAACGGCCATCTGCCGCGCAGAGTAGGAAAGCCCGTTTCTACTCTGCCGCGCAGACTAGGGGACACCCCCGCCAAGTCTGCCGCGCAGAGCAGAAATGGCACTTTTGAGGCTGCCCCCTACTCTGCCGCGCAGACACAAGTTAATAAGCCATTCCCTGCATTGCAATTCCAAAGGGCTGCATTGCCTGGAATGAGGACGGCGGCCCGACTTCGCCCACTGAACTGGAGACTGACGTGATCGACGCCCTGATAGGTGGCACGCTGCACGGCACCGCCGAACAGAAAACCGGCCAAGCTGGAAAGCCGTTTGTGGTGCGCAAGGTGCGCACGCCGATGCAAAGCGGTGAAGCCTTGTTCGTGAACGTGATTTGCTTCGACAAGGCGGCAGGCGCTGCCTTGCTGGCGCTGCACGCTGGCGAGCCGGTACACATCGCCGGAACGCTCACGCCGAAGGTATGGACGCCGCCACAAGGCGAGCCGCGCCCGGTGCTCGACATGCAGGCCCATGCGGTGCTGACGACGTATGCGGTGCAGCGCCAGCGCAAGTCTGCCGCAGACGCCCTATGACCCCGTTATCCACCTGGCGCAACGCCACAACCCTGAAAGGCCCATCCATGAATGACACCCTCGACCCGGCACTGCTCGCATGACCTGCAAATCCACCCCAAAACCACACGCGGCCCAAAACGCGCGCTTTCACTGAAAGGAAATTCAATGTTTGAAGCCTACAAAATCGGCGTTCACCTCAAGCTCCAAGACGGCGTGACAGCCGGACTGCTCGCCCTATCGAACCGCATGCGCATCGCTGACCGCGACGTGGTTCACCTGCAAGGCCGCCTTGAGAAGCTGCGCAAATCAGCCGCTATCGGGATTGGAGAGACGGGCCTGGGGGTTGGCATACTCGCTGCCTTCAAGCCCGCTGTGGAGGCGGCCAACGAATATCAGCAGCAGATTGCCCGTCTTGGCGCGATGGGTTTTGGCGACCAAATCACGCAGCAGGCGGCGAAAGCGGCTGCGGGCATGAAGATCATGGGCGCCTCAATCATCCAAACCACGGAAGCCCTTCGCGACGCCCTGGCGATTGCGCCACACCTGAGCGAAGCCAAGTTGCTGGCACCTACGCTGGCCCGCGTGCCGTTCGCGGCCCGGATGTACGGCCTAGAACCGACTGCCGCGCACACCGATGCGCTGAACATGCTGCGCGCCGCTGAACAACGCGAGGGCATGACGCACCCGCACAAGATTCTTGCCGCTGCGAACGAGTTCTGGCAAATGGCGGCGTTTTCAGGGTGGCGGCTTACCGGTGCCGACTTCCGAGGTCTCGCCTCGACAGGGGGCGTAGCGTTCAAATTACTCAGTATGCAGGGTCTGCGCAACTTGGAACCCGTGTTGCAGGAGATGGGCGGGCGCCAGACCGGCACCGGGCTAATGAGCGCGTACAACAACCTGATTGAAGGCCGCATGCTGATCGGCAACAGCCAGATCATCCAAACCTTGCAAAAGCTGAATTTGCTGGATTTGCACAAGACCATTCGGGCGAAGAACGGCAACATCAAACGACTGATGCCCGGCGCAGTACTTGGCACCAGCACGCTGCAGAAAGACCCGGCAGAGTGGCTGAAGGACTACTTCCTACCGACCGCCATTGCGCACGGGTACACCACACTGGATCAGCAAATCGGGCTGCTGAACGACATCACAAGCAACCGCACCGCAGCGCGCATCCTCACCACTCTGCTGCAGAACTTGCCGGGATTGGCCGCCAAATCCGCGCAGATCGCCAAAACCGACAACATCGACCAAGCAGCTTCCCGGTACAGCAAGACCGCACAGGGCCAATACGACGCGGCGGGCGCGGCGTGGACTACGGCAAAGGTGAATTTCGGCGGCACGGTGCTGCCCTACGCCACAGAAGCCCTCACTGGTCTGACGCACCTGATCACAAGCCTTACCGGCCTGATGGATCGGCACGCCACGGCCACCAAGATTCTCGCTGGTGCGCTGGTCACGCTGGGCGCAGGCTTGGCGATCAGTGGCACGGTAACGCTGGCCACCACAGCATTCAGAGGCTTGGGTCTGGCGCTGGCCTTCGAGACGGCAGGCGGTGCGTCAGGTATCGCAAATGCCGCCAGTGCGCTGGCCAAGCTGGCGGGGCCTGTCGCGGCACTGGCCGGTGTCGGATGGGCAGCCTACGAGGCGACGAAATGGGCGATGCATAAGACAGGCCTGGACACCGCCCTGTCACAAAGTCATCTGCTCGACGGCGCGTTCAGGATTTGGGCCAAAGACGCACCGACTTGGCTTGGCGGCATGGGAAGCGGCTTTCACGATCCCGACGATACGAGTTGGCAGCGACGCTCAGAGGGCTTTGTCAGCCCCCCCCCCGATCATGGTGCAGGTCAACCATCAGACCAGGCTCGACAGTCGCACCTTGCACGAAAGCGTGACGCAGTACCTCAGCCGAGGCGCGGAGCGATCCCCCATCGGCCCGAACGACGCGATTTCGTCCCTGGCGATGCCCTCCCCGGCTTTGACCGGAGGCATGCGCTGATGGAGGCACGTTGCGCGACGGCTCGAGAGCATTCGCGAATTTTCGCGAAGCCCGATACCCCCCCCGGCGCAGCCGCGCCACAACCCTGAAAGGACTGCACCATGACAACAGCACCACCGAAAACCCGCCGTCAATTCGAGGCGGACGCACAGCGCGCGCACTTCATGCGAATTAAGCATGTCGCAAGCACATGCAACGACGATCTGTCGCTGCGTGCAAAGCTGCTTGCCCGGTGCGCAGAGCTATACCGCGAGGATTTGGCACGCGCCGAGGCCGACTATCGGGCACAGCAGCGCGCGCTGGGGCAGCGATGAGCGCGAAACGCAAAACGCCTGCAATCAGCGCCAGCACTTGCGAGGTACTCGACCCTATCCCCCGGCAAAAGGTGCGCCTTCATACCGTTGATGACCTGCGCTTGGAGATGGGCCGCGTCTACAACGACATGCGCGCCGGACGGCTGGAATCTGGCGAGGGAACGAAGCTGGCCTACGTTTTAGGCCAAATGGTGCGGGTGTTTGAGCTTGCCGTGATCGAGAAGCGCATCGACGCATTGGAGATGACCCATGAGCAAAAACCTTGAGACCCGCCTGCAACGCCTGGAGCGCATCGCTCGACCGCGCTCTGCTGGCGCTGTGGATGTGCTGATCTTCGGTGTCGGACGCAATGACGCAGGGGACTGGGTGGAGGATGCGCAGCCGGGCATCGTGCTACGCATTCCCGCAGCAAGCGAGGCACGCCATGACGCGCAACCTTGAAAGCCGCCTGCAACGACTGGAGCAGCAGCGCCAGGTGCCCCACGACGCACGCGAGTGCACAGACGCCGAGCTGCTGCGCATTTTGCGCATCGGCGAAGCCGCCTTCGTTCGCATGGCGAACTCTGTAGACGCCAAAGATCAAGAGCCGCCTGACGATTGCACCCCGGCAGAGCGCGAGGTGTGGCACTACTTGCGCGACGTGCTGCACTTCGACAAGCTGCCGTTCTGAAACGGACTATTCACCATGCCCCGATGGACTGACGAAGCGCGAGCCAAGCAAGCCGAGGCCATCAGACGGTGGAAGCCGTGGGAGCGCAGCACGGGGCCGCGCACAGCCGCAGGCAAGGCCAGAGCCAGCGCGAATAGCCTCACGCATGGCATATGGCGCGGTGAAACGTGGATGCGTGCATGGCGTGCCGAGACACGGGCGAAGCTGGCCGAGCTATTGCAGCGCCGCCGGTAGTGCATCGGCAGATAAACCGCCGCCCGGCCATTGCGCCGGGTTTTTTTGCGCCTGTGGTGCGGACACTTCCCGACGGCATAGCAAATGGCATAGCAAAAGAATGGCAAATGCCATTCCGCATACGGCGGTGTCCCACGGGACAGACACGGAACGCACACGGGACAGAAGCCCCTTCAAAGCCCCTTCGAAGCCCCTTGCATGCGGCAATGGACGAAACCCACCGGGTTTTCTGCATGCACGGCTTGCAGGCCGCTGAGCGATTCTCGAAACCAACCCCATAAGCGGATGCGCTCGATCTACGAGCCGCTTATCTTGCATTAATTTTTCAACCCGATCTGTCGGCACTGAACAACACCCGCCGATACACTGCACGTCTGCTGGAGCTGGGCTGTTTCTGTGGTGTGACGCAGGGGCAGCGACGCCTAGAAGACGGTATTTTCGACGGTATTCACGCTGTCGCACGAAGATGAAACCTTTTTATTTCAGTCACTTAGCCTGATAGTCCGATTGCCCTTCGGCCACCAAACACCCAAGCCCAGGCCAGCGCCTGGGCTTTTGTTTTGCGCGTCGGGCGCTCGGCAATCGTGAAAGAATTGTGACCTTCTGAAATGAGCCTGGCGCATGGCGCGGGCTTTACTGTCATGCAAACCGCTGCTATGCAAACCGAACAGGTCCGCTCTTACCTTCTCGATCTCCAGGCCCGCATCCTCGAAGCGCTTCAAGCTGCGGACGGTCAGCCCTTTCGCCGCGATACGTGGACGCGCCCCGCCGACTCGCCGCTGCAGGGCGAGGGCATCAGCAGTCTGATCGAGTTTGGCGGTCTGCTCGAGCGCGGGGGCTGCAACTTTTCGCATGTGCGCGGCCCCAAGCTGCCGCCTTCGGCCACGCAGCACCGGCCCGAACTGGCGGGAGCGCCGTTTGAGGCGCTGGGCATTTCGCTGGTGTTCCACCCGACCAACCCCTATGTGCCGACGGTGCATATGAATGTGCGCATGCTCATGGCCGAACCCGAAGGCCAGGCGCCGGTGGCGTGGTTCGGCGGCGGTATGGATCTCACGCCTTATTACGGCTTCGAAGACGACGCCCGCCACTTTCACCGCACCTGCCAGGCGGCGCTTGCGCCGTTTGGCGATGACCACTATCCGCGCTTCAAGGCGTGGTGTGACGAATACTTCTTTCTCAAGCATCGCAACGAGCCGCGCGGCATCGGTGGTGTGTTTTTTGACGATTACAACGAGGGCGGCTTCGAGCAGAGTTTCGCCCTGATGCGCGCCGTGGGCGATGCCTTCCTGCCGGCCTATGTGCCCATCGTCGAGCGGCGTCGCGCCCTGCCCTACGGCGAACGCGAGCGCGACTTCCAGGCCTACCGCCGCGGGCGCTATGTCGAGTTCAATCTGGTGTGGGATCGCGGCACGCACTTCGGTCTGCAGTCGGGCGGGCGCACCGAATCCATCCTCATGTCGATGCCGCCTATTGTGAAGTGGCGCTATGACTGGCACCCCGAGGCGGGCTCGCCCGAGGCGCAGCTGTACGACACCTTTCTCAAGCCGCGGGATTGGGCCGCTGCATGAATGGCGTCGCCTCGGCAAAGCCCCGGCGCATCGGTTTGCTCGGCGGCAGTTTCGACCCGATTCACAACGCACACCTGCAGCTCGCGCAGAGCGCCTGCAGCGAGTTGGCGCTCGACGCTGTCTGGTTCATCCCCGCCGGGCAGCCTTGGCAGCGCGACCCGCTGGCGGCGAGCCCGCAACAGCGTTGGGACATGGTGAATCTCGCCATCGCCGGACGCACCGGCCTGCGCGCCTGCGACATCGAGCTCAAGCGTCAGGGGCCGAGCTACACCATCGACACCGTGCGCGAGTTGCGCGCCGCGCATCCAGACGCGGCGTTCACCTTCATTCTGGGCGCCGATCAGTTGCGCAACCTCCCGACCTGGAACGGCTGGGAAGATATCGTGGCCGAGGTCGATCTGGCCGCCGCGCGCCGACCGGGCTACGACGACAAGGCGCCGCCTCAACTCGTTGAAGCCCTGGCCGCCAGTGGGCATCTCCTGCACCGCCTGTCCATGCCCGAGATTGATCTCTCGGCCACGCGCATCCGCCGCCATCTCGCCCAAGGCGAATCGCTCGCCGGGCTGGCGCCTGCCGCTGTGGCACACTACATTGATCAACATCGCCTTTACACGCACTCATAACGCACTCATCAGCATGGACATCCGGAAACTGCAACGCACCATCGTCGACGCTCTGGAAGACGTCAAGGCCCAGGACATCGAGGTGTTCAACACCGAAGAACTCACCAGCCTGTTCGACCGGGTCATCGTCGCCAGCGGCACGTCCAACCGCCAGACGCGCGCGCTGGCCAGCAGTGTGCGCGACAGCGTGAAAGCCGCCGGATTCGCGGTGCGCAATCCCGAAGGCGAAGAAACCGGCGAGTGGGTGCTGGTGGACTGCGGCGGCGCGGTGGTGCACATCATGCAGCCCGCGATCCGTGCGTATTACAAGCTCGAAGAACTGTGGGGCGCCAAGCCGGTTCACCTCAAGCTCGGCGGCGCCAAACGGGTCGGCGCGAAAGTGGCCGCCAAGGGTCCGGACAGCCGCCCCGACAAGCCCGAAGACGACACCAAGGCGCCGGCTCGGAAAACCGCGGCCCGCAAGAGCGCGGCCAGCAAAACCGTCGTCCGCAAGCGTCCAGCCGCCAAGAAGGCCGCGGCGAAAACCGCCCCCGCGCGCACCTCGCCGTATGGCGAAACCGGCACCGAGAAAAAACGCGTGACCCGCGTGGTCGGCACGGCTGCGGGCGCTCGCTCCGCCCCGGTGGCTCCGGCCCGCAAGCGGGCGCAGCCCGCCGAGGCACCGGTTGCCGCCAAACGACCCGCCGCGCGCAAATCCACCGCCGCTGCGGGCAAGCGCCCCGCGGCCAAGAAAGCCGCGTCCCCAACGCAGACCAAGCGCGTTGCGGCCAAAAAGCGGGCGTCCTGACCGCCTCGCGGCTGGCTGACCCGCCGTCGGGCTCCGCATGAAACTCTGGCTGCTCGCCGTGGGCCAGCGCATGCCGCGCTGGGTGGACGAAGCCTATGCCGACTACGCCAAGCGCCTGCCGCCCGAAACGCCCCTGCTTCTCAAGGAGATCAAGGCAGAGGCGCGCAGCTCCAGCATCAGTGCCGAAGCGGTGATGGAACGCGAGGCGCAGCGCATCGAGGCCGCCGTGCCAGCGGGCGCGCGCCTCGTCACCCTCGATGAACGCGGCCAGCGACTCACCACCGCCGCGCTGGCTGAAGCCTTGCAGCACTGGCGCCAGGAGGGCCGCGACGTCGCGCTGGTCATCGGTGGCGCGGATGGCCTGGCCCCGCGCCTTAAACAGAAGGCCGACACCTTGCTGCGGCTCTCCGATCTCACCCTGCCCCACGGCCTCGTGCGGGTGCTGCTGGCCGAACAGCTTTACCGCGCGCACAGCCTGCTCAGCGGCCATCCCTATCACCGCGCCTGACGGCCTGCCGCCGCGCCGCGCACGGCGATAATCAGGGCTGGACTTCGCTGCTAAACATCATGCCATTCCCTAACGCCGACTCTCTCTGGGCCGATGTGCTCGCCGTGCGCCAGCAACAACCGCTGGTGCACAACATCACCAATTTCGTGGTGATGAATTACAACGCCAATGCCCTGCTGGCGCTGGGCGCCGCGCCGGTGATGGCGCACGCCCGCGAAGAGGTGCGCGACATGGCCGGCATCGCTCAGGCGCTGGTGCTCAATATCGGCACTTTGTCGCCGGAGTGGATCGAGGCCATGGTCATGGCGTTGCAGACGGCGCGCGGACGCGGCATTCCGGTAGTGCTCGACCCGGTGGGCGCCGGAGCTACGCCCTACCGCAACCGCGCCGTTGCCGAGTTGCTCGCCGCGGGCAGCCCCACGGTGCTGCGCGGCAACGCCTCGGAGATTCTCAGTGTCGCCGGGGTGGAGGCGGCCACCCGCGGCGTGGACAGCGCCGCCGCGTCGGACGACGCGGTGCAGACCGCCCGCACGCTCGCCGCCCGCCTGGGCGCTGTGGTCTGCGTGAGTGGCGCGACCGACCACATCCTCGCGCCCGATGGCCGTCATGTGCGCCTGTCCAACGGGCATGTGTGGATGACCCGAGTCACGGGCGTGGGCTGCTCAGCCACGGCGCTGATCGGTGCTTTCTGCGCGGTGCAGCCCGACGCGTTTCACGCCACCATCGCCGCGATGGCCTATCTCGGTGTGGTCGGCGAAGTCGCCGCCGCGCAAGTGCAAGCGCAGGGCCGCGGCGTCGGCCAGCTGCAAATCGCCCTGCTCGACGGCCTGCAACTTCTGGACGCCGAAACCTTCCACGCGCGCCTGCGCCTGCAAACCGATGACTGATTCCGCCCGTCGCTGGCCCCTGGCCGCGCTGCGGCTGCACCTGGTCACCGACGCCGCCCTGTGCGGCCCGCGCGGCGTTGAGGCCGTGGTCGCCGCAGCGGTGAGGGGCGGGGCCACCTGCGTGCAGTTGCGCGAAAAGCAGCTCGACACCCGGCCTTTCGTCGAACGCGCCCGCGCGCTCAAGGCCCTGCTCGCACCGCTGGAGGTGCCGCTGATCATCAACGACCGGCTCGATGTGGCGCTGGCCGCGGGCGCAGACGGCGTGCATGTCGGCCAGAGCGATCTGCCGCCCGAAGACGTGCGACGGTTGATGCCGCACGCCCTCATCGGCCTGTCGGTCGAAAACCCCGAGCAGGTGCGCGCGGCAGCCGATATGCCGGTGGATTACCTCGGCGTCAGCCCGGTGTTTTCCACCCCGAGCAAACAAGACACCGCCCCCGCACTCGGCCTCGAAGGGCTGCGGGCGATGCGTGCCTTCACCGATCTGCCTTTGATCGCCATTGGCGGCATCGATCTGAACAATGCCGCGCAAGTGCTGGCCGCAGGCGCCGACGGCTTGGCCGTGGTGCGGGCGCTGTGCGCCGCGCCCGACCCCGCTGCCGCCGCGCAAGCCTTGCGCCAGCTCACCGACTCGTCCACCTTCGTCCATTCATGAACGCGACCGAACCCCTGCAAGACACCCCTACCGTCGCGCGTTACGCCCGCGTGCTGAGCATCGCTGGCTCCGACAGCGGCGGCGGCGCCGGCATCCAGGCCGACCTCAAAACCATGGCCGCGCTGGGCTGCTATGGCATGACGGCCATCACCGCCATCACGGCGCAGAACACGCAAGGCGTGCGCGCCATTCAGGCGCTGCCGCCCGAATTGCTCGCGCAGCAGATCGACGCCGTGGTCGAAGACATCGGTGTGGATGCGGTGAAAATCGGCATGCTGCACGATGTGGGCGTGGTGCGGGTGGTGGCAGACGCCATTCGCCGCCATCGTTTCGCCCATGTGGTGCTCGACCCGGTGATGGTCGCCACCAGCGGCGACAAGCTGATCACCGAATCCACCGTGGACCGGCTCGTTGATGAGCTCTTTCCCCTCGCCACGCTGATCACCCCCAACCTCGACGAAGCCGCCTGGCTACTGCGGCTGGACACCATCAACGCCGACGCGCTGGAAGACACGGCCAATCGGCTGCATGTGCTGGGCGCTCACGCGGTGCTGCTCAAGGGCGGCCACTTGCCCGGCCCGCAGCTCACCGACTTGCTGCGTCTGCCCGATGGAGAAGTGCGGCGCTGGGAAGCGCCGCGCATCCCCACGCGCAACACCCACGGCACGGGCTGCAGCCTGTCATCGGCCATCGCGTGCTATCTCGCCCTGGGTGAGACGCTGACCGATGCCGTGGCGCATGGTCGGGACTATGTGCGAAAAGCGCTGCTCGCCGGGGCCGACATGCAACTCGGCCACGGCCACGGCCCGCTCAACCACGGTCACGCACCTTTGGCGACGAAGCGCCTACCGCTCTAAGCCGCCGCGGGCGCCCGCGCCTCGCGCCAGCGCAGCGCACCCGCCGCCAGCAATGTGAAGGCCAGGCTGGGCAAGGCCGAGCCCCAATTCGGCCACCACACCGTGCCCAACTGAAACACGCCGATGCCCAGTAACCACACGCTCATCGGCCCCCAGCGCAAGTTGCTCTGCGGCGGCAAACCCGGTGCCAGCTGCGCGATCACCACGCCAAACAGCGGCACGAAAATTGAACTCAGGGTGAGCAGAAAGGGCTCAAGTGCGTGCATCGGCAGCGCCAGCGCCGCCGCAGTGGCCAGCAGCACCAAGGTCATGCCAATACGACGAATGCTCCAGCGGTCGTTGAGAAAGTTGGTCGATACCGCGCCCGAATGCACGTCGCCATAGGCGTTGTCCACCTCATCCACCAAAATGAAACCCAGCGCAATCAATCCGCCCTGAGCCAGCAGCAGGGTGCTAAGCATGTCGATATTGGCAGGCGACACGCTGATGACCAGCACGCCCAGGGCGTAGCACCAGATGTTCGCCGCGGCATAGCCGAGCCAGGTGCCGCGCGCCGTGGCGCCGGCGTGGCGCCCGTAGCGGGCATAGTCGGCCACCAACGGCAGCCACGACACTGGCATGGCGATCACCAGATCCACTGCCGCCAGCAAGCTCATCGAACCGACGCCCGGCTGCACCCACAGCGCGGCAAAGCCGTGCTGCCAGGCCTTGAGTCCGAACTGATAGCTCAGCCAGAGCAGCGAGGCGACGATCAGCGGCATTGCCGCGCGGCTGACGAAACGCCGCACCAGCCCGATCATCCGCCCGCTGGCGAGCACCAGCAGCAACGAGCCCCAGGCCAGCGTCGCCACCACAGGCACCCAGGCCCCGCGTGCACCGAACACCTGCTCGACGATGGTGCGGGTGCCATCGCGCATGATCACCAGCTCGAACGCCGTCCAGCCCAGCAGTTGCACCACATTGAGCGCCACGGGCAGCATGGCGAAGCGCTGCCCCAGCGTGCGCCCGATCAGTGCCGAACTCGACAGACCGTGTTGGCTGCCGATCCCCGCCACCCAGGCCAGCAAACCCGCGCCCAGCAAGGACCCCAGCGCAATCGCCCCGGCCGCCTGCGGCAGGCTCAAGCCCGGACGCAGATACGCGCCCACCTGCATGACCAGCAGCCCCACCCCCAGACTGAACCACAGCGCGGCGGCATCGGTGAAGGTGAAAATACGTTCCGCCGCGGGAACCGAGGCATTGGACGCGTGCGCCGCGTCACTTGAAGTTGTGTGTGTTGCCATGACCCATTTCTGCGTGCTCGCGCAGAAACCCGGCCGGGCCATGCGCGCCATAGCACGCGCTGCCCACCCTGCTTCCCTGCGCGAGGATGACCTCAATCAGGTTCAAAGGGACTCTCTCAGCGAAGCTGCCTACTGCCGCAGCCCCGCACCCCCAGCGTTGCGCCGCAGGATTGCGACACGGCGTCGATTGTAGGCAGGATGACTCCTACGAGCCGCACCACGCCAGCGCCGGAGCACGGCTAAGCTATGCCGCCTGACCTGCGTCTACCCATGCGCCCGATCCGCTCTCGCCACCGCCTGACCTTGGCCGCACGCCAGCTCTGGGCCGCGCCCTATTCGCTGCTCGGCCTGCTCGCCGCCCTACCCGCCTGTGCGCTGGGCGCCCGGCTGCGCCGCAGCGGCCACACCCTGGAATGCACGGGAGGGCAACTGGGCCGTTGGGTGCAGCGCCTGCCCAACCGCCATCGCCTCGTCGCCCTCACTCTGGGACATGTCATCCTCGCGGTCGACGCCCCCGCCATGCAGCGGCTGCGCGCTCACGAGCGCGTGCATGTGCGGCAATACGAGCATTGGGGCCCATTTTTCGGGCCCGCCTATTTGCTGGAGAGCCTGTGGCAAACCCTGCGCGGGCGCGATGCCTACCTCGCCAACCGATTCGAGCGGGAAGCCTATGCGAAGGGCGGACCATTTCTCACGAAACCTCATGATCAGTAAGCCCGCCGCGCTGGGTACCGAAAACGAACGCAGCGGCGGCGCTCCGTGCTCGCGCAATCGCTTGATCGGCCCTGAAGTTGCGCGCCCCAAATTATTGACGCGCATCAATCCCCGTGTTTCGCAAACGCCTAGCCTGACTGCGAGTCAACCTTGACTCAAAACTTTTTCAGGAGAGTGCCATGATTGCCACCAAGCCATTTTTGACTGCCTTGTCTCTCAGCATCCTGCTCGCAGGTGGAGGGCTGACCGCAACTTCTGCCTACGCTCAAACCCAAAAGCAGGAAACCATCTACGGTAGCCAGTTGATGACGCAGAAGGAGCGTCGTGAATACCGACTCAAAATGCGCGAGGCGAAAACCACAGAGCAGCGGGAACAGATCCGGGCAGAACATCACAAGCTGATGCAGGAACGTGCGAAGGAGCGCGGCGTCAAGCTGCCTGATGCGCCCCCGGCGCAAGGCATGCATCAAGGCATGGGCTCAGGTGGCGCCATGGGTCCTGGCGGCGGAGGCATGGGCCCTGGCGGCGGCGGCATGGGGCCGGGCGGCGCAGCGAAACCATGATTCAGCTCAGTCGGCCTTCTCAAGGAAACGCCGGGCCGCCCCAACTTTCCTTGACCCCCACGGGGGGCGGGCTGGGCACAGCCCAGCCCTGGGGGCGCTCAAGGAGGCGCGACTTTCCGGTAAACCTGCGCAAACCGTCCCTGCTCCACCACGCCGTAATCGCCCGGCGCGTATTGCAGCAGCCAATCACCGGGGTTGCCGCGCAGCAGATCGCCGCCAGCGCTGCGGGCCATGCGAAACGGTGTGGGCATCTGCCGCGCCAGAACGGGAATGGGCTGGTTGATGTAAGCGCCATTCTGTCCCATGGACGTCGGCGCGAGGGCTTGGTAGCGCGCCTCGAAACGGGCGCGCGACACGCTCCAGCGGTCGCCGGTGGCGCCGGTGATGATGGCATCGCCCGCTGCGTAACGATTGGGGCCTTCGCGGCTGGTCAATTCGCCGGAATCGACGGCGAATTGCACCTGCACGGTCTCATGCTTGATGTAGGTGGCTGCCTGCGGGTCGATGCGCAAATCGACGTTTTGCAACAGCGGCGCGCTGGGTTCGTTTTCGGTCATGGCGGATTTGTTCACCGTCTCTCACTTGCCATCGAGCACTTCCCAGCGTTCCAGGGCGTGGAGCAGTTCTTCGTCGATCTGCGCGTAACGTTCCTGCATCTCGCTGATCCGCGTCGTGGCAGAGGTATAACTCGCCGGGTCGGCCAGTTGATCGGAAAGCGATTTCTGCTCCGCCTCCAGCGCGGCTATGCGGCCGGGTAGTTCCTGCAGCTCCCGCTGTTCCTTGTAGCTCAGCTTGCGCTTGGCCGGTACGGGGGGAATGGGCGGCTGTGCCTGAGCCGATTTGGTGGGCGCCGCGCCGCGTTTGTCCGCCCCGCCTGCGGCCGATTTATTCAGCTGCGCCTGCAAGGCGCGGGCACGCTGCGATTGGGTGAGCCAGTCGGAGACGCCGCCCTCGTATTCGCGCCAACGGCCAGGGTCTTCCGGCGTGGCCTCGCTCACTATCGTGCTGGTGACCACATTGTCGAGAAAGCGACGGTCGTGGCTGACCAGAAACACGGTACCGGGAAAGTCTTGCAGCAACTGCTCCAGCAGTTCCAGCGTGTCGATGTCGAGGTCGTTGGTCGGCTCGTCGAGTACCAGCACATTGGCCGGGCGGGCGAACAACCTAGCCAGCAGTAGGCGATTGCGTTCCCCCCCTGAAAGCGACTTGACCGGCGAGTTGGCCCGCGCGGGCGAGAACAAAAAATCGCCCAGATAACTCATCACATGCTTGCGCTGCCCGGCCACCTCAACCCATTCGCTGCCGGGGCTGATGGTGTCGGCCAGGGTGGCGTCAAGGTTGAGCACGGCGCGCATCTGGTCGAAATAGGCGATCTGCAAGCGCGTTCCCTGTCGCACGGTGCCGCTATCGGGTTCGATCTCGCCCAGAATGAGCTTGAGCAGCGTGGTTTTGCCCGCGCCGTTGGGCCCAATGAGGCCGACCTTGTCGCCACGCAGAATGGTGGCGGAAAAATCGCGCACCAGCACTCGGTCGCCATAGGCCTTGTTGACGCCTTGCAACTCGGCCACGATCTTGCCGCTGGACTGACCGCCATCCACCTCAAGTTTGACGCGCCCGAGCGAATCGCGCCGCGCCGCGCGTTGGCTGCGCAGCGCCTCCAGGCGGTTGATGCGGCTCACGCTGCGGGTCCGCCGCGCTTCTACGCCCTTGCGTATCCACACTTCTTCCTGCGCCAGAAGCTTGTCGGCGCGGGCGTTCATCACCGACTCATCGGCCAGTTCCTGCTCCTTACGCGCCTCATAAGCGGCGAAATTGCCGGGATAACTGCGCAACGTGCCGCGATCGAGTTCGACAATGCGGGTCGCCACATCGTCGAGAAACGCCCGGTCGTGGGTGATGAGAATCAGGCTGCCGCGAAAGCCGGTGAGCAGTTCTTCCAGCCAGGCGATGGCATCGAGATCGAGGTGATTGGTCGGCTCGTCGAGCAGCAGCACGTCGGGCGCCGCCACCAGCGCCTGCGCCAGGGCCACGCGCTTTTGCATCCCGCCGGACAGACTGCCCACGAGCGTCGTGCCGTCGAGTTGCAGACGCTGCAGTGTTTGATCGACGCGCGTCTCCCAGTTCCATCCGTCGAGCAGTTCGATACGGGTCTGCAGGGCGTCGAGGTCGTCTTCGGGCGCGTGCTGCTCGAAACGGTCGCGCAGGGCGCGGGCTTCGGCCACGCCTTCGCTCACCACATCGAACACGCTGGCTTGGGCAGAAAAATCCGCCTCCTGCGGCACATACACCCGGCGCAGACCCTGCTGCACCTGCACCAGGCCATCGTCGGGCGGCTCCAGCCCGGCCAGAATACGCAGCAGGGATGACTTTCCGGTGCCGTTGCGACCGATCAGGCCCACCCGCTCGCCCACCTCCAGCGACATGGCGGCATGATCAAGCAAGGCCACATGGCCGAAAGCGAGCGACAAATCTGAAACGGAGAGGACGGCCATGCGTAGCGTTTGTTGAGGAAAGACGCTCATTGTGCCAGTCGGTCGCCGCTACCATACTTTGATGGACTCCCTGCGCGCTGAACTCGCCGTGCTGGCCGCGCGGCTGATCGTCGAAGACGGTCTGGACTACGGCACGGCCAAGCGCAAGGCCGCCAAGCGCCTGCTGGGCGAACGCGTGGCGCACGATCTGCTGCCCAGCAACGATGAAATCGAGCAGCAGGTGCGCGAAGAACTCGCCCTGTTTCATGCTGACACCCAACCCGCGCAATTGCTGCAATTGCGCCGCGCCGCGCTGACGCTGATGGAAGCGTTTGCGGCGTTCAATCCGCATCTGGCCGGGGCTGTCTGGCACGGCACCGCCAACGAACACACCGATCTGCATGTGCTGCTGTTCACCGACGACAGCAAGGGCGTGGAAATTCACTGCATCGACCACGGCATCGCTTTTCAGGTCGGCGAAGCCCCGCACTACGCCGGGCGCGGCCTTGTCGAACAACTCACCCTGCACTGGCCCCCGCATGACCGTCAAGCCGTGCTTGCCCATCTGAGCCTTTACCCGGAAAAGGACGTGCGCGGCGCCCTGCTGCCTGATGCGCAAGGGCGCACGCCCAGAGGCACGCTGCGTGCGCTCAGGCAACTCCTGAGCGCCCCCGCCAGCGATGGGGAAAACCCGAGACTCTGAAGCTTTTCCCCGGCCATGCACAATGCGAGCAGTCTGATTGCCACACCACCACCCCATGAACAAAGTCAATATCTGGATTTCTGCCGCCATCATCCTTCTCATCGCCGCGGTGCTCGGCAATGCCTGGTTTCAGCGTGAACGCAGCGTGCCCATTGCGGTTGAAAACAATGCGGTCAAGTCTTTTTTCACTGACAAACTCGACGATCTGCAGGGAAAATCCATCGATCTGTCGCAATACCGCGGAAAACCGCTGGTGATCAATTTCTGGGCGAGCTGGTGCCCGCCTTGCATCGCAGAAATGCCCGATTTTTCGAAGTTTTATCAGCAGAACAAAGACAAAGGCATCGAGATGGTCGGCATTGCGCTCGACAACCCCACTGCGGTGCGCAATTTCCTGAAAGAGCATCCGGTGAGCTACCCCATTCTGCTGGGCGGCATGAATGGCATCGCCCTGAGCACCAGCCTGGGCAATAAGCAGGGGGGCCTGCCATTCACCGTGGTGCTCGATGGCAAGGGCGACGTGGTGTTTCAAAAGCTGGGAAAAACCTCTCTCGACGAACTGAAAGAAGCGGTACCCTCCGGTCATTGAGCCCGCGCATCAGAGTTGCGTTCAACCATCGTTCATCCCACCCTGTTCAATCGCCCTTCCATGACCCGCATCCTTGTTCTCCACGGCCCCAATCTCAACCTGCTGGGGCAGCGTGAGCCACACATTTATGGCGCGACCACGCTGGACGATATCAATCAGTCGCTGCAAACCCTTGCCGCCGAACTGGGGGTGGAGGCGCAGACTTTCCAGAGCAATCACGAAGGCGACCTGATTGATCGGTTACATGCGGCGCGCCTGGACGGCACGCGCTTCATCATCATCAACCCTGCGGCCTACACCCACACCAGCGTTGCCCTGCGTGATGCCATCGCGGCCACCGACCTGCCCTTCATCGAAGTACATCTCAGCAATGTGTACCGCCGCGAACCGTTCCGCCATCACTCCTACTTTTCCGATCTGGCCACCGCCGTCATCAGCGGTTGTGGCGCTCATGGCTACTCCCTGGCCTTGCGCCATGCCGTAGTCGATCTTGGGAATCGTAAAAATTGATGGTCTAATGCGACACTTATCAGCGACTTAACGACAGATCATGGATTTACGCAAACTCAAGACTTTGATCGACCTGGTCTCCGATTCCAACGTCTCCGAGCTGGAGATCACGGAAGCCGAAGGCACGGTCAGAATCGTCAAGGCGCAGCCGCAGCCCATCATTCAATACGCGCAGATGCCCGCTCAGTTGGGATCACAGTTTGCGTCTCAGGCCCCGATGCAATACGCCGCGCCCCAGGCCATGCCCGCTCAAGCTCAGGCACCCGCCGCTGAAGCAGCTCCCGCCCCGGAGGCGCAAGGGCATGTGCTGAAGTCGCCGATGGTCGGCACGTTCTACCGCTCTTCTTCTCCGGGGGCGGCGCCGTTCGTTGAGGTGGGCGACACGGTCAAGGTCGGCCAGACGCTGTGCATCATCGAGGCGATGAAAATTCTCAACGAAATCGAGTGCGACAAAGACGGCGTGATCAAGGCCGTGCTGGGCGAAAACGGTCAGGCCGTCGAATTCGGCCAGCCGTTGTTCGTGATCGAGTAATGGCTTTTTCAGGAGAGCGCAGGGCCGCTTCCGGTTTCTTGACTCCCCCAGGGGAGCAAACCCTGGCAGTACCGAGGCACACATGAGCGCCCGCTCCTGACCACGGCTCCTGCGCTCAACGGGCGCTTCCGCCCTTCCCTGTCATTGAACGGACAACGCGCATGTTCAAAAAAATCCTTATCGCCAACCGTGGCGAAATCGCCCTCCGGGTGCAGCGTGCCTGCCGCGAACTCGGCATCCAGACCGTGGTGGTCTATTCAGAAGCGGATCGCGAAGCGAAGTATGTACGGCTGGCCGACGAGGCTGTGTGCATCGGCCCGGCGCCCTCGGCGCAGAGTTATCTGCACATGCCGGCCATTATTTCTGCTGCCGAAGTGACCGATGCCGAGGCGATTCACCCCGGTTACGGCTTTCTGTCGGAAAACGCGGATTTCGCCGAGCGGGTGGAGAAATCCGGCTTCGCCTTCATCGGCCCGCGTCCCGATTCCATTCGTTTGATGGGCGACAAGGTCAGCGCCAAGCAGGCCATGATCCGCTCGGGCGTGCCCTGCGTGCCAGGCTCGGAGGGGGCGCTGCCTGACGATCCGCGCGAAATCACCCGCATCGCCCGCTCGATCGGCTATCCCGTCATCATCAAGGCCGCAGGCGGCGGCGGCGGCCGCGGCATGCGCGTGGTGCACACCGAAGCCGCGCTGCTCAACGCCGTGACCATGACCCGCAGCGAAGCGGGCGCGGCGTTCGGCAACCCGGCGGTCTATATGGAGAAGTTTCTGCTCCAGCCGCGGCATATTGAAATTCAAGTGCTGGCCGACACCCACGGCAACGCGCTATGGCTGGGCGAGCGCGATTGTTCGATGCAGCGGCGCCACCAGAAGATTCTCGAAGAAGCCCCCGCCCCTGGTATTCCGCGGCGGCTGATCGAGCGTATCGGCGCCCGCTGCGCGGATGCCTGCAAAAAAATCGGCTATCGCGGTGCGGGCACCTTCGAGTTCCTGTATGAAAACGGCGAGTTCTACTTCATCGAGATGAATACCCGCGTGCAGGTCGAGCACCCTGTTACCGAACTCATCACCGGCATCGACATCGTGGTCGAGCAGATCCGGATTGCCGCGGGCGAGAAGCTGACCGTGCGCCAGCGCGGCGTGCACCTCAACGGCCATGCCATCGAGTGCCGCATCAACGCCGAAGACCCCTACAAGTTCACCCCGTCGCCCGGGCGAATCACCATGTGGCACACCCCGGGCGGCCCGGGGGTGCGGGTCGATTCGCACGCCTACGCCAACTACTTCGTGCCGCCTAACTATGACTCGATGATCGGCAAAATCATCGTGCATGGCGCCACGCGCGAGCAGGCGATCGCGCGCATGCGCATTGCCCTGTCGGAAATGGTGGTGGACGGCATCCAGACCAATATCCCGCTGCACCGCGAACTCATGGTGGATGCGCGCTTCATCGAAGGCGGCACCAGCATCCACTACCTCGAGGAATACCTCGCCGCGCGGCATACCGCCTGATAGGGTTTGAACAAATCCGCCATGACCTACCGCGAAGTCACCCTCCCTGTCAGCGAAGCGCAGGCCGATCTCCTCTCCGATGCGCTGATGGAGCTCGGCGCTTTGAGCGTGAGCGTCGAAGACCGTTTCGGCGACACGGCACAGGAGCAGGCCTTGTACGGCGAGCCGGGCATGCCGCCGCCCAAGGGCGCCTGGGCGCAATCGCTGCTTCGCGTGCTGTTCGCCGACGAGGCCCAGGCCGACGCTGCGCTGGCCGCCCTGCTTGCCGAAGACATCCTGCCCGATCTGCAAGAGGTGCAACAGTCCACGGTGGAAGATCAGGACTGGGTACGGCTGACGCAGTCTCAGTTCCAGCCGGTGTCGATTGCCGACGCGCTGTGGATCGTGCCGAGCTGGCATGAGCCGCCCGAGGTTGCGGCGCCCATCATCCGTCTCGACCCTGGGCTGGCCTTCGGCACCGGCACCCACCCCACCACGCGGCTTTGTCTGGAGTGGCTGGCGCGCCAAACGCCAAGCCAACTCAGCGTGCTCGATTACGGTTGTGGTTCGGGCATTCTGGCCATCGCCGCGGCCAAGTTCGGCGCCGGCCCCGTGGTCGGCGTGGACATCGATCCCGACGCGGTGCTGGCCACCGAAGCCAACGCTGCGGCCAATGACGTCACCGTGCAGGCCGGCCTGCCCGACAAGGTGGCTGATGCGCAATTCGACATCGTCGTCGCCAACATTCTGTCTGCGCCGCTCAAACTGCTGGCGCCCGCGATTGCCGCGCATGTGAAACCCGGCGGCTGGCTCGTGCTCAGTGGCATACTCGACCGGCAGGCCAAAGAACTCATCGACACCTACGCGCCCTATTGCGCGCTGCACATCGACAAGACGCTCGATGGCTGGGTCTGCCTCGCGGGCCGCGCCCACCCCTGAACAGCGCATGGCACAGGCCACCCGCTGCCCCCACTGCCAGACCGCCTTCAAGGTGGTGCGCGACCAGCTCTTGCTGCGCGAAGGCTGGGTGCGCTGCGGTCATTGCGGCGAACCGTTCAACGCCCTCGATCACCTGATCGATCTCACCCCGGCGCCGCCCGCCGCCGCCGAGCCCGCCCCCGCCTCCGCCGAGCCCCAGGCCCCAGCCGAACCGACCCCGCCGCCCGAAGCGCCGCCCGAACCGCTGGCAAGCACCGTGCCCGTGACGGCGGGCCTGCGCTGGAACAACATTCCACTCGATCAGCCGACTTATCAAGGTTTTCTGCCGCTGACGGCGCAGGCCTACAGCCCGGCGCCCCGGGCTCCCGCGAAACAAGCGCCTGCGCGCGGTGAAAAGGCCCAGCCTGACCAGGCGTTGGCACCCGCCGAATCGCCCGATGACCTGTTGCCCGAAGGCGATCTTGCGGCGGACGAGATCCCGCCCTCCCAATCTGCTCTCGATCCCGACGCCGCACCGCTGTCCGAGTTCAACCTGAACGACGCGCTCAACTATCAATTTGTAAGCGAAGACCTCTCGCAAAACCCGCCCGCACTCGCCGCAAAACCGGTGGAAGCGGAGCCCGAATTTATCCGCAAAGCCCGTCGCCAGGCATTCTGGAGCAGCACGCCTGCCCGCGCGGCGCTGGCCTTCATCAGCCTCCTGCTGCTTCTGGTACTCGCCGCTCAGGCCGCGCTGACTTGGCGCGACACCCTGGCGCAGCAATACCCGATCAGCCGCCCTTGGCTGCAACAGCTCTGCGAGATGACCAGCGGCTGCGAATTGGCCGCTCCGCGCAACCTCGATGCCTTGGTCATCGACTCCTCCACGCTCAGCCCGGCCGACAGCGGCTTGCAACTCAGCGTGCTGCTGCGCAACCGATCCGACCGCGCCGTGGCCTGGCCTGCGCTGGAGCTGACCCTGACCAATGCGCAGGACATGACTTTGCAACGCAAAGTGGTGCAAGCCGCGCAATACCTCCCCGAAGCGCAGGCCACCCATCGCACCCTGACAGAGGGCCTGGCCGCCGGCCAGCAGGTGCAATTGCTGCTGCACCTCGAGGTCAACGGTGCCGCCCCGGCGGGTTACAAGCTGGTGTTGTTCTACCCCTGACGTTTATTTCTCGCCCGCCGGTCTGGGCAGGTTGAAAACGTCGTCGAGCGCGGCCCGGTAGCTGTCGCTCACCATGAGCTCGTCCCATTGCAAGGGAGGCTGGGTGGGCAGCAGGTCGAAGCGGCGCTGGGCGCTGCGGACATCCGGCGTCCACTGCCCGCGCTCCAGCGCCTGATCAAGCTCGCGCAGCAGCACGTCGAGCGGTCGGCCGTTATGGACCACGCTCTGGTTGCACACCAGCATGGCGTCGCATCCGGCCTGCAAACCCTGCAGTGCGGCCTGGCTGAGACTTTGGCCCTCGGCCCGCGCCGCGGCCATGCCGAGGTCGTCGCTGAGTATCGCGCCGGTAAAACCGATGCGCTCGCGCAGCACGTCCCGCAGCCATACGGGGCTGAAACCTGCGGGCAGCGCATCCACCTCGGGGTAGATCACATGCGCCGGCATGACCGCGCGCAGCCCGGGCGCCAACCATTGATAAGGTGCGGCATCGGCGCTCAGAATGGCGCCGAGGGTGCGCGCGTCGTGCGCCACGGCCAGATGCGTGTCGGCACGCACATAGCCGTGGCCGGGGAAGTGCTTGGCGCAATGCGCCATGCCAGCACGCGCCAAACCCAGCATCAGGCTTTGCGCCAGCACCGTCACCACCCGCGCATCGGCGTGAAACGCGCGATCACCGATTACGCTGGAGCCGCCCCAATCGAGATCGAGCACGGGCGTGAAGCTGAAATCGACCCCGCAAGCCCGCAGCTCCGAAGCCAGCACGAAACCGCACGCCGCCGCGCGCCGCATGGCGCCTGGGGCATCGACCATCCAATACGCCCCAAGCTCGCGCATGGCCGGAAGTGCCGTGAAACCATCGGTGCGAAAGCGCTGTACCCGCCCGCCCTCGTGATCGACCGCGATCAACAGATCAAGGCGTACCGCCTTGATCTGCGCGCACAGCGCCGAGAGCTGCCCGCGGCTCTCCCAGTTGCGTGCAAACAGCACCACCCCGCCCACCAGTGGATTGCGTAGGCGCTTGCGATCGGCGGCGCCGAGTTGCAGCCCGGCCACATCGAGGATCAACGGGGAGTGCATCAGCAGTTGCATGTCTTTCGCCTCAGTCAGGCCGAGTCACTTCGGCTACAACCATGGCCAGCGCGGTATCGGCCTCATCGGACACCGAGACCAGAAACCGCAGCGAACGGGCCTCGCACCAGTCTTTGAGCGCGTCATGCAGCACGATGACCGGCTGTCCGCTGGGGAGTTTGAGAATCTCGCAATCGCGCCAGCGCATGGGGCTATGAATGCCCAGGCCGATGGATTTGGAGAACGCTTCCTTGGCGGCAAACCGCGTGGCCAGGTAGTTGATGCCGCGCTGGCGCACCTTGGCCATGCGGCGCTCATACTCGGCCAGCTCGCCGTCGCCGAGCACCCGTTGCGCGAAACGGTCGCCGTTGCGCTGCACCGCGGCGCCCATGCGCGCAATGGAGCAGACATCGGTGCCGATGCCGTAGATCATGAATGCGTTGCCACCGCGCGCGCGATCACCGCCTGAAAGTCACGCACCGATTGCTTCAGCCCGACGAACACCGCATGACCGATGAGCGCATGGCCGATGTGCAGCTCGCTCACTTCGGGCAGTGCGGCAATGGCCGGCGTGCTCTGCAGACTCAGGCCGTGGCCCGCGTTGGTCTGCAGGCCCAGGCTGCGCCCCAGCTTCAGGCCCGCGACGATGCGATCGAATTCGCGTTGCCGCGCGGCTTCGTCTGCGGCATCGAAAGCGTTGGCGTAAGCGCCGGTGTGCAGCTCGATGCAGGGCGCACCGGCCTGGGCGCTGGCCTCGATTTGCCAGATGCTGGGCTCGATGAACAGGGAAACGCGGCAGCCGAAATCGGCCAGACGAGCGCAGGCCTCGCGCACGCGGTCGAACTGCCCCGCCACATCCAGCCCGCCCTCGGTAGTCACTTCCTGCCGACGCTCGGGCACCAGGCAGACCATCTGCGGACGTACTCGGCAGATGATGTCGAGCATCTCCGGGGCGAGCGCAGACTCGAAATTCAGCGGCGCCGAAAGGGTGGCTTTGAGCCGCTCGACATCGGCATCGCGGATGTGGCGACGGTCTTCGCGCAGGTGGAAGGTGATGATGTCCGCCCCGGCTTCGACCGCCTGCTGCGCCGCCAGCACGGGATCGGGAAAACTGCCACCGCGCGCGTTGCGCAGCGTGGCGACATGGTCGATATTCACCCCGAGCAGCGGCGCAGCATCGGAGGGGCAAGCCATTGGGTTCATAACTTGTGGAGATCAATAAGCAGCTGGCGGGTGCGCAGCATCTGTCCCGAAAGATGATAGTGAAGCAGGCTGCGCATCAGCGTCTTCGCGGCCCGCGCCAGTGCAACATCGCCTTCTGCCGGCGGGCCTTCGCGCAGCGCCAGCAACACCTCGCCGCGCACCGCCAGGGCATCGGAAGCGGAGCAGGCCGACACGCCATGATCCGGGTCGACCCGGTAAAACGCATCGGGCAGCACGGGCTCGGAGGTCGCACCTTCGAGGTGCAGGTCGGGCAAAAAACCCAGTTCGCGCAACAGCGAAAACTCAAAGCTGCGCAGCACCGGCTCCAGCTCGCCCGCCGTCGCATGGGGGCGTTGCGCCAGCGCGGCAATGCCGGCGTGATAAGCGTCGAACAGACCTTCGTGAGCATCTTCGCGAGCCAGCAGACGCACGAGCAATTCGTTGAAATAAAAACCGCAAAGCAGAGGCAGGCCCGACAGTGGCGCCAGCCCACCCGCCCACTCGGCCCGGGTCAGGGTGCGCACCTCGCCGCGGCCGCTCCAACTGGCGTGGCAGGGCTGAAAACCCAGCAGCACGGCGCGCAGCGCGGAAGTCGGCCGCTTGGCGCCCTTGGCCACCAGCGCCAAGCGGCCATGGCGGCGACTGAACACGTCGAGCAGCAGGCTGGTTTCCTTCCACGGGTAACTGTGCAGGACGTAGATGGGCTCTTCCTGCACGCGCTCCACCGAGACGCCGCGTCTGGGAGCGCGCGGCACGGGGCGCACGGCAGCCGGTTCGACGCTCAGCTCAGTCCTCATAGCCGAAGGCCCGCACGGCGGCCTGGTCGTCGGCCCAGCCCGAACGGGTCTTGACCCAGACCTCCAGAAAAACCGGTCCGTCGAACAAGACCTGCATGTCCTGCCGCGCTTCGGTGGAGATGCGCTTAAGGCGCTCGCCCCCAGCGCCGATCACCATGGCCTTGTGCCCATCCCGATCGACGATGATGGCCGCGGAAATGCGGCGCAGATCGCCCTCCTGGGCGAACTGCTCGATGACCACGGTGCTGGTGTAGGGCAATTCGTCGCCGGTCAGACGGAACAACTTCTCCCGCAGGATCTCCGCTGCCAGGAAGCGCTCGCTGCGGTCGGTGAGGGCGTCTTCTTCATAGCCCCACTCACCTTCATGCAGGTAGGGCTCCATGATGGACAGCAGCCGGGGCGCATCGGCTTTTTTTTGCGCCGACATCGGCACAATCTCGGCAAACTTGCGCAGCTGCCCCAGTTCGGCCAGCCAGGGCAGCAGCTTTTCGCGGGGGGTGATGCGGTCGAGCTTGTTGACCACGGCGATCACCGGCCGGTCGTCGGGCAAAACTTCAAGCACGGTGCGATCTTGCGGCAGAATCTTGCCCGCCTCAAGTACCCAAAGCACCAGATCGACCTCGCTCAAAGCGCCGGTGACGGTGCGGTTCATCGCCCGGTTGAGGGCGTGCATATGCTGAGTCTGGAAGCCCGGCGTATCGACAAACGCGAACTGCGAAGCTCCGCGTGTGGTCACCCCGAGGATGCGGTGCCGCGTGGTCTGCGCCTTGTGCGAGGTGATGCTCACCTTGGCGCCCACCAGCGCATTGAGCAGGGTGGATTTGCCCACATTGGGACGGCCGACAATGGCCACAGTTCCGAAGCGACGCGGCGAATCCGGGGGCGATGAGGTCATGGCGATTTGAGAGTTTTAGGCGGTCGCCGCGCAGGCGAACGACGCTGTTGATTGTGCGCCAGCGCAGGCTGCGCCGCATCGGGCGCGTGGCTGGGCTGAACGGCTTGCCCGCGCTCATCCACCAACACAGGCCGGTTGCCACGGCGCACGGGTTTTGTGCCGCCTCGGCCAATGCGCTCGATCATGCGCGTGGCGGCGTCTTGTTCGGCGCGGCGGCGGCTATCGCCCTCGCCCTCCACTTTCAGTCCGAGTGCCTCGACGGCGCACTCCACCTTGAATTGCTGCTGATGCGCGGCGCCGCGCACGTCGAGCACGGCATAGCTGGGCAAAGGCAGACGCTGGCCTTGCAGAAACTCCTGCAATTGCGTTTTCGCATCCTTGCGGACGACGTCGGCGTCCAGCGTATCCATGAGCGGGGCGAACAAGCGGCGCATCACCTCTTGCGCCGTGTCGAAGCCGGCTTCGAGGTAGATCGCGCCAAGTAGCGCCTCTACCGTATCCGCCAAAATGGATTCGCGCTGGGCGCCCCCGCTCTGCAGTTCGCCCTCACCCAGCCTGAGAAACCGTCCCAGGTCGATCGCGCGGGCCACTTCCGCCAGCGCCTCGGCACGCACCAGCGCCGCGCGCAGACGGGAGAGTTGCCCCTCGTCTTGCCGCGCTGCCTGGTGGTAAAGCCAGGCGGCGGCCGAGAGGTTGAGCACCGAATCGCCCAGGAATTCCAGGCGCTCGTTGTGATCCGCGCCAAAGCTGCGATGCGTGAGCGCCCGCTCGAACAGTTTGCGATCGCGGAAGACGTAGCCCAGCCGCGTTTCTAGTGCCGTGCTCACCCGGGAATCAGTGGGAATGGCCGGCGTACTTGATCAGCAAGTACACCGGCCCGGCAATGTGAATTTCCTTGTTGTAGGCAAAGGAGATCACCACTTTGTCATTCACCTTGGTGATGTCGAGATCCTGCGCCGTGACGGAGGAGATGTAATCGACATCGGCCATTTTGGAATAGGCCGAACGAATATCGGCCACGGTCGGCCCGGCCTTGGCCGCCTGATCGACCGCCTTCTGAATGGCGAAATATTCCGTGGCGGTGGGTACCGCCTGTGCGCCAATGACCACGATGAACGCGAGGATGGCGCCCCAGAAAATCAACCCGATCAGGGTGATGCCACGCTGCTTGTCATGCTGCTTCATATTGGCCCCGATTTCTCCATCCGGCAATAACGATCAATGAATCAGCCCAATGTTTTTCGGTGCGCTGAAATTCATCCACACCACAAAGGCTTTGCCGATGATATTGCGCTCGGGCACAAAACCCCAATAACGTGAATCCAGCGAGTTGTCGCGGTTGTCGCCCATGACGAAATAGTTGCCGGCCGGCACCTTGCAGACAAAGCCTTCGGCGTTGTAGTGACACATATCGCGGTGCGGAAAACTTTCAGGCCCGCCGATGACATAGGGCGGCGCCATCGGATTGATCATGATGCGGTGCTCGTGCGTGCCCAGCTTTTCCATGTACTGCTTGTAGTACGTCATGGTGTTGGGATCGAAATAATCGGGCAAGGGCGTTTCCTGTACCGGCTTACCGTTGATCACCAAGTGCTTGTTTTCGTACGACACCGTATCGCCCGGCAGCCCGACGATGCGCTTGATGTAATCGATTTTCGGATCTTTGGGCAAACGGAACACGATCACATCGCCGCGCTGGGGCAGCGCGCCCGGAGTGAGGCGGGTATCGAGCAGCGGCAGGCGCAGACCGTACTCGAATTTGTTCACCAGAATCAGGTCGCCCGGCACCAGCGTCGGCTCCATGGAGCCCGAAGGAATCTTGAAGGGTTCGGCCACAAAAGAGCGCAGCAAAAACACCACCAGAATGACCGGGAACAGCCCGGCGGTCCACTCCAGCCACCAGGGCTGACGCTGCACCCGTTCGCGCGCCGCTTCGATGTCGGCATCGCTGGCCACGGCGCCGTCTGCGGCCAGTCCCTGTTTTTGCAGAGCACTGCGACGCTCTTCCAACTGCGCCACGGCCGACTTCGCCGCGCGCCTACGTTGCGGCGCGAAATACCAGCGCTCGGCAAACCAGAACACGCCGGTGATGACCAGAAGGATGAAAAGCAATAGGGTGAAGTTGACGCTGGGCGCAGTTTCCATACGGGATATTCTTGGGGAGTGGATCAGTCTTCGACTTGCAGAATCGCGAGAAAGGCTTCTTGTGGCACTTCGACCGAGCCGATCTGCTTCATGCGTTTTTTACCCGCCTTCTGCTTTTCCAGCAGTTTGCGTTTGCGGGAAATGTCCCCCCCGTAGCACTTGGCCAGCACGTTCTTGCGCAGGGCCTTGATTGTCTCACGCGCGATGATGTTGGCCCCGATGGCCGCCTGGATGGCGACGTCGTACATCTGGCGCGGAATGATCTCACGCATCTTGGCCGCCACCTGACGGCCGCGGTACTGGCTCTGAGAGCGGTGCACGATGATGGACAGCGCGTCCACCCGGTCGCCGTTGATCAGCATATCGACCTTCACTACATCGGCGGCGCGGTACTCCTTGAACTCATAGTCCATCGAGGCATAGCCCCGCGACACGCTTTTGAGCTTGTCGAAAAAGTCGAGCACGATCTCGGCCAGTGGCATGTCGTAGGTCAGCATCACCTGGCGACCGTGATAGGCCATATTGAGCTGCATGCCCCGCTTCTGGTTGGCCAGGGTCATCACCGGGCCCACATAATCTTGCGGCATGTACAGATGCACCGTGACGATGGGCTCGCGGATTTCGGCAATTCGGCCCTGATCGGGCATTTTGGACGGATTTTCGACCTCGATCACCTCGCCATTGGCTAGCATGACCTGATAGACCACCGAGGGTGCGGTGGTGATGAGGTCTTGGTCGAACTCGCGCTCCAGTCGCTCCTGCACGATCTCCATGTGTAGCAGGCCCAGAAAGCCACAGCGAAAGCCGAAACCCAGCGCCTGGCTCACTTCGGGCTCGTAACGCAGGGCGGCATCGTTGAGCTTGAGCTTTTCCAGCGCGTCGCGCAGTTGGTCGTATTCGCTCGCCTCGGTGGGGTAGAGACCGGCGAACACCTGCGGCTGAATCTCCTTGAAGCCGGGCAGCGCCTCGGTTGCCGGACCGAGATTGTTGGGCAGCTTTTTCTCGAGGGTGATGGTGTCGCCGACCTTGGCAGCCTGCAGCTCTTTGATGCCCGCGATGATGAAGCCGACCTCGCCCGTGTTCAAGGCCTCGCGCGACACCGATTTCGGCGTGAACACCCCGAGTTGTTCGGCGTTGTAAACCGCGTGCGTGGCCATCATCTTGAAACGCTCGCCCTTTTTCAGGCTGCCATCGACCACCCGCACCAGCATGACCACGCCGACGTAGGTATCGAACCACGAGTCGATGATCATGGCCCGCAGCGGCGCGTCCACCACGCCCTTGGGCGGCGGCATGCGCGTAATCACGGCCTCGAGAACGTCGTCGATGCCCATGCCAGTCTTGGCGCTGCAGGCAATGGCATCGGCCGCATCGATGCCGATGACTTCCTCGATTTCTGCCTTGGCCTGCTCGGGGTCGGCCTGCGGCAGATCCATTTTGTTGAGCACCGGCACCACTTCCACGCCCAGGTCGAGCGCGGTATAGCAATTCGCCACGGTCTGCGCTTCGACCCCCTGACTGGCATCGACCACCAAGAGCGCGCCTTCGCAGGCCGAGAGCGAACGGCTGACTTCATAACTGAAGTCGACATGCCCCGGCGTATCGATCAAATTGAGGTTGTAGGTTTTCCCGTCCCGCGCGACGTATTGCAGCGCCGCGGTCTGCGCCTTGATGGTGATGCCGCGCTCGCGCTCGATGTCCATCGAATCGAGCACCTGCGCTTCCATTTCCCGGTCGGACAAGCCTCCACACCGCTGAATAATGCGATCAGCAAGCGTAGATTTGCCGTGATCAATATGGGCAATAATTGAAAAATTACGAATATGATTCATGCAATAGTCCACTGGGGCGACCGCTTCGCGCCCTGCGGATCAGACGGAAACACGGGGATGAACAAGAAAAAAGGCGCGACAAGCGTGACGCGCCTTCCAACAAATCGATTTGGCAACTGCTGATGCTTGTTGGGCGGTCATTCTAACCCGGGGCGAAACCCGGCCTGATGCCGCGTTCCGCCCTGTTGATCGCCTCAGTTCTGCGGCCGGATCAGGACATACAGGCCCGATTCGCCGCGCCGCACCAGCACCGCCACCTGCTTGCCGACGGGCAGTTGCGCGCTGATGGCATTGAACTGGGCGGCACTGCTGACTGCGGTGTTGCCCACCGCCAGCACCACATCCCCCACGCGCAGACCGTCGCGTGCCGCGCCCTCACGCACAGCCTCGACCAGCACACCGCTGCTCACGCCGAGCTGACGCTTTTGGGCATCATTGAGATCGATGACTTTCACCCCCAACGCATTGGCCTTGCTCACGGCTTCGGGCTTTTGCTCCTCGGCCGGTTTGGCGCCGGGCTTCTTGTCCATCACCCATTCGCCCACCTTGACGTTGAGCGTCAGAGTCTTGCCCATACGCAGCACCTGCATGGGTACGGTGGAGTCAGGCTTGGTTTCGCCCACCAGACGCGGCAGATCGTTGGCCCGCTCCACCGGCTTGCCGTTGAAGCTGGTGACAATGTCGCCCACCTGCACACCAGCCTTGTCCGCCGCGCCGTCCTTCTCGACCACGCGCACCAAAGCACCCCGCGCCTGCCCGAGTCCGAGCGACTCGGCCAGATCGCGGCTCACGCTGTCGATCTGCACCCCGATCTTGCCGCGCACCACATAGCCCTGCTTCTTGAGCTGCTCGACCACGCGCATGGCTTCATCGATGGGGATGGCAAAGGAGATGCCCATGAAGCCGCCAGTCCGGCTGTAGATCTGCGAATTGATGCCGATGACGTTGCCGCGCATATCGATCAGCGGGCCGCCGGAGTTGCCCGGATTGACCGCTACGTCAGTCTGAATGAACGGGGTGTAGTCGCCGGTATCGCGCCCCTTGGCGCTGACGATGCCCGCCGTCACCGTGTTCTCGAGCCCGAACGGCGAGCCGATGGCCACCACCCACTCACCCACCTTGACTTTGGAGGAATCGCCGATGTGCACAGCGGGCAGCGCTTGCTTGGCATCGATCTTCACCAGCGCCACGTCGGTGCGTTTGTCAGCGCCGATGAGCTTGGCCTTGAACTCGCGTTTGTCGGTCAACGTGACCATGATCTCGTCCGCCCCGTCCACGACATGGGCGTTGGTCATGATGTAGCCGTCCGGGCTGACGATGAAGCCCGAGCCCACGCCCGTGGGGCGCTCTTCCTCTTCCTCCTGCGGGCCGTTCTTGCCCCCCTTCGGGCTATCGGGCGCGGGAATGGGCACCCCAAAAAACCGCCGAAGCAGCTCTCGGGTCTGCTCGTCCATCTGATCGCCGCTGCCCACGGGCACCTTCTTGTAAGTGCGGATATTCACCACGGACGGACCGGCCTTCTCCACCAGCCCGGTGAAATCCGGCAGGCCGCAGGCCACGCAAGACTGCTGCGGCGCCGAATCGGCCGCCTGCGCAGGAACCGCGATACCCGAAAAGGCCAATAGGCCCGCACTCAAACAGCTCAACAAAACTTTTTTCACCGATTTCTCCCTGATACATCGCGCCTGAGATCAGGCAAGGCACTGCAATTGATTCCATCATTTCATCCGCTCGCGGTCAGCGTACGGAAAACGTCGCAACCGCGCTGCGGCCAGGCGCAGAACCCTCAAGCCGCTTATTGCACGCGAACAATGGCCTCGCTGATGCGACGCAGCGTGCGCTCAGGCACGGCGCCCATCACCGTCAGCCAGGAGTCGCCGATGCGCCGAGACAGCGCCAGCGTGCCACCGACGCGCTGTTCAGGCGCGACCGGCTCGCTCAGATCGGCAGCAGACTGCACAAAGATGGATACCGAAGCCAGGCCATCACTGAGCAGCCACTGCAATACCTCAGAGGGCTTGCTGCCCACCGACATACTGCGGCGAAATACCCCGACCGTCTTGAAGCCCGGCACCTGGGAAGACAGCGCCCATCCCTGCGACTGCAGACTCACCGGCACGACCTTCATCTGCTCCACCGCATACCCTGGGGGTTGATGCAGACTGTCGCGCACCAAAGACTGGCGCGGCGCCACATTGATCTTGAGTTCGGTAAACGCCACCTGATTGATCACATGGCCCGCCGCGTCCAGCGTTTGCGCCTTGACCAGCAACTGCGAATCGCGCAGCGACCACAGGCGGTATCCCCAGCGCAAATCGTCGCGCGGCAACAAGGTGGAGACGCGGCACTCGAAACCCGCGCAACGCTGCAGCCCGCCCCGCTCCAGCCGGTAATTGCGGTCGACCTCGCCATCGGTGGTTTTGAGCAAACGGGGAAAGCTGGCCTGCCCGGCCTGATTGTCGATCAGCGTGAGGCGGTAGTCGGGCCAACTCGTGCGAACCTCATCATTGAGCGAAACCATGATGCGGCGCTGCCCATCGAGCGTCTCGATGCGCTCGAAATGCCCCTGCGGCAAAACATAGTGCACCAGGCTGGAGGTGCTGATCTCATCGCCACGCTGGGTGATGAACACGCCGCTGTAATTCAGCGACCGGGCGGCCGCGCTGACGGTCTGCAACCATTGCTCCAGACCCTTGCGCTGCGCAGGCGCATCCGCTGATTGCGCCGCGGCCAAGGGGTCCGCCGCAGCTGGCGCTTGGCCCTCCTGCGCGGCGAGGGCGGGCGCGGCCCAAGCGAGGGCGGGCGCGGCCCAAAGTGCACCCGACAATCCGACAAGGCTCCCCTGCCAGATTGCCCGACGCCAGCGACGCGCGCTGAATACCCGCAAGCCCGCCATCAGTGCGATTGCGCCGCGGGCGCGGCCTGATGAAGACCCCGCTCAGGAAGACCGGGCTCAGGGATGCTGGGCTCGACAGGCCGATTTCGAACCCATTGCAGCGTGGCTGGCACAGCAGGCATCATGCCCCCAGCCATCTGCTGATGCGCCAGGAGGTATTCGACCATGGGCATTTGCTCCGACACGGGAACAAGCTGGGTGGCCCCTTGACCGCCCTCGCCCTGCTTCGGACTTTGCGCCGACAGATCGGCCTGGATCAAACCCGCCCGGGCCACTGGGTTGAGAGGCGCAGCAATCTGGGTATCGGCTACAGGTATCTGCCCCTTCGAACCCAGAACTCCGGCTGACGCCACCGTCGGCGCCGCACCTGACGAATCGGCGTTCTGCAATCCTGGCAGCGCCACCCAGGCCATCACCGCCACCCCGGCCACAGCCGCCATGCCAGCGGCCATGCGCGTGCTCCAGTGCGGGCGGCGATGCGCGGCAGAACGATGTGCCGATGCCGAAGATCGATCAACCGCCGCAGCCGTTTGCGCCACGGCCTGCGGCAGCAGCACAATGGGTTCGCGCGCAATGGCCGCGCTGACGCGCTGCAAAAAGTCAGCCTCGCCGGGCATGGGCGTGAGATCGGCAGAACGCAGCACATCGCCGATCTGCGCGTAAATCAGCCAGTCTCGTCGCGCGGCTTCGTCCGAAGCCACATGGCGGATAAAAGCTGCCGTAGCCTCCGTCCGCGCGGATTGCCCACGGTACTCCCCTTCCGCATCCATCAGGGCGGAGAGTTGCTCGCGCGACATGTCTTGACTCATTTCCTGTCTCCAACAAAGCTCAACCGTAGGCTCACCAACGCTTGCCACCCTTGTGCTCGATCACCGGCCGCAGACGCTCTGCGATCGCCTCGCGGGCACGAAAAATTCGCGAACGCACCGTGCCGATCGGGCATTGCATGGCTTCGGCAATATCTTCGTAACTCAAACCTTCAATCTCGCGCAGAGTGATCGCCATGCGCAAATCTTCTGGCAAAGACTCCATCGCGGCATTCACCGTTTGCACGATTTCTTTCGAAACCAGAATGGATTCTGGCGTTTCGTGGTTGGTTAGTAGCTCGGTCGGGCTAAAAGTTTCTTCATCATGGCCCAACGCATCACCTTCGGACACCGTCGGATCGCGAATATCGTCAGAAATGGCTTTTTTGGCCGTATTGACCGCGATGCGATAGAGCCAGGTATAGAACTGACTTTCGCCGCGAAACTGCCCGATGGCCCGGTAAGCGCGCAAAAAAGTCTCTTGCGCCACGTCTTCCGCCAGGGCCGGATCGCGAATGAAGCGCAGCACCAAGCGATAAATGCGGCGCTGGTATTTGGCCACGAGCAGATCGAAGGCCTTCTGCTGCCCCGCCTGGACCTGCTGGACCAGCACGGCATCACTCTGGGTGTCTTGCTCCACCAGAACTCAGTGCGGCAGTGCACCCAAGCGCAGTCGCAGTTCGCGAAAAATGCCGGGTTGGATATCGCTGGGCACGGGCAGAACCACGCGCCCTTTAGCCGTCAGGCCCAGTACCAGCAGCAGCCCTGGCAGCACCATGCCTCGCACCTGAAGCACATCTTCCAGACCGTCGCCGCGCTGCAGCTTCCACCCGCGCTCGCCGTGAAACAGCGTGAACGGGCGGATGGTCCAGTACGGGTACTGCGCCGACAGAATGGCCAGGAATATGGCGGCCGCAAAAGCCGCCATCAGGCTGAGCGAATCAGTATCGCGCCAGACCCAGACCGTCCACCCGGCGGCGAGCAGGGAGGCCGCACTGAACAGCCCGAGCAGCAGATGCCAGCGGCCGAAATGTTCGACCCGGATCTGCAGGGGCGCAAGGGTCTTCATGCTGCTCTATTGAGGATGGGGAATGCAAAGGGGGAATGCAAAGGGAGGATGCAAAAGACAGCTAAATTGTCCCTCAGACGCGCTTGAACAGCAGCGACCCGTTGGTGCCACCAAAACCGAAATTGTTTTTCAGCGCGTAGTCGATGCGCATGTCGCGCGCGGCGTTGGCACAGTAATCCAAATCGCATTCCGGATCGGGCGTCTGCAGATTGATGGTCGGCGGGCACACCTGATGATGCAATGACAGCACGGTATAGACCGACTCGACTCCTCCGGCGCCACCGAGCAGGTGGCCGGTCATCGACTTGGTGGAATTAACCACCAGCTTGTAGGCATGGTCGCCAAAAGCGAGCTTGATGGCGTCGGACTCGTTCTTGTCGCCCAGCGGGGTGGAGGTGCCGTGGGCGTTGATCATTTGAACCTGGTCGGCGGCCACGCCGGCGTTTTTCAGCGCCAGTAACATGCTGCGGCGGGGGCCGTCGGTGTTGGGCGCTGTGATATGTCCGGCGTCACCGCTCATGCCGAAGCCGACGAGCTCGGCGTAAATCTTCGCCCCGCGTTTGACTGCGAGGTCGTAGTCTTCCAGCACCATGACGCCAGCGCCTTCACCCAGAACAAAACCATCGCGGTCCTTGTCCCACGGGCGACTCGCGCTAGCCGGGTCGTCATTGCGGGTGGACAGGGCGCGCGCCGACGCAAAACCACCGATGCCCAATGGCGATACCGTGGCCTCGGCGCCGCCTGCAACCATGACGTCAGCATCTCCGGCTTCGATGAGGCGCGCAGCCAAGCCGATGGCGTGCAGTCCGGTGGTGCAGGCCGTAACGACAGAGAGGTTGGGGCCCTGAAAACCATATTCGATGGACACATGCCCGGAGACCATATTGATGATCGATGCCGGCACAAAAAACGGTGTGACCCGGCGCGGGCCGCGCTCGAGCAGTTCCTTGTAGGTGTTTTCGATCAGCGGCAGACCGCCGATGCCTGACCCCACCAACACGCCGACCCGCTCAGGTTCGAGCCCGGCCTGGTCGATGCCGCTGTCACGCACAGCCTGCATCGACGCGGCGATGCCGTAGTGGATGAAGGTATCCATGTGCCGCGCTTCCTTGGCGGCGATGTACTGCGTCACATCGAAATCACGGACTTCGCCTGCGATTTGCACGGAATAGGCCGAGGCATCGAACTTGGTGATGCGTCCGATGCCGGATTTGCCAGTGAGCAGGTTTGCCCAGTTGTCATCCAGCGTGTTGCCCAGCGGGGAAACCGCGCCCAGGCCAGTAATCGCAATTCGTCGACGAAGAGTCATGTGAAATCAGGTAAGCCGCGCCCGCGCAGAAGCATGGACGCGAGCAAAAGTGAGCCAGAACAAAAAGGATTCAAAACAAGGTCGCTCAAGGTGCATGGCCGATCAAACAAATCGGCGCTGCAATGGAACCCGTCATCAGGCCTTGTAGTGCGCCTTGGCGTAGTCAACCGCCAGTTGCACGGTGGTGATCTTCTCGGCGTCTTCGTCGGGAATCTCGATGTGGAATTCGTCTTCCAGCGCCATGACCAGTTCGACCGTGTCCAGAGAATCGGCGCCCAGATCATCCACGAAGGATTTTTCGTTGGTCACCTGGTCTTCGGCAACGCCCAGTTGCTCGGCGATGATTTTCTTGACGCGCTGTTCGATGTCACTCATTGAAACCTCCAGTGGAAATATGAAAAATTTTAGCAAGCGCCGAAGCTGACTTGGCGACAGGCCGAGAGCATAACCCCGCCCGGCGACAACGTCGCGCGTTTCGGCAGGTGTTATTGCATGTACATGCCGCCGTTCACATGCAGAACGGCGCCGGTGATGTAGGCCGCCAAGGGCGAGGCCAGAAAAGACACCGCATGCGCGATCTCTTCAGGCTTGCCCAGACGGCCCAGGGGAATGCGCGCCAGCATCGGCTGGGTCTGCGCCTCGGTCAGCGCCCGGGTCATGTCGGTATCGATGAACCCCGGCGCCACGCAATTGACCGTGATATTGCGGCTGCCTAGCTCTTGCGCCAGCGCTCGGGTCATGCCCGCCACGCCGGCCTTGGCCGCCGCGTAATTGGCCTGACCCGGATTGCCCGACGCGCCGACGACCGAGGTGATGTTGACGATGCGGCCGTAACGCTGCTTCATCATGGGGCGCATCACGGCGCGCGACATACGGAACACACTGCTCAGATTGGTCGAAATCACGGCGTCCCAGTCGGCGTCGCTCATGCGCATGGCCAGCATGTCGCGAGTGATGCCGGCATTGTTCACCAGGATCTGCAGCCCGCCTTCGGCTTTGACGATCTCGTCGACCAGACGAGCGCCCGCCTCGGCGTCGTTCACATCGAGCACAGCCCCTCGCCCGCCGAAGGCCCGCAGGGCCTCGGTAATGGCGTTTGCGCCGGACTCCGAGGTCGCCGTGCCGATGACGCGAGCCCCCGCGGTGGCCAGATCTGCCGCAATGGCCGCGCCAATGCCGCGCGATGCACCCGTGACCAGGGCGATCTGACCGGCAAGTGCTTGGGCGGTGGAAGTGTCAGGGGAGGTATTGCTCATGCCAGGGCGGTTTGAAGGGAAGGAATCGCGGACAGATCGTCCAGGGCAAATGACTGCAGGGCGGGATCGATCCGGCGGGTCAGGCCATGCAGCACTTTACCCGGGCCACATTCGACCAGCGTCGTGCAGCCCGCCTTCGCGATGGCCTGCACGCACTCGACCCAGCGCACGGCATGACACGCCTGACGCGCCAGTGCGTCGCGGATTTGATCGGGATCGGTTGGATGCGCCACGTCCACATTATTGATCAGCGTGATCTGCGGCGGCTTGATCGGCACCCCTTGCAGATAGGCGCGCAACTGGTCGGCCGCGCCCCGCAGCAGACTGCTGTGAAACGGCGCTGAAACCGCCAGCGGCAAGGCGCGCTTGGCCCCCGCCGCTTTCAACACTTCGCAGGCGCGCGCCACAGCGGCTTGCGTCCCGGCGATCACCACCTGGCCCGGAGAATTGAAGTTGACCGCTTCCACCGCCTCACCGGTCTCCTGCGCAGCCTGGGCACAGCCGGCACGCACGGCGGCATCGTCCAGACCCAGCACGGCCGCCATACCGCCGGCGCCGACGGGAACCGCGTCCTGCATGGCCTGGGCGCGAAAACGCACCAAGGGCAAGGCATCGGTCAGCGTGAGGCTTTCGGCCGCGACCAGCGCGGTGTATTCGCCCAGGCTATGCCCGGCGACAAAGTCGGGTTTGCGCCCGCCCTCGGCCAGCCAAAGGCGATAAAGCGCCACGCCCGCAGTGAGCATGACGGGCTGGGTGTTGGTTGTCAGATTGAGTTGCTCGGCCGGGCCCTGCGCGATCAGAGCGCCCACATCCTGTGACAGGGCCGCGCTGGCCTCCTGCAGGGTGGCGCGCACGGCAGGATGATCGGCCACTTTATCGAGCATGCCGACGGACTGTGAACCTTGTCCGGGGAAAACGAACGCAAATGTCATGGTGGTACAGGAGTTGAACGTCTGCAAGACTCAGTAATCGACGACCGCAGCGCCCCAGGTCAAGCCGCCGCCGACGGCTTCGAACAGCAAGGTGTCGCCGCGCTGAATCTGCCCGCTGCGCACGGCGACATCGAGCGCCAGCGGAATCGAAGCGGCCGAGGTGTTGCCGTGCTGATCGACCGTCACGACGATTTTGTCGAGCGGAATGCCGAGTTTCTTGGCGGTATGCGTCATGATGCGGATATTGGCCTGATGCGGCACCATCCAGTCCACATCGGCGGGCAGGCGGTCGGCCTTGTCCAGCGCCTCGCGGGCCACGTCTTCGAGCACGTGGACGGCTTGCTTGAATACCGCCTGTCCATCCATTTTCAGGAAAGGACTGCCCGCAACCTGGCCGCTCGACACGCGCCCCGGAGTGCACAGGATGGACGATTGCCGGCCGTCCGCATGCAGCGCGCTGGCCAGCACCCCCGGCGTTTCGCTGGCACTGAGCACCACGGCGCCAGCGCCATCGCCAAACAGCACGCAGGTGGTGCGGTCATTGAAGTCGAGAATCTGCGAAAACACCTCGGCGCCGATGACCAGGGCATGCCGCGTCATGCCACTGCGCACGAACTGATCGGCCACGGCCAGGGCGTAGACGAACCCAGCGCATACCGCCTGCACGTCGAAGGCCGCGCCTCCAGCGGCGCCAAGACGGCCCTGGATGAGCGCCGCGTTGGAAGGAAAAATCATGTCCGGCGTGGACGTGGCCACGATGATCAGGCCAATGTCATGGGCGTGCAGTCCGGCCGATTCGAGGGCGCGACGGGCCGCTTGTTCGCCCAGATCGACACTGGTCGTGCCTTCTTCAGCGAAGTGACGAAAACGGATGCCGGTGCGCGCCACGATCCACGCATCACTGGTTTCGACGCCGCGCTGGGCCAAATCGGCCGCCAGTTCCTCGTTGCTGACTTTGCGGGGGGGCAGTGCGCTGCCGGTGCCGGAAATACGGGAATAGGAGGACATGGAACAGATCGTTCAGAGAGGTGCAGCGGGGTGACTCAACTCGCCGGAGCGAGCGCGGCCCCGGCGGGTGATGACTCGTGCATCACTTCGAGAATTCGTTCGGTATGGCGCACCACGTCGCCCTGCACCGCTTCATGCGCGCGCAGCAGCGCCTGCTCGAAGCCAAAGGCATCCGCCGAGCCGTGGCTTTTGACGACCAGGCCGCGCAGACCCAGCAGGGCCGCACCGTTGTAACGGCGGTGATCGACGCGCTTGCGGAAGCGTTTGAGCACTGGCATGGCGAACAGCGCCATCAACTTGCTCAGCGGCGTGCGGGTGAACTCTTCGCGGATCATGCCAGAGAGCATTTGCGCCAGACCTTCGGAGGTCTTGAGCGCGACATTGCCGACAAAACCGTCGCACACGACGATATCAGTCGTGCCCTTGAAGATATCGTTGCCCTCGACGTTACCGTAAAACCGCAGACGCCCGAGCGCATCGGCTTCGCGCAGCAATTCGGCCGCCCGCTTGATGGTGTCGTTGCCCTTGATCACCTCTTCGCCGATATTGAGCAGCCCAACCGTCGGCTGCGCATGCCCACCGGCCGCCGCATACGCCGTACCCATGACGGCGAACTGCAGCAGGTGCAAAGGCTCGCAATCGACGTTGGCGCCCAGATCGAGCATCAGCGTTCCCTCTCCCTTCTGGTTGGGCAAATAGGTCGCTATGGCGGGTCGTTCAATGTCGAGCAGGGTCTTGAGCAAATAGCGCGCAAGCGCCATCAAGGCGCCGGTATTGCCAGCTGATACGCAGGCCTGCGCACGACCGTCCCGCACCTGCTCGATGGCGCGGCGCATGGACGAATCGCGCTTGCGGCGCAGAGCAACCTCGACCGGGTCGTCGGAAGTCACCACCTCACTCGCCGCGACGAATTCGATCCGCGCATCGTTCTTCAAGCGCAACGACTCCAGCAGCGGCATGACGGCCTCAGCCTGGCCGACCAGAATCAGCCGACTGTCCGGATGCGCCTGCAAAAATTGCACGCAGGCTGGCAGGGTCACTCTCGGACCATGGTCTCCGCCCATCAAATCGACGGCCAGAGTGGAACTCATGACACAGCGGGCGCCAGCATCGAAGGCCCCTTCGCAGGCACGCATGACAAACTATCGCCCCACATTTGCAGGCGACGCAGGGTGCGCAAAGGCAAGCGTTTACTCGTCAGATTTGGTCTTGACCACTTTGCGCCCACGGTAAAAACCGTTCGGGCTGATGTGGTGGCGCAGATGCGTTTCGCCCGTGGTCGGCTCAACCGCCAGCGGCGGCGCGCTCAAAAACTGGTGGGCACGGTGCATGCCGCGCTTCGAAGGTGATTTCTTGTTTTGCTGGACGGCCATGGCAATCCCCTTTGAAAAAGCTGATCATTATATGCGATGGCGTTGCCCCGCGACATAGCGCACTAGCGTTTCTTTTTTGCGTCGCCGAGCAGATCGCGCAGATTGGCGAAGGGGTGCTGACGGTCCTCGGCAGGCGCCTCATCGGTACGTGAAGGCGTTGGCTCGGGCGCATCACGCTGCGGGCAGACGTCGTGCATGGGCACGATGGGCAGGGCGAGGATGAGTTGGTCCTCGATGAGGGTCAGAACGTCCACGGGATGGACCGCAGGCAGCGCCTCGTCTTCGGCCTCGATTTCGGCCTGAGTCAGTTCCGGCTCTTCGGCCACCAATCGAAAATCGACGGTTTCGTCAACCGCATATTGCATGGCCTGCAGACAGCGCTGGCAGATCAGAGGAAGCGCCCCACGCACTTGCAAAGTCACCATGGCCTGCGGACGCATGCCGATCCGTTCGCGCTGAAAACCCTGTAGCGCCCATTGCACGGGAGGCCCTTGCGTGCTCGACAACAATTCGCTCAGGCGGTGCAGTTCAGGCAACGACACCCGGCCGTGCAGTTCTCCGCCGGAACGGGCGAAGTCGAACAAGGTCAGCGCACGGGGCGGCATCGACCCGGAGTCAGGAGGGGTTGTGGAGTGGTGTTGGGACATCACCTGAGTTTACCGGCTGCAACATCTCGCCGAGACAGTGCGCAGTCCCTCTCCTACACTACCGAGTATGCAAAAAAAGTGATCCACATCACTTCGACCCACCAAAATAGGATGAGACTGATGAACAGTATTGCGCAGTGGTTCCCCCTGGGTTGGGAGCCTTTTCTTTATGGCGGCATTTTCATCGGACTGGGCGTCAGCGTACTGTTCTGGCTGACTGGCCTGATCGGCGGCGTCAGTACCGCTTACACCGCAGTTTGGTCGCTGGTGTCGCGTCATCCGTTTTTTCAACACGAAAAATTCATTACGACCCGTAACTGGCGCTTGATGTACGGCCTGGGTCTGATCGTCGGTGCAGTGGTGTTCACCTACACCCTCGGGCATGGCGAAGGCTTCGTGACCCAAGTGCCGCTGTGGCAGTTGTTCCTCGGCGGCATCGTCGGCGGGTTTGGCGCCCGCATGGGGGGGGGGCTGCACCTCGGGACACGGCATCTGCGGCGTCGGGTCTGGGCAGTTGCCTTCCATTCTCGCGGTGATCATTTTCCTGTGTACCGCCGTCATCACGGCCCATGTGGTTCGCGCCTTGGGAGGGTTCTGAAATGCAACGTGTTCCTCCTTTCGCAGTGATGCTTTCGGCCTTGTTCGCCGGGGCCTTGTTCGGCTTCGGGCTGGCGCTGTCCACCATGGTCAAACCCGAGGCCATTCTGCAGTTTCTGCTGCTCAAGAATCTCGGTCTGCTGCTGGTGATGGGAGGCGCTGCCGGCGTGACCTTCATCGCCTACCACCTGCTGCCCCGACTGATGAAGCGGCCGGTCTTTGGCGTGGTGTTCGGCAAACACCCCTCGCATCTGGACGCGCGCACCCTCATCGGCGCCGCGATATTTGGCGTGGGCTGGGGGCTGAGCGGCGTGTGTCCGGGCCCGGCCATTGCTGGTCTGGGGGTGGGCAACTGGCCGTTGCTGCTGAGCATCGCGGGCATACTCATTGGCGCATGGCTGCATGGCCGGTTTTTCGGCAAGCATTGATGACGGGGCCGGCTGATCCCGTTCTGGTTCTCGCGTCGACCTCGCGCTATCGCGCTGAGTTGCTCCAACGCCTGCGCGTGCCTTTTTCAAGCCGCGCACCCGAGGTGGACGAAACCCGCAGAGTCCATGAGTCCGCGCTCGATCTGGCGCTGCGGCTGGCGGCTGAAAAGGCCGCCGCGGTGGCGCGTACTGCACCAGGCTGCTGGGTGATCGGTTCCGATCAGGTGTGCATGTTGGGGGGCGAAGCGCTCGGCAAACCCGGCTCCCATGCGGCTGCGGTCGCTCAGTTGCAGCGACTCAGCGGGCGTGACGCCGTGTTCCACACCGCGGTTTGCGTCATCGGCCCAGACGGCGGCGTACAAGTGCGCAACTGCCCCACCGAAGTACGATTCCGTACGCTGAGCCCGGCGGAAATCGAAACCTATCTGACGCTGGACGCGCCCTACGACTGCGCGGGCAGCGCCCGCTCGGAATCGCTCGGCCCTGCGCTGCTCAAGCACATGTGCAGCGACGATCCGACCGCCTTGATCGGACTGCCCCTGATCGACCTGTGCGACATGCTGCGCCTGAGCGGTTTCGACGTGCTGGCGCGAGCCTGTCCTGACTCAGCGCAAAGACCAGCCCAGGTTTGAGAGTTCGCGCACCGCGCCCATGCCCAGCGAGGCGCCAAAACGCTTGGCCAGACGCTCGGCCACATTTTCCTGCACGGTGTAATCGACAATTTCCGGCGCTTTGATCTTGTCGCGCGCGATCTGGTCGACATCGCCGTAGCCGTCGGCCAGTCCTTGTTTCACGGCCGACTCGCCCGTCCACACCAGGCCGGAGAAGGTCTCGTCATTCACTTTCAATCGTACGCCGCGACCTTTTTCCACCGCTGCGATGAACTGTTTGTGAATCTGTTCCAGCATGCCCAGGGCGTAGGTTTTCTGGTTCTCGGGCATGGGTGTGAAGGGATCCATGAACCCCTTGTTGGCGCCCGCGGTGAGCAAGCGACGGGTTACGCCGAGCTTGTCCATCAGGCCGGAAAAGCCGAAACCGTCCATCAACACGCCGATGGAGCCCACCAGACTGGCCGGATTCACATAGATGTCATTTGCCGCCGCCGCCACGTAGTACGCCCCGGAGGCGCACACCTCTTCGCAGACGGCGTACACCGGCTTGTTGTATTTGGCGCGAAGCCGCTCGATCTCGGCAAAAATCTGGCTCGCCTGCACCGGGCTGCCGCCCGGGCTGTTGATGCGCAGGATGACGCCGCGCGTGTCGGGGCTGGAAAACGCATCCTGCAAGGCCGCATTGATATTGTCGGCACTGGCCTGCGAGCCGATGGAGATCTCGCCGTTGAGCTCGATCAGCGCAGTATGCGGCCCGGTGGCGGTGCGGCTACCGAACTCGGTGATCATGCCGCCGAAAAAGATCAGCGCCACGATGCCGAGCAGGACGAAGCGGAAAAAAATCGACCAGCGCCGCGCCCGTCGTTTTTCGTTCACGACCTCGAGCACCAGTTTTTCCAGCACCTGCCGCTCCCACGCACCGGGTTGAGCGGACGACTCAGAACGTTGCGCGGGAAGATCTGGGGGGGATGCGCTCATGTTTCGGGCTCGGAGAATGAAAAACGGGACGGGTCGCCAGAATACCAGCGCTTCATTGACGCGCAGGCGCACTTGCACGCACGTCTCGCGCCGACGTGCCGGACGGGTCTCGGCACGCCGGTTTGCGATTCGACAAGGATCAAGTTTGAGTTTTGTGTGACACTTTCCCACGTCTCAACATATCGGCCTTTCCTGGCTGTTCCATTTCCCTCAGTCCACCTCGCGCGAGATCCAATATGGCCCTTCGTCCCACCCTCATCGCCACCCTGCTTGCTCTGGGGGGTGTTTGCACCGCACAAGCCGAACCCGCACTCACGGTCGGCAACACGCTGTCCTTTTTCCAGGGCAAATTCGGCACCAACAACAACATCAACATCCGCTACGACGCCACCGACATTCAGTACGGCGACAGCAACTGGCGCGTCAAACTCACGGTGCCCTACGTCTCTCAAAGCGGCCTGCCTGTCGGCTCCACCATCGTCGGCAACACGGTTGTGGGCGGCTCCGGTTCCACGCAAACCCGTTCCGCCAGCGGTCTGGGCGACGTGTGGCTGGCTGGGCATTACAAAATTTTCCAGGGCGGCGGTCTCACGCCCTCCATCACGCCCTACGCCAAAGTCAAATTCGGCACCGCTTCGTCCGATAACGGTCTGGGCACGGGCAAGAACGACTACGAGTTGGGGGTGGATCTGCAGCAGATCGTGGGCAAAAGCTGGTTTCCGTTTGCCAATCTGGGCTACCGTTTCGTGGGCAACCCGGCCGGACAGAATCTGCGCAACATCGCCATCTATCAGTTTGGCGCCAGCTATGCGGCCAGCCAGCAGCATATTTTCACCTTGATGTACGCCGGTCAGCAGTCGATGGTGGCCGGGGCGTCCGCCCCCTCAGATCTGATTGCGGCGTGGAATTACAACCTCACCCCAAATGGCAGCGGGTTCCAGGTCTATGTGGACAAGGGCCTGAGCAACGGCAGCGCCAATTTTGGCGTCGGCATAGGCGGCCAGATCGTGTTCTGACCTCCGTTCTCACCTCGCCCTCTGATAAAAAAGGCCAGCGCAAGCTGGCCTTTTTCATGGACGCGGCACAGCGGGAATCTGCAGTCCGCTGGGCAAGGCGGGCGTCGTCACGCTGGGTGTGTTCACAACCGGCGGGGCCACTGTCGGCGTCACAACGACGGGCACTTGCGGCGGTGCGACCACGGGGGGCGCCACGGTGAGCATGTTGACGGCGGGCATTTGCGGCACCTGCGGCACGGCGGGCGCCGCGGGAATCGAGGGTGCGGTGAACCCCGGCTGGATCACCGTAGGCACTGTCGGCGCAACGAAGGCCGGGCTCGACAGGTTCAGCCCCGCACCGTTCGATATGAACTGGGGTGTCGCGCCGGTCACCGAGCCCTTATCGCCCGCTTTTGCAGGAGGCGTCTGCCCACCGGCCAGGGGCGGCAGCGCAAATTGCAGGGCGTTCACGTTCGGGATCACGCGCTCGACCGCCACCGTCTGCGCTGCTGTCAAGGTGCCGGCGATGAACACCGGCGCGGCCTGCGACCGAGCGGCGGACTGCAGTTGCGCCTGCATCAGCGCGTCGGCGCCCCTGATCTGAAAGCCTTGCAATTCCCAGCCTGGCCTGCCCTGCGACCCGGCCTGCAAAAAACCCACCATCGCCACACGCGTGCCGATGGGCGCGGCCAAGGGCGCTATCGCCTGAAGAGAATCGATCACATTTCCTTGGCTCTGCTGACTGCCGCGCGCCACGACCTCGGCGCCGACCGTCAGCCCGGTTTGCGCCGCCCCGCTGCGCACAGACAGCCAGACGCCATTGATCTTGACCCGCTGCGGTTGAGCGCTGGTCGCCTCGATTTTGCCGCGCAGCAAGAACGGCGAACCGTGTCCCGCGGGCTGAACCGAGAGCTGAGTCAGCCGCATCGCCTGCCAATGCCCCGCGCCTTGATCGAGCGCGCTGATGCGCACCTCGTCGCCCACCTTCAGGCGTGATAGCGGCAAAGGCTGATCTTCAGCGGTGCGCAACAAAGTGCCGGGCAGGATTTGCACGGTCTGGCCCAGCACCACCAGTCGCCCCTGAGATTGATCGATCTGCGATACGCGACCGATCACCGCATAGCTGATGTCCACCGCCAGCGCATCCAGCCGCCCGCCCTGCTCTACAGCATGGACGCGCACCAGATCGCCCAAATGCAGGCTGTTCTCGGACGCGGGCTGACCATCCGCGCGATAGCGTGTCTGCGCGGGCAGTTCATATTCGCCGCCGTTGACGAAAATGCTGCCGAAACGCTGAACCGGGCCGATGGCCACGATTCCCGTCCCGCCGATTCCACCAGGGCTGATGCCGGTGCCGCCGATGCCGCCGGGGTCGATACCCGTACCGCCGATCCCGCCTGGCGTGGCCGCAATCGAGCCCACCAGACCCAGCATCAACCCTAAGCAGGCCACGCCCACGAAGCGCAGCCCCGGGAGCCAGGCACGAACGACGGCTTTCAACGTGGCTTTCACGGCTGCTCCCCGGCTGAGTTCGAAGCGGGCATATCGTCTTCGTAGTAATAGACACCGAGGCGCAGGCGCTTCTTGCTGGTTTGCGGCGCACCGAGATCGTCAGCTTGCGCGGATTGAGCCGTCTTTTCCGCACGCACGATGCGCTGGTAGGCCTCCTGCAAAACCTGTTCACCGAGCTGACGCAGATCGTCGCGCATCTCGCCCGGCACGATGGGCGGCAGATCGTCGAAATAGACCGATTGCTCCAGATAAGTCGGCGTGCGACCTTCCAGGTTGTGAACCGTGGCCCGCAGATGGTCGCCGATATGCGCCCCCATGAAAGCCAGCCTGTCCTCGGGCAGATCGGAGACGTAGCCGCCGCGCGCCAGCCTCACCATGTCATCCTGCTGCTCCACCACGCCAGCGCGCAGCAGTTCATCCAGCACGGTACGCGGCCGCATGTCGGCCTTCACCAGCCGCACCAGATTTTCAAAACTGGCCGCGGCGCCCGCAGCGCGCAGCGGCAGGGCAAGCGGTTCACCTTGCGGGTCGCGATACGCCTCGCAAGCCACCCAGGCCGCCACCACCTGCGCCGACATATTGGCGCCATGCCGCAGGGCAATCTCACCCGATCCGCTCTGCAATTCTTCTCGCAGACGCCGGACTTCCTTGCGGTGGATGCCGCTGAGCAGACTCACACGGCTATCGGTCGGTACGGGTTTGCCGTCGCGCTGATCGAGCGCGATGACTTCGCCCACATAGACAAATTTGAGCAACTCGGCCAGAGCGCCATAAGTCCAGCCCTGCGTAATGAGATAGCGCACGAAGGGCCGCAAGATGGACAGGGCGGCAGATTTGAGGGCGGCGGACATGGCAAAAGGATAAACGAAGCGATTCGGCTTGACGTGGGAAATTTTGCCACTATTATAAACACAAGCGCTTCAGTGGGAATATTTGCCACACTGCGTGAATCATCCTTCCTTCTTTCAGGAGAACATCATGTCCAAGACCCGTACCCTCGCCGTTCTGTCCGCCGCTGTTGCAGCCGCTTCGCTCTCCATCGGTCTCGCTTATGCCCAAACCGCCGTGAATGCCGTTCAGGACGGTCAACTCTCGGCGACGACCTCGACGCGCACGGCCGATCAACAGGCCAAGCCCGCCACTCGCTCCGAGACCGCCACTTTGGCAAACACCCGTGCTGAAACCCGCACCACGACCCAGAACCACACCCGCACATCAAGCGGCGAATCGGTGCGCAATACATCCGGCCAAACCGGGGCGCAAAATCGCACCGAAGCGCAGCATCGCAATACGGTGCAAACACGTTCCGCTACGCAAGGTCAGACGGGCGCCGCCGGAGCAGCCGCTCCCACGCTGCGCACAGGGGACGCGGGCGTTGGCCAAGGGCTAGGCGCGCGCGCAGGGGCGCAAGTCACCACGCAGGCACCCTCGGTGCAAACTCCTTCAGTGCAAACCCCCAATGCGCCTGCCGTTGCCTCGCCTGCGGTCACCATTCCCGTGATCAATAGCCCAGCGGTCAATGTGCCTTCGGTCAACACGCCGTCGATCAACGTGCCCGCGGTGACAACGCCGCAAATCAACATCCCCGCGGTGGCAACGCCCTCGGTCAACGTGCCGGTAGTGACAACTCCGAGTGTGAATGTTCCGGTGGTGCAGACTCCCACGGTCAATGTGCCGGTAGTGAATTCCCCGGCCATCAACATCCCGAACTTGATGCGTCCGCAGATGTAAGACGCGGCGGCAGTCAGCGAGTGGCTGACTGCCGCGCTTACCCGTGCTGGGCGAGAAATTCCTGCAGTTCCGCGACGGAATGCACCAGCCCAGCGGGGGACAGCGACTCCAGACGCGCCACATCGTGCGCGCCGTAGCTCACGCCGATGGCATCGCATTCGGCGTTGAGCGCCATTTGCAGATCGTGCGTGGTGTCGCCCACCATCACGGTGCGCTGCGGCGGGCTGGCAAGTTCGGCCATGATTTCGTGCAGCATCGCCGGGTGCGGCTTGGAAAAGGTTTCATCAGCGGTGCGGGTGGCGTCGAACAAGCCGCGCAGTTCGGGCCGGTCCATCGCCCGCGTCAGACCGATGCGAGACTTTCCGGTCGCCACCGCAAGGTTGTAGCCGGCCGATTTGAGTTCATGCAGCAAATCCAGCACCCCGTCGAACAGCACCAGTTCGCCATCGAGCGCGAAGTAATGCTTGCGATAGGCCGCAGCCAGTTTGGGATAGTCGGCATGCGGCAACTCGGGTGCGGCGTGCCGCAGGGCATCCTCCAGCCCGAGGCCGATGACATACGACGCCGCCTCGCGACTGGGAACCGTCAGCCCCAGATCCTTGCAAGCCTGCTGGATCGCCCCGGTGATGGCCGCGGTGGAATCCATCAGCGTGCCGTCCCAGTCGAACACAATCAGGTCATAGTTCTGTCGGTGCATGGTGCGGGCAAGGGTTCAGGAAGTCAGGACTGCGCGCATTGTGCCCGCAAATGATGAAGCCACTGCGCGCAGTTTTCGGGCAAGGGCGCGCGCAGTTCCAGCCGCTCGCCGCTTGCCGGGTGCGCAATCGCCAGCGACTCGGCGTGCAAAAACATGCGCCGGAAGGGCGGCACGCCCGCCTGGCCCCGCGCCAGCAGGGCGTTGAGGCTGTCATCCCCATATTTATCGTCGCCGACGATGGGATGGCCGCAGTGCGCCAGATGCACCCGGATCTGATGGGTGCGTCCCGTCAGCAACCGCGCCTGCATCAGGCTCAAGCCGCCCCAAGGCCCCAGGCCCGGCAGCGCAAATTGCTCTTGGGAACGAAACTGAGTACGCGACTCTTGCCCCTGCTGCACGTCCACCCGCACGCGCCGTTCGCCATTGGCGAGCAGGTATTTATGCAGCGGCGCCTCGATCATCACCGCCCCACGCGTCCAGAGCCCGGCAACCAGCGCGAGGTAGCGTTTGTCGGCGTGACGTTCGCGCAGCGCCGCGTGCAGCGTGGTCAACGCGCTGCGCTTCTTGGCGATAAGCAGCAGACCCGAGGTGTCGCGGTCGAGCCGGTGCACCAGTTCGAGAAACTTCGCCGTGGGCCGCGCCGCGCGCAAAGCCTCGATCACGCCGAAGCTAACCCCCGATCCGCCATGCACCGCCACGCCTTCGGGTTTGTTGATCGCCAGCAGAAAATCATCTTCAAACACCACGGGAAACTGCAGCGCAGGCGCCGCGCGCGGCGCGTCGGGCTGCGCCACCCGCACCGGCGGAATCCGCACCTGATCGCTCGACTGCAGTTTCTGATCTGCGCTGGCCCGACCGCCATTGACCCGCACTTCGCCCGATCGCACGATGCGATGAATATGGCTGCGCGGCACGCCCTTGAGGTGGCGCGCCAGAAAGTTATCCAGCCGCTGCCCCTCGCCCGCATCGCCGACCTGAAGGAGCCGAACCTGGGGAGATGGCGCGGTGTGCATATAATCGAGCGTGAAGTTGTGAAGTTGGAAGACCGAATTTTGGCAATATTTCCGCGAAGTTGCGTGCAGTTTTACATGATGCACCTGCGCGACGTGCCAAAAGCGGAAAGACTGCTTCCTGACAGGTTTTCGTGCGGGTACTGCATGTGCCCGGGTTGCTGATATCACCCGATACGAGTGCATGCGAAACCGGCGAATCTGCCGTGACAGGAAAGGCATTCTAGGTTCAGCTTCACACTGCTCGTTTTGCCACACCACCGATTCCGGTCGGGGCAGATCGGACAGACTTCACCGAAATGAGCGTTGGCCCAAAGCCCGAGTGATGCCGTCGCGCAAATGCGTTTGACGCCTGCGACGACCGCCCGGCTTTGCCATCCTGGATCTGAAACCTTGAATCGACTCTTCGCCCTCGACCGCCCCTCAGCACTGATTCTGCGCTGCGTGCTTTTGTTGTTGGCGAAATCTGCTTGTGCTCACCTGCCGCGAACCCTCTGCTCCCCCGCTGTTGCGCCTGATCGCTGCAACAGCCTGCGCATCGCCACGCCTGGGCCAAACGCCCTGCATCGCGAAGACCACGCGCTCCGAGGCAGACCGATTGGTGGAGGTTTTTGCATGAGTCCTGTCTGATTCTGCCCGCCGGGCGTGCCGCACATCAGCGGCGAACCCGGCCTGGTTTTAGCTCCGGAGATCAACGCATGGGGGCGCCCTGGCGCCCGCTTTGTATCGGCCGCATGAAGTGGCCAGGAGCTTGAAATGAAACGCATGTTGTTCAACGCCACGCAGTCGGAAGAATTGCGCGTGGCCATCGTCGATGGACAGAAACTTCTCGACATCGATATCGAACAGGCCGGGCGCGAGCAGCGCAAGGGCAATATCTACAAGGCCGTCGTCACCCGCGTCGAGCCCTCGCTCGAAGCCTGTTTCGTCGATTACGGCGAAGAGCGCCACGGCTTTCTGCCGTTCAAGGAAATTTCGCGCCAGTACTTCAAGGAGGGCGTTTCCCCCTCCCAGGCGCGCATTCAGGACGTGATCACCGAAGGCCAGCAACTGCTGGTGCAGGTGGAAAAAGAAGAGCGCGGCAACAAGGGCGCGGCGCTGACCACCATCATCTCGCTGGCCGGGCGCTATCTGGTACTCATGCCCAACAATCCGCGCGGCGGTGGCGTGAGCCGTCGCATCGAAGGCGAAGACCGCCAGGAATTGCGCGAGACGATGGACCAGCTCCAGCATCCCGAAGGCATGAGCCTGATCGCCCGCACCGCAGGCATCGGCCGCAGCGCAGAAGAATTGCAATGGGACTTGAATTACCTGCTCAAACTCTGGAGCGCCGTGCGCGACGCTTCGGAGACGCAAAAGGGCGCCTTCCTGATCTATCAGGAATCTTCGCTGGTCATCCGCGCCATCCGCGACTACTTCACCAGTGACATCGGCGAAATTCTGATCGACACCGAAGACGTGTTCGAGCAGGCACGGCAGTTCATGCTGCACGTCATGCCCGACACGGTCGACCGCGTCAAGCGCTACCGCGACGATCTGCCGCTGTTCTCGCGCTTTCAGATTGAGCAGCAGATCGAAACCGCCTATTCGCGCACGGTCAACCTGCCGGCCGGCGGCGCCATCGTCATCGACCACACCGAAGCGCTGGTGGCGGTGGACGTCAACTCCGCACGCTCCACGCGCGGCAATGCCATCGAAGACACCGCTCTGCGCACCAACCTCGAAGCCGCCGACGAAGTCGCCCGCCAGATGCGGCTGCGCGACCTTGGCGGCCTGATCGTGGTCGACTTCATCGACATGGAAGAGCCGCGCAACCAGCGCGCGGTCGAAGACCGCCTGCGCGACGCCATGCGCCAAGACCGCGCCCGCGTGCAGGTGAGCAAGATTTCCAAGTTCGGCCTGCTCGAACTCTCGCGCCAACGCCTGCGCCCCGCCCTGTCGGAAGGCGCTTACGTGACCTGCCCGCGCTGCAATGGCACCGGCCACATCCGCGATACCGAATCGAGCGCCCTGCAAATCCTGCGCATCATCCAGGAAGAGGCCATGAAGGAAGGCACGGCCGCCGTGCACGTGCAAGTGCCAGTGGAAGTCGCCTCCTTCCTGCTCAACGAAAAGCGCGCCGAGATCACCAAAATCGAACTGCGCCAGCGTCTGTCGGTGCTGCTGATCCCCAACAAGCACCTCGACACGCCCAACTACAAGCTCGAACGCCTCAAGCACGACGATCCGCGCCTGGACAATCTGCCCACCAGCTACAAAATGGCTGACGAGGCCGAAGAAGACACGGCCATCACACGTCGCGAAAAAGAACAGCGCCCGCGTCAGGAAGCCCTGGTGCGCGGCATCACCCCGGAAGGCCCGGCCCCGGTCATGCCCGCCCCGGCTGCCGACGAGGCTCCCGCCCCCGCACCGGCCCCGGCGGTTGCAACCCCCGCCGCCGCGCCTGCTGCTGCCGCAACGGCTGGCGGCGGTTTGTTTGGCTGGGTCAAGCGTCTGTTCTCCGCCGAACCACAACCCTCCGCTGCCGTGCAAGAGCCGCCGGTTGCGGCGCAGCCTGCCACCCCGGCCCTGACCAAGGCGGATGGGCAAGGCGGCCGCGGCGCACGCACGGCTTCCGGCCAAAACGGCAACCGCCGTCGCGGCGGCCGTGACCGCCAGCGCGAAGGCCAGGGCGAAAACCGTCAGCGCGGCAACCCGGCCGTTGGCACCCAACCCGCCGAAGCCGCCGAAACCGCAGCAGGAGAAACCACCAACCCCCGCAACCGGCCACCCCGCGGTCAACAGAGCCAAGCCGAACGCAGCGAGCGCCCCAAGCGCGAGCGCGACCCAGAAGAGGCCGCGGCCCGCAAGGAGCGCGCGCAAGCCGTACCTGAGCAAACCCGCGCACCCGGCGAAGAATCGGCCACGGATACGGCCGAACGCTCCTCCGAACGTGCATCCGGAAGCGGGCGTGGCGGCAATCGCCGCCCGCGTCGTGAGCCCGTTGAAGCGGCGCCCGAAGCCGAACTGATCGATGCTCAGGCGCTTGAAACCCAAGCCGAGGGTGATACCGAGGCAACCCCAGCCCTGACCGAAGGAAGGGGTGACGAAGCGCAGACCGAGCGCAAATCGCGCAATCGCCGCGGTCGTGGCCGCCGTGGTGGACGCCGCGAAGGCGCCGCCGCTGACGAGAACGGCAATCTGAGCGCCGAAGCGAACGAAGCCGTTACCGATGCCGATGCGGACGAAACAGCGGGTCGCAGCTTCGGCTCCCTGGCCGCGCCGCTGGCTTTGGGCGCCGTCGAAGCCCCCGCCGCGCCCGCGCTGGAAGATCAGACACCGCTGATCCTCATCAGGATCGACGCCCCGGCCGACCTGGCCCTGGAGGCTGCTCAGCCTGCCCCTCGGCCCGTTGCCCGGCCTTCCGAAGAAGCGCCGCTCGCCGCGCCCGACTCCCCGCCCGCCGCAGCAGAGTCGTCCTCCCTGATCGTCACAGCGGTTGAAAAAGCCACTGTGGCAACGACGTCCGCAGCCGAGCCCGCACCCGCACAGGCCGCTGCCGCCTATGTGCTGCCGGTCGATGCTCTGCAAGCAACGGCGCAAGCAGCCGGGCTGCAATGGGTGCAGTCCAATGCTGACGCCATCCGCCGCGTGCAGGAAGAACTGGCCGCGCAACCCGCGCCCATTCATGTGCCGCGCGAACGCAAGCCCGCGCCCAAGCTCGACGATGGCCCGCTGATTCTGGTGGAAACCGCTCGCCCGCTGCCTACGCTGCAACTGCCGGAAAACAATCCGCCGGCGCATTGATCGGCGGGATCGGTCGGCGGGATCGGTCGGCGAAATTGGTCGGCTTATCGAACCTCGCCTGAACGCAACCCTAGCAGCACCTCGGGGTAGCGCAGGCGAGCGCCGAGTTCGGCTTTCATGCGCGTGTTGTCCAGTCTTCTCGATTCGCGCATGAAACTGAGCATCATCGGGCTCAGGCCCGATGCTAGTGCCTGGTCACGCGCTACACGCACAGGCCGAGGCAAACCATAGAGATCGGCGGCGAGATCGAAGTAGTCTCCCATGCGCAGCGTGCTGTCGTCACAGACGTTATAGACCCGCCCCGGCGCGGCGCGCTCCAGCGCCAGTAAACACAGCCGCGCCAGATCGTCGGCGTGAATGTGGTTGGTGTAAACATCATCAGCAGGCGCCAGCACCGGCAATCCGCGCTCCAGTCGGCCCTTGGGCGAACGCGACCCACCGTCGTAAATGCCGGGGATGCGCAGCAAGCCCACGCGCCAGCGATGCTGCACACCGGCGCGGCGCCAGAGGCGCTCGGCATCGCAGCGGCGTTGCGCGCGTTCGGTTTGCGGTTGGCACGGGCGCGTCTCTGGCGCGAGTTCGCCCTGGCAATCGCCGTACACCCCCGAGGTGCTGGCATAGACCACGCGCAAGGTATTTTTCCCGGGGCCAGATAACATGCCCGACTGTTTCAGTCTGGAAATCAGGTGGCGACTGCGCTGATCGCGCGGGCCGGACGTATCGCCCGGCGGGGCCAGCATCAGCACCCGTTGGGGCGCAAGCTGGGCCAGCCGCCACAGGGTTTGCGGCTGATCGAGATTGCCGACGAGGGGCACGATGCCTGCGGAGCGCAAGCTCTCCAGCCGCTGGGGCGATGAAGTCAGCGCCAGCAGCCGGTAGCGCCCGCGCGCCAAGGCCGCCACCCGCATGCCGATGTCGCCACAGCCTACGATGAGCAGCCGTGGTCGGCCGCGTCCAGATTGATCGTTCACAGTTCACACCTAATCATTGTTCACATGAGTCATCAAGTCACCGTTCAGCCCAGCGGCCACCAATACGCCGCCGAGGCCGAAGAAACCCTGCTCGCAGCCGCCATCCGTCAATCGGTCGGCCTGCCCTACGGCTGCCAGGACGGCGCCTGCGGCTCTTGCAAATGCAAGCTGCTCCAGGGTGAGATCGAGCTGGGCGTTCACCAGCTCAAGGCGCTGAGCGAGGCCGAACGGGCGCAGGGCTTCATTCTCGCCTGCCGCGCCAAGGCGCTCACCGATGTGGTGATCGAAAGCCACGAAGTGGTTGGCGCGGGCGAATTTGCGGTGAAAAAAATGCCGGCCCGGGTCAGCAGCATCGAGCATCTCGCCCCCGATGTGGTGCGGGTGATGTTGCAACTGCCTGCGGCCGATCCGCTCCGCTATCGCGCCGGGCAATACATCCAGTTTCTGCTGCGTGATGGCGCACGGCGCAGCTATTCCATGGCCAGCGCGCCCAGCGAATCCCCGCAGGTCGAACTGCATCTGCGGCACATGCCGGGCGGCAAGTTCACCGATCATGTGTTCACCGCGATGAAAGAGAAAGAGATCCAGCGCATCGAAGGCCCGTTCGGTAGTTTTTTCCTGCGCGACGACCCCGAAAACAAGCCCTTGATCTTCTTGGCTTCCGGCACAGGTTTCGCACCGATCAAGGCCATCCTCGAGCAGATGCGCACCAACGCCGACCCGCGCGAGGTCACGCTGTATTGGGGCGGTCGCAAGCAGCAAGACCTCTACCTGCACGACTGGGCGGTACAACAATGCGCCGCCATGCCGCATCTGCGCTTCATTCCTGTGCTCTCCGAGCCTGACGCCGACTGGAGCGGGCGAACGGGTTTCGTCCATCGGGCCGTGATGGACGATGTGCCCGACCTTTCCGGCCATGCGGTTTACGCCTGCGGCGCTCCCGTCATGGTCGAAGCCGCGCAGCGCGATTTCACCCAGCAGTGCAAGCTCCCCGAAGACGCCTTCTTCGCCGACGCCTTCACCACCGAGGCCGACAAGGCAGGGGCGAAAGCCTGAAGCGCCAGACACCGTGAAAACAAAAAGGCCCGCATATTGCAGGCCTTTTTGATCATCGGATCGCTCACTCCCCCAGATAAGCCGCCCGTACACGCGGGTCGTGCAGCAACTCTTCGGCCGGACCGGTCATGGTGACCTGCCCCGAGTCCATGACGTAGCCGCGATCGGCCAGACCCAGCGCGCGCTTGGCGTTCTGCTCGACCAGCAGAATGGTCACGCCTTGCTTGGAGATGTCTTCGACTACCTCGAAGATTTTGTCGACCATGATGGGCGACAGTCCCATCGACGGCTCGTCGAGCAGCAGCACTTGCGGACGGCTCATCAGCGCCCGACCCATGGCCAGCATCTGCTGCTCGCCGCCCGACATGGTGCCGGCGAGCTGGTCGCGGCGTTCCTTTAGGCGCGGGAAAATGCCATAGACCTTGTCGATGTCGCTGTCGATCTCTTTGTCCTTGCGGGTGTAAGCGCCCATCTGCAGATTTTCTGCAATGGTCATGCGGGTGAACACCCCACGCCCTTCCGGCACCATGCACAAACCCTGCCGCACCAGGTCGTAGGCGCCCTGGCCATTGATGGTGCGCCCGGCGTAGTGCACTTCGCCGTCAGTGATGGGCTGCAGCCCGGTGATGGCCTTGAGCGTGGTGGTCTTGCCAGCGCCATTGGCGCCGATCAGGCTGACCAGCTCGCCCTTGCGTACCTCCAGATCGACGCCTTTGACCGCCTGAATGCCACCGTAAGAGACGCGCAGGCCCGTGATTTTGAGAACAATTTCGGACATGCTCAGTGCTCCCCTGCGCCCAGATAGGCTTCGATGACTTTCGGATTTTTCTGCACTTCGGCGGGCACCCCTTCGGCAATGATCTTGCCGTAATCGAGTACGGTCACCCGGTCGCACAGGCCCATGACCAGCTTCACATCGTGCTCGATGATGAGAATGGTGCGGCCGTCTTTCTGGATCGCGGTGAGCAGCTCGCGCAGCTGCAGTTTTTCCGTGGCGTTCATGCCGGCCGCGGGCTCGTCGAGCGCCAGCAGTTGCGGATCGGTAGCCAAAGCGCGGGCGATTTCCAGGCGGCGCTGGTCGCCATACGACAGCGTGCGGGCGCGGAAATCGGCATACCGCTCGATGCCCACATAGGCCAGCAGTTCACGCGCCCGTTCGCGGATGGCTTTTTCCTCGGTCTTGAAATGCCGGGTGCGGAACACCGCGCCGATCAGCGCGCTATTGGTACGCACATGCCGCCCGACCATCACGTTCTCCAGCGCCGTCATGTCCGGAAACAGGCGGATGTTCTGGAACGTGCGGGCAATGCCCTCACGCGCCACCTGATGCACCGCGGCCGGCTTGTAAGCCTTGCCGGCCAGGATGAAATCGCCCGAATCGGGCGGATACAGCCCGGTGATGACGTTGAAAAACGTGGTCTTGCCCGCCCCATTGGGGCCGATCAGGCCGTAGATCTGGCCGCGGTCGATCTGGATGCCGACATCGTTCAGAGCCTGCAAGCCGCCAAAGCGTTTGGATGCGCCACTCACGCGCAGAACCGTGTCGCTCATGCCTTGCCTCCTTCCTGCAGCGGAGTGGGCAGTTTGGCGAAGCTCTTGCCATGTTCGGGCGCAGGCCACAGTCCTTTGGGCCGCAGGATCATGATGATGATCATGGCAAGCGCATAGATGAGCTGACGCAGGATGCCGCTGTCCATATACACATGGCCGAAAGTGTGCTGCTGCCAGTCGGAGATGAAGCCCATATAGCGCAGCGCTTCGGGAAGCACCGAAAGCAGCACCGCGCCAAGAATGACGCCGGGAATGTGGCCCATGCCGCCGATCACCACCATGGCCAGCACGATGATCGACTCCAGCAGCGAGAACGACTCGGGCGAGACGAAGCCCTGGAAGGCCGAGAACATCACCCCGGCCACGCCGCCGAAAGTCGCCCCCATCGAGAACGCCAGCAACTTCATGTTGCGGGTATTGATGCCCATGGCCTTGGCGGCGATTTCATCTTCGCGCATCGCCATCCAGGCGCGGCCGATGCGCGAGTCTTGCAGGCGGTAGCTCAGTATCACCACAAACACCACCAGGACCAGGAACAGGTAGTAATACTGCGCCACCGAGGGTATGGTGAAACTGCCGATATTGATATTCTGGTTCAGATCCCAGCCGAACAGATGAATGCCGTGAATGCCCGAAATGCCTTGCGGGCCGTTGGTGATGTTGATCGGCGCGTTCAGGTTGTTCATGAAAATGCGGATGATCTCGCCAAAGCCCAGCGTCACGATGGCCAGATAGTCGCCGCGCAGTTTGAGCACGGGCGTGCCCAGCGCAATGCCCGCACTGGCCGCCAGCGCCGCCGCCATGGGAACGACCAGCCAGATCGACACATCGAAGCCATTGGGGAACATCGCCCCCAGCGCATCGAAATTGCTCGTGAGCTGGTTCGACGACAACAGCGCATACAAATACGCCCCCACCGCATAAAAGGCGATATAGCCCAGATCGAGCAGCCCGGCCAGGCCGACCACAATGTTCAGCCCCAGCGCCAGCATGATGTAGAGCATGGCAAAGGCTGCGATCCGCACCCAGGCATCACCTGCGATCTGCAGCACCATGGGCAGCGCGATGAGCGCAGCAGCGCCCGCCACAATCCAGACCCAGTTCTTTTGTTGGTTCATGTTCAGTCTCCTCAGGCGCGATCGGCCACGCGCTCACCCAGCAGGCCTTGCGGGCGCAGGGTCAGCACCAGAATCAGCACGATGAAGGCGAAGATGTCCTGGTAATTACTGCCGAACACCCCACCGGTGAGCGTGCCGATATAGCCAGCGCCCAGCACCTCGATTAGCCCCAGCAGAATGCCGCCTAGCATGGCCCCCGAAAGATTGCCGATGCCGCCCAGCACCGCCGCGGTAAAGGCCTTCAAACCCGGCGTGAAGCCCATATAGAAGTTCGCCGTGGCGAAGTTGGCAAACCACATCACCCCGGCAATAGCAGCGAGCATGGCGCCGATCACGAACGCCGAGGAGATGACGAAGTTGGGATTCACCCCCATCAGCGACGCCACGCGCGGATTCTCCGCCGTGGCCCGCATCGCCCGGCCCAGCTTGGTGTGATTGATCAGCCAGGTCAGCCCCGCCAGCAGCACGGCCGTAACTATCAGAATCATGATCTGTACCGGCGTGATGACAATACCGCCGACATTGATGACATTGCTCGGCAGCAACCCGGACGGGAACACCTTGTAGTCGCGCCCCCAGATGATCATCGCCAGCGTTTCGAGCAGGATGGACATGCCGATGGCCGTGATCAGCGGCGCCAGCTTGGGCGCATTGCGCAAGGGCCGGTAGGCGATGCGCTCGATAAAGTAGTTGAGCGCTCCCGTGGCCAGCATGGCGATGATCAGGGCGATAACCACGACCAACCAACCTGGAAGATGCGGGGCCACATGATCGAGCACCTTGAACACGGTGTAGGCCGTGAGCGCCCCCACCATCATCACGTCCCCATGCGCAAAATTGATGAGGTTGACGATGCCGTACACCATGGTGTAGCCGAGAGCGATCAGGGCATACATGCTGCCCAGAACCAGACCGTTGACGATCTGCTGAAGAAAAATATCCATACCTTGAATCTCCTGACGAGCGGATGGCTAGTGAGTGACGGCCCGACTCTTTTGGAGCGGCCGGGGTGAAACGAGTAAACCGGGGATGAAAGCAAAGCGCGTGCCGGGACCGCCGCACCGGTTGAGTGCATGCCTCCAGGACATCGTGTGTGAAAGTGGAGCGCCTGCGAGCGCGCACGATGCATGCCGCGTCTGGTACGCGGCGGCACCCGGCAACGATGCTGCCGGGCGAGGGTGAACAGGCTTCATGGTTTTGTCTGGGGGCCGGGCTGTCCTGACCCCTGTTTTTTTGGCTGGCGCGATGATAACCGCCTGCCTCGGGTCACCCGGCACCGGGTCAACCCGCAGTTTGAGGCCGCTCAGTCGCTGGATGGTTCAGTTGCGGCACTGTCACTTTCCGGCCCGAAAGATGACACCACACTACCCCGGGTATTGCGCGCAGCCAAGTCTTGCAGGCGGCGGGCGATGCGCTCCTCCACCCCGCGCGATGTGGGCTGATAGAAGCGGGGCGGCGTCATGCCGTCTGGAAAATAGGTTTCTCCGGCGGCAAAAGCGTCGGCCTCGTCGTGGGCGTAGCGGTAGTCCTTGCCATAGCCCAGGTTTTTCATCAGTTTGGTGGGCGCGTTGCGCAGGTGCAAGGGCACGGGCTGGGTGCCCTGCTCCCGAGCAAACGCGCGCGCGGCGTTGAAGGCCTTGTAAACCGCGTTCGACTTGGGCGTGACGGCCAGATAAACCACCGCCTCGGCCAGCGCCAGCTCGCCTTCAGGGCTGCCTAAGCGCTCGTAGGTTTGCGCGGCTTCGAGCGCAAGGGTCAGCGCCTTGGGGTCGGCCAGGCCGATGTCTTCCACCGCCATGCGGATCAGCCGCCGCGCGAGATAGCGGGGATCGGCGCCGCCTTCGAGCATGCGCGCAAACCAGTAGAGCGAGGCGTCCACATCCGAGCCCCGCACCGATTTGTGCAACGCCGAGATCAGGTCGTAGGTCTGCTCGCCGCCTTTGTCGAAGCGCAGCAGGGTCGCGCCCAGGGTTTGTTCGAGCAGGTCGGCGGTGAGCGTGGTTTGAGCGGCTCGCACAGCGGCCTGCAAAGCCAGCTCAAGCGCGCCCAGCAGGCGGCGGGCATCGCCATCGGCATGGCGAATGAGTCGTTCTTGCGCCGCGGGCTCGATGGCCTCGACGCCGCCACCCGCCAGCGCGCGTTGCAAAAGCAAGCGAAGATCGTCGGCGTCCAGCGGTTCGAGCACGTACACCACGGCGCGCGACAGCAAGGCGCTGTTGACCTCGAATGACGGGTTTTCCGTGGTCGCGCCGATAAAGGTGAACAAGCCGGATTCGACATGCGGCAAAAACGCATCCTGCTGGCTTTTGTTGAAGCGATGCACTTCATCGACGAACACAATGGTGGCCCGCCCCCGTTGCTGCGCGGCCTGGGCCTGGGCGACAGCATCGCGGATGTCTTTCACCCCGGCAAGCACCGCCGACAACGGCAGAAAGTCGGCATCGAAAGCATCGGCCATCAGCCGCGCCAGGGTGGTTTTGCCCACGCCGGGCGGCCCCCAAAACAGCATGGAGTGCAGCCGCCGGGTTTCAAACGCCACGCGCAGCGGCTTGCCGGGCCCGAGCAGGTGGCGTTGGCCCACCACTTCACCGAGATGATGCGGGCGCAAACGCTCGGCCAGCGGAGCGTTGGCCCCAGGCGCGGGCTTGGACGCAGAAAGCGGGCGGGCGGGCGCGGGCAAGTCCGCGTCGTCGAACAGGCCCGGGCCGCTGGTCATGGCTGGCTGATGACCGAAGCCCCTTTGGGCGGAGTGAAACGGAAGCTGTCCGGGCCGAAGGTCGGGTTGTGTTTGATGGCGGTGAAGCGCATGGTGGAAATCTGCCCGAAAGCATCGCGCAACTGAAGCTCGGCCACTTCCGGGCCTTGTGCCGTGCTGCGCAGACCGATGCGTATCCAGTCGAAATTGCTGTCCTTGGCCTTGGGTGTGGCCTGCACCCATTGCAGACCGCCGGCATCGGCTTGGGCCTGCAGGGTGAACAGCCGGGTCAGGTCGGTTCCGGCGAAGATCGCGGCAGGCGTGCCCTTGAACGCCTGCGTGACCGGGGTGATGGTCACCTGATCGAGGTCGTGGTCATAGGTCCAGAGCTGCTTGCCGTCGCTGACGATAACCTGGGCATAGGGCTTGGTGTAGTCCCAGCGGAAACGGTCGGGTCGCTCGAAGGCGAACTGCCCGGTAGCCGGCGCCTGCGCCGGGCCCTTGGGGTTGCTCACAGTCTGAGTGAACTGGGCGCTGGCGCCCCGGGTCTGCTGCAGCCACTGTTCGAGCAGTTGCACCGAATTCGCCGCGAAGGCCGCAGGCAGACTGGCGCCGAGCAGACCGCCCGCGAGAAAAAGCCGCATCAGCGTGGTGAGCCAGCGCGCGTTCATAAACATCATCATTCGGTCTTTCAAAAAATTCAAATCCGGGTGCGTGATGCAGGTGCAAGTTCACTCTGACCGTACCGGCACCAGAATGTCGCGGTTGCCGTTGGCGGTCAGCGCCGACACCAGACCGGATTGTTCCATCTGCTCCAGTAGTCTGGCTGAACGGTTGTAGCCGATGCGCAGATGACGCTGCACCAGAGAAATCGACGCCTTGCGGTGCTGCAGCACGATCTGCACTGCCTGATCGTAGAGCGGGTCGCTCTCGCCGTCTGAGCCGCCCGCGCCACCCACTGCGCCCGCCCCATCCACATCTTCCTCACCAGTGAGGATGCCATCGAGATAGTTCGGCCCGCCCCGGCTCTTGATGTCTTCGACCACGCGGTGCACTTCGGCATCACTCACAAACGCGCCATGCACCCGCTGCGGCATGCCCGAGCCGGGCGGCAGGTACAGCATGTCGCCCATGCCCAGCAGGCTCTCCGCGCCCATCTGGTCGAGGATGGTGCGCGAATCGATTTTGCTCGACACCTGAAAGGCCATGCGGGTGGGAATATTGGCCTTGATCAACCCGGTGATCACATCCACGCTGGGGCGCTGGGTGGCCAGGATGAGGTGAATGCCCGACGCCCGCGCCTTTTGCGCCAGGCGGGCGATGAGTTCCTCGATCTTCTTGCCCACCACCATCATCAGATCGGCCAGTTCGTCGATGACGACCACGATGTGCGGCAACTTCTCCAGCGGTTCGGGCGACTCTGGCGTGAGGCTGAACGGGTTGGTCAGCGGCTCGCCGCGCGCACGGGCCTCCTGCACCTTGGTGTTGTAGCCCGCGAGATTGCGCACGCCGAGCTTGCTCATCAGCTTGTAGCGGCGCTCCATCTCGCCCACGCACCAGTTCAGCGCCTGCGCCGCCTGTTTCATGTCGATCACCACGGGCGCGAGCAGATGCGGAATGCCGTCGTACACGCTGAGCTCGAGCATTTTCGGGTCGATCAGAATCAGCCGCACATCGCTGGGTTCGGCCTTGTACAGCAGGCTCAGAATCATGGCGTTGACGCCCACCGACTTGCCCGAGCCGGTGGTGCCCGCCACCAGCAGGTGCGGCATCTTGGCCAGATCAGCCACCACCGGGTTGCCCACGATGTCCTTGCCCAGACCCAGGGTCAGCATCGAGGCGGCTTCGTGATAGTTGTTGGAACCCAGAATCTCCGACAGCTTGATGGTGTGCCGCTTGGCATTGGGCAACTCAAGCGCCATGGTGTTCTTGCCCGGAATGGTTTCGACCACGCGGATGCTCACCAGCGACAAGGCCCGCGCCAGATCGCGCGACAGATTGACGATCTGCGCACCCTTCACGCCAGTGGCCGGCTCCACTTCGTAGCGGGTGATGACCGGGCCGGGATAGGCCGCCACTACGCGCACCTCCACGCCGAAATCCTTGAGCTTTTTCTCGATCAGGCGCGAAGTGAACTCCAGCGTTTCGTGGCTGACGGTTTCCGCCTGCACCGAGGGCGCGGCATCCAGCAGCCCCAAGGCCGGCAGGGAAGAGTCGGGCAGTTCATTGAACAGCGGTTTCTGCTTTTCCTTGAGCACGCGCGGAGACTGCGGCACATAAGCCACCGAAGGCTCGATCAGCACGGGAGCGAGCACCTCGCGCTCTTCCACCAAAGGCCGCTGCAACTCGACTTCCTTTTCGCGCTCCTGCTTGGCCTGCCGCCCGGCCAGCACATCGTCTTCGCGTCCGCGGCGTTCGCGCTGCCAGGTCCACAGCCGCTCGATCCAGCCGCCAAGGCGCTCGGCCGCATCGGCCCATGAAAAATGACCGACCCAGCTCAGCGAAAACAGAAAGACCGCCAGCAGCACCAAAGTGCCGCCAGTGTCGCCCAGCAAGGTATCAACGGCGATACCCAGACCATGCCCGAGCAAGCCGCCGGCCTCGCCCGGCAGGGCGGAAGCCAGACTCCACAGGCGCGTCGACTCCAGCGCCGCGCTGGAAAGCGGCAGCAGCAGCAGGCCCGCAGCGGCGGCCAGCGGCTGCAGCTTGCGCCACCGGCTCACTGGCGTTTGCTCCTCGGCGGCGGGTGTTTGCGCCTGGGTGTTGCGCCACATGCGCAGCAGTCCGTACAGACCCAGCGGAATCAGCCACAGGGCCGAGAAGCCCAGCAGAAAATAGGCCACATCGGAAAACCAGGCCCCAACCACGCCGACCCAGTTGACCACATGGCCATTGGTGCCCGAACTCGACCAGGACGGATCGGACTTGTGAAAGCTCAGCAGACTCAGGCAAAGCAAAATCCAACCGATGAAGGCGGCCGTCAGGCGTACCTCGCTCGCAAAACGCTGCAGGCGGCTGCGCGGCTCAGAACGGAGCGCCGCCTGGGAAGGGCGACGTCGGGTATCGATTTTCGGCATGGGAGGGGTGTTCAAAATCCAGGGTGATGCATCGCGCCCGCCATCAAAATGGGCTTCAGAGCGGATTTTGCCGCCTTCGCGGCGGTCATGGGCAAACAAGCCAACGCGACAGATCGCCCAGGCTCAGAATCGCAGGCGGATATAGACGACGGATAAGGGACAACGGATCAGGAGCGAGGACGAGGGGCCGTGCACACCCCGCTCGCATCAAATCAGAGTCGAGAGATGCTCTCGGATCAATAGGGTGCCGTCTTCGCGCTCGACCACAAAACCCTGCTGTTCAAAGTCCTTCATCACCCGGCTGACCATTTCGCGCGAGGCGCCGACCATCTTGGCCAGATCCTGGCGTGATAGCTTGTTGCGGATGACGTGCTCGTTCTGCATCTCGTCCGTGAGTTCCATCAGCGCGCGCGCCACACGTCCATAGACATCCATCAGCGCCAGAGATTCAATTTTCCGGTCGGCCCGACGCAGACGCAGCGCCAGCCCGCGCATGATCGCAAAGGACATGCTGGTGTTTTCAGGCAGGCATTGCAGAAACGCCACCCGGCCGAGCATCATCACATCGGTCTGCACCTCGGCCTGCACCGTGGCGCTGTGCGGTTCGCCATCGATCAGGCTCATTTCCCCGATGTAATCGCCCGCATGCAGCACGGCGATGATGACTTCGCGGCCTTTGGCATCCATGCTGATCACCCTCGCCCGGCCGGAAAGCAGAATGAACAGGGCATTCGACTTGCTGCCCTGCTCGACGATGTTCTCGCCGCGCTTGTAGCGCCGCTTGACGATGGATTGCGAAATCGACCAGGCCTGCGATTCGGTGAGCACGGCAAACAGCGGCACGCGCCGAACGAGGTCAATATCGGTGATTTGCGACATCAGTTTCTCCAGTTTATGGGGCGGCGGGGCAATTTCGAAGGCAGGCGGAGAAGCCAGAAAATAGCCGCATGCCGCACGCCCGATATGCCGCACCCCTAAAATCTTATCTATTGTGCGGCGGCTTGCCCTTGTTCTATTTTCGAGGACAGTCCGTCAGCAGCGGTTGCAGCGCAACCTCCTCCCCCATCCTCTCAGCCCGAAGTTTCTCACACATCATGACATCCAAACACGCCAAAGTGCTCATTCTGGGCTCCGGCCCGGCCGGTTACAGCGCCGCCGTCTATGCGGCCCGAGCCAATCTGAACCCCCTGCTCATCACCGGTCTGGCTCAAGGCGGTCAACTCATGACCACGACCGAAGTCGACAACTGGCCTGCCGACGTCGATGGCGTGCAAGGGCCCGACTTGATGGCGCGTTTTCAGGCGCATGCCGAGCGTTTCAACACCGAGATCGTGTTCGATCACATCCACACCGCGCATCTGCGCGAAAAACCCATCCGCCTCGAAGGCGACAGCGGCGTCTATACCTGCGACACCCTGATCATCGCCACCGGCGCCTCGGCCAAATATCTGGGACTGCCCACCGAAGAGGCCTTCATGGGCAAGGGCGTCTCGGGCTGCGCGACTTGCGACGGCTTTTTCTATCGCAACCAGCCGGTGTGCGTGGTGGGCGGCGGCAACACGGCCGTCGAAGAAGCGCTGTATCTGGCCAATATCGCCAGCAAGGTGACCGTCATTCACCGCCGCGACAAATTCCGTGCCGAGCCCATTCTGGTCGACAAACTCATGGCCCGCGCGGCCGAGGGCAAAGTCGAACTCAAGCTCTGGAGCGAATTGAAAGAAGTGCTGGGCGACGCCAGTGGCGTGACTGGCGTGCGCATCCACAACAGCCAGACCGGCGCCGACGAAGACATCGCACTGAATGGCTGTTTCATCGCCATCGGCCATCAGCCCAACACTGAAATTTTCAAAGGCCAGCTGGACATGAAGGACGGCTACATCATCACCCGCAGCGGCAACGAAGGGATGGCGACCGCCACCAGCGTGCCCGGCGTATTCGCCGCGGGTGACGTGCAAGATCACGTTTATCGCCAGGCGATCACCAGCGCAGGTACCGGCTGCATGGCCGCTCTGGACGCACAGCGCTATCTGGAGAATGCGGAGTCTTGACACCGATAGCGGTGGACAAGCAAATCTTTCCGGCTATAATCTTTAGCCTTTGTTCTACACAATTTCGAGGTGTGCCATGGCACGAGTGTGTCAAGTGACAGGTAAAGGGCCGATGGTCGGGAACAATGTGTCCCATGCGAACAACAAGACCAAGCGTCGCTTCCTGCCCAATCTGCAATATCGTCGTTTCTGGGTTGAAAGCGAGAACCGTTTCGTGCGTTTGCGTGTAACGAGCTCTGGGCTGCGCACCATTGACAAAAAAGGCATCGACGTCGTGCTGGCCGAGCTGCGCTCGCGCGGCGAGATCTGATCGCCCTCTCCATTCCTTCCTAGAACTGCACGGAACCCATCATGGCAACCAAAGGCGGACGCGAAAAAATCAAGCTGGAATCCTCTGCGGGTACCGGCCATTTCTACACCACCACCAAAAACAAGCGCACCACGCCCGAAAAGATCGAAATCATGAAATTCGATCCGGTCGCGCGCAAGCATGTGAATTACAAGGAAGGCAAGATTAAGTAATCTGATCTGTCTACCAAAGAACGATCCGCTGGATCGGCCACAGTGTTCAAATTCACTGCGGCCTGACTAGCGGATTTTTTGTGGGCGCCTCTTTTTCATGGGTGCCTCCTTTGGCGCTCCATCAATGTTTAGCCTGGGCATCCGGCATGAATGCCCAGGCGTCGTAAACATCAGAATTCAGGCTGTCGGCGTATAACGTCGCAGCCTCAGCGACAACTCCCGAAGCGGGGCCAAGCCACTGTCTTCGGCACGGCAGCACCAGTCCTGGAGCTTCAAGCGAAGCTGGTCGGCGTTCAGATTGGTCTGCTCCCACACCGATTTGAGTTCTTCGCGCATGTGCAGCAGCTTGCTCAGGTTAGGGCTGGCGCTCGCCGCGGCGTCCACCAAGGCTCGCGAACGCTCGCACAGAATCTCGCGCTCGATGCCGATCCAGCGTTTGGCTGCACGCAAAGTCGGCAGATGGCTCACCGCGCCCTGTTCTGCAGCTCGGGCCAGCTCGGCCTTGAGGGTGGACTTCAACCCCGCGGCATAGCGCGCCATCAACTCATAACGGTTGGCGATAACGGCTTGCAAAGTGAGCTGATCGACCTCGGCGCGCACCTCGCCCAGCCGGAACTGCGGCGGCAGTTTGCGTGGTTTGGCCAAACCCACCCAGGACAAAGCGCGGATATACGCCCAGCCGATATCGAACTCCCACCATTTGACCGAGAGTTTGGCCGACGTGGGATAGGTGTGGTGGTTGTTGTGCAACTCTTCGCCGCCGATCAGCAACCCCCAGGGCGAAATGTTGTGGCTGCGGTCTCGCGCCGAAAAATTGCGATAGCCCCACCAATGACCCAGCCCGTTGATCACCCCGGCTGCCCAGATCGGAATCCACAACATCTGCACGGCCCACACCGTGGCGCCGATCGCGCCGAACATCAGCACATCGAGAATGAGCAAAAGCCCGACGCCCTGCCAGATAAAGCGGGAATAAACGTTGCGCTCCAACCAGTCGTCAGGAGTGCCGTGACCGAATTTGCTCAGGGTTTCGGCGTTTCTCGATTCGGTTCGGTACAACTCGGCGCCGCGCAACAGCACCGTATCGATGCCGCGCGTCACCGGACTGTGCGGGTCGTCGACCGTCTCGCACTTGGCGTGATGCTTGCGATGAATCGCCACCCATTCCTTGGTGACCATGCCCGTGGTGAACCACAGCCAGAAGCGGAAAAAGTGCGAGGCGATCGGGTGCAGTTCCAGCGCCCGGTGAGCCTGAGCGCGGTGCAGAAAAATAGTGACGGACGCAATGGTGATATGCGTGGTGATGAGCGCAAATAAGACGATTTGCCACCACGATGCACGCAAAAGGCCGTGACCGGCCCAATTCAAAAACACATCAAACATCAGAAACTTTCAGATCGATACAACACAATTGGAACTTCGCCGTTGGCGAAAGTTGCATGCATTATCGGTCTTGCACTGACGACAGCACTCAGTGCAAACGAGAAGCCCTTGTCAGTCCGATAGTGTGGCATCGGCTTCGCCACGATCAGATGAGGTCGGGCGCCGCTGCAGCACGGCGGCGTAAAAGCCGTCAGTGGCGTGACGATTGGGCAACAGCTGCAAGTCCCCTTGGGTCACCAGGCCCTCGCCGTCCACGCCTTGCTGACGTAGAACCGTATCGGCGGGAACACGCTCGAAATCGGGGTGCGCGGCCAGAAAGGCATTGAAGATGCCGCTGTTTTCTTCCGGCAAGATGCTACAGGTGGCGTAAACCAAGCGCCCGCCCGGCTTCAGCAACGTTGCCGCCGATTGCAGGATGCTGGCTTGTTTTGTCCTCAACTCGGCAATATCTTCAGGCTTCTGTCGCCATTTCATATCGGGGTTACGGCGCAAGGTACCCAGGCCGGAGCACGGTGCGTCCACCAGCACCCGGTCGACCTTGCCAGCCAGACGTCTGACCCGTTCATCGCGTTCATGTGCGATGGCGACCGGGTAAACATTGGATAGCCCACTGCGCAACAGCCGGGGTTTGAGCTTGGCCAGGCGGTAGTCGGCCACGTCGAACGCATAAAGCCGACCCGTGCTGCGCATCATGGCGCCCAGCGCCAGGGTTTTGCCGCCGGCTCCGGCGCAGAAGTCGACCACCATTTCGCCGCGGCGCGGGGCCAGCAGTACGGCGAGCAGCTGACTGCCTTCGTCCTGCACCTCCACCCAGCCTTCGCGAAAGACGGTGAGATCCTGCAAAGCGGGTTTGCCTTCCAGGCGTACGCCCCACGGCGAATAAGGCGTTGGCTGCGCGGGCAGATTGAGGCGGGCGAACACGTCGAGCACGGCTTCGCGCCGCGTTTTCTGCACATTCACCCGCAAATCCAGCGGGGCCGGGCGCAACATGGCCTGCGCCAGCGCGGGATATTCCGCGCCATAGTTCGCCTGCAAAGCGGCCGCCAGCCATTCCGGCAGACTCCAGCGCACCGCTTCGGGCAGGGCCATCGCGTCTTGTGCCAGCAAGCGTTTGCGCCAGTCGAGTTGCTCGGGAGAAAGCGCCGCATGCAGCGATTGCGCGTTTCCCGACCAGCCCAGAATGGCCAGACGCAGTTCCATGGCGCCGCCGATGCTTTCGTCGGTCGCGGCCAGCGTCTGAAACAAGCGCAGATGCCGCAGCACCTGATAGACCGTGTCGGCCAGGATCTGCCGGTCGGTCTTGCCCAGTTGCGGCTTGGCACGGAACAGCCGCGACAGCACGGCATCGGCCGCGGCGTCGAAACGCAACATATCGCGCAGCACGTCGCGCGCGGTGTAAAGCAGGTCACGCGGTTTCATGGCGCTCTTTCAAAGGGAAGAATCGGAGGACGGACGGATGCGGGTGCGCAAGCCGTCGATCTGCACCCGTCCTTCCAGCAAAGCCCGCACGGCGTGGGGATAAATTCGGTGCTCTTCAAGCAAGACCCGCGCGGCCAGCGTCTCGACCGTATCACCATCCAGCACCGGCACGGCGGCCTGCGCCAGAATCGGCCCGTGATCGAGCGCGCCGCTCACCAGATGCACGGTAGCACCGTGCCACTTCACCCCTTCTTCGAGGGCGCGGGCATGGGTGCGTAAACCGGTGAAAGCCGGCAGCAAAGACGGATGGATATTCACCAGACGGCCCGCAAAGCGGTCGACGAACGCCGCACCCAGCACCCGCATGAAGCCGCACAGCGCGACGACGTCGGGCTCCAGCGCGGCAATCGCGTCGCCCAAAGCACCGTCGAACGCCTCGCGGTTGGGAAAGTCGGCGTGCGCGATCACCTGCGTGGGCACCCCGAAGGCGCGCGCAACATCCAGCCCTGCGGCATCAGCCCGGTTACTGATCACTCCACGCACGCAAACGCCCCAGCCCTGTTCGCGCTCGGCCTGAAGAATGGACTGCAGATTGCTGCCGCGCCCGGAAATGAGGAGAACCAGATTTTTCATCGGCGGGCAGTGTAGCCGCCGCGTCAGGCGTTTGATGCGCGCCGTGTTTGCGCGCGCTGCCGCGAAAACAGGCTGCGGCGTGAATAATGACGGGTTTAATGTTGCCACGCCGCCATGAAATGCCCCTTTTGCCAAAGCCCCGACACGCAGGTGATTGAAACCCGTGATGTGGAAGACGGCACCGCGCTGCGGCGGCGGCGGCGTTGCGGCCATTGCGACAAGCGCTTCACCACCTATGAGCGCGCGGAGGTCAGCTTTCCGGTGGTGGTGAAAAAAGATGGCCGCCGCACCGAATACGACCGCGACAAATTGCGCGCCTCTTTCCTGCTGGCCTTGCGCAAGCGGCCGGTCAGTGCCGACGCGGTGGATACCGCCATCGGGCGCGTGGAGCAAATGCTGCTGCAAAGCGGCGCGCGCGAGCTGCCCTCCACCCAAATCGGCGCCTGGGTGATGGAGGAATTGCGCACGCTCGACGGCATTGCCTATGTGCGCTTTGCCTCCGTCTATCACAGCTTCAAGGATTTGAGCCAGTTTCTCGATGTGCTGCAGGAAATGCAGCCGCCCTCGCCCGCCGCCAAACCCCGACGCGGCAAAACTCCGACATGAGCCCGGACGACGTTTCATTCAGCGAACAAGACCAGCGCTTCATGCGCCGGGCGCTCGATCTGGCGCACAGCGCGATGTACCGCACCAGCCCCAATCCGCGGGTGGGCTGCGTGCTGGTGCGAGACGGCCAGGTGCTGGGCGAAGGCGCCACGCTGGCGGCGGGGCAAGACCATGCCGAAGTCCAGGCAGTGAAGCAAGCCTGGGAGCGCGGCCACGAGGTGCGGGGCGCCACCGCCTACGTCACGCTAGAGCCCTGCGCGCACCACGGCCGCACGCCGCCCTGCGCCGACCTGCTGGCCACGCAAGGCGTCGCGCGCGTGGTCGCTGCGCTGGTCGATCCCAACCCGCTGGTGGCAGGCCAGGGATTGCAGCGTTTGCGCGATGCCGGCATCCAGGTCGATGTCGGGCTGTTCGCCGATGAAGCGCGCGAGATCAACCTTGGCTTCATCTCCCGCATGGTGCGCGGCACGCCCTGGGTGCGGCTGAAGGTGGCCGCCTCGCTCGACGGCGTCACGGCCCTGCCCAACGGCACAAGCCAGTGGATCACCAGCGAAGCGGCCCGCGCCGACGGTCACCACTGGCGCGCGCGCGCCTGCGCCGTGCTCACTGGCCTGGGGACGGTGCGGGCGGACGATCCCCAGCTCAATGTGCGGGCGGTGCAGACGCCGCGCCAGCCCATTCGCATCGTCGTCGACAGCCGCCTGGAATGCCCGGCGACCGTGCGCCTGTTGCAGAGCGCCGACTCGCCGCTGTGGATCGTCCACGCCCTGCCGCCGGAACAGGCCGCGCCGCGTCTGGCGGCGCTGCGCAGCGCGGCCACCGCCTCGCTCGATCTGCAAGACATCGCCCTGCCCGTCGATCCCGACAAGCCGGGCAAGACCGATTTGCGCGCGTTGATGCAGGTGCTCGGCCAGCGGGGCATCAACGAGCTGCACTGCGAGGCCGGCGAAAAGCTCAACGGCTCGCTGCTGCGCGCTGGCGTGGTCGATGAACTGCTGATGTATCTTGCACCCCAGTTGCTGGGCGAGGGCGCCGGATTGGCGGCGCTGGGGCCCTATCAGCAGGTCAACGAAGGACTCGCGCTGCGATGGCACGATGTGCAGCGGATCGGCGCCGATCTGCGCATCCTCGCTCGTTTCCCTCCTTCATTTTCTCCTTGAACCCTCATGTTCACCGGACTCATCACCAGCGTCGGTCGCATCGCCGAAGTCACCCCCCTCGGTTCCCAAGCCAGTCACGGCAAACGCGTGCAACTGCAGGTCGATCCGTCCTGGCTGCAGGGCGTAAAGCTCGGCGAGAGCATCGCCGTCAGCGGCGCCTGCATGACGGTGGTGGAGCTTCAGCCCGGTGGCTTTGCCTTCGACATTTCGGCCGAAAGCCTGGCGCGCACCACGGGGCTGGACGTGCCGGGCGCCCGGGTCAATCTGGAGCAGTCGGTCGCGCTGTCCACCAAGCTGGGCGGCCATCTGGTGACTGGGCATGTGGACGGCGTCGGTCAGGTGGCCCGGTTCGAGCCCTTCGGCGAATCCTGGCTGCTGGAGGTGGACGCGCCCGCCGCTTTAGGCAAGTTTTTTGCGTACAAGGGCTCCATCGTGATCAACGGCGTGAGTCTGACGGTCAACCGCGTCGAAGATCTGCCGCAGCATTGCCGCGTGAGCATCAACCTCATTCCGCATACCCTGCAGCACACCAATCTGCATCAACTTCGCGAGGGCAGCGCGGTGAATCTCGAAATCGACCTCATCGCCCGCTATGTCGAGCGCATGCTGGGCGCACCGGAGGGTCGGAAAGATGTGTGAGTTGTTCGCCTACTCCAGCCGTGTGCCCGCGCGGGTGCGGTTCGCCTTTCGTGAATTCGCGCGCCACGGCGGGCCGCACGCCGCCAATCCCGACGGCTGGGGCGCGGCGTATTACGAAGGCAGCGACGCGCATGTGCTGCGCGAAGCGCAACCCGCGCTGGCCAGCGCCTTCGTTCCGGTGCTCGAAAAGCACGACTTTCACAGCCCGCTAGTCATCGCACATATCCGCCGCGCCTCGCGCGGCCCGGTGACGCTGGTCAACACCCAGCCGTTCGCCCGCGAGCTGTTCGGCAAGCGCCACGTCTTTGCCCACAACGGCGATCTGCCCGACATCGAGCAGGCGCTTCCGCTGGCGCATGCAGCGCACCGCCCGATGGGCCAGACCGATTCCGAACATGCCTTCTACGTGCTCATGCAATCACTGCAAGTGCTCGATGCGGCGGGCGAAAGCGGCGATCTCAAACGCCGCATCGAAGCGGTCTCCGACTTCGCGGCCAAATTGCGCACTCTCGGCGCGGCGAACTTCCTGTTCACCGATGGCGACCTGCTGTTCGCTCACGCGCATCGCCGCCGCAGTCATCCGGGCAACACCTGGGTGCCCGGTTTGCACCTGCTCATGCGCGAAGCCGCCAGCGAACATCAGATGCGCGCCTCTGGGCTGCATGTTCAGGGCCGCGATGACAAACCCGCGCCCGCCGTGATGCTCGCCAGCGTGCCCCTCACCCCGGAAGACTGGGAGCCCCTGCCAGAGAACACCCTGCTCGTCGTGCAGCAGGGCCGATTGATCGCGCGTCTCGGTGCTTGATCATTGCCCCGATCAGCGCCCCAACCCGGCTCTGAACAGCGCTTGAGTCAGCCACACACATGCCGCCCGTTGCAAACGGACACAGGCTCAATCTTTTCCGCTGATAAAGTCTGGCCCGACTTCCCTGAGACGCCCGCCAAGAGCCCATGAAACATTTTCCAGCCCGCCTTCTATCCACTTTCGCCCTCCTCTGGCTGGCCCTGGTTCCCCGCGCGAGTTGGGCGCTCGGGCTGGGCGGCGTATCCGACTGGGCGCAGTCCACCTGGAATGCCGCGGTCAGCACCACCCAGACCGGACAGGACGATCTGTACTTCAGCGGCTACACCTGGCACGACCCCGGCACCTACACCGCCGCCAAGCGCGCCACGCTCAACAAACACGCCTGGGGCATAGGCTGGGGCCGCCATCACATCAATGCCGACGGCAACGAAGACATGGTGTACGCCATGATCTTCTCCGACTCGCACTGGAACGCCGAGCCCGTGGTCGGCTACGCCCATCAGTGGATGTTCAACAACGACGCGCCGGTGGGCTTCGGTCTGGGCTACACCCTGGCGGTGACCTCGCGCGCCGACATCTTCCACAACATCCCCTTCCCCATCGCGCTGCCCATCGCCTCGATCCGTTTCGGCAGGCTGTCGATTTATGGCACCTTCATCCCGAAGGTGAATAACAAGCTCAACAACGGCAACGTCGCGTTTTTCTTCGGACGCTACGAATTCTGACAAGGCAAGCGGCGCAAGCGCGCCGGGTGAGGCAGTTTTATAATGATGGGCTTTTCAGCAGCGCCCGTCCCCATCATGCCCCTGTCCCCCGTTCCCGACATCATTGCCGAGCTCAAGGCCGGGCGTATGGTCATTCTGGTCGATGAGGAAGATCGCGAAAACGAGGGCGATCTGGTCATTGCCGCCGAGCACATCACCCCGCAGGCCATCAATTTCATGGCCACGCATGCGCGCGGTCTGATCTGCCTGACCCTCACCGCCCAGCGTTGCGCGCAGCTTGGCCTGCGGCATATGGTCGAGCACAACGGCTCTTCGCACGGCACCGCCTTCACCGCGTCCATCGAAGCTGCCGAAGGCGTCACCACGGGCATTTCGGCGGCCGACCGTGCGCGCACCGTGCAGGCCGCCGTGGCGCGCAACGCACAGGCCAGCGACATCGTGCAACCGGGTCACATCTTCCCGCTCATGGCCGCTGAAGGCGGCGTGCTGATGCGCGCCGGGCACACCGAGGCCGGCTGCGACCTCGCCGCTCTGGCCGGGCTGGAACCCGCCGCCGTGATCTGCGAGGTGATGAACGCCGACGGCACCATGGCTCGCCTGCCCGATCTCGAACAATTTGCCGCGCAGCACGAGCTGAAAATCGGCGCCATCGCCGATCTCATCGAATACCGCAGCCGCACCGAATCGCTGGTGCAGCGCGTAGGCGAACACCCCATGCAGACACCGTTCGGCCCCATGCGCTGCGTGGCCTATACCGATCGCGCCGGTCATGGCCTGCATCTGGCGCTGGTGCATGGCGACCTAGCCGCGCAGGCCGCGCCGCTGGTGCGGGTGCACGAGCCCCTGTCCGCTCTCGACCTGCTCGATGCCGCCTGCCAGCGCCATTCCTGGAATCTACCGCAGGCGCTTGGCCGCATCGTGCGCGAAGGCGTGGGCGTGGCCGTGCTGCTCAACTGCGGTGAATCGGCCGCGCAATTGAAAAACCAGTTTGAGCGCTTGTTGCAGCCGGCGGCCACGCCGCCCAAATCGGGCGTCACCGCCTTGCGCGACTACGGCATTGGCGCGCAAATCCTGCGCGATCTCGGCGTGCGGCAGATGCGCCTTCTCGGCCAGCCGCGCAAAATGCCCAGCATGGCAGGCTACGGGCTGGAGATCGTCGGCTTCGAGTCCGCACAGGACAGCGCCCCCATCCTTGCGCCCGGCGCGTAAGCTGTTGCCCTTCTGCGCCCCGCGGCGCGCCACTCCTCTGCACTCCAACGCCATGCAAAACGTCCAGAACCGCATTCTTTCCGAACAACTCGATGGCCGTGAGCTGCGCGTCGCCGTGGTGCAGGCCCGCTTCAACACCGCCATTACCGACCGCATCACCCAGTCCTGCCTCGACGAACTCCAGCGCCTGGGCGTGAACGAAGACGATATCGGGCTCTACACCGTCCCCGGCGCGCTCGAACTGCCGCTGATGCTGCAGGCGCTGGCCGAGAGCGAGGCCTTCGATGCGCTCATTGCCATCGGCTGCGTGATTCGCGGCGACACCTATCACTTCGAGGTCGTCTGCAATACCAGCGCGGCCGGTATCGCTCAGATGGCGCTCGACTACAACATGCCGGTGGCCAACGGCGTGCTCACCGTGGAAAACGAAGCGCAGGCCGAAGCCCGCATCGACAAAGGCGCCGAATGCGCCCGCGTCGCGGTGGAAATGGCCAACCTGTTCATCGACATCAGCGACAACGACGACGAGGCCGCATGACCGCAACCACCGCCCCCAAAAGCGCGCGGCGCAAGTCGCGCGAGCTCGCGTTCCAGGGCATTTATGAATGGCTGCTCGCCGGCAGCGATACCGGCGCGATCGAAGCCTTTCTGCACGAGCGCTACCCCACCATCAAGCTCGACGACGATCACTTCCAGTCGCTGCTGCATGGCGCGCTGGCCGAGGCCGGGCCGCTCGACGCCCTCATTCAGCCGCACATCGACCGCCAGACCAGCGAGCTTTCCCCGGTAGAGCACGCCCTGCTGCTGATGGGCGCCTTCGAGCTGCAGCGTCATCTCGACGTGCCTTACCGCGTGGTCATCAACGAAGCGGTCGAACTCGGCAAGGTGTATGGCGGCACCGACGGCTACAAATACGTCAACGGCGTGCTCGACCGCATCGCCGCGCAATTGCGCAAGACCGAGGTCGAAGCCGCCAACCAGTCGCACCCGCAAGCGCAGCCCACGGCCACCGACTTCAGCCCGCCGCCCAACCCCTACGCGAACGTGCCCGTCAGCCACAAGGCCAAAACCCCGCCGCGACGTGCGGCCGCTTCTTTCCCCCGGCGCGCCAGTGCCAGCCCGCGCCCGCCGCGCAAAGACTGAGAGGGTGTGAACAAATCCGCCATGCCCGCTCCTCGCGCCCAAACACCCCCGCTCGGCGTTGCGTTCGGTGTTGTAAGCGCGCGCCGTGCCGATGGGCACGGCTGTGCTTTGCGCCTTGATCGGAAGCGTTTGGGCACGCTGCTCGGCCACGCCGGATTCATTTACACCCTCTGATCTCCCTCTGATAGCCGCCATGCGCTTAGCCCAACGCAACCAGTCCATCGAACCCTTCTACGTCATGGACGTGGTGCGCGCCGCGGCCGAACAACAAACGGCCTGGGAAGCGCAGGGCAGGCGCATGATCCATCTCAGCGTGGGCGAGCCCGATTTCACCGCGCCCGAACCCGTGGTCGAAGCCGCCACCCGAGCCTTGCGCGACGGCCGCACCGGCTACACCCTGGCGCCCGGCCTGCCTGCGCTACGCGAACGCATCGCGCAGCACTACGCCCAGGTGCACGGCGTGACGCTCGACCCGGCGCGCGTGTTCATCACCGCAGGCGCCTCGGGAGCCCTCACCCTGGCCAGCCTGCTGCTGTTCAATCCGGGCGATGAAGTGCTCATGCCCGACCCGAGCTATCCTTGCAACAAGAACTTCGTGGCCGCTGCAGGAGCCCGGGCGCGCATGCTGCCCGCCCCCGCCGCGCAACGCTTTCAGCTCACCGCCAGCGAAGTCGAGGCCGCGTGGACGCCGCAGACCGCCGGGGTGTTGCTGGCCTCGCCCTCCAACCCCACCGGCACCTCCATCGCGCCAGAGGAGCTGCGCCGCATCGCCGATGTGGTGCGCGCGCGCGGCGGGGTGAGCATCGTCGACGAAATCTATCTGGGCCTCAGCTATGAAGCCGGCTATGGTCACACCGCACTGGCCGCGGGCGACGACATCATCACCGTCAACAGCTTCTCCAAATACTTCCAGATGACCGGATGGCGGCTGGGCTGGCTGGTCGTGCCGCCCTCGCTCGTCGCTCCGCTGGAACGCATGGCCGGCAATTTGTTCATCTGCGCCAGCAGCGTGGCACAACAGGCCGCGCTGGCCTGCTTCGAACCCGACACCCTGACCGAATACGAACGCCGCCGCGCCGAGTTCCAACGCCGCCGCGACCTGATCGTGCCCGGCCTCGACGCCTTGGGCCTGCGCGTGCCCGTGCGGCCGGACGGCGCGTTTTATGTGTACGCCGACTGCTCCGCCTACAGCGCCGACAGCTGGGACTTCTGCTTCGAGGTCATGCGCGATACCGGCGTGGTGCTCGTACCCGGCAAAGACTTCGGCACCGCCGAGCCCCAGCGCTACTTCCGCCTGAGCTACGCCAACAGCATCGCCAACCTGCAGGAAGCGCTGTCCCGGCTGCGCGGCTATCTGGAACGCAAGGTGGCATGAAAATCGCCCAATGAACCCGGAGCATCGCATCCTGCTGATCGCGGGGCCGAATGGCGCTGGAAAAACCACCTTCGCCAAGATTTTCCTGCCCGAAGCGGATTACAGCGACTTCATCAACGCCGATCTCATCGCCTCGGGCTTATCCCCATTCGATCCCGATAGGGCTGCCCGACGCGCTGCGCGCCTGATGCTGGAAGAAATTGACTTACGGGTGAAAAACGGGAAAAGCTTCGCCCTGGAAACCACCCTCAGCGGGCGCGGCTATGCCGCGCAAATTCCGCGGTGGCGTGCATTGGGCTATCACGCCAAGCTCGTGTTTTTGTCCTTGCCCGATGCGGAAATGGCGGTACAGCGTGTGGCGGCCCGTGTGACGCAAGGCGGGCATGCCATCCCTGAAGCCGTCATCCGACGCCGTTTTTCAGCCGGATTACTCAATTTCCATCATCTCTACAAACCGTTGGTGAACGCCTGGGCACTTTATGACAACTCGGGTGATCTACCCTCTCTGATCAGCAGCGGGGACAACCCATGACCATCTCTCCGATCAAGCACACCCCGCCTTCTGTCGACCCCGACCTGCAAAAAGTCGAGCCCGCCCTGCGCCGTGCAGCCCAAAGCGCGCGTGAGCTCGCGCTGCGTACCGGCACGCCTTGCTATGTCTGGCGCGATGGCAAGCTGATCAACATTGGCAGCCCGCAGATGAATCCCTCAGCCGACACCCACACCACCGAGAAGGCATGAACTCGACCGCCAGACCTTCGGCGCAACCCCCTTGCCTCGCTGTTTTCCACTGGCCCGTGCGGGTGTACTGGGAAGACACCGACGCCGGGGGCATCGTCTATTACGCCAACTATCTCAAGTTCTTCGAGCGCTCGCGCACGGAATGGCTGCGCAGCCTGGGGCTGGCGCAGTCGGAGCTGGCGGCGCAATCGGGAATGGTGTTCGTCGTGGCCGACGTGCACCTGCGCTACGCCGCCCCCGCCAAACTCGACGACGCGCTGCAGATCCAGCTTCGCTTGCAGGACATCGGCAGCGCCAGCCTCACCGTCGCGCAACAGGCCTGGCGCTGCGACGCCAGCGGTGCGCCCGCCGCGCTGCTGTGCGAGGCCACGGTACGCGTGGGTTGCGTGGCGGCGGCCACGCTGCGGCCATCGCGCATTCCGCGGGAAGTCTTCGACCGCGTCACCCGCTGGGCAGCGCCTGCTTCACCCGCACCCTGAGCTGCAACCCTTCCTTTCGTGAACCTTTTTTCCTCAATCCTGTCTTCTCCGCAGCGGCCGCGCCCGTTGGGGATTTGTTGTAATGCAGGCTGTCTCTCCTGAGCCGCGCGCTCACTCTCCCACTACTACAGCCAGACCTCCCTATGGATCAAAACTTCTCCATCGTATCCATGGTGCTCGGCGCCAGCATCGTGGTGCAGCTGGTGCTCGCCCTTCTGCTCTCCGTATCGCTGGCGAGCTGGACCGTCATCTTCCGCAAATATTTTGCCATCAAGTCGGCGCGGGTGAAGTCTGAAGACTTCGAACAGGAGTTCTGGTCGGGCACGGGACTGAACGACCTGTACCAATCGGCGCTGAGCAACGGCCGCCACGGCAGCCCGCTGCAGCGCATCTTCGCCTCGGGCATGCGTGAATACCTCAAGCTGCGCGAGCGCCATGTGCTCGACGGCTCCACCCTGGTGGACGGCGCCCGCCGAGCCATGCGCGCCGCCTTCCAGCGCGAGATGGACGCGCTCGAAGCCAACTTGTCCTTTCTCGCCTCGGTCGGATCGGTCTCGCCCTATGTCGGCCTGTTCGGCACGGTGTGGGGCATCATGCACGCCTTCGTCGGCCTGTCCAATCTGCAGCAGGTCACGCTGGCCACCGTGGCGCCCGGCATTGCCGAGGCGCTGGTGGCCACGGCCATCGGCCTGTTCGCGGCCATCCCCGCGGTGATCGCCTACAACTTCTTCGCCCGCGACATCGACCGCTTGGCCAATCGCTACGAGTCGTTCACCGAAGAGTTCTCCAACATCCTGCAGCGCCAGAGCACGCCCGCGCCGAGCGCCGCGCAGTCGGCCGCGGCAGCAAGCGCCGGGCGAGCCGGGCCGGTCACCGGCTTTGGCGGAGGGCGCTGAGGTGACTCCCTCGCGCTCACTTCGTTCGCTGATCCCTGGGAACTTCTGACATGCCCGCCCTCCAATCGAGCAGTCGTGGGCATCGCTCGCGGCGCGCTCTGGCCGACATCAATGTCGTGCCCTACATCGACGTCATGCTGGTGTTGCTGATCATTTTCATGGTCACCGCGCCGCTCATCACGCCGACCATGGTCAAGCTACCTACCGTGGGCAATGCGCCGCAGGCCCCCAGTGTCTTGGTGCAGGTCACCATCCAGAAGGATGACATGCTCGAAGTCTCGCTGCGCGACCCTAAGAGCAAGGCCGCCAACGCCGCGCCGCAGCCCGTCAGCCTCAAGGACTTGCCGCAGACCGTGCAGCAACTGGCCGCGCAGGCTGGCCTGAGCCTCGATGCCATGCCGGTGCTGATCGCCGCCGACAAAAACGTGAAGTACAACGCGGTGATGCGCGCGCTCAATCTGCTCAAACAGCACGGTGTGGAGCGCGTGGGCCTGGCCGTCCAGTCCAACCCATCCTGATGCGTTTTTTCTCCCGCTTTTTAGCCCGGTTTTTTCCCCTTTTCCCATGAACACCGCGCGCTTATCCCCAGGCGACCCCTCCGCGCTGCAGCCGCCGCACGAACGCGGTACGCTGCGCGCCTTCGGCCTGGCCGCCCTGTTCCACCTACTGCTCATCGCCCTCATCGCCTTCGGCGTGCACTGGAAGAGTCACCCGCCCGAAGCGGTGGAGGCCGAGTTGTGGTCGCCCACGGTGCAGCGCGCCGCGCCCCGGCCCACCGCGCCGATGGAACGCAAGCAGCCGCAACCCCAGCCGCAGCCCGCCCCTCCGCCACCGCCGCCGCCCAAACCCGTGGCCGCCCCCAAACCCGAGCCGCAGGTGCAACAGGCCGACATCGTGCTGAAGCAAGAGCGCGAAGCCGCGCTCAAAAAACAGCAGGCCGAGCAACAGGCGCTGATCGAAAAACGGCTCAAGGAAGAACAGAAAAAACTCGCCGAGGAAAAGCAGCGCCTGGCCGAGCAAAAGCAGCAGCAGGAACTCAAACAACAACAGTTGGCCGAACAGCGCAAACAGCAGCAGGAACAAAAACTGCGCCAGGAAAAGCTGGCCGAGCAAAAAAAGCTGGCCGAACAAAAGCGGCTAGCCGAGCTGAAGCAGAAAAAACTGGAGCAGCAGCAGACGCAGCTTGCCGCCTCGTCGCGCGACGATTACATGAAGCAGTTGATGCAGCAGGCGGGCACCGGCGCGGCCAACAGCACCGGCACTGCGGCGCGCACCTCCGGTCCGTCGGGCACGTATGCGGCGCGCATCGCCAGTCTGGTGCGGGAGAACGTGACCTATCCCGAGATCAACCAGATCACCGGCGATCCGCGGGTGACGGTGCTGGTCAACTTGGCGCCGGACGGCGCCGTGCTCACCGCGAAAATCGAGCGCTCCAGCGGTGTGACGAGCTGGGATCAGGCCGTGCTGCGCGCCATCGAGCGGGTGCACCACTTCCCGCCCGACAGCAACGGCAAGATCTGGACGCCGATGTTGGTCAAAGCCGGGCCGCGCGACCCAAGCTGATCAGTAGTCGATCTCCGCCCGGCCATCTTTCGAGAGCTGGGCCAACGCGCTCAGGATCGGATCGGTGGGCGGCAGGCGGCAGGCCGGCACACTCAGGCGCACTTGCGCCCCGGCGCGCTCGACGTCGAGCAGCAGCGGCAAGCCATCTTCGCTGGCGTGCTGGCGGGCCAGCCCCACCAGCGGCTCGGCCGAGCTGGCGCCGTTGAGTTTGAGACGGATGCTCTTTCCCAGACGGGCGCGGGCTTCTTCGAGCGTCCACACCGAGTCGGCGTTGAAACGCAGCCCGCCATTGAAGCGGTCGGTCTGCGCCTTGCCACGCAGCACCAGCAGGGCGTCGTCGCGCAGGCGGTCGCGCACGGTGTCGAGCAGGCTTTCACCGATGACGATTTCCATCGCGCCCGATCGATCTTCGAGCGCGAGGATGGCGATGCGCCCGCGCTGCGACTGCACCAGACGCACCCCGGCCGCGATGCCCGCGATAAGCACCGGGTCGCGCGAATCGACCAGATCCATCAGCGCGGTCGGTGCAAAGCGCCGCACCTCCTCGGCGCTGGCGTCAAACAGATGACCGCTGAGGTAGTAGCCGATGGCGGTTTTCTCAAAGGAGAGCTTGGTGCGCAGATCCCAGGGCTCGACCTCGGGCAGCCGTGGCTCGTGCGCCGGGTTGTGGCCGCCATCGGCGGCGTCGGCGGCGAACAGGTCGAACAGCCCGGCCTGCTGCCTCGCGGCCTCGCGCTGCGCGGCGTAGTCCATCGCGGTTTCCACCGCGGCCATCACCGCGGCACGCTCGGGGTGCAGGCTGTCGAACGCGCCGGCCTTGGCCAAGGCTTCGAGCACACGTTTGTTGAGGCGGGTGCGATCCACCCGTTCGGCAAAGTCGAACAGCGAAGTGAAAGGCCGCTCTTGCCGCGCGGCGATCATGGCCTCCACCGCAGCCTGGCCATTGCCCTTGATGGCACCCAGGGCGTAGCGGATGGTTTTGCTGTCCACCGGATCGAAGCGCCACTGCGAGGCGTTCACATCGGGCGGCAGCACGTTGATGCCGCAGGCCTGCGCGTCTTCCACCAGAATCTTGAGTTTGTCGGTGTCGTCGAGGGCGATGCTCATGTTGGCCGCGAGAAATTCGGCGGGGTAATGCGCCTTCATCCAGGCCGTCTGTACGGCGAGCAGCGCGTAGGCGGCGGCGTGCGATTTGTTGAAGCCGTAGCCCGCGAACTTCTCCATCAAATCGAAGATCTCGTTGGCCTTCTCCGGCTTGATGCCATTCTTGGCCGCGCCTTCGGCGAAGATGCCGCGGTGCTGCGCCATCTCCTCGGGCTTTTTCTTGCCCATGGCGCGGCGCAGCAGGTCGGCGCCGCCGAGCGAGTAGCCGCCGATGACCTGCGCCACCTGCATCACCTGCTCCTGATAGACCATGATGCCGTAGGTTTCCTCCAGCACCGAGGCCATGCGCGGGTCGGGATAGACCACGTCTTCCTTGCCCGCTTTGCGCGCGCAGTAGGTGGGAATGAGGTCCATCGGGCCGGGGCGGTACAGCGCCACCAGGGCGATGATGTCTTCGAAGCGGTCGGGCTTGGCGTCGCGCAGCATGCCTTGCATGCCGCGCGATTCGAGCTGGAACACGGCGACGGTGTCGCCCTTGGCCATGAGTTTGTAGCTCTTGGCGTCGTCCAGCGGAATGTCTTCGAGTTTGAAGTCGGCGCGGTCGGGGTGGTTGCGACGGATGAGTTGCGCGCCCAGTTCCAGGATGGTCAGTGTGGCCAGGCCGAGAAAGTCGAACTTCACCAGCCCGGCGGCTTCGACATCGTCCTTGTCGAATTGTGAAACGGCGTCGGTGCTGCCCGGCTGCGCATACAGCGGGCAAAAGTCGGTGAGTTTGCCCGGCGCGATGAGCACCCCGCCCGCGTGCATGCCGATGTTGCGCGGCAGACCTTCGAGCTGCTGGGCGAGATCGAGTAGTTGCCTGACCTCCTCTTCCTCCTCGTAGCGCTGCGCCAGCAGGGGCTCCTGCTTGAGCGCGTCGGCTAGTGAGATGTGCTGGCCCGGTTTGGCCGGAATGAGCTTGGCGATGCCGTCACAGAAGGTGTAGCTCAGATCGAGCACCCGCCCGACGTCGCGCACCGCGGCGCGCGCGGCCATGGTGCCGAAGGTGGCGATCTGCGATACCGCATCCACGCCGTACTTCTCCTTCACATAATCGATGACGCGGTCGCGGTTCTCCTGGCAGAAGTCGATGTCGAAGTCGGGCATCGACACCCGCTCCGGGTTGAGAAAGCGCTCGAACAGCAGCGCGTACTCCAGCGGGTCGAGGTCGGTGATGCGCAGGCTGTACGCCACCAGCGAGCCCGCGCCCGAACCCCGTCCCGGCCCCACCGGGCAGCCGTTGTTCTTGGCCCAGTTGATGAAGTCGGCCACGATGAGGAAGTAGCCCTCGAAGCCCATCTTGGCGATGATGCCCAGCTCGTACTCCAGCCGCTGCTGATAGCGCGGGCGGGCCGCTTCGCACTGGTCGGCCTGCGGATAGAGCACGGCCAGCCGCTGCTCCAGCCCGTCCTGCGCCTGCTGGCGGAAGAACTCGGCGGGGGTCAGTCCCTGCGGCGTGGGGAACAGCGGCAATTGCGGTTTGCCCAGATCGAGCACCAGATTGCAGCGCTGGGCAATCGCCACGGTGTTGGCCAGCGCCGAAGGCACATCGGCAAACAGCGCCTCCATCTCGGCCTGCGACTTGAAATACTGCTGGGCAGTGAACTTGCGCTGGCGGCGCGGGTTGCCCAGGGTTTCGCCCTCGGCGATGCACACCCGCGCTTCGTGGGCATCGAAGTCGTCGGCCTTGAGGAATTGCACCGGGTGCGTTGCCACCACGGGCAAACCCAGTTCGGCCGCCAAGGGCACCGCCGCCTGCACGTGGGGCTCGCACGCGGCATGACCGCCGCGCTGCAACTCGATGTAGAAGCGCCCCTCGAACACGGCCGCGTGCTGCCGCGCCAGATCACGCGCGGTGGCCGTGTCGCCCTGCAGCAGCGCCTGCCCAATGGCACCTTCATGCGCACCCGAGAGCGCGATCAGACCTTCGGCCAGCCCGCCCTCCAGCCATTCCCACTGCACCACGGCACGGCCGCGCTGCTGGTTGTCCAGCCAAGCCCGGCTGAGCAAATCGCAGAGGTTGAGATAGCCGGTGCGGTTCTGCACCAGCAGCAGCAGCCGTGTGAACTGCCCCGGATGGCGGGCGCTGCCCAGCAGCACATCACAGCCGATGATCGGCTTGACCCCGGCGTCCAGCGCGGCTTTGTAGAACCGCACGGTGGCAAACAGGTTGTTGAAATCGGTGATCGCCAACGCCCCCTGCCCGTCGCGAGCAGCCGCGGGCACCATGTCGTCCACGCGCAAGGCGCCGTCAACGATGGAGTATTCAGTGTGGGTGCGGAGATGGACGTAGGGCATCGGGGTATTTTAGGGAGGCGCCGCCCGGTTCACAGCATCAAATCACGCCGATGACCAGCAGCAGCGCCCTGTCGACCGCTTTCATCCGCTCCTCATCGAGTCGCCCGCAAGGTTCGCTTATTTTGCTTCGCGGCAGTGTCGAGATTTTGTCCACCATGACCTGCGATAGTGCACGCAGTCCGTTCGCTGGATTCGGCTCGACGGTGACGCGAAACGCGGCATTGCGCAAATCGCTCGTCACTGGGCACAGCATGACGCTTTCCAAGTCGCCCAACAGGTCGGATTGAATGATCACCGCAGGCCTTGGTTTGCCGTAATCGCCCTGCAGAGAAACCGTCACCAAGTCGCCCCGCTGCATCACTCCCAGCCCTCAACTTGCGATGCAGCCTCTTCGGTGAATCGCAGCGCTTCGGCTTCTGCCGGATCGCCTTTCAGGTCTTGACACTGCCGACGCACTTGCGCCGCGAACTCGGGCGAGCGGGTGTCCGGCACCCAAAACTGCACCGGTCGCAGTCCGGCAGCGCGCATCCGCTCGCGGTGACGCGCGACCTTGTCGGTTGATTCATGGATGAATGGCATGATGCTCTCCGCTGGTTGCATACATGGTTACATGATACTCCGCATGCAACCCGTCGATCCGGCATGCTGATGTGTGAAGTTCGTGGCTCAAAGCCTCCCCATCCCTACCCTCCCCAAAAATGGGGAGGGCGCGTTTGCTCCTCCTCCACGCAGTGGGGGAGGCCGGGAGGGGGATGATGTCTTTTCCCGCTATTCCGCTCGATTTTTTCCCACTTTCCGCTCTGCTATGGTGTCAACCAAGGCAGCGACGACGGCCCATTTCACACACCGGAGACCCCGCACGATGATCAACAGCTACCTGCCCGCATGGCCCTTGCATCCTGACGGGGTGTTCTGGGTGGGTGCCGCGCTGGTGTTGGCCACGCTCACGGGGGAATCGGTGTTTCGCTTTCTCAAGTGGCCGCGGCTGGTGGGCTATGCCGCAGCGGGCATGATTCTGGCCGCAGGCGGAGCCGGGCTCAATGTGTATGAGCTGCAGAACAGCGCCCGCGCCATTGTCGATACGGCCCTGGCCGTGCTGCTCTTCGAGATCGGCCACCGGGTGAATCTGCGCTGGCTTCGCGCCAACCCAGCCCTGCTGGGCATGAGCCTGCTTGAATCGGCGTTGGGCTTTGGCGCGGTGTGGATCACTCTGGTGTTCCTCGGCTTCGCCGCGCTGCAGTCGGCCATCGTGGCTGGGCTGCTCATGGCCACCTCGCCCGCAGTAGTGCTGCGCATCAGCAGCGAGTTTCGCACCAACGGGCAGGTGACCGAGCGCCTGCTGCTGCTCTCGGCGCTCAACACGTTTTACGCCCTGCTGGTCTGCAGCCTGCTGCTGGGCATGATGGACGCCGACGGCCCGCAGGGCGCGGCCGCCTCGGCGCTGCATCTGCTGTACCTGCTCGGCGGCTCGGTGCTGGCGGCGGCGCTGCTGGCCTGGGCGGTGAACTGGGTGGAGCGGCATTTCGACTTCCGCGACGAGGGCGGCGCGCTGATGCTCGTCGGCCTCATTGTGCTCACCCTCTCGCTCACCCGCATGCTCAACTGGTCGGCTCTGCTCACGCCCCTGCTGGCCGGCGCACTGCTGCGCTGGCGCAGCCCCAGGCCCCGGCTGTGGCCGCGCCATTTCGGCACCGCAGGCGGTGTGCTCATGGTGCTGCTCTTTCTCATTCTGGGCCTGAGCCTCAACGCCCGCATTCTGCTGGCGGGCGGGCTGGCGGCGGCGTTGGTCATCGTCGTGCGGCTGGTGGCCAAGCTCGCCGGGGCGCTGGCGTTCGGCCGCGTTAGCGGCGCGAGCTGGCGGCAGTCTGTCGCGCTGGGCCTGTCGCTCAACCCGGCCGCGGGCGTGAGCTTCGTACTTGCGCTGAGCTTTCTCGGCAGCTCGGCCGGGGCGGCGCTGCACCCCATGCTGGCCGTCGCGTTCAGCGCCATCGCCCTGCTCGAACTGCTCGCCCCGCTGCTCACCCGCTGGGCGCTGGGCTATAGCGGCGACATCGCCCCCGGCCCGGTCAGCCGCACCACGGGAGGAAGCGCATGAGTCTGGGGCCCTTCACCAAATCAGGCGCCTTGAGCATCGGCATCGAGCTGGAGTTGCAGATCGTCAACCGGCACAACTACGACCTCATGCCCTGCGCGCCCGACCTGCTGCGTCTGCTGCAAGGCCACAAGCTGCCCGGCGTGGTCACGCCGGAAATGACCGAGAGCATGATCGAGCTCGCCACCGGCATCTGCACCGGTTATGACGACGCCATCGCCCAGCTCACCGAGATTCAGGGCGCGCTGATGGAAGCCGCCAACAAGCTCGACGTGGGCCTGGCCGGTGGCGGCACTCACCCCTTCCAGCACTGGGCGCAGCAGCGCATTTTCGACAAACCGCGCTTTCTCCAGCTCTCCGAGCTGTACGGCTACCTGAGCAAGCAGTTCACCGTGTTCGGCCAGCATGTGCACCTGGGCTGCCCCGACGCCGATACCGCGCTCTACACCCTGCACTGCATCTCCCGCTTCATTCCGCACTTCATCGCCCTCTCCGCCTCGTCGCCCTATGTGCAGGGTGAAGACACCGGTTTTCACTCCGCGCGGCTGAACTCGGTGTTCGCCTTCCCGCTCTCGGGCCGCGCGCCCTTTGCCCTGACTTGGGAAGACTTCGAGCGCTACTTCGACAAAATGACCGCTACCGGCGTGGTCAAGAGCATGAAAGACTTCTATTGGGACATCCGCCCCAAGCCCGAGTACGGCACCATTGAAGTGCGGGTGATGGACACCCCGCTCACCATCACCAAGGCCGCGCGCATCGCCGCCTACATCCAGACCCTGGGCGCCTACATTCAGCGCGAGCGGCCCTTCCAGCCGCAGGAAGACGACTACCTCGTCTATACCTTCAACCGCTTTCAGGCCTGCCGCTTCGGCTTCGACGGCACCTTCGTCGACCCCGCCACCCGCGAACACCGCACCCTGCGCGAAGACCTCATCCGCACCCTCGTCAAACTCGAAGGCCACGCCGCAGACTGCAAATCCGACGCCGCCCTGCGCGAGTTACTGGCCGACGTCAGCGCCCGCGGCAACGATGCCGAATGGATCCGCGAGGTGTTCTCACGCGAGCATCACCTGCCTGAAGTGGTGCGGCAGCAGGCGGGGCGGTGGATGGTGCACACCAATGAACGCCACAACTCCACCTGAGCAATCGGACCAACCGCTGGTCAGCCTGTTGCTCGCCTGCTATGAGCAGCAGGACGTTGTGGAGCGTGCAGTGCAGGCCGCCCTGGCCCAAACCTACTCGCCCCTGGAAATCCTGATTTCCGACGACGCCTCCAGCGACGACACCTTTGCGCGCATCGAGCATGCGGTGCGCGGCTATCGCGGCCCGCATCGCGTCCTGATGCGGCGCAATGCGCAAAACGAAGGCATCAGCGCGCACTTTTCCCGCCTGGTGACGCTGGCGCAGGGCGAGCTGCTATTCGTCGCCGCAGGCGATGATGTCAGCGAGCCGCAGCGCTGCGAGCGCGTGGTTGCGCATTGGCTGGCGCAACACCGCCAACCGCTGCTGATCGCCACCGACCTGTACGACTTGGACGAACACGGTGAAATTCACGGGGTGATCGCGCACACCCCGCTCGACGGCTTCGACCTCGATCAATGGTGCCGCGCCAGACCCTGGCTGGTCGGCGCCTCGCATGTGTGGGCCAAGACGCTGTTCGAGCACTTTGGGCCAATGCAGGCCGGCGCTCACGCCGAGGATCAGATCATGCTGCTGCGCGCCATCCTGATCGGCCACGCCAGCACCTTGCATGAGCCGCTGGTGCGCTGGCGTCGCGGCGGCCTGTCGAGCAAACAGCGCCCGGCAAATCTGGCCGCGCACATCGCGAGAATGTGTCGGGGCAACCAGGCCGCGCTTGTCGCCTTGCAGCAGCATGTCGCCGACGCTGTGCGGGCTGAGCGCGCTGCCCCGGTACAGGCGGCGCTCACCACCTCGCTCTGCCGCGCGCGCTACACCGCGACCATGCTCTGCAACTCCGGCGCCAACCCAGCGCTGCGCGCCGTGGTTGATGCGCGCGGGGTACCGCTAGGGTATCGTCTGCGTCTGTTCGGCTATGCCCGCCTGCCCTGGATGTATGATTTTTTCATTCGGCTCAAGCACCGCTTGCGCATTCGCCGCGGCGCGGACGCTGCCGGCCGTCCGCCCAAATGACCCAGCCCTTTGATCACAACCGATTGCATCTGGCCATTACGGCACAAGCGTTGAACCACGGCGGCGGCGCCGAGCGCTACGCGCGCGACGTCCTGTCCGGACTGCTGGATTTGGGTATTTCCCCGCTGGTCATTGCCCGCAAGATCGATCGCAGTCTCCCGCAAGCGCAGCGCACGCGCTGCCTCGTGGCAAGCACTCAAGGGGTACCGCGCCCGTGGCGCAACGCGGTGTTCGACCGCGCCGTGCGTCGCATCATCGTGCGCGAGGGCATCGACTGCGTATTCGGCGTCAATCAAAGCCTGCATGCACACATCGTCGTCTGCGGTGGGACGCATCCGGGTTTTTTGCGCGCGATGGGAAAAAAACCCGGCTGGATCGACCGCCGTCAGATCGAACATGAGCGCCGGTGTTTTACCCAGGCCAAACGCATCGTCGCGCACTCGCACAGAATGCGCGACGAGTTGCAGGATTTCTACGGCGTGCCTGCCAGCAAGATCGACGTGCTTCACCCGCCGGTGGACACGGCCCGGTTCAAGCCCCTCGATGAACAACACAGGCGTAGCGTGCGGCAGCGCCTGGGACTGCCTGCCGACCGCGTCGTCTTCCTGCTCGCATCGACCGGCCATGCGCGCAAAGGTTTTGCCGAACTGCACGCCTTGTTCGCCCAAACGTCGCTGCCGATCTGCTTGGCCGTGGCAGGCAGACCAGTGCCGCAGCGAGCGCCAAACATCATTGAGCTCGGCTACCGTACCGATATTGAGGCCGTTTTTGCCGCGGCGGACTACACCGCGATCGCTTCGCACTACGAGCCTTTTGGTCTGGTCGGGGTCGAATCGATTCTGTGCGGCACGCCGGTCGTGATCGGGCAACAGGTCGGCAGCGCCGAAGTCATCGATTCCAGCGCGAAAATCGTCGTCGCCCCCACCGATGCTACGGATCTGGCCCAGGCGATCGCCGCAGCCTGCGCGCGAGCCCTGCGAGGTGAGCACCGCATCGCCGATCCTGCCAAAGCCTTGCTCTATGACCCGAGCGTGCAGACGCATGTGCGGCAACTTTTGGGCTTTTTTGCGGCCTGCCAGACAAACTCTGGGAACAGCCCGGCCTATTTCGCGCTTCCCTCGCGCTCTGCCGGGTTCGGCGCCGCCGAAACATGAAACTGCATGCGGTGTAGTTGGGCATAGAGGCCGTCTTTTTGCAGCAACTCGGCCTGCGTGCCGAGTTCAATCAGACGGCCCTCGTCGAGCACGGCGATGCGGTGGCAGTGGGCTATTGTTGCAAGCCGGTGGGCGATCACGATGGTGGTGCGGCCTTCCATGAGGCGGTTGATGGCTTGCTGCACAAGGCGCTCGCTTTCGGCGTCGAGCGCGCTGGTGGCTTCGTCGAGGATGAGCAGCGGGGCGTTGCGGTACAGCGCACGGGCAATGGAGAGCCGCTGGCGCTGCCCGCCTGAGAGCTGCGAGCCGTTGTGGCCGACCGGGGCCTGCAAACCGCCGGGCAAGCCGCGCACGAAATCACCCAAGGCGGCGGCATTGAGCGCGGCCCAGGCGCGGTCTTCGTCCACCTCGGAGCCGAAGCTGACGTTGGCGCCAATGCTGTCGTTGAGCAGCACCACGTCTTGCCCGACATAGGCAATCTGCTCGCGCAGGCTGTGCAGACTCCAGTCGCGCAGCGGCACGCCGTCGAGCAGCAGTCGGCCCCGAGTGGGCTCCAGCAGGCGCGGCACCAGGCGCATGAGCGTGGTCTTGCCCGCGCCGGACGGGCCGACGAGCGCGAGGCTTTCGCCTGCCTGCACGCGCAGCCGAATGCCGTCAAGCACCGGGCGGTCCATGGCACTGAGGGTGACGCCCACATCGTCAAACTCAAGGTCGCCGCGCACACGCTCAGTGGTGTGCGTGCCAGTGTCTTGCTCTCGCGGCGCATCCACAATGCTGCGCAGACGGTCGAGGGAGCTGAGCGCGCGCATCATCGGCTGGACGATGTCGGCCACACGACGCAGGGGCGAGAGCGTCATCATCATCGCGGTGATGAACGCCACAAACCCGCCCACGCTGTGCTGCCCCGACACATCGCTCTGCCACATGGCAAACACGATGACCACCGAAACCGCCAGCGCCGACAGCCATTGCGATACCGGCGTGGTCGTGGAGCCCGACACCAGCGTTTTCACCGTGGTGCGGCGCAACGATTGGTTGATGCGATCGAACCGAGCGGCAAAACCGCTCTGCGCGTTGTGCACACGAATCACCGGCGCGGCCAGCATGCCCTCCTCCAGCGCGTAGGAGGTTTCTTCCGCCGCCTTCTGCATCTGCGCATTCAAGCGCTTGGCGCGGCGGCTGATGATGCGCATGGTGAAAATCAGCGGCAGCAGAATGCCCAGGGTCAACAGCGTCAGACTCCAGTTGACCCACAGCAGATAGCCGAACAAGGCGATCAGGGTGAAGCTGTCGCGCACCAGCGTGAGCAGGCCCGGAAAGATCATGCCAAGCGCCAACTGCGCCTCATACACCGACGCCCCGATCAGGCTGCTGGCGCTCTCGCGCTGGAGTTGCGCCAGCTGCGCGTGCACAATCTGCCCGTAAACCAGTTCCCGCACCCGCGCGAGCACGTTCTGCGTCAACCACTGAGTGAGAAATTGCGAAGCCAGCCACGCCAAACCCCGTATCGTGAACAAGCCCATGAGCACCGCAGGCACAGCCCACAAGGGAAAGTCCCGCTTCGCCGTGAAGCCCACGTCGAGCACATGCTTCATCAGGGCTGGGAGCACCGGCTCGGTCGCTGCCACAATCGCGGCGAAGAGCACGATGAGCAAGGCGGCGGAGCGGTTGCGAGGGTTGGCTTTAAAAAGTTGCCGCAACAGACGAACCGCAGAGCCAGACGGTCTCAAACTTCTTTCAGACATATAGAACACTCATGCTTATAAAGCGACAGAGCATAGCCTGCAGCAGCTTGACCGACACTTCAATATTTACAACTTTTGCCATTGTCTTTGCCGCGGCCTCCACTCCGCTACCGACAGCATGGGGCTCTGCTTCGTTGGTTTTTTTGCTGATCGCGTTTTTCCTCCAATCCCTCAAGAAAAACACATGGCTTCGCATTCGCAGAAATTCTCTAGCTTGGGCCGCGATGGGATTACTCACGGCGCTAGCCATAGGTATGCTTTATGGCGCAACGCCGCTTTCACAAGCATTCGAGTTCTGGACAAAATATCTCAAATTGCTAGCAATCCCAATCATCATTGGACTCGCTCCCGATGAAAGATTGAAGCGCTTGGCATTAAACGCGGCGTTGACCGCACTAGTCCTGTCATTGCTAGTATCTTACGCTCGATATTTTGGCATCATACCGCTCTATACCGATCCAAATCAAGCCTATATTGGCTTTCAAAACAGGATCACCTTTGGCCTTTATACATCAATTGCAAGTTACATATTCGCATACCGCGCCATTAAGCATAGTGACAAGAACTGGAAAGTTGCTTATTTAATACTTTTTCTATCCAGCTCCTTTAATACTTTGGCCGTCAACAACGGACGAACCGGCTATGTGATATTTTTCGCACTCACAGCTATGTTTCTTTATCGAAACATACAACCAAGATGGAGGCTGCCATCGGCTGGGGTTGCACTAATCACCATTACCGCGCTTCTATTGGCCTCTCCAGTCTCGCGTGATCGCATAGAAAGAAGTATATCGAATGCGGAAACAATTCAACAAAAAGCGCCGGTGGAACAAAATTCGACTGTTATTCGATGGCAATTTCTGAAGAATAGCATAGACATAATTCGGAGCGCACCCTTATTTGGACATGGCACGGGAAGCTTCGAAAGCCAATACGAAAAGCGCATAATTGGCACCACTCAAGTCGGCAGCTCAAACCCGCACAATGATTATCTTTTGATACTATCACAGCTTGGAGTATTTGGCCTATTTTTTGAAATATTTTTTATAGCCACAATATATATAAAAGCGAGGCTGATGAACAATGAATCACAGGAGTGGGCATATGCCTTATTAGTTGCGTTCATTTTATACTCAGGCCTTAACTCCACACTTCTTGATGCAGGCGAAGGGAGATTTTTTGTAGTTCTTTTGGCAATAGTACTCCAACACAGCACGGGCCACACCATTAAAAATTTCGCCTACAAAAATAATCATTCGGGGCTTGATTAAGATGGCAAGTTTGAGCTTGATAATAATCACAAAAAATGAAGCGCATAACATCGCGAAATGCATTAATTCCACGCAAGGAATAGCAGAGGAAGTTATTGTATTTGACTCGGGAAGCACCGATGGAACACAGGAAATTTGCCGCCAATTGGGTGCAAGAGTTTATGAAACTGATTGGCCTGGATTCGGGCCACAAAAAAACCGTGCATTGCAAGAAGCCGCTGGCGAGTGGATATTATCACTCGACGCAGATGAGCAACTCAGCCCCGAACTAAAAGAGGAAATAATCACCATATTAAATGGCGAGCACAATAATGCTGTCAGCTATTCAATCCCCAGAAAGTCGAGCTATTGCGGTCAATTTATGAAGCATAGCGGGTGGTGGCCAGATCGGGTTGTGCGCCTTTTCAAAAAATCTGCCGGGAAGTTTACTGACGACATCGTACACGAAAGAGTCATTTTCTCAGGAAAACTTGCGGAATTAAAAGGCTGCATCATACATAATTCCATAGTCAGCATTGAGCAGTCGATTGAAAAAATGAACTCCTACTCAACTTCTGGCTCCATGCGACTCACCGAGCTAGGCGTTCGCACATCTATTACAAGAGCAATTTTTAAAGGGCTATGGGCTTTTTTCAGAACTTATATTCTAAGACTCGGTATTTTAGATGGCCGTATGGGGTTTATTTTGGCTGTTGCCAATGCAGAGGGAGTTTATTATCGTCATGTCAAGACATGGGTGAGGCAACGTGACCAGTCCAAATGACACAGAGAACAACCTGAGTGTAGTTATATTGACATACAATCGTAGTGATGCACTTTTTGTAGTACTCTATGGCTTGACCCATCAAAATATAAAGCCCCAGGAAGTAATTATCACAGATGACGGATCTACCGTACATCACAGGCTGGCCATTAAGCAGCACTTAGCAGAGCACGACTGGCCATTCAAAATAAAATATATCTGGCATCCTGATATTGGATTTACGGCGGCCCGCGCAAGAAATCAAGGCGTCATTAACTCATCGGGTGACTACATTATATTATTGGATGGCGATTGCGTTCCAAAGGAAGACTTCATTCTTCAGCATTTATTTCTCAAGAGGCCAGGATGTTTCATAAATGGCAGTCGCGTGCTACTGAATGAAAATTTAACAAAAAAAGTTATAGAATGGCCAGAAACCATCGGTCTTTCATCTTCTTATTGGCTTATGCAAAAAATTGCGGGCCAAGCGAATAAATGGATTCCGACCGTCATGCGTATTCCCCACCAATGCCGACGCGGGTCTGCCGTGTTTCATTGGAAAGGAATAAGGAGCTGCAATTTCTCTCTTTGGCGGGAGGATTTTGACAAAGTCAACGGTTTTGACGAAACGTTCGTCGGCTGGGGGCATGAAGACGCGGACTTTGTCTGGCGGCTACATAAAGCAGGTTGCCGACGTATCAATGGTTTTTGGGCCACCGAAGTGCTGCATCTATGGCACAAGGAGGCCAGCAGAGATCGCGAATCGGCTAATGTCAGGCGCTTACAAGAACGCATGAGCGATCCGAATGCGGGGTATGTGGCAAAAAAAGGCATCCGCGAAGCAGGCTATGACGATTGCGAGATCGTCTACTCCAAATGATGCCTGCCCGGAACCATTCCCCCTTTCCCAACTCAGCCTTTTTGTCGTCCTGTTCTGATTCAATTGCGCATCGCAGCAAGACTTGCGAATTTTTACTCCGGCAGGGCTCTCGTCCTTCTTAGAATTCTATTGCTGTGTTTGCTTCGGTCTGGCCGAAGCAACCCGGCTCTTTCACCGACATCCCCATGCAACGACGCCGCTTTGTTTTAGGTTCTCTCTCTGCTCCGCTTGTTCGCGGGGCGGCTTCTTTTGTTGGGCTCGCCACGCTGGCCAACTCGGCGCAGGCGCAGTTCAAGGTGGATGTTTCGGGCATCGGCGCCACGCAGATTCCCGTAGGCATCGGCGCCTTTCGCGACCTGAACCATTGCCCGCAGCCGATTGCCGACATCGTGCGGGCCGATCTCACGCGCAGCGGGCTGTTCGCAGTAAGCAATCTGGGCGGGCAAACACTCACCGAGCAAGGTCCGCCGAATTACGCCGCCTGGCGTTCGCAAAATCTCGAAGCGGTGGCGGGGGGCAGCGTGGCGCAGGTCACGGGCGGGCGTTGGCAAGTTCAGTTCCGCCTGTGGGACGCGGTGAAGCAGGCCGATCTCGGTGGTCTGGCGCTGACGGTCATGCCGGGCGACCTGCGACTGGCGGCGCACAAGATCAGCGATTACATCTACCAGAAGCTCACCGGACAGCGCGGGGTGTTTGCCACGCGCATTACCTACATCACTAAGGCGGGACAGCACAATTTCTCGCTCAACATCGCCGACAGCGATGGCGCCAATCCGCAGTTTGCGCTGCGCAGTCGCGAGCCGCTGCTCTCGCCAGTTTGGTCGCCCAACGGGCAGGAACTGGCCTATGTCTCATTCGAGACCGGCAAGCCCGTCGTCTTCATGCAGGATGTGCGCAGCGGCGCACGGCGCGCAGTGGCCAATTTCAAGGGCTCGAACAGCGCACCGGCCTTCTCGCCGGATGGCGGCACGCTGGCCGTGGTGCTCACCCTTACCGGGCGCTCGCAGATTTATCTCATGCCCAGCAAAGGCGGCACGCCGCGGCAGTTGATGCGCTCGTATTCGATCGACACCGAGCCGACTTTTTCGCCCGACGGCCAGAGCCTGTATTTCGTCAGCGACCGCGATGGCGGCCCGCAGGTTTACAAGGTCGGGCTCAATGGCGGCAGCGTGCAGCGCATCACCTACAGCGGCGGCTATAACGTCAGCCCGGCCATCAGCCCCGATGGCAAGACGCTGGCCTACATTTCACAACAGGGCAACAGCTACCAGCTCTGGTCGATAAATCTCGCCACCAACGCCACCCAGTTGCTCGATGATGGCAGCGATTGCGGTCACCCGAGTTTTGCCCCGAACGGCCAGATCGTGCTTTATTCTGCCGGGGGGCGTGGCGGTGAAGTGCTCAAAACGGTGTCGATTGACGGTCGTGTGCGCTCGACCTTGTCGCAGGCCGGTGTGCAGGTGCGCGAACCCAGTTGGGGACCCTGGACGCCGGATCGCTGAGGCTGCTTTCCACTGATAATTTTTTATTTCGCTTTCTCTTTCTTTTTTCTCGTTTTATCTGTTCTTCGCTGCACCCACCCCTTTTTACCCACCCTGATCTGATCGGAGAAACTCGTGAACATGCGCACTACCCTGGTATTTACCGCACTCGCTGCCGCCCTGGCCCTTGGTGGCTGCGCGTCACCCGTGCCTGTCAAACAAGCGCCAGTCGAGTCCAAGGCGCCCACCGCCGTGGAAGGCGGCACCGCAGGCGCCAATGCCAACGGCGCTGGTCAGAACCAGGTCGCCGCGGTACAAGCCCCGGCTGAGACCAACGCCGGCCCCGGCCCCAACGTGCCCAAGAGCGTGTATTTCGCGTTCAACAGCTACACGGTGGAAAGCCAATACACCCCGGTGCTCAACGCCAACGCCACCTATCTCACGCAACACCCGCAGGCTCATGTGCAACTGCAGGGCAATACCGATGCCCGTGGCAGCCGCGAATACAACCTGGCGCTGGGCCAGAAGCGTGCAGATGCGGTGATGAAGGGCATGGAGCTGCTCGGCGTGAAGCCCTCGCAGATGGAAGCCATCAGCTACGGCAAGGAAAAGCCCAAGGCCTTGGGCAACACCGAGGCTGACTACGCCGAAAACCGTCGCGTTGACATCGTCTATCAACGATGAGCCGCTTCACTTTTTCGCAAGCCGCCCGCCCGCTGCGCCGTGTGCAGCAGGTGCTGCCTGCGGCTTTGCTGGCCGCGGGGCTGGGCATGGGTCTGGCCGCGCCAGCCCATGCCGACATGTTCCCGGACAACGAGGCGCGGCGCGCCATTCTTGATCTGCGCAACCAGGTGACGCAGAACCAGCAGGCCACGCAGAACCAGCTCGCGCAGCAGGCACAGCAGATCCAGCAGATCCGCAACTCGCTGCTCGATCTGTCGAACCAGATCGAGCAGATGCGCGGAGAAATCGCCCAGGTGCGCGGCAAGCAAGACGCCGCCACACAGCAGCTCAACGATGCGCTGGGCAAGCTGCAGACCAGCCAGCAGCAGCTCACCCAGCGCCTCAAACCGCTGGAGCCGGTGCAGGTGCAGATCAACGGTCAGACTTATACGGTGCAGCCCGCGGAAAAAGCCGCTTTCGAGCAGGCGCTGGCCACCTTCCGCAATGGCGATTTTGCGGGCAGCGCCACGCAGTTGAAGGCGTTTTTGGCGCAGTATCCATCCAGCCCGTATGACGCCGATGCCCAGTATTGGCTGGCCAACGCGCAATACGCGCAAAAGCAGTACAAGGATGCCATCGCCTCGTTTCAGGGCCTGATTCAGAGCAGCCCGAACAACCCGCGCTTGCCCGAAGCCATGCTGGGGCTGGCGAACTGCCAGATCGAAGTGCGGCAAATCGTCGCAGCGCGCAAAACGCTGAACGAACTGGTGAAGACCTACCCGCAGTCTGAAGCGGCCCAGGCCGGGCGCGACCGGCTGGCCAAGCTGCGGTGACTGTCACGGCCGCTGCAGCGGCCGTGACAGAGTGATCGGCAGCGTCGTTCCCGCAAACTGCGAGCCAGATTGCCGAACCCCGTCCCGGCAACACGGCTGGCATCGTCATGGAACAATAACGCATTGCGGCGAGACCCATCCGTTCTCGTCGTCCAGGTGCCTTCTCTTCCATGTCGTCCGCTTCCGTTCCCGTCATCAACGCCACCGTCCTCTGGGCGGGCTTCGCCCTGAGCCTGGTGTTTGGTGCCATCATGCAGCGCACGCGTTTTTGCACCATGGGATCGGTAAGCGATATCGTCAACATGGGTTCTTGGATGCGCATGCGCATGTGGGTGCTGGCCATTGCCACCGCGACCATCGGCTTCAATCTGCTGGCCGCTACCGGGCAGATCGACTCGGCGCAGACGATCTACACCACGTCCAGGGTGCTCTGGCTGTCGGCCCTGGTGGGCGGCGTGTTGTTCGGCTTCGGCATGGTGCTGGCCTCGGGCTGCGGCAGCAAAACTCTGGTGCGCATTGGCGAGGGCAATCTCAAAGCCGTGGTCGTTTTTGTGATGATCGCGATATTCGCCTACATCACCCTGCGCGGCATCACGGCCGAGGTGCGGGTGCGGGTGTTCGACAAAGTGGCGTTCAATCTCTCGGGGCCGCAGGATTTGCCCGCGATCTTTGCCCACGCCACCGGGCTGCCGCTGGCCGATTTGCAACTGGTGCTGGGCCTGGGCGTCGGGCTGCTGCTGGGCATCTGGGCCTTGAGCGCGCGCGAGTTTCGTACCGCCAACAACCTGCTCGCGGGTTTTGGCCTGGGCGCCGTCATCGTGGCGGTCTGGTTCGTTTCGGGCAAACTGGGCTTTCTGGCGGAAGACCCGCAAACGCTGCAGGCCGCGTACATCGGCACGCAGAACAACAAGATGGAATCGCTGAGCTTTGTCGCGCCGCTGGCCTACACCCTGTTCTGGTTCATGATGTACAGCGACGCCAGCAATGTGCTGACGCTAGGCATTGTGTCGGTGTTCGGCGTGATCGCGGGTTCTGCCGGTATGGCGCTCATCACGCGCCAGTTCCGCTGGGAAGGTTTTCGCGGCGCGGAAGATACGGCCAACCACATGGTCGGCGGCGCGCTGATGGGCATTGGCGGCGTGACCGCGCTGGGCTGCACCATCGGCCAGGGCATGAGCGGGGTGTCCACCCTGTCCATCACCAGCTGGATCGCGTTTCTGTCCATCGTGGGCGGCGCTGTGCTCGGGGTGAAGTATCAGGCCTGGCGCGTCGAGCGCACCGCCTGACGCGCTCGACCATGCACGCCTCCCCTTTCGTCGCCATCCCCCCCGCCGAAACGCCCAACTTGGACCGGCGTTTCGGCGGCCTTTCACGGCTGTATGGCCCGGTCGGCGCCCAACGCATCCTCCAGGCGCATGCGGTCGTCGTCGGCGTGGGCGGCGTGGGATCTTGGGCCGCCGAAGCCCTGGCCCGCAGTGGCCTGGGGCAGCTCACACTGATCGACCTCGACCACGTTGCCGAATCCAACATCAACCGGCAGATTCAGGCGCTGGACAGCACCTTAGGCATGTCCAAAGTGGGGGCGCTGCAAGCGCGATTTGCGCAGATCAACCCAGAGTGCCGCGTCAATGGAGTGGAAGAGTTCGTCGATGCCGAAAACGCCGAGGCACTCATTCCAGCTAACGCCCAGGTGGTGATCGACTGCTGCGATCAGGTGCGAGCCAAGGCCGCGCTCGCCGCGCTCTGCCTGCAACGCCGCCAGGCCCTATTCATGGCCGGCGCTGCGGGCGGCAAGCGCCATGCCGACGCCCTGCAATGCGCCGATCTGTCGGAAGTCACGCACGACCCGCTGCTCTCCAACGTGCGCTACCAGCTACGCCGCCAACATGGCGCTCCTCGCAATGGCCGCATCGGCGTGCTCTGCGCGTTCAGCAAGGAAGCCATCATTCGCCCCGAAACAAGCACTTGCGACCCGCTGGCCGAAGAGGCGACACCGCCCGACAACAGCCTCAACTGCGCCGGTTTCGGCTCCAGCGCGATGGTGACCGCCTCCATGGGCATGATGCTCGTCGCCCGCGCCATGGATGCCATGCTATGATCACAAGCTTGATTTCTGTGGGGTCGTTAGCTCAGTCGGTAGAGCAGCGGACTTTTAATCCGTTGGTCGCGTGTTCGAGTCACGCACGACCCACCAGACCCACCAAGACGCACCGTTGAAACCAAATCAAACGGGTTGTTAGCTCAGTTGGTAGAGCAGCGGACTCTTAATCCGTAGGTCGACAGTTCGAGCCTGTCACAACCCACCAATAAAATCATGCACTTAGCCCACATTCACCGGTGGGCTTTTTGCTTCCTGGGGCACTGGTGGGGCACTCAGAGACAAAAACAAGCAACACAGCGCAGCACAAGAGCGGGAAGGTGCAGACTTGACCCCGGCTTTTTTCCCCCTGTCACCCGAGTTCGACACCAACAGCGCCAAGTCTTTGTTTTCATTGGTGTCGGCTAAAAAATTGCCACTACAGCAGGGGCATCTGAGCGTTGCGGGTCGGCTTGGGCAGTTTGAGGGCCTGGAAGAGATGCGCCTGGTTGGCGTCGATGGTGGAGATGCCGTCGATGGGCTCGGCGTCGTTGATGCGTACACGGTGCCTCTGGATGGCGCGCAGTTGTTCGAGCGCGCGTTCCGGGGAGACCTGGGCGCCTGCGAGCTTGAGGCGGCTGCGCATGACCCTGTACAGGATTAGGGCGATGAAGCACAGCATCGCGTGGGCGCGGATGCGATCGGGCAGACGGTGGAACACCGGCGCGATCTCGATTTCGGATTTGAGGGCCCGGAAGCCGCGCTCGATGTCGGCCAGGGCCTTGTAGCTGGCCACGACCTCCTTGGGCGCGAGGTCGGCCACGTTGGTCACCAGCAGCAGCTTGCCGTCCATCAACTCGGCACGCGCCAGCGCCTCCTCGTCGAGGCTGTAGACGAACTGCGGGCTCTTGAGATCGACACGCACGATGCGCAGCAGGTGCGACTCGCTGACCTCGTGATAGAAGCGCGCCGTGGCGCCACCGTCGGAGAGCTGGCGGCCGCGGCTCTTGACGCCGGTGTCCTGTCCGTCGAGCTTGCCCGCGAACTGGGCGGCACGCACCCCCAGTTCCTTGATGCGCTCGCGCCGCCGTGCCGTCTGTTCGGCGGCCTGGGCCGGGTTGTGCGCTACGACCAGGCGCAGGTCCTGCCAGCAGGCCTCGTCAACGACCTCGCTGCTGGCGCCCTCGGCCGCGGACTGGAAGGCCTGCAGGATGTCGGTGAACTCCCCGTAGCGGCGCCCCCGAGTTCGACACCAACTGTCGTAAGTGCTTGATCTGTCTATGGCAGGTTGTTGAAATTGCCACTACAGCAGGGGCAGTTGGGTGTCTTGGGTGGGTTTTTTGATGTTGAGTGCGGCCAGGACATCGGCCTGGCGAGGTTGGATGGTGGAGATGCCGTGGATGGGGGCGCCGCTGTCGATGCGCACGGTGTGGCGCTGGATGCGGCGCAGGTCGGCCAGGGCGGTTTCTGGAGACAGTTCGCTGCTGGCGAGTTTGAGGCGCTGGCGCATGACGCGGTACAGGATCAGCGCGATGAAGCACAGGCTGGCGTGGGCCTTGATGCGCTCGGGCCGGCGGTGGAACACCGGGGCGATCTCGATCTCGGACTTGAGCACCTTGAAGCCACGCTCGATGTCGGCCAGCGACTTGTAGCGCCGCACCACCTCGGCCGGGCTCAGATCCTGGACATTGGTGACCAGCATCAGCTTGCCGTCCATGAGTTGCGCTCGCGCGAGTGCGGTTTCATCGATCGCATAGGTGAACAGATCGGACTGCAGGTCCACCTTGATGATGCGCGCCAGGCGGGCGTCGCTGACTTCGTGGAAGAAGCGGGCCTTGGCGCCGGAATCCGAGAGCTTGCGCCCGCGCTGGACTTTGCCTTCGTCCTGGGCGTCGAGCTTGCCGGCCAACTGATCGGCGCGTTGCTGCAAGGCATGGATGCGTGCAAGGCGCTCCTGGGTTTGCTCGGTCGCTCGCACGGGGCTGTGGACCACCACCAGGCGATGGCCTTGCCACTGCGCCTCTTCGACGATCTCCTGGTTGGCCTGGGCAGCACGCTCGCTCATGGGCTCGAGAAGATCGACAAACTCACCGTAGCGTCGCCCCGGCACCGCCAGGATGAACTCCAGCGGCCGATCTCCAGCCCCATGCAACTTGGACAACGCCTCGATGTTGTCAAGCGAAAGTAGCCCGCGGTCGGCCACCACCACCAGGCGCCTGATGTGCGGGTAGCGCGAGAGCACCTTCTTCAAGGTGGGCTCCAGGGTCGGCGCCTCGGCGGCGTTGCCGTCGAACACCTCGTGGAAGATCGGCATGCCGTCGGCTGTCTGCACCACGCCCAGCAGGAACTGCCGGGCGATCACGCCCTCCTTGGACAGGCCGAAGTGGCGTACATCACCGTCTTGCTGGCTGAGACCTTCGGCGCGGATGGTGGTCAGATCGTAAAAGACCACCGAGAGGTCTTCATCAATGAGCGGGCGCAGCAACTGGGCCACGCAGTCGTCGACGGCTTGCTGGTGGTCCATCAGGGCATCCATGCTGCGCAGCAAGTGCTGATGCGTCAGCTTGTCCACGTCGATGCCGGGCATGCTGACGGTCTGCAGCCAGCGCAGCACGCCCAGCTTGGAGTCTGGGTCGCACAGTCGGTTGAAGACCATCACACGGATCGCGTGCTCGACCGCAGTGGTGAACCGGGCGCGCCGGAAGATGGCGCCCAGGCCATGGAATCCGAGTTCGTGCCACAAGGCGTGCAGGGCCCAAACATCGCCCAACGTCAGCGCCGACTCGAAGCGCACCTGAGACGGATCACTGTCGCCCGAAGGCCGACCCTTGGCCCGCAGCAAGGCCCCCAGCAGGGCATCGAGCGGTCCGCCCTGTTCGTCCAGACGCCCGAGGGTTGCGATCGTGCGTTGCCGGGGTTGGCCATCCGCGTTGCGGAACGACTCCACCAGCCGAACGTAGCGGTGACCGCCCGAGGAGGAGATCTTGAGGAACATGCACCAAGTATAGCGCTGCGCACGCGCAGATGAACTACTTCACGGTAGTAAATTGGCACTACAAAGAAATCTGAAAACGCCCTTCTGAGCGCTTGCAAGTGATTGATTCATAGGACCCCGGCGATTGTTTGTGGCTGCGCAACGGCTTCGAACTGTCGAACTCAGGGGCGCCCCGGCACGGCCAGGATGAACTCCAACGGCTGGCCGTCGGGCAGGGTGATGCGGCGCAGCTCCTCGATGTTGTCCAGAGACAGCAGACCGCGGTCGAACCCTACGCCTTTCCGCGCGACGTCGGCTTCATGCTCAACGCCGCGCTCGGCCGCGGCGCGGAAGTCCACTGGCATCTGCGCGGGCTGCAGCAAATGGCGGTGCCGCTGCTGAAGTATTTTCACAACTCCCGTGCGCAGTCGCATGCCCGTGCGACCCTGGCCTACAGCCGGCTGATTGCCCACGCCACTGAGGAGCACGCGCCGCTGATCGAGGCTGCTGGCGCTGAGGATCTGGTTCGCCGCGACGGCTTCCGCTTCGTCTTCCGCTCGGCCCGGGCCTTCGACGACGCGCTAATCCGCGCCCGCGACCTGCAGGCCCGGTTCGGTGTGCGGCACGCACCCGAGGATGGCGCCGCGCTCGCCCGCGCCGAACCGGCGCTGCGCCTGCGGCTGGCCGGGGCCGTGCATTGGCTCGACCCCCGGGCGATCCGCGATCCGGGCGCACTGGTGCAGCGTTATGCGGCGCTGTTTGTCGCCCGTGGCGGCCGCATCCTGCTGGGCGATGCCGCGACGCTCCAGCCCGCCGGCGCCGGCTGGTCGGTTCTGTGCGAAGCCGGTCGCATTGATGCCGGACAAGCCGTGTTGGCGACTGGCCCATGGGCCGACGGCCTGATCCGCAAGCTCGGCTACCGCTACCCGCTATTCCTCAAGCGTGGCTATCACCAACACTATCCATCGGCGGCGGTGGACCTGCCACTGCTCGATGCCGAGCGCGGCTACGTTCTCGCGCCGATGCGGCGCGGCCTACGCCTCACGACGGGCGCCGAATTCGCCCCCATCGACGCGGCCCCCACGCCGATTCAGCTCGCGAAGGCCGAAGCCCTGGCGCGCGAGCTGGTCGATCTGGGCAGCGCGCTGCCAGAACCACCGTGGCACGGAGCCCGTCCCTGCACTGCCGACATGCTGCCGGTGACTGGCCCCGCGCCGCGGCATTCCGGGCTGTGGTTCAACTTCGGGCACGCCCACCAGGGATTCACCCTCGGCCCGGTGGCCGGCCGCCTGCTCGCCGAGATGGCGGCCGGCGAGCGTGGCTGGATCGATCCAACACCGTATCTGCCAACCCGCTGGCACTGAGGACTGCCTTCGCCACCCCCCGAAGGGTTCTGGCCCAGCTGGCAGGCGCCCAAGCCTCCATCATCCGGGCTCGCGCGGCCTGCAGTCGGCCGACATCGGTTCGGCAAAGGTCTTCATCACCGCATAGCCCCGCACCGGATCTGTTCGCAGGCTGCTGCCATATGCACAAAGTCATAAGAATTGCCCAACTCCAGAACTTGCAAGGCTTGGAGCGATTTTTGATCCACTTGGCGCTAGGTTGCTTTGGCCAACAGATCGCTAAACGTTTCCAATCTGCAAGACCACTAACGCAATGTCCACCGTTTGCTTTGATCTACCCCCGTTATCCTTATAACGATGAAGTTTGTGGAGTACATCGAATCACGCAACGGTTTTCTACCCGATCAAAAGGAAGAATGTCTGTATTAACGCTGCTTCTTGCCGTTGAAGGATGTTTCACACGCCGCGCCGCGCCGCGCTTGCATGGCCTTGCCAATCTCTTGGAGTTGTTCCTCGCCCAAGAGCCGTTTGGCCATGGGAAGTAGCTCGCTTTCTTCGCGCGCAATGTGGCGCGTATGGTGATCGACGAATTCATCCACCGCGGAAGAGTCAAGCGCGCCCGCTTCGCCGAGCGCCACGCGCTCCAGTTGCGGGCGCAACGCCTGCCAGACGGCAGCGAGTTCACGATGGTCGTGGGTCAGCGCCTGGGTGATATCGCGCAAGCAGACGGGGTCTGAACCTGCCATCGATTCCAGCAGCGCGGGAAACAGATCGAGCTCTTCATCGGCGTGATGATCACGCCCCGCGGTGTCGAAATAGCGCATCACGTTCGCGGCGGCTTGCCTGGCGTCCTGATCGACTCCGTGCTCGTCGAGATGCCGCACCAGGCGGCGCAGCGTCGCGCATTGTTTTTCGATGCGCGCGTGGCAGGCCGAAAGCATGTCCAGCGGCGCGTCGAATCCCGCGGCAGCGGACGTCGAGGAAAGAAGATTGATTTCCATATCGAATCTCGCAAAAAACTTGGTACGCACACGCAATACACGCAGCCCGCGGTCGCAAGCCCAAACACTGTAACCAGTCTATGGCTTGAAACAGGTAAACGCAATGCATGTTTAATCGACAGGGTTTTGCGAAATGGCCATGATGACAGCTTGTGCCACATACAGGAGTCTTTTCATGTCAACGTCCCCCGTCTATCCGCAGGCTGATCGTGAGTTGACGCAAATGCGTCAAAGCCATGCCCCGAGTCAGTTTGCTGCCTTTCAGCAATTCAGCCAGCAGGCCTTCGCCAAGGGCGCGCTGGACGTGCGGACCAAACAATTGATCGCGGTCGCCGTGGCGCATGTGACCCAGTGTCCCTATTGCATCCGAGGCCACACCAAGGCGGCTCTCAAGGCGGGCGCTAGGAGTGTGGGCGGCAGAAGGTTGTTGAGGTCGACGTAGGACGGTGGGCGTGCGTTAATACGGCATGCCCACTAGTTACCGCCCCTATGAGCCGGACCAGGTGATGCTGCTGCCGGCGGCGCCGCAGGACTGGCTGCCGCCGGGCCACCTGGCTTACTTCATCCACGACACGATTGACACGCTGGACCTGAGCGCGTTCTACGCGCGCTATGAGGGTGGCGGAGCGCGCAACCAGCCCTTCCATCCGGCGATGATGGTCAAGGTTCTGGTGTACGGCTACGCCACCGGGGTGTTCAGCTCGCGCAAGATCGAGCGCCGGCTGCACGAGGACCTGGCGTTCCGGATGCTGGCAGCAGGGAACTTCCCCAAGCACCGCACGATCCGGGATTTCCGTGCGCTGCACCTCCAGGAATTCTCGGACCTGTTCGTGCAGGTCGTGCGCCTGGCGCGCGAGATGGGTCTGGTCAAGCTGGGCACGGTGGCCATCGACGGCACCAAGGTCAAGGCCAACGCGAGCCGCCACAAGGCCATGAGCTATGCGCGCATGCAGCACACCGAGGTCGAACTGAAAAAGCAGATCGACGCGCTGCTGGCGCGCGCCAAGGCCACCGACGAGGCCGAGGCGCAGGAGCCCGAACTCGACATCCCGGCCGAGATCGAGCGGCGCGAGGCGCGACTCGATGCGATCCGGCAGGCGCGCCAGCGGCTGGAACAGCGTCAGCGTGAAGCCGACGCGCAGCGTGGTCGCAGTGACGATGATGATCGCCGTCCCCGGGGGCCGGATGGGAAGCCGCGGCGCGGTGCGCGGTTCAAGCGCGACTTCGGCGTGCCCGAAGACAAGGCGCAGGAGAACTTCACCGACCCGGACAGCCGCATCATGAAGCGCGCCGGCGGCGGCTTCGACCCCAGCTACAACGCGCAGACGGCGGTGGACGAGGCTGCGCACATCATCGTGGCTGCGGAACTGGACAACACGGCACCCGATGCCAACTGGCTGCTGCCGATGATCGATGCGATCCAGGAGAACCTGGGCGCGCTGCCCGCGCTGGGTCTGGCCGACGCGGGCTATCGCAGCGAGGACAACCTGCGCGATGCGCCGATCGATCTGGTTGTGGCCTTGGGGCGCGAAGGCAAGCAGCACGCGGCCATCGATGCCGCGCGGCTGCCGCACACCGCGGCCATGGCCGCGAAGATGCAGACCGCCGCGGGACGCGCCGCCTATCGCAAGCGCAAGTGGATCGCCGAGCCGCCCAACGGCTGGATCAAGAGCGTGCTGGGGTTCCGCCAGTTCAGCCTGCGCGGCCTTGAGCGTGTACGCGCCGAGTGGAAACTCGTCTGCGCAGCACTGAACCTCCGGCGGATGGCCTCGTTGGTTCCCGCCTGAACAGAAATGGGGGCACAGGCCGCCCCGCACAACACGCCCGCTGCTGCCCTCTCGGGGGCGTGAGACGACCGGCCATGCCGACCGTGCCCGAAAAACAGTCCGCTCGCCCAGCATCGGCGCTCCGGCACAGGTTCACGGAATTCTGCCGCCCAGACTCCTAGCCGTGAGCAAATCATGGAGGCCGTTTGGGTTGCCGCCGAAATGCGAGCGGGCGCCGCCTATGCGCATTCGCTTTTGGCGCTGGATACGATGCGCGAGGAGGATGCCAAAGCCGATTCCGCGTAGTCGCGTCAGCGTGCTGTATCGACCGGCGAAGCCGATCGCAGACGTCGGCGGCGCGCTGGCCGCCCGATGCCCAGATGCTGAATTTCCACTTTCTGCTCAGGCAGCTGGGTTGCGCTGACCAACGCATCTCACAGTCCGCAGCTACAGGAGAAACCTGAACATGGCCTCGAACCCGGCTGAGGATATCCCCGCGCAGCATGTGGCGATGCTGGCGACAGTGCAACGCATGCGCTTGGGCTTGCTCGTCGGCAACCTGATTGAGGCGCGCGCCGCACGCGATGTGCTGCAAGGCTTGCACGCAGCCCATATCGCGCTCGAAGAAACCGCGCTGATTCCGAAGCTGCCGGCCAGCGCACGCTGGTCGGCAAAGGTCTATCTGGCCGAGCATGCCAAGCTGAGCGCGATGCTCGGCGAATGGCACGATATTTTGGCACGACAACCTGACCGACTCGATCCGCCCGAACAACGTCTAATGCTGCTCGACGCCTCCGCGCCTTTGCAGCATCTGCTCGAACATCACTTCGAGCGTGAAGAAAAGGGCTTGTTGATCGAAACCCGGCGCTGAGCCGCGCTCAAGCCGTGGACAGTGGCACGGCGACGAACTTGCGCAGCGCAGGATTGAGGCAGTCTGCCAAGGTGGTTTCGTTGAGTGCGGCATAGAACGCGCGGCGGGCGCGTTCGAGTTTGGGCCGCAAAGCGCAAAAGCCGGTGAGCAGGCACTGGCCGCCATCGTCGCGGAAACACTCGGTCAGCGGGGCGTCGTCTTCCAGCCATTGCAACACCTCGCCGATGCGAATGGCTGTGGCGCGCCTGGCGAGCCTCACGCCACCGCCAGCGCCGCGCGTGGTCTGCACATAGCCCCCGGCGGCAAGGCGTTGCAGCACCTTGATGAGGTGATCACGCGAAATATCGAGCTTGGTCGCAAGCTCGACGCTCGACCAGGTCTCGCGCTCGCTGCCGGCCAGCACGAGCAGGGCGCGCAGGCCAAAATCGGAAAAAGAGGTCAGCCGCATGGTGGAATCCTTCAGAAGAGGTATTGCAAATACCACTCAAGAATTTTATAGTGGGGTTCATTCTACCTTTTTACAGCTCCACATCATTGATTGCACAGGACCTTCTGCCATGCACACCCAAGACCTCCCAGCAAGCTCCTCCTCACCGTTCGCCGGCCTCCCCCTGGGCCAACTGGCGCGCGATCTGCCTGGTTCCACCGCCGTGTTCCGGCGCCACCGGTTGGACTTCTGCTGCGGTGGCGACATGACCCTGGAAGCGGCCGCGCAGGCGCGCCAGCTCGACCTGGCGACTATTGAGCGCGAACTCTCGGAGTTGAGCCCGCAGTCGCTGGATGACACGCCCACCGACACGCTGCACGACCCCGACGCCCTGATCGACCTCATCGTCAGCCGCTTCCACGACGTACACCGGCGGGAGCTGCCGGAATTGATCACCCTGGCTGCCAAGGTCGAGCGCGTGCACAAGGATCATGCCGAGGTGCCGGCCGGTCTGGCGGCCCTGCTCCAGGAGATGCTCGACGAACTGCAGGAACATATGCAAAAGGAAGAACAGATCCTGTTCCCGATGATGCGCCGCAATCCCGGTGCGGTTCTCACCCCGCCGATCTCACGCATGCGCGCCGAGCATGATGACCACGGCCGGATGCTGCAACGCGTGCAGGATCTCACCCGCGATCTGAGGCTGCCCGCCGAGGCGTGCAACACCTGGCGCGCGCTGTATGCAGGTCTGGACAAGTTCACCGCCGATTTCATGCAGCACGTCCACACCGAAAACAACATCCTGTTCCCGCAGTTCGAAGAACAGGCGTGAAGCCTGCTGCGCTGCCCTCCTCTTTCAACCCCGACTCACTTCAACCCAAGGAACCCGCCATGGAACCCCTCACCGTCGTCAACCAACCCCACTCCCACCGCCGCGCCGACCGCGTCTATCCCTTCGACGCCAGCGGCATCGCCAAGCGCTTTCGCCATGCCGCCATCTTCGGCGCGCTGAATGCGCTGGAGCCGGGAGAGACCATGGCGTTTTTCAACGACCATGATCCCCTGCCGCTGCTGGCACAGATCGCGCAGCATTTCGGTGACAAGGTACGCATCGAATACGTCAGCCGCTCGCCCGAAGGGGTGCAAATCGACTTTCACGTGCAGGACGTGCAAGCCGGCGCCTGAGGCGCAGGTTCGAGCCGACGGCGGCTGAGCGGCGAAGCTGAGCGGCCCCGCCTGGCCACGCCGGATCACTCACTCACCACAGCCCCGCCTGCAGCCGGGCCGCCTCGGACATGCGCTCCAGGCTCCACGGCGGGTCCCAGACGAGTTCCACGTTCACTCGCGCGATTCCTGGAATGCGACGCACCTTGTCCTCGACCTCAGCGGTGAGGATGTTTCCCATGCCGCAGCCGGGTGCGGTCAGTGTCATGTCGATGTCCACCGCCCAAGCGGCGCCGCTGGCGTCGGTCGGTTGCACGTCCAGGCGATAGATTAGACCTAGCTCCACGATATTGACCGGAATTTCCGGGTCGTAGCAGGTGGCGAGTTGTTCCAGCACGGCATTTTCGGCTTCCTCGCGCGTCGTTGGCGCGGGAATATCTTGCCGCTGCCCGTCATTCAGCCCAAGCGCATCGGCATAGCGGCCGTCGATGCGGTACATGCGGCCCTCGGACACCACGGTGACGTGGCTGCCCAGCCGTTGGGTGATGCGCACCTCGGTGCCCTGCAGCAAGGTTCCGGCAGTGCCCAGCGGCACCAGGGTCGCGGGGACGTCGCGCTGCAGGATGATGGGGCCAGAGTCGATGGGGTCGTCCATGGTCAACCCTCCGGCGTGGACAAATCTTCGGTGCGCGCCACCTGGGCGGTTTGGGTGAGCGCGTTGCGCAGGGTATGCCAGGCGAGCATGGCGCACTTCACCCGCGCGGGAAACTGCCTCACGCCTGCGAGCACGGCGAGTTTGCCCAGACCAGCCTCGGCGCCGGTGTCGCCATCGACCAGGATGCCGTGCATCTGCGCGAACAAGGCCAGCGCCTCGTCCACACGCTTGCCCTTGACCGCTTCGGTCAGCAGCGAGGCCGACGCGGTGGAAATCGCGCACCCCTCGCCGGTGAAGGCCACGTCCTGGATGCAACCCGCGCCGTCCACAAACAATTCGAGTTCAAGGCGGTCGCCGCACAGCGGGTTGTCACCCTGCGCGCAGCGGTTGGGCTGCGGCAAATGGCCGAAGTGCCGGGGCCTGCGGTAGTGGTCGAAGATCACCTCCTGGTAGAGGTCGCGCAGGTCGGGAAGGGCGTCGTCGGATGGGCTGTCAGGCATGGGTCGTGGACTCCGTGTTTAAGCGGCAAACATCACCTGCGCCTTGCGCACCGCGCGCACCAGTGCGTCGATGTCGTCTTCTTTGTTGTACACGCCGAGCGAGGACCGCGCCATGGCCGCGACGCCGTAGCGTTTCATCAGCGGCATCGCGCAGTGGTGGCCGGCGCGGATGGCGACTCCCTCGGCATCGGCGATGGTGCCGAGGTCGTGGGCGTGAAGACCGTCGATGTTGAAGGAGATGACGCCGATCTTGTCCGGAACCGTGCCGTAGATGCGAAGCCCGGGGATGCGGGAAAGCGTGCTTTGCGCCCGCTCCAACAGCGTGCGCTCGTGCTGCGCGATGGCGTCCCAGCCAAGGCCTTGCACGAAGTCGATCGCAGCGGCCAGGCCCACCGCGCCAGTGATGTGCGGAGTGCCGGCCTCGAAACGGGTTGGCGGATCGGCGTAGGTGGTGCGTTCGAAGCTGACGCTGCGGATCATGTCGCCGCCGCCCTGATACGGCGGCATCGCGGCCAGCATCTCGGCGCGGCCCCAGAGCACACCGATGCCGGTGGGGCCGTAGAGCTTGTGACCGGAGAAAACATAGAAGTCGCAACCCAGCGCCTGCACGTCCACCGGCAGATGCGCCACGGCTTGCGCGCCATCGACCAGCACCGGCACGCCGCGTGCATGGGCAAGCTGCGCCACGCTCGCCACATCGTTGACGGTGCCCAGTACGTTCGAGACATGGGTGACGGCCAGCATGCGCGTGCGCGGCCCGAGCAGCTCCGGCAAGGCCTGCAGGTCGAGCGCGCCGTCGTCGCGGATCGGCGCCACGCGCAATTTGGCACCGGTGGCATCGCACACCATCTGCCAGGGCACGATGTCGGCATGGTGCTCCATCGCCGTCACCAGCACCTCGTCGCCGGGCTGCAGGCGCGGCCGTGTGTAGCTTTGTGCGACCAGATTGATCGCTTCGGTGGCGCCACGCACGAACACGATCTCGTCGGCGCTGCGGGCGTGGACAAAGGCCGCAACCTTCTCCCGCGCGGCCTCGAAGGCGTCGGTGGCGCGCTGCGACAGCGCATGGACGCCGCGGTGGATGTTGGCGTAATCGCGCAGTTCGAAGGCGCGCATGGCGTCGAGCACGGCCAGCGGTTTTTGCGTCGTCGCCGCATTGTCCAGATACACCAGCGGCTTGCCGTGCACCGTCTGGGCGAGGATGGGGAAATGATCGCGGATCGCCGAAAGTTGCGGCGCGGGACGCGATGGCGATTCAAACGCATTCATGCCGAAACCTCTGAGGCTTCGATTGCCAGACCGCGCCGTGCGGCAAGCCGTGTGCGCACCTGTGCGCGCAAGGGCTCCCAGCCGATGTCGGGCAGGGCTTGCGCCACGAAGGCCTGCACCAGCAGGGCGCGAGCGAGCGGCGCAGCGATGCCGCGCGACTGCAGATAAAACAGCGCCTCGGCGTCGAGCTGACCGACTGTGGCGCCGTGGCTGCAAAGCACGTCGTCCGCATCGATCTGCAGTTGCGGACGAGTATCGGCCTCGGCGCGCGGCGACAGCAGCAGGTTGCGGTTGATCATGCCCGCGTCGGTCTTCTGCGCGCCCGGATGCACGTTCACACGGCCAGTGAACACGCCGTGCGAGGCGTCGTCGAACACGCCGCGCACATCGGTGCGGCTGGTGCTGCGCGGGTGGCGGTGCTCGATGCACATGTGCACGTCGCCATGCTGCTCGCCTGCGAGCACGCTGGCCCCGCGCAGATCGGTATGGCAGCCCGGCGCCTCGTGCGCGATGTGAAATTCCTGGCGCGACAATCTTGCCCCCACGACCAGTAAACGAGCGTCGAGACGGCTGTCCCTGCCTTGCGCCACATGCAGTTGCGAAACATGCACCGCGGCGCCCGACTCGTCCTGCAAGCGCACGTGTGCGAGAGTCGCCCCGCGCGCCAGCTCCGCGCGGGTCACGCTGGTCGAAAGATAAGGCACCATCTGCGCAAGGCCGATGTGCTGCTCGATCACGCGTGCCCAAGAGCCCTGCCCCAGACGCAGGACGTGGCGCAGGTGGCTGGCGCCCGCGCGCGTTTGCAGCGCGATGACGACGACGGGGGCGGCGAGGCAGACCCCATCGGCCAGTTCCAGCGCCATGCCATCGCGCGCAAACAGGCGGTTGATCGCCTCGAAGGCGCCGCCGCGCGCGGCCGCATCCAGCACCGCCCCCGACGCTGTGGCGTTGTGCGACAGGCCTGCGCCCCAGGGCGCGAGGCTCACCCCCGGCGGCAGGTCACTCAAATGGGAAAGTTCCGCGTCAAAGGCGCCATCGACAAACACCAGACGCGGGCCGTCGCCCACGAGCAAGGCGCCCGCATCGCGCAGCGCCTCCCCGTCCAAAAGTGCAGTGGGCGCAGTGGTGGCGAGATCAATCGCGTCCAGCGCGCGCAGGCTGGTGTATTTCCAGTCTTCGGTGTGGCGCGTGGGCAAGCCGCTGCGCAGCAAGTCTTCCCGCGCCTGATGGCGCGCCTGGGCGCACCATGCCGGTTCGGCCGCAGCGTAGGCGCCGCTGGAGTCGAAAGCCCGGACGAAAGCTTCGAGCGCGCCCATGGTCAGGATTCCGACGAAGGAGATGGTGGAGACTGGGTCTGACCATCTTGCAGCCAGGCGTAGCCCTCGCGCTCGATTCGCCGCGCCAGTTCCGGCCCGCCAGAGGCGACGAAGCGCCCTTGCCACAGCACATGCACGCGATCGGGAACGATGTGTTCCAGCAGACGTTCGTAGTGGGTGATCAGCACGAAAGCGCGCTCGGGCGAGCGCATTGCGTTGACTGCCTGTGCCACGGCCTTGAGCGCGTCCACGTCCAGCCCGGAGTCGGTTTCGTCGAGAATGGCCAGGCGCGGCTGCAGCAGGGCCATTTGCAGCATGTCGTTGCGCTTTTTCTCGCCGCCGGAAAAACCTTCGTTGACCCCGCGCTGCAGGAACTTCTCGTCCATGCCGAGTTCGCGCATCAGCGCTTTGACCCGTTGCAGGAATTCCATCGCATCCAGCTCGGGCAGACCGCGGTGTTTGCGCTGCGCGTTGAGCGCGGCCTTGAGCAGGTAGACGTTGGACAGGCCGGGAATCTCCACCGGGTACTGAAACGCGAGGAACAGCCCGGCAAGCGCGCGCTCCTGCGGCGGCAGCGCCAGCAGATCCTGGCCGTCGAAGCGCACCGAGCCGCCGCTGACGCGGTAGAGGTCGCGCCCGGCGAGAACTTGCGCCAGCGTGCTCTTGCCCGAGCCGTTGGGGCCCATGATGGCGGCAACCTCGCCGGGGGCGACGTCCAGATCGATGCCATCCAGCACCCGCTTGCCGTCGATTTCCGCCTGCAGGCCGCGGATTTGCAACAGCGGCTGCGTCGCTTGCGGTTGAAGCCTGGCTGGCATTTGCATTTTCATTTCCTCTTTGGCGTTTCAGCCCACGCTGCCTTCGAGGCTCACGCCCAGCAGCTTCTGAGCCTCGACGGCGAATTCCATCGGCAGTTGTTTGACGACTTCACGGGCGAAGCCGCCGACGATCAGCGCCACCGCGTCCTCCGCGGAAATACCGCGCTGCATACAGTAAAAAAGCTGGTCTTCGCCGACGCGCGAGGTCGTCGCCTCGTGCTCGACCTGCGCGCTGGGGTTGCGCACTTCGATGTAGGGAAAGGTGTGCGCGCCGCAGCGGTCGCCGATCAACAGCGAGTCGCACTGCGTGTAGTTGCGCGCCCCTTCGGCCTTGGGCAGCACCTTGACCAGGCCGCGGTAGGTGTTGCTGCCGCGTCCTGCGGAAATGCCCTTGGAGACGATGGTGCTTCGGGTGTTGCGGCCGATGTGGATCATCTTGGTGCCGGTGTCGGCCTGCTGGAAATGGTTGGTCAGCGCCACCGAATAGAACTCGCCGACCGAATCGTCGCCGCGCAGCAGCACGCTCGGATACTTCCAGGTGATGGCCGAGCCGGTTTCCACCTGCGTCCAGGAAATGCGCGAGCGCGCGCCGCGGCATTCGCCGCGCTTGGTGACGAAGTTGTAGATGCCGCCCTTGCCGTCCTTGTCGCCGGGGTACCAGTTCTGCACCGTCGAGTACTTCACCCGTGCGTCGTCGAGGGCGATGATTTCCACCACCGCGGCGTGGAGCTGGTTTTCGTCGCGCCGCGGCGCGGTGCAGCCTTCCAGGTACGAGACCTGCGCGCCCTCGTCGGCGATGATCAGCGTGCGCTCGAACTGGCCGCTGTCCTTGGCGTTGATGCGGAAGTAGGTGGACAGCTCCATCGGGCAGCGCACGCCCTTGGGGATGTAGACGAAGCTGCCATCGGTGAACACCGCGGCGTTGAGCGCGGCGAAAAAATTGTCTCCCGGCGGCACCACCGTCCCGAGGTATTGCTGCACCAGTTCGGGGTGGTTTTGCACCGCATCGGAGAATGAACAAAAAATGATGCCGTGCTGCGCCAGCTTGTCTTTGAAAGTAGTGGCCACCGACACCGAATCGAACACCGCATCCACCGCCACCCCAGCCAGCGCGGCGCGTTCGTGCAGCGGGATGCCGAGTTTTTCATAGACGCGCAGCAACTCAGGGTCGACCTCGTCGAGGCTTTTTGGCGCCTTGTCGCGCTTGGGGGCGGCGTAATAATGAATCGCCTGGTAGTCGATGGGCGGATGGTGGATCTTGGCCCAAGTCGGCTCGGCCAGGGTCAGCCAGTGACGATACGCCTTCAGCCGCCATTGCAGCAGGAACTCCGGCTCATTTTTTTTCGCGGAAATGAGCCGGATGATGTCTTCGCCCAGCCCTTTGGGCGCGAGGTCGGAATCAATCGGCGAGATGAAGCCAGCGGCGTAATCGCGTTCGAGAAATTCGACCAGTGAGGGATTGCTCTGGCTCATGCGGTCTCTCCTTGGCAGGGCTTGGGGCTGTCCTCAGGCGGTTTGGATAGCTTGGGCGGCTTTGATGCCTGATGCCACCGTTTGGGCGATTGCCGTGTGCCTCGCACCCGAAGCCAAAACCATCTGGCACACATGTTCCAGCCGCTCCACATGCTCGAAGGCATCAAAAGGCGAGTGACCAATGGCAACGCAGCCATGACGATCCAGACCGACGATATGCGGCATGTCGCTCTGCGGCGGAGCGAAGGACGCGGCGCAAGCCCGCGCGAGTTCCTCGCTGGTAGCCGCCAGCGGCGGCACATTGCGCCCGACCCGGGTATAGCGGGTCACCTCCGGGAATTGCTCGGACAGCTCACGCAAATCCCAGTTGGCGAACATCGCCGCCACGATATGAGTCGGATGCAGATGCAACACAGTGTTGAAACCCGCTGGCAGCAGCGCCTGCAGCAGTTGATGCAACGCGAATTCTCCGGAAGCTCCAGCGGGTGCAGTAATGGCGCGACCAGGCACTAGCCGGTCCGCGGGGACGTGAAGCATCTGCGCGACATTCAGCTGTGCCTTGATCACGCCGCTTTGTGAAATCCAGAATCCATCGCCCGCAGCATCGCTCACCGAGATATTGCCATCACGGTGGGTGATCCAGCCTTTGGCGTACGCCGCATGCAGGGCGCTGCAAGCCTGCGCGATTGGTGTGGAGGATTCAGGAGCGAGTGTCGGTGGGGTGTTCATGAGGGGGATGATTTCATTTATGAGGTGGTGCGGTATTGCTCGGGTGTGTGGCCCAGCTATAAGTCGAAAAGCTGACGCACAGATCACGCCATGGAATGCCTTGAATAGGTAATGTTTTTACCACTTAAAGGGTGCGGGTGAACTCCTCAGCACAATACCCCCTCTCAGTAAGGGGAGGTTAGCGAAGTAATCGGCAGAGGCTGCAAATCGCCCGAGGGCACTCTGAATGCCCTGTGGAAAATCAACGACTCAAAGGAGTGACTTGAGCGAGTCAGAGCTACGGCGTGCGGCAAGAAATCATGTGATCAACGTCGCGCCTTGCTTTACTTTGCCTTTTTTGCTTCTTTTGCGTCAAGACCGAAGTCCATCCAGTCCTCACCTAGTAATTCAACGGGGTGCTGTGTGCGCTCGGAGCCGTTTCCGCAGCGCATGGAGTCGGCCGGGCAGTACCGGCTACATCCCCAGCAAATGCGTTCAGGGTGTGCTGGATGATTGGGGAATTTTTTCTGCTCGAAAGTCATAGCAATCGGTTTGCCTTCCGTTTTCGCTTTACGAGAACATGCCAAACCGCCCAAAATTGCCTCATCCCCTCTGGGAGTCTGAGGCGAACGAAGCACGTCTGAGGACGTTTTCATGGGACACCGGAAACTGTGCTGCGTTCCTGATACACGTCAAACCGTTGCCAAATCGACAGGATCGCGCCCTGCGGGGACAATCTGCGCTCGAACCGCACGCCATGCCGTCATGAAACGCAACTGGACACTCACCGCCAAAATCGCCTTATTCTCAGGGACGTTCCTGCTGTTGTCGTTGATGTCCGTTGGAGCGACCTTATGGATTTCCTGGAATCTCGAGGGCGGCGCGGCGGCGGTTAACGTCGCCGGGCAATTGCGCATGCTCAGCTACAAAGTGGCGCTGTCCGCGACGGACCTCGACGACACCCAACTTTCCTCCGATCTGCAGCTTATCCAGGACAATCTTGTGTTGCTGCACGCGGGCAGCCCGTCACGACCTCTTTATGTTCCTTGGGATGGCATCATTCGCCGGCGCTACGACGCCGTGCGTGCGCACTGGCAGAGTTTGCAACCACGCTGGGAAAGCGCATCACAAGCCCACCCCGTGCCGCGAGAGGAAGTTAACCAGTTCGTCACACAAATCGATGCTTTCGTCAGATCCATAGAGCATCGCCTGGATTTCTGGACGACTGTGCTCCACGCGTTTCAGATGGGTCTGGCCGTTCTGGTAGTGATCGGAGCGCTGTTGATGTTCTACGCAGCTTACCTATTTGTGCTCGATCCGGTAGGGCGCCTCAGTCGCGGCGTGCAAGCGCTTGAGCAGGGCGATTACTCGGCACGGGTCGACATCAATACCACCGACGAGCTCGGCGATCTCGCCATCGGGTTCAACCGCATGGCCGGACAACTACAGGCTGTCTATGACGAGTTGGAGGAGCGGGTGCGGCAAAAGACGGCCGCCCTGCGCACCGAGCAGCAGCGTCTTGCGGCGCTGTATGAGGTGAGTGCGCTGGTGTCGAAGGCACAAAGCCTGGACGAGTTGTCGCAGTCGTTCGTCCAGGTCGTGCGGCGCATCGCCGGGGCGGATGCTGCTGCCTTGCGCTGGACCGATGAATCAGCGCGCCGTTACCTGCTGCTGGCCTCCGATGGCTTGCCCGCGGTGCTGGCCGAAGAAGAGCAGTGTCTGATGTCGGACACCTGCTTTTGCGGGCAGGCGCAGCATCACGGCGGCCCGCAGATCGTGCAGTTTCACCGGCTCCAGCCCGAAGGGCGAGCGCTGCCTGGGCGCGTGGCGTGTGAACGTCTGGGCTATGCCACGCTGCTGAGCATCCCCGTGCGGGCGCAGCAGCGTCTGCTCGGCGAGATCGATCTGTTCTTCCACGCCGAGCAATCCGCCGATGAAGCGCAGCATGCCCTGCTCGACACCCTCGCGGGCCACCTGGCTGCAGCCATGGAAAGCCTACGCAGCGCCGCGCTGGAACGCGAGGCCGCGGTGTCGCAGGAGCGGGCTTTCCTCGCACGCGAGCTGCACGATTCCATCGCGCAATCGTTGGCGTTCATGAAAATTCAGCTTCAATTGCTGCGCACGGCCCTGCAGGCGGGCAAGGTGGGGAAGATCGAACAGGTGGTGAGCGAGCTCGATGTGGGCGTGAAGGAAAGTCTGGCCGATGTGCGCGAGCTGCTGCTGCACTTTCGCACCCGCACCCAAGAGCAGGACATCGAGCCGGCGCTGCGCAGCACGGTGCAGAAGTTCGAGCTGCAAAGCGGTCTATCCGTCGACCTGGTGTTTCACGGGCATGGCCAGCCGCTCGATCCGGACGTGCAGATTCAGGTGCTGCACATCGTGCAGGAAGCGCTGTCCAACATCCGCAAACATGCCAAGGCCACGCAGGCCCGGCTGGTGGTGGACAGCCTGCCGCGCTGGCGCTTTGTCGTTTCAGATGATGGCCGTGGCTATGATCCGGAGGTCATCGCCCAGGATGGACAGGCCCATGTGGGCCAGCAGATCATGCGAGAGCGCGCTGCCGCCATCGGCGGGCATTTGAGCATCGAAGCCCAGCCCAAAGGCGGTGTGCGCGTCACCTTGGAACTGCCGGAATTCCCGGCCGCCGCGTCTGCACGCGCAACACGAAACACCGAGATTTCTCCCTATGCCACCTGACATCCGCATTCTGCTGGTCGACGACCATGCGCTGTTTCGTCGCGGCCTGGTGGCCTTGCTCGGTGAAGCGCCTGCCATGCAGGTGGTCGGCCAGGCCGGCGATGCGGGCGAGGCGCTACGGCTGGCCACGCAGTTGCAGCCCGACATCATTCTGCTCGACAACCATCTGCCGGGCGTTCGAGGCATCGACGCCGTAGAGAGTCTGCGGCAGGCCGCCCCGGCCAGCCGCGTGTTGATGCTCACCGTCAGCGAAGAGGCGGCCGATCTCGGCGCGGCGCTGCGCGCCGGAGCGAGCGGCTATCTGCTCAAGACCTGCGAGACCGACGAGCTGATCGGCGGCATTCAGCGTGCGCTGCGCGGAGAAGTCGTCATCGGCGCCGACATGACCGCAAAACTTGCACAAGCCTTCATCGCTCCAGAAACGACGGACTCCGCGAAGGAAGCCCTCCCGGCGAACGCGCAGAGCGAGAAAACGCCGCTCAGCCCCCGCGAGCGCCAGATCGCCGCCGCCATCGCTCGCGGCGCAAGCAATAAGGTCATCGCGCGCGAACTCGACATCGCTGAAACCACAGTGAAGGTGCATGTGCAGAGTATCTTGCGCAAGCTCGACCTCAGTTCACGGGTGCAGATCGCCGTGTATGCCAGCGAACATGGCCTGTCGGTTTGATCTCTATCTCTTCGGGACTACACCATGCAAATCGCCGATTTCTCCGATCTCCTGCGCGCCGCAAAACAACAGGAGCTGCCGCAACGGCTGTACTTTGTTTTTGCTGCCATCGAACTGCCGGAAGATGCCAGTCCGGCGCAGCGCGCCCGTCATGCGGCGGGCGGTGGCGGCGCGCTCGTGCCCGTCATGGCGGTGGACAAATCACCAGACGATCTGTCGGATTTCGAAACGCTGGTTGAAGAGTCTCGGCACACTGGCACACCCTGGGACATGGTGTTCGTCACCACGCAGGCCCTTCCAGACCAGCCGATTCCCGACTCCGCAGAGGTGGAGCAGACCCTCACCGAGCTGATCGAGAACATTCACATGGGCCAGATCGACCATTTTCTGACTTTCGATCACTCCGGCCGTCTGGTGCAACTGCGCTGAATCTGCTCCTGAACGGGATTTCCCTCCTTCTTTCGGAGTAGTTCGGCAGAGCAGGGCGCCCAGCGCCTTTCTCCGCCTTCAGGTCGATACCGCAAAAGACCAGCGGTTTCTAGAGTCTCCTTATCGACAAGGAGATTCATCATGGTCGCGAATGTGCAGCAACACAACCGGCAAGCCTGGTCGGTGCTGATCGTCAGCACCTGGGCTTTCATGGTGTGTTTCATGGTGTGGATGATGTTTGCCGTCATCGGCATCCCCATCAAGAAAACCCTCGGGCTCAACGCCACCGAATTCGGTCTGCTGACCGCCATGCCGGTGCTCAGCGGCTCGCTGATCCGCGTGCCGCTGGGCATCTGGACGGATCGCTACGGCGGACGCATCGTGTTTGCCGCCATCATGGCGGTTACCGTCATCCCCATTTGGATGCTGTCTTATGCCACACAGTACTGGCAATACCTGACCATCGGTCTGTTCATCGGTCTGGCCGGAGGTTCATTCTCGGTGGGTACGCCTTATGTGGCGCGCTGGTTTCCGAAGGAGCGCCAGGGGTTGGCGATGGGCATTTTCGGCGCGGGTAATGCCGGCGCGGCAGTGAACAAATTTCTCGCTCCGGCTTTGGTTGTGACCTTCGGCTGGACCATGGTGCCGCATGTGTATGCCGCCGTCATGCTCGGCACGGTCATTCTGTTCTGGGTGTTCAGCCACCACGACAAAAGCCATGTGGTGCAGGGACAGACTCGTTTCATGGATCAGTTGAAGGCCCTGCGCGATCCCGGCGTGCTCAAGTACAGCCAGTACTACAGCATCGTGTTCGGCGGCTATGTGGCGCTGGCGCTGTGGATGGTGCAGTACTACGTCGGCGAATACAAACTCAGCCTGCCTGTGGCCGCACTACTGGCCGCGGCCTTCTCGTTGCCTGGCGGCGTGTTGCGCGCGGTGGGCGGCTGGCTGTCCGACAAATTCGGCGCGCACAGCGTGACCTGGTGGGTGTTGTGGGTGAGCTGGGTGGCGCTGTTTCTGCTGTCTTACCCGCAAACCCAGCTCACGGTGCAGACCACCGGCGGGCCGACGACCTTCCACATCGGCCCGAATGTCTACGCCTTCACCGCGTTGATGTTCATCCTCGGCATCGCCTTCGCTTTCGGCAAAGCCAGCGTGTTCAAGTACATCGCCGACGACTATCCGGCCAATATCGGAACGGTCTCGGGCATCGTCGGGTTGGCAGGCGGCATGGGCGGCTTTCTGCTTCCCATCCTGTTCGGCGTGCTGCTCGACCTCACCGGCATTCGCTCTTCGGCCTTCATGCTGATGTATGGCGTGGTCTCGGTTTCGCTGGTGTGGATGTTCTTCACCGAGGTCCGCCGCACCGATGTGTTCAAGCCGGCTTCCGTAACGCGCGGCCAGCCTGCCGCTATCCAGCCCCATTGAGCATCAGGAGAAAACATGTCCAGTCATGTCATCAAACATTGGAACCCGGAAGACCCCGCGTTCTGGAAAAGCGAAGGGCAGATCGTCGCCCAGCGCAATCTGTGGATTTCCATTCCGGCACTGACCCTCGCCTTCGCGGTGTGGATGGTGTGGTCTGTGGTGGTGGTCAAGCTGCCGCAGGTGGGGTTCAAGTTCTCCACCAATCAGTTGTTCTGGCTGGCCGCGTTGCCCGGCCTGTTCGGCGCCACGCTGCGCATTTTTTATTCCTTCATGGTGCCGATTTTTGGCGGGCGGCGCTGGACGGCGATTTCCACCGCCTCGTTGCTGTTGCCCGCGCTGGGCATCTATTACGCTGTGCAGAGCCCTTCGACCCCATATGAGATCTTTGTCATTCTGGCCCTGCTCAGCGGCTTCGGCGGCGGGAACTTCGCCTCGTCGATGGCCAATATCAACTTTTTCTTCCCCAAGGCGCAAAAAGGCCTGGCGCTGGGGCTGAACGCCGGGCTGGGCAATCTGGGCGTGTCCATCGTGCAGTTCATCGTGCCGCTGGTCATCACCGCAGCGGTCTATGGCGTGCTCAGCGGCGATCCGCAGACCGCCGTGACGGGGGGAAAGAGTGCACCGATCTGGCTGCAGAACGCCGGGCTTGTCTGGGTGCCCTTCATCATCGCCTCCACGCTGGCGGCCTGGTTCGGCATGAATGATCTGGCCGATGCCAAAGCATCCTTCGCCGATCAGGCGGTGATTTTCAGGCGCTCGCATACCTGGCTGATGAGCCTGCTCTACACCGGCACCTTCGGTTCGTTCATCGGCTACTCGGCAGGATTTCCGCTGTTGATCAAGTCGCAGTTTCCCGGCATCGTCGCGCTGGACTATGCCTGGCTCGGGCCGTTCGTCGGCGCCCTCATTCGTCCGGTCGGCGGTTGGTTGGCCGACAGGCTCGGTGGCGCGCGCGTGACCTTCTGGAACTTCATTCTCATGGCGCTGGGCGTCGTCGCCGTGCTGTATTTCCTGCCGCAAGGCGGGGTAGGCGGCAACTTCACCGGTTTTCTCGCCGCGTTCATGCTGCTGTTCGCCACCACGGGTATTGGCAATGGCTCGACCTTCCGCATGATTCCGGTCATCTTCCTCACCGATCGCACGCGCGCCGCTGCCGGACAAGGCCCTGCTGCGCAGGAGCAGGCGGTGAAAGACGCCAACAAGGAAGCGGCTGCAGTGATTGGTTTTTCCTCGGCCATCGCGGCTTACGGCGCGTTCTTCATTCCCAAGAGCTACGGCAGTTCCATCGCCATGACCGGCGGCCCGCAGGCTGCGCTGTACGGCTTCATCGCCTTTTACGTGCTGTGCGTGCTTGTGACTTGGTGGAACTACAGCCGCAAGAACGCCCCGATGCCCTGCTAATACCCTGAACCCACGGAGACCATCATGAGTCATTTTCTCGACCGCCTGACCCACTTCACCAAATCCCGGCCCAAGTTTGCCTATGGCCACGGCGAGGTCACCACCGAAGACCGCACCTGGGAAGACGCCTACCGCGGCCGCTGGCAACACGACAAGATCGTGCGCTCCACTCACGGCGTGAACTGCACCGGCTCGTGCTCGTGGAAAATTTATGTCAAGGGTGGCATCGTCACCTGGGAAACGCAGCAGACCGACTACCCGCGCACCCATCCCGACATGCCCAACCACGAGCCGCGGGGTTGTCAGCGCGGCGCCTCAGCGAGCTGGTATCAATATTCCGCCAACCGGGTGAAGTACCCGATGGTGCGCGGCCGCCTGATGAAAATGTGGCGCGAGGCGCGCAAGACCCTGGGCCCGGTCGACGCCTGGGCCAGCATCGTGCAGGACAAGGCCAAGCGCAGCGAGTACCAGAAGCTGCGCGGCATGGGCGGCTTTGTGCGTGCGGATTGGAACGATGTCAACGAACTCATCGCTGCCGCCAACACCTACACCATCAAGACCTACGGGCCCGATCGCATTTTCGGGTTCTCGCCGATTCCGGCCATGTCAATGGTGTCGTTCGCCTCGGGCGCGCGTTACATCAGCCTGCTTGGCGGTGTGATGGGAAGTTTTTACGACTGGTATTGCGACCTGCCGCCCGCTTCGCCGCAGACCTGGGGGGAACAAACCGACGTCCCCGAGTCGGCCGAGTGGTTCAACGCCAACTACATCATGGCCTGGGGCTCGAACGTGCCGCAGACCCGCACGCCCGACGCGCATTTCTACACCGAGGCGCGCTACCGCGGGGCCAAGACCGTGGCGGTTTCGCCCGATTACTCCGAGGTCGCCAAGCTCAGCGACGAGTGGCTGCATCCCAAACAGGGCACCGACGCGGCGATGGCCATGGCGTTAGGCCATGTGATCCTGCGCGAATTCCACTTCGGCGAAAAGCCTTCGGCCTATTTTCTCGACTATTGCCGTCGCCTCACCGACATGCCCTTGCTGGTGCGCCTGGAAGAACGCACCTTGCCCGACGGGCGCAAGGTGCTCACAGCAGGCCGCACGCTGCGCGCCAGCGATTTTGCCGACAAGCTTGGGCAGGGTGACAACCCCGAGTGGAAAACCGTGGCCTTCGGCAGTGAAGGCGAGGTGGTGCTGCCGCATGGCTCGATCGGTTTTCGCTGGCAAGCGCAGGGCGAGGCCAGGAGCCAATGGAATCTGCAGCCGCGCGACGCGCGCAGCGACAAGGAATGTGAATTGGCCCTCACCCTGATCGAGCGCATGGACGGCGCAGCCGAGGTCGGTTTTCCGTACTTTGGCGGAGTGCACGCCGAACACCATCCGGGCAATGTTCAGGACGACGTCCTGATCCGCAAGGTTCCCTACCGCACACTGAGTCTGGTGGACGACCGGGGGGAGCAAACCGCCGCAAGGGTCGCCACCGTGTATGACCTTCTTGCCGCGCACTACGGGATCGACCGTGGTCTCGGCGAAGAACCCCATCCTTGCGCCAAAAGCTACGCGGACAATGTTCCCTACACCCCTGCCTGGCAGGAAAAAATCACCGGCGTTCCCGCTGACGTTGTCGAACGCATCGCCCGGGAATTTGCCAGCAACGCGGACAAGACGCATGGGACCTCAATGGTGATCCTCGGCGCCGGGATCAACCACTGGTACCACGCCGACATGAATTACCGGGCCATCATCAACATGCTGATGATGAGCGGCTGTATCGGCGTGCCCGGCGGCGGCTGGGCGCATTACGTCGGGCAGGAGGCGCTTCGCCCGCAATCGGGCTGGTCGGTGCTGACGTTTGCACTGGATTGGGTCAAACCGCCTCGCCAGATGAATGCCACCAGTTTTTTCTACGCGCACACCGATCAGTGGCGCTACGAAAAACTGGGGGTCGATGAAATCCTCTCGCCCCTGGCCGATCCCAAGGCATTCGGCGGCAGCATGATCGACTACAACGTGCGCGCCGAGCGCATGGGCTGGCTGCCCTCTGCGCCGCAGCTCCAAGCCAATTCCCTGCACCTGGCGCGCGACGCCGCAGCAGCCGGGCTTTCCGCCAAAGACCATGTGGTCAACGGCCTCAAGAGTGGATCCCTGCACATGAGCTGCGAAGACCCGGACAACCCGGTGAACTGGCCGCGCAATATGTTCGTCTGGCGCTCCAACCTGCTGGGCGCCTCGGGCAAGGGTTCGGAGTACTTCCTCAAACATTTGCTCGGAGCGAACAACGGTGTGCTCGGTAGCGAACTCGGCCCCGATGATCCACGCCCGCACGAAGTGCAGTGGCGCGACGATGCCCCCGAAGGCAAGCTCGACCTGCTGGTCACACTGGACTTTCGCATGAGCAGCACCGGTTTGTTCTCCGACGTGTTGCTGCCTGCGGCGACTTGGTACGAGAAAAATGACCTCAACACCACCGACATGCACACCTTCATCCATCCGCTGTCGGCGGCCGTCGATCCCTCCTGGGAGGCACGTTCGGATTGGGAGATATTCAAAGGGATCGCGAGCAAGTTTTCCGAGGTCTGTGTTGGGCACCTCGGCGTCGAGCGCGATGTGGTGCTCACCCCGTTGATGCATGACAGCGCAGCGGAACTCGGTCAGGGACTGGAGGTACGCGACTGGAAACGCGGGGAAGTGGAACTCATTCCCGGCAAGACCGCTCCGAACATCACCGAGGTGCAGCGTGACTATCCCCATGTGAGCCAGTGTTTCACATCGCTTGGGCCGCTGATGGACAAACCAGACGGCGGTCACGGTCATGGCATTTCGTGGGATGCGAGCGAGGAGGTCCAAGCTCTGGGCGCACTCAACGGCCGGGTCAGTGAATCCGGCCCGGCTGAAGGCAGGCCGCGGATTTTGAGCGACATCGACGCCACCGAGATGGTGATGATGCTTTCGCCTGAAACCAATGGAAACGTCTCTGCCAAGGCCTGGGCTGCCTTGTCGAAAAAAACCGGATTGAATCTCAGCCACATGCCTGCGGGGCGAGAAGACGAGAAGATTCGTTTCCGGGACATCGTGGCGCAGCCCAGGCGGGTGATCAACTCGCCGACCTGGTCGGGCATCATCGATGAAAAGATTTGCTACAACGCCAGCTACTCCAATGTCCATGAAAACATTCCTTGGCGCACGCTGAGCGGGCGGCAGCATTTCTACCAGGACCACGCCTGGATGCGGGCCTTCGGCGAAGGTTTTGCCTTGTATCGCCCCCCGGTCAACCTCAAGGCCGTGCAGCCTGTGCTTGGCAAGTTCGCCGGGAACAAGGAAATCGTGCTGAACTGGATCACGCCGCACCAAAAGTGGGGCATCCATAGCACCTATGCCGATGGCCTGATCATGCTCACGCTCAGCCGTGGCGGACCCTGCGTGTGGATTTCCGAGGACGATGCCAAAGAGGCAGGGATCGTCGACAACGACTGGATCGAGGTGTTCAACGCCAATGGCGCGCTCGTCGCCCGCGCCGTGGTCAGCCAGCGCGTCAAACCAGGTATGGCCATGATGTACCACGCCCAGGAGCGCACGATCAATACCCCGGCGTCGCAGATCACCCAGGCCCGGGGCGGTGTGCACAACGCGGTCACCCGCGTGGTGCTCAAACCAACGCACATGATCGGCGGCTATGCGCAGCTCTCCTTTGGCCTGAATTACTACGGCACGATCGGCTCCAATCGCGATGCCTTTTGCATCGTGCGCAAGATGGACAAGGTGGACTGGATGGACGAGCCTGCGGGCCCGGCCTACAGCCACGAGCGTCCGTACCACATCGAACCGCAAGCCTGACCCCACGCCAACAGGAGAAACACAATGAAAGTTCGCGCCCAGATCGGCATGGTGCTCAACCTCGACAAATGCATCGGCTGCCACACCTGCTCCGTGACCTGCAAACAGGTCTGGACCACACGACCCGGGATGGAATACGCCTGGTTCAACAACGTCGAAACGAAACCCGGCATCGGCTACCCCAAGGAATGGGAAAACCAGAACAAATGGAAGGGCGGCTGGACTCGCACGGCAGGCGGCAAGCTGCAGCCCCGGCAGGGCTCGCGCCTGTCCATCCTGATGAAGATTTTCGCCAACCCCAACTTGCCGGAAATCGACGCCTATTACGAGCCCTTCACCTTCGACTACGAGCACCTGCACAAGGCGCCCGAACTCAAGGCCGCGCCTACCGCACGTCCGCGCAGTCTGATCAGCGGGCAGCGAATGGAAAAGATCGAGTGGGGCCCGAACTGGGAGGAGATTCTCGGCGGCGAGTTCGCCAAACGCAGCCGCGACGCCAACTTCGAGGCGATGCAGAAGGACATCTACGGCGAGTTTGAAAAGACCTTCATGATGTACCTGCCGCGGCTGTGCGAGCACTGCCTGAACCCGGCCTGCGTCGCGTCGTGTCCTTCGGGGGCGATCTACAAGCGCGAAGAAGACGGCATCGTGCTGATCGATCAGGACAAGTGCCGCGGCTGGCGCATGTGCATCTCGGCCTGCCCCTACAAAAAGATTTACTACAACTGGGAAAGCGGCAAGTCCGAGAAGTGCATCTTCTGCTACCCGCGCATCGAGGCCGGGCAACCCACGGTGTGTTCGGAAACCTGCGTGGGCCGCATCCGCTATCTGGGCGTGCTGCTGTACGACGCCGACCGCATCGAAGAAGCCGCCAGCGTGGCCAACGAGAAGGATCTATACGAGGCGCAGCTCGGCATCTTCCTCGATCCGCATGACCCGCAAGTCATCGATCAGGCCCGGCGCGACGGCGTGCCCGATGCCTGGCTTGAGGCCGCCAAGCGTTCGCCGGTTTACAAGATGGCGATGGAGTGGAAGATCGCCCTGCCGCTACACCCGGAGTACCGCACCCTACCGATGGTCTGGTATGTGCCGCCGCTCTCGCCCATCCAGACCGCGGTGCAAAGCGGCATGGTGAGCGACAACGGCGCGTTGCCCGATGTGTCGCAACTGCGCATTCCGCTGCAATACCTCGCCAACCTGCTGACCGCAGGCGACATCGCCCCAGTCAAGCGGGCGCTCGAACGCATGCTGGCGATGCGCGCCTATATGCGGGGCAAGCATGTCGATGGCGCGGCCGACGTGGCGGCCATCGAGCAGGTGGGCATGCCTGCGGCCATGGTGGAAGACATGTACCGCATCCTGGCGATTGCTAATTACGAAGACCGTTTCGTCATTCCGACCGCCCACCGCGAATATGCCGAAAACGCCTTCGACCTGAAGGGCTCATGCGGCTTCACCTTCGGCAACGGCTGCTCGGACGGAGAGTCCGCGCCCTCGCTCTTCAGCGGTAAGAAGCGCCGCACCTTTGCCATCAAAGCGGAGATGTAATCATGCACGATCTATCCCGACAATTACGCGCCCTGGCGCTGCTGCTCGACTATCCGAGCGAGGCGATGCAGACGCATCTCGCCGATCTCGCCTCGGTGCTGGGCGCACTTGAGCCCGACCAGCCTGCCCCGCGTGAATCGCTGCGTGGCCTGATCGACCATATGACCGCCGCCGATCTGATGGACTTGCAAGCCGAGTTCGTTGACACCTTCGACCGCGGTCGCAGCACCTCGCTCAATCTGTTCGAGCAGGTCCATGGCGACTCGCGTGATCGCGGCCAGGCCATGGTCGACCTGCTGGCGCAATACCAGGAAGTCGGCCTCGACCTGCAGGCCAAAGAGCTGCCGGATTACCTGCCGGTCTATCTCGAATATTGCTCGGTTCTCGACCCGAGCGCGGCGCGTGAAGCGCTGGAAGAGGTCGCGCTCCTGGTGGCGCATCTCACCGTCGCGCTCGACCGTCGGGAATCCCCCTGGGTGGCCGTGACGGCCGCTGTTTGCCGCCTCTGCGGTGTGAACGACTGGCGCGCCTTGGTGGAACAACAGACGGGACAAGAGACACGGCCGCCTACCCCCGGCCCGCGCGACATCCAGAAAGAAGGCCTGCCCGCCGACTGGACTCCCGCCGGACTCGATGCGGTGTGGGCCGAGGAGCCGGTGGACTTTCTTGGCGCCTGTAACCCGCAGCAGGCAAAGCCTTCCGTGCAGACCGTGCAGTTCATGCCGCGCGCTGCGCAACCTCACTCTGCAGGAGTTTGACATCATGAACTGGAACGACTTTTTCTTCGGCGTCTACCCCTACATCGCCGGCACCATCTTTCTGGGCGTCAGCCTGGTGCGTTTCGACCGCGAGCAGTATCTGTGGCGCAGCGAATCGAGCCAGATGCTGCGCACCGGCACGCTGCGCTGGGGCTCCAATCTGTTTCACATCGGCATCATCGGCCTGTTCTTCGGCCACCTTTTCGGCCTGCTCACACCGCTCGCCTTTTTTGAGGCGCTCGGGCTGGAACCGCATACCAAGCAGATCATCGCCATGGTCACCGGCGGCGCACTGGGCGTGTTGATTTTCATCGGTCTGGTGTTGCTGATTTGGCGCCGCATCAGCGATCCGCGCATCGCCGCCAACACCAAACCGATGGACTGGGTGACGCTGCTGTGGCTGCTGGCGACCTTGCTGCTGGGTCTGTCCACCATCATCGAGTCGGCGCAGCACACCGACGGCGTGGAAATGCTCGCGCTCATGTCCTGGGCCAAGCACATCGTCACCTTCCAGGGCATTGCCGCAGCCGCCTACATGGAACATGCATCCTTGATTTTCAAGGTGCACATTTTCTTCGGCCTGACCCTGTTTCTGATCTTCCCCTTCACCCGCCTGGTACATATCTGGAGCGGCTTCGCTTCCGTGGGCTATCTGCTGCGCCCCTGGCAACTGGTTCGCAGCAAGCGCTAAGACCTGAGGAGACTCAAATGGACACCCCAATTTCCGCACCCGACATGCAAACCGAAGTCGTGCTGGATCGTCTGCGCCAGCGCGCCGCCGAACTCGGCATTCAAGCCGGTGACGATGAAACCTTGCTTGAAGCGGTGCTGCAGCACGATGTGCATACGCCGGAGCCGGGCGTGGCTGAATGCGAACGCTATTACGCGCAGCACGCTGACGCCCTGCGCCAGGGCGATATGGTTGAGGCCGACCACATTCTGTTTGCCGTCACACCCTCCACCCCCATCGACGCCCTGCGCCACAAGGCCGAAGATACCCTCTACGCCCTGATGGCCGACAGCAGCGGCTTTGCCGAGATGGCGCGCGGCTTGTCCAACTGTCCGTCGGCCCAGATCGGCGGCAACCTGGGCCAACTCACCGCCGACCAATGCGTGCCCGAGTTCTGGCAAGCCTTTATGGAACATGCTGAGCCGGGTGTGCTGCCGCGACTGGTGCGCACTCGGTTTGGCCTGCATATTGTGCGTATTGCCCGCATCGCTCGGGGACAGTTGCCTCCGTTCGAGGCGGTGCAGGCGCAGATCGCACAGACCCTCAGACAACAATCACTGGTAAGGGCGCTGCAACTCTATGCTGAAGATTTGGAGCGGCATGCCACCCCGTCAGAGGGCTCTACGTCGGACGTTGCCTGTCCCAGCCCGCAAAACTGAAGGCCTCCAGACCGGCCGGAGTCACACCATGTCTGCCCTCTCGATACTCGACACGCCCGTACCGGGCACCGTGGGGCGCACCGCCTATGCCGACCTCACGGCAACGCTGATTCAAACCCGGCAGCAGCTCGCCCCCAAGCGCCTGTTCGCGCCAGGGCCGGATGCGCGGCAGATTCACGCCTATTTTCAAGCCGCAGCGGCGGCGCCGGATCATGGGCAGATTCTTCCCTGGCGCTTCGTTGTGGTGCCCGCAGCAAGCCGTGCTGCACTTGGCGAGGTTTTCGCTCAGGCCCTGCGGGAGCGCGACGCCAGCGCCAGTGACAAGGAACTGGCAGAGGCCCGCGACAAGGCGCACCGCGGGCCATTCGTCGCCCTGGCCATCGTGCGTGACGCCACAGACGATCACCCCGAAATTCCTTTGCAGGAACGGTTGATCTCTCTGGGCTGTGCGATTCAAAACCTGCTGCTCAGCGCTCATGCCGATGGATTTGGCTCTGGCCTGGTCAGCGGTCAGGCCATGCAGACCGCCCGCTTGCGCCGTTTATTTGCCATGGCGCACAACGAGCAGGCCGTGTGCTTCGTTGCCATCGGTACTGCAGACCGGCGCAAGCCCATCCGCCCGCGGCCTGACCCGGCCCTGTTCGTATCCGAATTGAACTGCGAGGCCGATCATGTCTGACGAGCAACTCGCGCGTCGTGCCACATCTGCTCACGGGCGCGGGGCCGGAGGCGCGCTGTATGGAGAAGCCCCGACCGAAGCCCGCAATCTAAATCCTGGCGGGGGTTGGGGAAAGAGACCATCCTGCCCGCCGCCGACCCTGAGCCCGAAGTACCGCGCCGCACAGAGCAGCGAGCGGTCGTTTTGCAACTCGAACGCTTGATGGACTACCCCATGGTGCGTCGGCGCGTCGAGCAACACAACCTCAGTCTGCCCAGTCTGCACGGTTGGCACTATGTGATCGAAGAGGGTCAGGTGCATGTGTTCGATGTGCGCGGTGGGCGCTTCATTCCGTCCTCCGAATCGGCCCATAGCGGCACGGCCCCCTATGCCGACGCTCCCGCCGATGACGGCCAGCCGACAGCTCTGCCCCGCGCCCTATGAATATCGCAGATCTAGGAGTCTGGGCGGCAGAATTCCGTGAACCTGTGCCGGAGCGCCGATGCTGGGCGAGCGGACTGTTTTTCGGGCACGGTCGGCATGGCCGGTCGTCTCACGCCCCCGAGAGGGCAGCAGCGGGCGTGTTGTGCGGGGCGGCCTGTGCCCCCATTTCTGTTCAGGCGGGAACCAACGAGGCCATCCGCCGGAGGTTCAGTGCTGCGCAGACGAGTTTCCACTCGGCGCGTACACGCTCAAGGCCGCGCAGGCTGAACTGGCGGAACCCCAGCACGCTCTTGATCCAGCCGTTGGGCGGCTCGGCGATCCACTTGCGCTTGCGATAGGCGGCGCGTCCCGCGGCGGTCTGCATCTTCGCGGCCATGGCCGCGGTGTGCGGCAGCCGCGCGGCATCGATGGCCGCGTGCTGCTTGCCTTCGCGCCCCAAGGCCACAACCAGATCGATCGGCGCATCGCGCAGGTTGTCCTCGCTGCGATAGCCCGCGTCGGCCAGACCCAGCGCGGGCAGCGCGCCCAGGTTCTCCTGGATCGCATCGATCATCGGCAGCAGCCAGTTGGCATCGGGTGCCGTGTTGTCCAGTTCCGCAGCCACGATGATGTGCGCAGCCTCGTCCACCGCCGTCTGCGCGTTGTAGCTGGGGTCGAAGCCGCCGCCGGCGCGCTTCATGATGCGGCTGTCCGGGTCGGTGAAGTTCTCCTGCGCCTTGTCTTCGGGCACGCCGAAGTCGCGCTTGAACCGCGCACCGCGCCGCGGCTTCCCATCCGGCCCCCGGGGACGGCGATCATCATCGTCACTGCGACCACGCTGCGCGTCGGCTTCACGCTGACGCTGTTCCAGCCGCTGGCGCGCCTGCCGGATCGCATCGAGTCGCGCCTCGCGCCGCTCGATCTCGGCCGGGATGTCGAGTTCGGGCTCCTGCGCCTCGGCCTCGTCGGTGGCCTTGGCGCGCGCCAGCAGCGCGTCGATCTGCTTTTTCAGTTCGACCTCGGTGTGCTGCATGCGCGCATAGCTCATGGCCTTGTGGCGGCTCGCGTTGGCCTTGACCTTGGTGCCGTCGATGGCCACCGTGCCCAGCTTGACCAGACCCATCTCGCGCGCCAGGCGCACGACCTGCACGAACAGGTCCGAGAATTCCTGGAGGTGCAGCGCACGGAAATCCCGGATCGTGCGGTGCTTGGGGAAGTTCCCTGCTGCCAGCATCCGGAACGCCAGGTCCTCGTGCAGCCGGCGCTCGATCTTGCGCGAGCTGAACACCCCGGTGGCGTAGCCGTACACCAGAACCTTGACCATCATCGCCGGATGGAAGGGCTGGTTGCGCGCTCCGCCACCCTCATAGCGCGCGTAGAACGCGCTCAGGTCCAGCGTGTCAATCGTGTCGTGGATGAAGTAAGCCAGGTGGCCCGGCGGCAGCCAGTCCTGCGGCGCCGCCGGCAGCAGCATCACCTGGTCCGGCTCATAGGGGCGGTAACTAGTGGGCATGCCGTATTAACGCACGCCCACCGTCCTACGTCGACCTCAACAACCTTCTGCCGCCCACACTCCTAGGCGACGCGGTGCGCCAGTCCATTTCGGCGCAGTTCGACATCCTGCCCCCAATTGCAGAGGTCAGTTCGCTGCTGTTCAACTTCGAATCGGACTATGCAAAGACCTTGTGCTGCATGCCCATGCTCGTGCGCTACAGACTTGATGAGTGCCGGATCAAACTCTCGCTGCAAGACTGGCAAACCCTCGATCTGGCAACGCGCAAAAGACTCATCACCGAGGACCTCGATCCACTTGGAGGGAAGAGACGCTATCGGCACCTGCTCGTGCAGGCCATCGTCCATCAGGCCAAGACCCGGGTGGTCAGAATGCCTGCAAGCCAGGAGGAATTGGAATGGAACTGCTTGTATCTGCCGGATCGCGTGCGGCAAGCCGCAGTGGATAAGGCCCTGCGACTTGATGGCCCGCGTGCCTGGTCAGAACTCAACGCCCTGCAACGCTTCACCCTGTTCAAACTGACCCGGCCGGGTCACAGGAATCGCAACTTCCCTCTTGCCCTGCGGGAGTTCGGCTTGTGCTCTCAGTCTGCGCCCAAAGAGAGGGGCGGCTCGACCACGGCCGATGCGCTGTTGGCACCGATGCCTGAACGCCCATGCAACAAGCCAACCCGAACCTGATTGCAACAGTGTGGCAGATTTGATGCCTGACGGGTCGCCTTGGTTGGCCCCGATCGCGTGATTCGCCCATGCCAGTGGCGTCACGCCACCGATACGTTGCCACCGAGTCGATACCCCATCGCCTTGTACCCACGCTGGCGTTTGTCCCACATCCGCAGCAGCGCCGGGTGACCGGTGTCCACAAAGTCGATGATCCGCACGTCAGTCTTGCTGGCGTGGTCACGGTGCAGGCGCCCGGCATACTGCTGCAGCGTCCCCTTCCAAGACACCGGCGTCGCAAGGTAAGCGTTTGCCGAACCCATCTTTTCAATGAGTCTGAGCTGAGCGAAGCTTGGGTTTTTTCGGGGGCTCCATGCGATCAGACAAACTCAGTGAAGAGCGGATTGATGAGATTCTGGCGATTCTTGATGAACTCAAAGCCAGCGGGATGAAGGCCGAAGCGTTTGCGCAAAGCAAGGGGCTGGGCTACGGGCAACTGCGCGGCTGGCTGTCGAGCGCGCCGCGCTGGCGCGCCCAACGCGCGGGTCTGGCCCTGCCGCCTCGGCGCAGCGCCTTCGTGCGCGCCCACTGCAACCCGTCCCCCGCTGCGGCTGCGGAGGGAAGCCCCCATCCCGGACACGCCCGCATCACCTGCGAGGGGGCCCAGCGCCGCGCCCAGATTGACTGGCCCGTGGCCCACGCAGCCGAGTGCGCGCAGTGGCTGCAGGCCTGGCTGGGATAAGCCATGCTGCGCATGGAGGCCATCTGGCTGGCCGTGGGCGCCAGCGATCTGCGCGGCGGCATGGACAGCCTGCTGGGGCAGGTTGTGGCCCGGTTTGGCTCAGCACAACGCCACCATGCCTACGTGTTTGCCAACCGCCGCGCCACCCGGCTGAAGGTGCTCGTCTTTGATGGCTCGGGGATCTGGCTGTGCACGCGCCGACTGCAAGAAGGCCGGTTTGCCTGGCCGCAGGACGATCATGAGGCGCTGCACCTGAGTGCCGAGCAATGGCGCTGGCTGGCCGCCGGCCTGCCGTGGCAGCGCATGACCGCGCACGCCAGCGCCATTGCCGTGGTGTAGTCCCCCCGGGCGTTTGTCGATCGGGGCAACTCCCGATTCTCGCGCGCGCGTGCGCGCGAGAGAATTCGGCATGGTCAGCGCCATCGACGACGACAAACTCCAGTCCCTGGGCGACGATCCGGCGGCGCAGTACGCGCGCACGGTCATTGCGCAGTTCGGTGCACAGATCGCGCACCAGCGTGCCGAGCTCAAATTTCAATCGACCAAGATTGCGGCCCTGAGCTTCGAGCTGGCGCGCCTCAAGCAATGGCGCTTCGGCCAGTCCAGCGAGAGCCTGGACACGCAAGGCCAGCTCTTCGACGCCAAGACGCAGGCGCTGCTGCAAGCCGAGGAACAGGCCGAGGACCGCGCCGCCGATGAGGAGCGCACCGCCCCAGGCAAACGTCTCCCCAAACGCCAGCCCCTGCCCAGCCAGTTGCCGCGCATCGAACACCGCTACGAGATCGACTCCGGCCTGTGCCCGCAGGGCCACGCCCTGCGCCGTATCGGGCAGGAGATCAGCGAGCAGCTCGACTGCGAGCCCACACGCTTCTTCGTGCACCGGCACGTCCGCGGCAAGTACGCCTGTGCGTGCTGCCAGACGGTGTTGGCTGCACCCCTGCCAGCGCAACTCATTGACAAAGGCATTCCCGCCCCCGGCCTGCTGGCGCAGGTGGTGCTGGCCAAGCACGACGATCACCTGCCGTTGTACCGCCAGGAGGAGATTTACCGCCGCAGCGGCGTGCACCTCCCGCGCTCGAGCATGGCGCAGTGGGTGGGCCTGTGCGGCGTGCGCCTGGAACCGCTGGCCCAGGCCCTCAAAGACCATCTGCTGGAGCAACCCGTGCTGCATGCCGATGAGACCCCGGTAGCCGAGCTCGCTCCGGGCACGGGCAAGACCCACCGCGCCTATGTCTGGGTGTACCGCAGCGCGGCTACGCCGGCCGTGGTGTTTGACTATTGCGCCAGTCGTGCCGGTGCGCATGCGCGCGACTTTCTGCAGGACTGGTCAGGCACCTTGCTCACCGATGACTTCAGCGGTTATAAGGCGCTGTATGCCCAAGGGAGCGTTGTGGAGGCGGGTTGCTGGGCGCATGTACGCAGAAAGTTCTTCGAGGCGCACAAGCTGGCGGGCAGCGCGATTGCGCAGGAGGCGCTTAAGCGCATCAAAGCCTTGTATGCCATTGAGCAGACCCTTCAGGAGCATCCGCCCGATGGGCGCACCGCGCTGCGCCAGCGCCAAAGCCAACCCCTGCTCGATGCCTTGCACGCCTGGCTGATCGGGCAGCGCTCGCTCTTGGCCAAGGCCGACGCCACGGCGCGGGCCATCGACTATGCGCTGGGCCGGTGGCGGGCGTTGTGTGTGTTTGCCACCGATGGGCGCGTGCCGATCGATAACAACGCGGTGGAAAACGCGATTCGGCCTCTCGCCCTGGGCCGTAAGAATTGGCTCTTCGTGGGCTCGCCCCAGGCCGGCCGCCGAGCCGCCGTGCTCATGACGCTGATCGAATCGGCCAAGCTGTGCGAGGTCGACCCCTGGGCCTATCTCAAGGATGTGCTGACGAAGCTGCCCACCTGGCCCAACAGCCGTCTGGGCGAATTGCTGCCGCACAACTGGGCGAATACCAATCCCCCTGCACTCAGCACCTGACCTTCACTTCGGGTGTCAAGAGGGGTTGGCGGGACGCTTACGTCGCAAGGACCAGGGTGTCGAGCGGCGGGTGATCGAATCCCTCGCCAACCAGCTTGCCGGTGGACAGGAGGACGCGCGGCGCATCGGGCGCAAGTGCATCCAGATCAGCCACCAGCGCCGCTCGCTGCTTCCTGGACATTCGGCCGTGCAAAACGAAGGGCGCCGGCTCCAACCCATCGAGCGCCGCCTTGATCGCATCGAGGTGTTCAGTGCGTTCGGTCAGAACCAGCACCTTGCGTCGCTGCGCGACGGCTTCACGCACCTCGGAAGCGATGGCTTCTGTTCTGGCCTGGTCATTGGCGAGATGCCGAAACACGTCCTGAATGCCTGCATCGGTTGGCAGATCCATCCGTGTGAAGCGTGAACGCGGCAGCACCTCGAGATCGTGCGGTGCACTGGCTGGCGTCGCCGCCGTGTATCGGATCGGACCGCACTGCATGAAGATGATGGGCTGGTGACCATCACGGCGGATCGGCGTCGCTGTCAGGCCCAGCACATATTTCGCTTTCGCCCGTTTCAGGATGGCGTCGAAAGACGCCGCGCCGACGTGATGACACTCGTCGACGATCACCTGCCCATAGTCCTCGACCAGTGGGTTCACCTCGCCCTGGCGGGACAGGGACTGCATCACGGCGATATCGATCTTGCCCGTCGGTTTGGCCTTGCCGCCGCCAAAGGCGCCGACCACGCCCTTGGCGACGCCCAGAAAGGCTTGCAGGCGCTGCTGCCACTGCTTGAGCAGTTCCGTGCGATGCACCAGCACCAGGGTGTTGACGCCCCGCCGGGCAATCATCGCGGCGGCTGTGACCGTCTTGCCGAAGGCGGTTGGCGCGCACAGCACCCCGGCATCGTGGGGGAGCAGTCCGGCAACTGCGCCTCCTGATCGAGGCGCAGGCTGCCGACGAACGACACGTCCAGCGGCTGGCCGCCGAAGCGTTCGTCTCGCAGGTCACAGGCAATGCCGTTCTCTCGCAGCAAGGACAGCGCGGCATCCAAGCACCCCCGCGGCGGGGCGATGTGCTGGGGATAGCGCTCGGCGCAGCCAATGACGCGCGGCTTGTCCCACACCGACATCCGCATCGCCTGGGCCTTGTAGAACTCAGGGTTCTGGAAAGCCGCCAGCCGGATCAGCCGGTTGGCCAGAGCCTGCGGCAACTCGGCCTTCTCGAAATAGATCAAATTGGCCAGCGTGACGGTCAGTGCCTTCGGCATCAGCCCGGCCAGCTTCTTGGTCGATATGTTCTCGCGCCTCCAAGGGGTGGCTAGGTCCTCGTCATCGATGAAGTTGACATCCAGCGGATGGACGCCACCCGTGGCCCGCAGGATGGTCGGCTCGATGTCGTGCGCGTCCATCGACTGGATCGACGCGAGAAACGCCCATTGATCGGGGTACGGTCGAAGACCCGCATCGACGAAGACGCTGAAACCCTGCTCCCTCGGACCCCTCTGCAGCGGCAAGGCGATCAGGTTGCCGAACCCGCCCTTGGGCATGGTGTCCTGGTTCGGAAACAGCCGGTCATAGGATTCCAACTTCAATTGCCGGGTACGCGAACAAGTGTGGCTGATGATGGCAGTGCCAAGGCGTCGGGCGTCAAGTGCAGAAACGCGGCGGGCGAAAAACACCCACGCATGCGCGCCATTCCAGAGCGAGAGATTTCCAGCGCAGCCGGAACCCCCAGTTCGTGGCAGGATTGCATGAAGGCTCGAGCATCATCACGCCAGTCTGCCTCGTCAAAATCGACTGCAAGAAAGTGGCAGGTGTCATCCTCCAGCAGAGGATAGACGCCGATCGTGTGCTTGCCAGCCAGATGGTCGTAGATCACCGCATCGGACAGCGGGATCAGCAGACGGTTGCCGCAGTCACCGCACTTGATACGCGGCTTCTCACAAACACTGGCACGCCACTCGTTGACGCAGGCTGGGGCATAGCCCGATTTGCCAGAGGTCTTGCCCTCCCAGCGGATCGGGTACACATCTGTTCGCCCGCGAAATAGACGGCGGAACAGTGCCACCTTCTCAGCAGTGGACAACCGGGATGTCTCGGGCTCCTGTTCGACAACTACTGGCTGTGGCAGCGCCCGCCATTCGATCCCATGAGATTCGAGCAGTGAGATCAGGCGGGCGTTTTCGGCTTGGAGGACTTCCAGTTCCAAGGCCAGATCGACCTCCGAGCCGTTCATCCGGCGCGAACCGCGGTGAAAGCCGAGTCGTCGCCCAGATAAATGAAAATGCGCCTCTGCGCCTGATCGCCTGTCACCTCCAGCCAGCCGCGCCCGCTCATCGGGTCGTTTTCATCAGCGCCCGACCAGGAGAATTCAACACGCACCACGCCGCCAACCCCGCCGACACGAGCATCGATGTCGCCCTGCACCAAGCCGAATTGGAACGCGCCCGTCAAATCGTCACGGAGCGTGATATGCGCCGGAACTTCGCTATCAAAGTAATCAGCGTCCCAGACTTCCATGCCGGTAATGCGACAGGCGCCCAGCACAGCCTTCTCGGATTTGTTCATTCGTCCCCCTCCAATCCAGCCTCCGACCAGATGTGATCAAAGTCATCACCCACGCCCCAGCCGACGTCCTGGCCGAGTTGGCGCACTCGGTCGAGCCGGGCGAGGAATGCTTTCTGCTGCGCCTTGGGCAAGGCCAGCACGTATTTGAGCGCCTGCTCGAACATCCGCACCAGCGCGTCATAAAAGCCATCGTGGTCCATGCCGCATCCGGCCAGAAAATCGAACACGTCCTCGCAGTAAAACACCGTGAGTTCGGCCAAGCCCTCGGGCTGACCAACCGCCTTTTTGTAATCGCTGGTGGCCTTTTTGGCCTTGGCTACAGAGATCGGGTTGCGAAAGTGCTGCGGGTGCCAGGCCAAAGCGGCTTGTCAAGTCAGGCCGCCCAACTTCACCCATGTAGTACAGACGAAAGTCGATATACGCCAAGCGCTCGCGTTGGGCTTGGCTCAAACTTTCGACACGCTGAGAGTGCATGGTCAGAGACTCCTGATCCATGCATCACGACCGAAAGACCGCGAGATTTGGATTCACCACTCATCATGGCACCTTGCATGTCATCATTTTGATTACATGACGCGCCATCACCTGTATCTGAGAAAAGAGGGTTAGGTGCCGCTGTTCGCCCAGTCGCAGGCTCCGAGGTGCGTGGGCAGGCCAGCAAAGAAGCCAAGCTCGGCATTTGCTGCCCGCTGGATCAAGGCTTGACGGAGTTCAAGCGCAGCATCAGCGTCATCGGATGCTGCAGCGACTCCTGGAAGCCGTAGTGCTCGTAGAACTGCTTGGCGCGGTCGTGCAGGGCGTGGACGAGCAGCGCCCGCACGCCAGCGTTCTGCGAAACGCTCACGGCGCGACCGACTGCGTCCTGCAGCAAAGACGCTCCGAGCTTGACGCCCTGCGCTCGATGGTCGACAGCCAGTCGGGCCAGAACCATCACTGGAACAGGATCGGGCATGTTGCGTCGCACGCTGCTGGTTGCCGCCTGATGTGAAACCGCACCTGCGGCCATCGCGTAATAGCCGAAGACTCGCGCTTCCTGGTCCGTGACCACGAAGGTGCGGCTGGCGCCGCTCAATTGGTTGGTTAGTGCCCGGCGCTTGAGCCATTCATCGAGACTGGCTTCACCGCAAGCGAAATCGTCCAGGATGTGGGTGGCGACGAGCGGATTCGGTGCGCTTAAGTGCAAGCTCATGCCGTATCGGTGCTCCAGGGCGCCTTGACGGACATGAGACGTTCAAGCCCGGGGTTGGGGCCGATAGGTGCGTCGAGCATCGCGGTGAACTGCTTGAACTTTTCAGTGTCCAGACTGAAAAAGACCTGATCGAGCACCACTGACTGGGCGCGGTCGCAGGCTGCTTCAAGCATGAAGTCTGATCGATTCTTTCCGAGCAGGCTGGCGGCGTGATCGATCAGGTCGCGCTGCTCAGGCAGGGCCCGCAGATTGATGGCGGCGTCACGCATTGGTTTTCTCCTATTTGTGCATACACAAAAGATATACAAATTGTGACACAGCGTGTAGCCGTTGTCAATACGCTAGCCCGCCCATCAAGCGCCACACGAAAGCCACACGAGAGTTCGACACTATGCTGACTCGTTAGACCCGGCATGGACCGAATACTTCCAGCTTCGAGGCGACCACCCGGTGCTGCGCGTTGCGCCGCCATGCATCCTCAAGCATGGGTCACACCAAGGACGCGGGAACGTTGTTGCGACGCCCTCGTATGCTGCCAAGCTGTTGTCCTTAGCCGCGCCTGCGTCGATCCTTGCTGCCATTGCGCGACAACCAGAAAACTAAGCCCGTCAATGCGCCTACACCGATCACGGCGACGGCGCACATCACATAAATCCCTGTGACTATTGTCATGGAAGTTCCAAGCTCAAATTTAACCCGAAGGTTGTCGTTCTAGGCGACGACGCAGAATGCCTGGCCCGTCGGTCAACGCTCCGCAGGCGATGAACTCATGATAGAAGTTGCCGAGCGCATCAAAGGCGCTCATGGAGGGGTCGGTGACGACTTTCTGCACGCTCGCCTGGAGGATGCTGGCAAACCCTTTGAGGGGCGCCATCCTGAGTTCGGGGTGAACCCGGTTCAGTGCGGGCGATTTTTCGATGAAGGCAAACTGGCCGAGCAGCGTGCCGACTTTTTGCTGCGGCCCAAATCCCTTCTGGATCATGTATTCGTTGGCGGCACGGTAAATTTTCTCGTCGTCTGAGTCGCACGGCATGGTTTCGCTGCCGTCGGTCAGCCGCTTTGAGACTTTCAACCGGCGCGGTCTTTGCGCAGAAACTGCGTGATGCCGTAGATCGCGCCGCCAGCCAGGCCCAGTTTCAGGAGGCGTCCGAGCAGCAAGCGCGAAAGACGCCTGCGCAGCAGCATCGAGACGACGGAGCCCATGATGGAGCCAACGTAGGGGTGGCTGCGGGTAAAGCGAAAAAGACCCAGCACCGAACTGGCCGGGTTGAGCGCACCAAGCACCGAGCCGGAGAGAGCGGCCTTGATCAACCGACCTGGCTGCGCCCGCTCGCGAAACTGCTCCGCCGCCTGCACGAACTCGACGCGCTCGACGGCGATGCGCGCCACTAAAAGCTGCTTGCGTACGGAGGTCGGCAACTGCTTGGTGAAGTCGGCTGAAGGCTGAGTCATGGCCATGGTGCGACAGTACAGGGAGCTCGGGTCAGGCTCGGGAGCGCCACACTGCGGCGTCTTTGGCCAGTTCGGCGCGGGTCGCGGCGAACGGCGCGGGGGCGTGCCGGATGGCGGCGCGGATGCGGTAGACACCATACGCGGCCACGGCGATGTAGAGCAGGCAGAGCAAAGCCAGCACCAGCCAATGGCTGCGATCCCAGAACAGAATGACGAGCAGCGCGGTGAGGCTGCCCACGGCGAGCAGACCGAACAGCATGACCACCGCGCCGAGCACGATCAGCGCTACCAGGCGCTGACGCTCTTCGGCCAGCTCGATGCTGGCGAGCTCGATGCGGCTTTGCAATAGCGCAGCCGCGCTGCTGAGCAAACGCTGACCGGCCGCGCCCAGGCCTTCTGAGTGTCCGGGTTGCGCGTCTTTGGCCATGAGCTGACGAAATCAGCGGCTGCGATTGATCAGCAGGCCCACGGCCAGGCCCAGGGCTGCGGCCATGCCGATGGCCTTCCAGGGGTGGTCGTGCACATAGTCGTCGGTGGCCTGAGCGGCGGCCTTGCTGCGCTCGACCACGGCGTCCTGCAGGTCTTGCGCTTTCTCGGCGGCTTGGCGCAGCAGTTTCATGCCGCGTCGCTGCAGTTCAGCGGCTTGCTCGCCACTGCTGGCTGCAGCCTGTTTGAGCAGATCTTCTGCGTGGTCGATCACGAGCGCGACATCGGATTTGATCTCTTGGACTGACTTGGTCATGGTGGACTCCTGAATGGAAAAAATGTGAAACGCTGCGAAACATGTTAGCCCGCAATGCAGCGCCGCAGTTGACGCGCTGCAAACACATCGCTCAAGGGCGCAAGGCGGCGATCAGGCGCTGGGGCTGCAAAAACAAGTCGAGGGCGGCGTGAATGTCGGGAGCGACGAGTTGCGCGGCCGCCAGCGTGAGCGCATGGGTGCATTCCGGCCCGAGCACGGCGATGCCCAGAGTGGCGGCTCGCAGCATGTCCACATCGTTGCGTCCGTTTCCCAGGGCGGCCACGCCGCCGCCTTCGGCCAGCAGGGTGCGCACGCGAGCGGTTTTGTCTGCACCGGTAAGCACGACGGCGTGACGTACCGGCAGGCCCGCAAGCGTCTGCGCGACCGTGCCGTAGGTGTCTCCGGTCAGCACCTCGATCTCCAGGATCTGGCTCAGCGCGCTCAGGCGCTCGGCCACACCGTCGATCAGCGCGCCGTTGCAGGCGAGGGTGCCGTTGAAGTCGATCAGCAGGTGGCGCAGAGCCAGCCTGTCAGCGCCGGGAATGGCAACGGCCAGCCCGGGCAAAGCGGCGCGGACAAGCGTCATGACAACTCCCGGATACGCTGCACCAGCGCGGTGGTCGAACGTCCCTCGACGAAGGGAATGGCCACCGAGCGGCCGCCCCAGGTCTGCACCAGGGCGGTCTCTGCCAGCGTGGCCATTTCGTAATCGCCCCCTTTGACATACACATCAGGGCGCACGCGCTCGATCAGGTTCAAGGGCATGCGCTCTTCGAACAGCGTGACGAGGCTGACGCTTTCCAGCGCGGCGAGCACGGCGGCGCGGTCGTCCTGCGCGTTGAGCGGGCGCTCCGGCCCTTTGCCCAGCAGGCGCACCGAAGCGTCGGAGTTCAGCCCCAGCACCAGGCTACCCCCAAGCGCGCGGGCGGCGGCCAGGTACACCACATGACCCCGGTGCAGGATGTCGAACACGCCATTGGTGAACACCAGCGGCCGAGGCAAGGCGGCCAGCCGCGCTTCAAGGTGCTCTGAAGCCACGATTTTTTCAAGAAAATGCATGGGCCAAAGCTTAGCGGCTGTGGGTGACGCTAGATTCTGCAGGCGCGTTCACTTTTGTTCACGCCTGCGCCAAACGGAAGTCGATATGATTTTGATCAATCTATTTCCATCCATTCATCGATTGACCTGCATGTCGGGCGCTTCGAGAAAGTGAGTCTGTTGCCGTGACCTCCGCATTGTTCGGCCGACTGCGCCTGTTTTGGCGGAACATCGATCCGATGGTGCCCATGACGCTGGTCGGCGCTGCGGTGGGTTTCATCGCTGCGATCGCGGTAGAGGGATTCCGCCAGGCCATGTACGCGGTCATGCGCCTTTACACGGAACAAGAACATCTCGTGGCCGCCGCCGCGGGGCTGCCGCTCTGGGCGCGGGTGGTCATCCCCACAGTAGGCGCCACGCTAGGGGGCTTGATCATGTGGGCCGGGCACCGCTGGATCAAGCGTCCGCGCGGGCCGGAATACATGGAGGCGGTGCTGGTGGGCGATGGTCGGTTGCCGCTAGGCCCCAACCTCACGCGCACGCTGTCGTCTCTGGTCGGGGTGAGCAGCGGCATCACCATCGGCCGCGAGGGCACCATGATCCAGTTCGCGGCGCTGGTGTCGTCTTTGTTGGGCCGCATCGGCAAGACGGATGCAGCGCATCGTCGGCTCATCGTGGCGTGTGGGGCGGCCGCTGGTTTCGCCGGGGCGTATCACGCGCCGATTGCGGGCACGCTGTTCGTTGCCGAAATCATTCTGGGCGGTCTGGCGCTGCGTGAAATCGCGGCCGTGCTGGTCGCCGCGGTGATGGGCGAACTCACCACGCAAGCGCTGTTCGCCACCGGGCCGCTTTACCTGTCTCACACCATCCCGGTGGTGGGGTTTTCTGACCTGGTCGATGCCGTGTTCATCGGCGTGATCGCCGGGCTGCTCGGGCCCGCCTTCCTCTGGCTGCTCGACACGGCACGCAAGCGCTATCAGCCGCTGATCGATTTCCTACCGCTGCGCATGGGGCTTGCTGGCCTGCTCATCGGCCTGCTGTCGATGATCCGCCCGGAGGTCTGGGGCAATGGCTACAGCGTGGTGCAATCCATGTTGGTCGATCACTGGGCGCTGTCCACCCTGGTACTGGTGTTCGTGCTGCGCATCATCGCGGTGACAGCAGCGAGCGCGGCGGGCATTCCGGGCGGCGTGCTCACGCCCACGCTGATGCTCGGCGGCGCCATCGGCCTGATGGTGCAGCACACCCTGCTGCTGGGTGACGCCACGCACGCGCAGGCCTTGTGGGTGCTGGTGGGCATGGGCAGTCTGCTGGCGGCCACCACCCATGCGCCGGCGATGTCGGCCATCATGGTGTTCGAGATCACGCGCAATTACAACGTGGTGCTGGCCGCCATGCCGGCCTGCGTGGTGGCCTCGGTGATCGGCAGCCTGCTGCGCGAGCGCTCGGTGTATGCCGAAGCCCTGGGACTGAAGGAGGGCGCCAGCGGCCGTACCTCGCTGTTCGACGCCATCACCGGGCGCCAGCACGCCGTCTCCAATGCGTCGGTTGGCGACAGCGAAGCACCGCCGCCGCTCAATCCGCGCAACGTCGATCAGTCGCGCGATTAGGGTTTGGATCAGAAACCGCTCACGCGATGCCGTTCGCGCCAGTCGTGAACGCTATGCGCCAAGTCCGTTAAAGCTGCGGTCACCCGCACGCCCTCGGGCAGACGCTTGCGCAGCGCCGGATTGGAGCCGCCCGCCCACAGCTCGACGGCACGCGGCAGACGGTCGCGCAATTCGGCCAGGGCGTCGAACACCTGCGCGGCCTGCAGCAGGGACGAGAAACTCAGCACCAGCACATCGGCCGCGTGCGCCTGAGCGGCCATGAGCATATTGCCCAGCGGCAGTTGCGCGCCGAGCTGAACGCAGCGGCAACCCTCCAGCGCCAGCATGGCTTCGGCCATGAGCAGACCCAGCACATGCGGCTCCTGCGGCACGGTGGTCATCAACACTTTGGGACGCGACTGCGCCGCTTCACCCAGAGGAATGGCGTCGATGGCAGTGCGCAGCGCGCGCTGTATGACCTCGGAATACAGGTGCTCTTCAAACACCTCCAGTTCGCCTCGCATCCACGCCTGCCCCACGCCGTAATTGAGCGGAGCGACCACTTCAGTGACAAAGCGGCTGATGCCCATGCGCATCGCGTCTTGCAGCAGCGCGCGCCGCAACAGTTCGGCATCGTGCCGTTTAAGCAGCGCGAGGTAGGCGTGCACTTCGGCGCTTTCCGCCGGCATTTGCTCGCGTCCCGACGCAACGGCGGCATCGGGCGAAGTCTCGACCGAGCTGCGGCCGCGCGCCAAGGCATCGAGTTCGTCGATCGGCAGTGCCACAACCTGCGCGGGACGGTGCCCGCCGTCGAGCAAACGCTTGATGACCCGCAAGCGCTCGACCTGATCGAGCGGATAGAGCCGGTCGCCAGACGCATCTCGGTGGGGCTGAGGAAAGCCGTAGCGCCGTTCCCAGACCCGCAGCGTGTCCTTGCCGATGCCGGTGTCGCGCTCGACGGCGGCAATGCTGAGTTGCAAGGCGGTATTCACGGTGCGGTCATTCATCGGAAAGATCGTCGTCTTGGACAAAGCATTTCGGTTTGCATTTCTTTGCTTGTCCAGCAGTGGGTAGAGAAGTTGGATCCAAGGTTGAATCCATTAGCGCTTTCTCAGCGTAACAGTATGGTAAGCCGTCTGACCCCAGACTGATAACCCTACTTATGTCTAGGACAAATTTGAAAATACTTGGTACTGAAGTTGAACTCAAGCATCATTGTCCTAGACAAACACCCACCCGTCTACAGGAGTTGTCCATGCACCGCACTACGCTTAACCCGATCTCTCGCTTCGCGGCAGCCGCGCTGCTCGCGCTCGGCGCCCAGCTATTCAGCCCGTCCGCCTCCGCAGCTCAGTCGGCGCCCGCAGCGTCGGCCACCTGCCCTGCTCTGCTCAACCAGACTTTCCCCCGCCTGCAGGACGACAAGCCCGAAAGCCTTTGCCAATACGCGGGCAAAGTCATCCTCGTGGTCAACACCGCCAGCTATTGCGGCTTCACCCCGCAATACAAGGGGCTGGAGGCGCTGTACCGCGAGTACGGCAAGCAGGGCCTGGTGGTGCTGGGCTTTCCGTCCAACGATTTCCATCAGGAAATGGACAACAACGCCAAGATCGCCGCGTTCTGCAAGGACACCTACAACGTGCAATTCCCGATGTTCGCGCCCTCGCACGTCACTGAGCCCAAGCCGAACGCGCTGTTCGAACAGCTCATCCTCGCCACCGGCGATCAGCCCAAGTGGAACTTTTACAAATACCTGATCGGCCGCGACGGCAAGGTCGTGGGCGTCTATCCCAGCCTGGTCTCGCCAGACAACAAAGACTTTGTTGCCAAGATCAAGACTCTGCTCGCGCAGAAACCCTGAGACATTTCTCCTCCCCCGCCACCGCCACAGAAAGGCCCGCCATGAACGCCCCGGAAAAACTGTTTGCCCAGGCTGCCGCAGCCACCCTGCCCGATGTGCAGGCCACGCCTGACCGCCGCAATATCGCCATTCAGCAAGTGGGTGTGCGCAGTGTGCGCTATCCCGTACAGATTCGCTCAGCGCAGGGCGTGCAGCCCAGCGTGGGCACCTTCGAGATGACGGTGGCGCTGCCGCCCGAAGTGAAGGGCACGCATATGTCGCGCTTCATCGAAATGCTCGAAGCGCACCGCGAGCCGCTGGACGCCCAGCAACTCGGCGTGTTGCTGCAGCACATGCTGACTCGCCTACAGGCCAGCGAAGGCGCCATCACCGCGCAGTTCACCTACTTTGCCCGCAAGACCGCGCCGGTGTCGGGCGTGGAGAGCCTGATGGATTACGAAGTCACCTTGCACGCGGCGCAGAAGGCGGGCGCGCTGACGCTCACGCAGAAGGTGCAGGTGCCGGTCACCAGCCTGTGCCCCTGCTCCAAGGAAATCTCCAATTACGGCGCGCACAACCAGCGCTCGCATGTCACCATCGGCGCCACGCTGCGCGGTGAAATGGGGCTGGACGAGCAGATTCGCATCGCCGAGACGGCGGCCTCGTGCGAACTCTGGGGCCTGCTCAAGCGGCCCGACGAAAAGTACGTCACCGAGCGCGCCTACGACCATCCCAAATTCGTCGAAGACCTGGTGCGCGATGTCGCCGTGGCGCTGGAGCGCGATGAGCGCGTGGCCGCCTACACCGTGGAATCGGAGAATTTTGAATCCATCCACAACCATTCGGCGTATGCCTTGGTAGAAGGCCGCAAAACCTAACGCGGCCAGGGAGCCAAAACCATGCGCATAGCCATCATTGGAACGGGAATCTCAGGCCTCGGGGCGGCGTGGGCCTTGCGCCATCGGGCGCAGATCACGCTGTTCGAGGCCGGTTCGCACTTTGGCGGCCACACCCACACGGTGGATGTCGATCTGCCCGGCGAAGTGCCTTTCGCCGTGGACACGGGTTTTCTGGTGCTCAACGAGCGCACCTATCCCAAGCTGCAGGCGCTGTTCGCCGAGCTGGACGTGCCGCTGGCGACCTCCGACATGTCGTTCTCGGTTCAGACCCCGCTGTCCGACGGCAACACGCTGGAATGGAGCGGCTCCAACCTGAACACGGTTTTCGCCCAGCGCCGCAACCTGACCCGACCGTCCTTCTGGCGGATGCTGCGCGACATCCTGCGTTTCAACCGCGAAGCCACGGCGCTGGCGCGCAAACCCGACGCCGAACTCGACCTCAACCAGACCGTGGGCGACTACCTGCGTCGCGAAGGCTATAGCGATTCGTTTCTGCACTGGTATCTGCTGCCGATGACCGCCTGCATCTGGTCGTGCCCACCGGGGCAGATGCTCGACTTTCCGCTGGCCACGCTGGTGCGCTTCTGCGACAACCACGGCCTGCTGCAGGTCAACAACCGGCCGCAATGGTTCACCGTGCGCGGCGGCGCGCGGCAGTATGTGCAGAAAATGCTCGCCCAACTGCCCGACGCGCGTCTGCGCACTCCCGTGCAGCGGGTGGTGCGGCATGACAACGGGGTTGAACTGCATACGGCGGGCGGCGCCATCTGGTTCGACGAAGTGATCTTCGCCTGCCACAGCGATCAGGCTCTCGCCCTGATCGACTCCCCCAGCCCGGCCGAGCGCGAAGTGCTCGGGGCCATCCGCTACCAACCCAACCGCGCGCTGCTGCACACCGACACCCGCTTGTTGCCACAGGCGCGCCAAGCCTGGGCCGCGTGGAATTACGAAAGCACGGTGAACGCGCACGGCGAGCAGCCAACCGTCTGCCTGCACTACCTGCTCAACAAGCTGCAGCCCCTGCCCACGCAACGCCCCATCGTGGTGTCGCTCAACCCGCTGCGCGAGCCCGCCGAGCACACCGTGCTGCGCGAGATCAGCTACGCCCATCCGATCTTCGACCAAGCGGCGATCGATGCCCAACGGCGCGTGCCCGAACTGCAAGGCCAGCGGCATAGCTACTTCTGCGGGGCCTGGTGCGGCTATGGCTTTCATGAAGATGGCCTGAAGTCGGGCTACGCCGCGGCGCAAGCCCTGCTGACCCATGTGGACGCGCAACCCGCCGACCGCGCCATGGCCGCATGAAAGCCAGCGCTATGTCCACCGCTGCATCGCCCCACCCGCACCAGCCGCTCATTGGCAGTGGCCCAGTACGGCACCGCCGCCTGCGCCCGGCGGTGCATGCTTTCAGCTACCGCGCGATGTTTTTGCTGCTGCCCATGCGCAGCCTGGCGCGCGACCCGGCACTGCTGCCCATCGCCCGCAACCGCTTTGGCGCGATGAGCTTTTTCGATGCCGACCACGGCGACGGCGGCAGCGACAGCCTGGCCTGGCTGCAAGACCTGCTCGCGGCGCAAGGCATTCTCGACGCCGATGGCGAAATCTGGCTGCAGACCTTTCCGCGCATCTGGGGTTATGTGTTCAAGCCGGTGAGCCTGTGGCTGTGCGAGCGCGCCGACGGCAGCCTGCGCTGCGCCGTGGCCGAGGTGAACAACACCTTCGGCGAACGGCACTGCTACATCCTCACCCCACCGGCGGGCGAGCGCAGCCTGCAATGGGGCGCCGAATATCGCGCCAGCAAGGTGTTCCACGTCTCGCCGTTCTGCACGGTGGAGGGCGGCTACCGCTTCCGATTCATGCGCAGCACGGGCGCGGGCACAGACCGCATGCTTCTGCGCATCGACCATGACGACGCCCAAGGCCCGCTGATCGAAACCAGCATCAGCGGCGTCCTGCAGCCGCTCACCGCCGCCCGCGCCCGCATGGCCCTGCTGCGTCACCCCATGCACAGCTTCGGCGTCATTGCGCGCATCCACTGGCAAGCCTTCAAGCTCTGGCGCAAGCGCGTGCCCTTCCACTCCAAGCCCCTTCCTCCTGACCATTTCGCGAGCCGATCATGAACGCCAGCGACCGCAGCCTGTCACCGCTCTCTCTCGACCCGACCCTCGCCGCAGGCCAAACCCGCAAGCCGCGCAAACCCCCGCTGGCCGCGCGCGGCGTGCTGCGCCTGCTGGAACGCCTGCAGATCGGCCGCCTCGATTTTCACGGCCCGGATGGCGTCTGGCGGCACTTCGGCCAAGACGACAACGGCCCGCATGCCGAAGTCGCGCTGCACGACTGGGCGGTCATGGGCGAAGTACTCAAGCGCGGCGACATCGCCTTTGCCGAAGCCTGGATGCGCCGCGCCTGGGACACGCCCGATCTGCCCGCGCTGCTCAAGCTGCTGGTGGCCAACCGCGAGATCATCGCCCGCGCGCTGCATGGCAGCCTGTTGGGCCGGCTGCCCGACCGCATCCGCCATCTTCTGCGCCGCAACAGCCGCGCTGGAAGCCGCGACAACATCCACGCGCATTACGACATCGGCAACGCCTTCTATCAGCTCTGGCTCGACCCGAGCATGACTTACTCCAGCGCCCTGTTCAACGGCAACCCCGCGCTGACGCTGGAACAGGCGCAGGCCGCTAAATACGCCCGCGTGCTCGACCAACTGCAACTCCAGCCGGGCGCGCGGGTGCTGGAAATCGGCTGCGGCTGGGGCGGCTTGGCCGAAGTCGGCGCGCAGCGCAGGCTGCGCCTCGACGGCATCACCCTGTCCGCCGAGCAGCTGGCCTACGCCCGCGCCCGGCTCGCCCAGGCCGCGCCGCAGCCCCGGCTCGAACTGTGCGACTACCGCGACCTCGACCGCATCGCCCCGCCAGACGGCTACGACGGCATCGCCTCCATCGAAATGTTCGAGGCCGTGGGCGAGGCTTACTGGCCCGGCTTTTTCCGCACCGTGGCACGTCAACTCAAACCCGGCGCGCGCGCCTGCATCCAGACCATCACCATCGCCGACGATCTGTTCGACGACTACCGGCGCGGCACCGACTTCATCCAGCGCTACATCTTCCCTGGCGGCATGCTGCCTTCGCGCCGCGCTTTCATCGCGCAAGCCAAGGCCGCAGGGCTGGAGGTCGTCGAAGAACTGGCCTTCGGCGCCGACTACGCCCACACCCTGGCGCTATGGCGCGAGCGCTTCACCGCCCAGCTCGAAGCGGTGAAGGCCCAGGGTTTCGACGACCGCTTCCTACGGCTGTGGACCTTCTATCTCGCCTACTGCGAGGCGGGTTTCAGCCAGGGCTCAACCGATGTGTGGCAGTTCACCCTGCGCCATGCCCGCGCGCACTGAAACCAACTTGCACGGGCTGTCACGCCGTGCGGTGTTGCTGGCCGTAGCCGCCTCGGCGCTGCCCCGGCGCGCGTGGGCGCAAGCTGCTGCAGGCGTTCCAAGTGAAGTCAGCGCCGCGATTTCGCAGGCCCGGCGCGCTGGCAGCGGCGACTTTCGTTACTTCGGTTTTCTGGTTTATCACGCCACGCTCTGGGTCGGCCCGCAAGGTTTGGGCGCACAACTGGGCGAGACGCCCTTCGCCCTGCAATTGCGCTACGCCCGCAGCCTCAAGGGCGCCGACATCGCCGCGCGCTCCGAGGAGGAGATGCGCAAACTCGGTGAAGGCACGCCGCAGCAACGCGCCGCTTGGCTGCAAGCCATGCAGCGGCTTTTTCCCGATGTGGCCGACGGCGACACCCTCACCGGCGTGTTCACCCCCGCGGGCGCCCTGCCTGCGCAGACCCGCTTTTATTTCAACGGCGCGCGGCGCGGCGCTGAAAACGGCGTGTCCTTCGCCCGCGCGTTTTTCTCGATCTGGCTATCGCCGCAAACGCCCGCCCCCGGGCTGCGCCGCGATCTGTTGGCCAATCTGGGCGAGCAGTCCACTCAGCCATGAACGCGCCGCCCGCCGTCTTGCCCGCCGCAGCGGCTGCGCTCACACCCTCAGCCGCGCCGCTGCACGCCCTGGCGTTGTTGCGCTATGGCGCGCCCAGTCTGGCGTTCGCCTTCGTCGCGCTGCCGCTTTACGTCTATCTGCCGGAGCATTACGCCACGCGTTATGCGGTGCCGCTGGGCTATCTCGGCGCCGTACTGCTTCTCACCCGTTTTGCCGACGCGCTGTTCGATCCCTGGCTGGGGCGGCTGGCCGATCATCTGCTGCGGCGCGGCTGGGCCAAACCTGCGCTGCTCGCGGCCTGCGCGCTGATGTTCGCGGGGTTTGCCGCATTGTTCGCGCTGCCCGCGCTGCTTCCCTTTGCTGCGGGCGAATGGCGCTTCACCCTGCTGTTCATCGCGGCGCTGCTGCTCACCTATCTGGGGTTCAGCGCCGCGTCCATCGTGCATCAGGCCTGGGGCGCCACCCTGGGCACCGACGAGACGCAGCTCGCCCGCACCGTGGCCTGGCGTGAGGGGCTCGGGCTGGCCGGGGTGCTGCTCGCCGCCTTGACGCCCCAGCTGGGCGGCGCCAGCGCGCTGGTGGGAGTGTTCGCCTTCGCGCTGATCGTCGGCCTGGTCTTGGTGTGGCGCGCGCCCGATCCGGCGCCGCACCGGGCCGCAGCCACGACCTCTCTGCATTGGCGCACCCTGCTGGAGCCGCTGCACAATCAGCGCTTCGTGGCCCTGCTCGCAGTGTTCGTCACCAGCGGCATCGCCGCAGCCATTCCGGCCACGCTGGTGCTGTTTTTCATCCGCGACCGGCTCGATGCGGCGGCGCTGTCGGGCGCGTATCTGTTCGCCTATTTCGCCGCGGCCGGGCTGCTGGTGCCGATCTGGCTGCGCGCGGTGCGGCGCTGGGGCGCGGCGCGCTGCTGGCTGCTGGGCATGGGGCTGGCGGTAGCGGCTTTCGTCTGGGCGGCGTTGCTGCAGCCGGGCGATCGCTGGGGCTATGCGCTGGTGGTGGTGCTGTCGGGCGCAGCGCTCGGACCCGATCTGGTGATGCCGCCCGCGCTGCTCGCCGGGGTGATCCGCGCGGGCGGGCACGGCAACCGGCTCGAAGGGAGTTACTTCGGCGTGTGGAACTTTGCGACCAAGCTGAACCTCGCACTGGCTGCCGGGCTGGCTTTGCCGCTGCTGGCGCTGTTCGGCTACCGACCGGGCACGCTGGAAACCGGTGTGCTGCCCCCGCTGGTGGTGGCGTACTGCCTGTTGCCGTCTTTGCTCAAGCTCGTGTCTGCCGGGCTGCTATGGCAATTTTTCGTTCGCGGTCGGTCAGGCCCGGCCGCGTTTGCTTCCTGAATGGAGAGTCTTCCCATGTCGTTCAAATCTGCTTTGCACTCCTGGATGTCGTTTCGTCGCGGCTGGCTGCTGGCCGCGGTGCTGGGCATCAGTCTGCTGTCGGGCTGCGCCAGCGTCACGCCGCTGGCTTATCGGGGTCAGACGCCCACGTTCGATCTCAAGCAGTATTTCAACGGACGGCTCACCGCGGTGGGCATTGTGTTCGACCGCTCGGGCAAGATGACGCGGCGTTTTCATGTGACCATCGACGCCTCCTGGAAGGGCGACGTGGGTACGCTGGACGAACACTTTATCTACAACGATGGCGCCAAGCAGGAGCGCATCTGGACCATCCGCGAGTTGCCCGAAAAAGATGGCGAGAAGCGCTATATCGGCACCGCGGGCGATGTGATCGGCGAGGCCATCGGCCGCGCGGCGGGCAATGCGCTGAACTGGCACTACACCCTGGCGCTGCCGGTGGATGGCACGGTCTACAACGTGCAGTTCGACGACTGGATGTATTTGATGGACGATCATGTGCTGCTCAACCATTCGGTCATCACCAAGTTCGGCTTCAAGGTGGGCAGCGTGTTCCTGTCGTTCAACAAGCCCTGATGACCATGCCGCTCAACCCGCGCATCACTGGCTGGAAGGAACGGCGTGTCTGGGTGATCGGCGCGTCCACCGGCATCGGCCGCGCCACCGCCGTCGCGCTGCTGCAGCGCGGTGCGCGGGTGGCGGTGTCGGCGCGCAATGCGCAGGCGCTGCAGCAGATCGACGGCGCCCTACCCCTGCCGCTCGACGTGACCGATGCGCGGGCCCTGCGCGCCGCGATGCAAAGTCTGCAGCGCGACTGGGGCGGCCTCGATCTGCTGCTCTATTGCGCCGGCACCTACCGCCCCATGCGTGCCACCGAATTCGATCTGGCCAGTGCCTTGCAGCATGACGATGTGAACTACCGCGGTGCGCTGCACGCCCTCGATGCCGCGCTGCCGCTGTTCAACGCCCAACGCGCGGGGCATATCGCCCTGGTCAGCAGCGTGGCCGGCTTTGGCGGGCTGCCGCAGGCGCTGGCCTACGGGCCGACCAAGGCCGCGCTGATCAATCTCGCCGAAACGCTTTACCTCGACCTGCGCCCGCTGGGCATCGGCGTGCATGTCATCAACCCCGGTTTCGTGGAAACACCGCTCACCGCGCAGAACACTTTCGCCATGCCCGCGCTCATCACCCCGGAGCAGGCGGCCGCCGCCATCCTCGCCGGACTGGAAGCGGGCCGCTTCGACATCCACTTTCCGCGCCGCTTCACCCTGTGGCTCAAGCTGCTGCAGCTGCTGCCGCGCGGGCTGTATTTCCGCATTGTCAGCCGCTTCACCGGGCTCTGAACGCAGCGGCGGGCGCGACCCGCCGCCATGCCCCCGCCTGTATGAAAACACGCATGACCTCAGGGTGAGGACACGTTAGATTCGTGTCTAAAAGCAACGGCCACGCCCCCCATCGCGCGATGGCCCAACCCGAGGAGAACTTGATGGATCGCACCTTGCATCGTCGCGAGTGGCTGACGCTGGCCGCCGCGAGCACCGCGGCACTGATTGCGCGCCCGGCCTGGGCCGTGGTCGCAGCACAGGCCGAAACCCCGCTGCAAAGCTTCACCGGACCTGGCGCCAATCCGTTCTGGAACAGCGTGGGGCCGTATGTGACCTACCCGCAGAAGTCGCCGCTGCTGCGCCTGACCGACCGCCCGATTCAGCTCGAAACCCCGCGCGCCTATTTCCGCAGCGCCATCACGCCCAACGAGGCGTTCTATGTGCGCTATCACTTGCCCGATATTCCCAACGCGATCGACCTCAAGACCTGGCGTCTGGAGCTCACCGGCAACTTCAAGCGCCCGCTGCAGTTGAGCTTCGATCAGCTCTTGCGCGAGTTCCGCAGCGTGGACATTGCTGCGGTGAACCAATGCTCGGGCAATTCTCGTAGCTACTTTCAGCCGCGCGTGCCCGGAGGTCAGTGGGGCAACGGCGCGATGGGCAATGCCATGTGGACGGGCGTGCGCCTGCGCGACGTGCTGGCCCGCGCCGGTATTGAAAAGGGCACGGTGCAGATACAGTTCGAAGGTCTCGACCACGGGCCAGGCCCCGAGGGCAAAGGATCGCACCGCTTCATCAAGTCGTGGGACATCCACGAGCCCATTCTTGACGAGGCCATCATCGCCTATGCCATGAACGGCGAGCCGCTGCCCATGCTCAACGGCTTTCCGGTGCGGCTAGTCATGCCGGGCAAGTTCGCCACGTACTGGACCAAACACCTCACCCACATCCGCGCGCTCACCACGCCGGACACCAACTTCTGGATGTACCCGGCCTATCAAATTCCGGACACCCCCAACGGCAGCACCACGCCGGAAGAACTCAAAGCGGGTAAGGTCAAACTGGTGCCCATCGGTCATGTGAACATGCCGGTGCGCTCCTTCATCATCGACCCGGACGACAGCGCCCCCGTGGTACAAGGCCTGCCCACGGTGATCCGCGGCATCGCCTTCAGCGGCATGGGCGGTATCCGCAAGGTCGAGGTTTCGACCGACGGCGGCCAGACCTGGAAGGCAGCCAAGCTCGGGCGCGATCTCGGCCGCTATTCCTTCCGCGAGTTCGAACTGGCGTGGAAGCCCGAGCTAACCGGCTTGCAGACGCTGGCGGTGCGCGCCACCGACACCGGCGGACATGTGCAGCCCGATAGCGGGGTGTGGAACCCCGGCGGCTATCTGTGGAACAAGATCGAGCGCCAGCAGGTGCTGGTGCTCGGCGCCTGAACGGGAGAGAAGATCATGCAAAAAACCCTCAACCTGCTCACCCTCGCTGCCGCCGCTGGGCTGGCGCTGTTGACGCTGTCCCTGCCCGCGGCACTGGCCGAAACCCCACGCCCCGGGTTGTTGAGTGCCGGCGACTATGCCGCAGGCCCGCTGGGCTCGGAACTGCAGCCCGCGCGCGTGCAGCCGGGCAACGGTGCGGTGTATCGGGTGGGCAAGTGGCCCACTTACACCGCCGAGCTGGCCGCAGGTCCCGGGCGAGATGCCACGCTGGGCAACTGCAGCATGTGCCACAGCGTGACCTACATCACCCAGCAGCCCCCGCTGCCCGCGGCGACGTGGGAAGCCGAGGTGCACAAGATGATCAAGGCTTTTGGCGCCCCCATCCAGGAAGCGACGGCCAAGGAAATCATCACCTACCTGCAGACGCACTACACGCCTGAGACCCGCAAGGACTGAAAGTGCAGTTGGACTGCGCGTTACCGCGCGTCGTCAACCGTTCTTGATGCGGCTGACGATGGCGTCGGTAAAGCGCTGGGTATTGGCCCGCCCGCCCAGATCGCCGGTGCGGATGTGGTCCACATTCAGCGTGTCGGAAATCGCCTGGCGCAGGCGGTTGGCTTTGTCGTGCAGATCGACATGGTCGAGCATGAGGGCAGCGGCCAGCATCAACGCGATGGGGTTGGCGATGCCCTTGCCCGCGATGTCAGGCGCCGAGCCATGCACCGCCTCGAAAATGGCTGCATCTTCCCCGATGTTGGCGCCGGGCGCCATGCCCAGTCCACCCACCAGCCCTGCGGCCAGATCCGACAAAATGTCGCCGAACAGATTGGTGGTCACCAGGGTGTCGAACTGCCACGGGTTGATCACCAGCTTCATGCAGCAGGCATCGACGATCACGTCGTCGAGCGCGATCTGGTCGGCGTACTTCTCCTTGTGCAGCATATAGGCCGTTTCTAGAAAGATGCCGGTGAGCGCCTTCATGATGTTGGCCTTGTGCACCACGGTCACCTTTTTGCGCCCCAGCGCGATGGCGGTGCGGAAGGTGTAGTCGAGGATGTTGCGCGCGCCCTGCCGCGTGTTCACCCCGGTGGCAATAGCCACGGCGTGCGGGTCGCCGTCGATCGGGATGTAGTGCTCGTAGCCCATATACAGGCCTTCGACGTTCTCACGAAACACCAGCAGATCGATGTTGTCATAGCGCCCTCCGGGAATCAGCGTCTTGGTCGGGCGCATATTGGCGTAGAGCTTGAAGGCCTCGCGCAGGCGAACATTGCTGGAGCGATAGCCGCCGCCCGAGGGCGTTTCCAGCGGCCCTTTGAGCGCCAGCCGCGTGGTGCGGATGCTGGCCAGTGTGGCCGCGGGCAGCGGGTCGCCCGCGGTCTTCACCCCGCCCAGGCCCGCCACCTGCGCGTCCCAGTCGAAGGGATCGCCCAGCGCGTCGAGCGCGGCCAGGGTGGCCTCCATGATTTCGGGGCCGATGCCGTCTCCGGCGATCAGGGTGGCGGGAATGCTGGGGGTCATCGAAGTCTCCGTTGATGGGGCGCTGATTCAGCAAGCAAGGTGCGTGCCGCAACGCATGATTGCTAGGGCGGGTGTAGACCCTAAACTGTAGCGAACGCATTCGACAACAAGGGAGCGAACATGAATTTGCGCAGCGGCCTGGTCATCCTGGTGATTGTGCTCATCGCCATCTTTTCCGCACTGAACTGGAGCGTGCTGATGGCGCCCACCGAACTATCGCTGGGCTTCACCACGGCGAAGGCGCCGCTGGGGCTGATCATGCTCGGGCTCATCGTGGCGCTAGCGGCGGTGTTCCTGATCTACATCGTGGTGCTACAGGCCGGGATGATGAGCGAATCGCGCCGCGTCGCCAAGGAGCTCAAGGCCCAGCGCGAACTGGCCGACAAGGCCGAAGCCTCGCGCTTCGACGAGTTGCGCCAGTTGCACAGCACCGACATGGACAAGCTGATCGCGCGCATCGACCAACTCGACCGCGAATTGCGCAGCGCCATTGAGGCCAATGCCAACGGCCTGAGCGCCGCTCTGGGCGAAATCGACGACCGCCTGCAACGCACGGGCACGCCGCGGCTGATGGGGTGACCACTCCCCCTCCCAACCTCCCCCATTGCGTGGAGGAGGAGTAAAAAAAGGCGCGCTACTCCCTCCCCATTTGTGGGGAGGGCTGGGGTGGGGAGGATGTCGGCGCGGTGATTGGCATCACGCTAGGCGCCAGACAGGTTGTGGCGTTACAGGCTTGCACCCGCAGCGCCAGCGCGGCGCGCTGAGCGGGCGTCAGGGCGGGTAGATCCAGCGTCACCCGCCCTTCCCACACAGCAATACCCTGAGGGGCGAAAGCCGGACGAAACAGCAGCGGCGGCGGATAGCGCACCCCCGGCAGCGGCTGGCCGCCGACCAGCAGGGTGGTAGCGATCAAATTCGGCTCGGTAGCCGGGTTCGCGTTGATGTGAAAGCTCGGTGCGATGTGCAATTGCAGCCGGTCGCTCGCCAACCATTTCACCTGTACCCGGTCTGAGGAACATGCGCCTTGCGGCAGACCCGAGCAGTCTGCAGGCCGGATGCGAGCTATCTGCTGCGGCGACGCAAACACCGCTCGCCCCGCAGCACTACCCAGCGTCTGCAGCAGATCGGGCCAATCGAGCGGGCGCGCCTGCACTTGCAGCGCCAGGGGCCGCAGCGCGCGGCGCGCCGCATCAGCCCAATGCGCCTGCCCGGTGCGCTGCGCCAATTCAAGCAGCACGGCAATGGCCGCGCTCTGCCCCGAAGGCCGATGCACATCGCCCTGCAAGGGCGTGGGGAAGGGCAAGGCATCGGATGTGGGCGCCGAACGCAGGCTGCCATCTGGCGCGGCAAACCGCTGCAGCATGGCCGCGACCAGATCGCTGGCGCGCTGGCTCCAGCGCGCATCGTGCTGCACGCTGGCGAGGGTGAGATAGGCGCGGGCAAGCTCGGCGTAATCGTCGAGAAAACCGGGATTGCCGACGTGCCCGCCCGCCCATTGATGCACCAGCAGACGCTGACGCGGGTTCCAGGCGTGCTGCCACTCCCAGTCGGCCGCGCGCACGGCGGCCTCAGTCAGCGTGCGGTCGTCCAGCACCATGCCCGCCTGAGCCAGCGCGCGGATGGCCATCGCGTTGTCGGCGGTGACGATCTTGTCATCGCGCCGCGGCTGCGGGCGATGGTTGCGCGCGGCCAGCAGGGCGCGGCGCTGCGGCGCGAGTTGTTCCAGCCGCGCGACCCACTGCCCCTGCCGCAGCAGGTGCTCGGCCACGTCGCGCCGCTGGCGCAGCACGCCGGATTCGCTTCCCGGGTGCACGGTCGTGAGCGCATAGAGCGCAAACCACGCCTGCGCCTGCTGCGGGCCGAGCACGCCGTCGATCTGGGCGGTCGTCCACAGATCGGTGGCGCCTTCCACCCCGCCGGTCTCGGCGGCGATGGCCGTGGCGAACACGCCTTGTGGCAGGCGCAGATCGCGCAGCAAAAAGCGCGCGGTGCGCTGCGCCGTCCAGCGCAGGTCGGGCAGCCGGGTCTGCGCGTAGGCCCGCGCATAGACCGAGAGCAGTTGGGCGTTGTCCGACAGCATCATCTCGAAATGCGGCACCGACCAGCCGGGATCGACGGCGTAGCGGCGAAAACCGCCGCCGAGTTGATCCATCAGCCCGCCCTGCGCCATAGCCTGCAGCGTGAACACCGCGGCATACGTCGCTTTCGGCTCGCCCGCGCCGCCACGCGCCAACATCCAGGCCAGCAGCGGCGGCTGCGGAAAACGCGCGGCAGAAGTGGCTGAGGCGAAACCGCCGTCGAGGGCGTCGAAGCGGTGAAGCGCCTCGGTCTGCGCGGTCTGCGTCCAGGCCGCAGGGTCGATCGGCGCCGAGGCATCGCCCGAAATGGCCGCAGCTTGCATGGCCTGCGCGATCTGCGCGGCGATGCGCTTGACCTCGGCCGGATGCTGCGTCCAGTTCTTGTGCAAGGTCGCAAGCAGGGTGGGAAAGCCCTCCTGCTGCGCCGTGGCCTTGGGCGGGAAGTAGCTGCCGATGTAGAACGGCTGCAGATCGGGGGTGAGGAAGACATTGTTCGGCCAGCCGCTGTCGCGCGTCATGATTTGCCGCGCCAGCATGTAGATGTGGTCGATGTCGGGCCGCTGTTCGCGGTCGACCAGCACGTTGACGAACCAGCGGTTCATCAACGCGGCGATCTGCGGGTTGCGGTAAAGCTCGCGCTGCGCCACATGGCACCAGTAACAGGCCGAGTAGCCGATGGAGAGATAGATGGGCTTGTTCTCGCGCCGCGCCTCGTCCAGCGCCTGCGCCCCCCAGGGGTACCAGTCCACTGGGTCATGGGCGTGTTCCTGCAGGTAAGGATCGTGCGAATCCGAGAGATGATTGGTGCGCGGCGTCGCCGCCTGCGCGGCCACGCCCCCGGCGAAAAGGAAGCAAAGCGCCGCACCGCGCAACCACGCGATCCAGCCCGAGCGGCCCGATGGGAAATGCTGCGACACCATGGCGTTCAGCCTGCCATGATGGGGGGCAGTTGCAGCGCCACAGCCTGCTCGCGCGCAGCTTGCACCGCCTGCGCAATTGCCGTGGCCTTGCCGCCCGATTGCGTCACTTGCTGAGCGATCGCCCCCGCGTCCACGCCCTGCGCCGCATCCAGTGCGGCCAGCAAGCGCGCGCGTTGCGGATACGGTTGCTGCGGAAAATCGCCGCCGCGACCGCGATGATCGGCTTCGCAGGCCAGCAGCGCCTGCGCGAATCGCTCCGGTCGGCGCAAGGCGTCGCAGCGCTGCAGTAGACGCAGTGTGGCCTCGGCGCCCAAGCCCAGACAGCGGTGAATATTGCCGTGCTCGGCAGCCACCACGGCGGCCAGCTCGGCGCAGTCGGTCGGCACGCGCAGTCTCCGCGCCACTTCGGCCGCCAGCGCCACGCTGCGCTGCTCGTGTCCGATATGGCGCGGCAGCACGTCCTTCGGGGTCGTACCCTTGCCAAGATCGTGCATCAGACAAGCCCAGCGCACTGCAAGCGGAGCGTCGAGTGCGACCGCCGCCTGCAGCACCAGCATGACGTGCACCCCGGTGTCGATCTCGGGGTGATAGTCGGCCCGCTGCGGCACGCCCCACAGACGGTCCACCTCCGGCAGCAACCGCGCGAGCGCGCCGCAATCGCGCAGCACCGCGAACAGGCGCTGCGGCTGCGGCTCCATCAGGCCGCGCGCCAGTTCCTGCCACACCCGCTCGGGCACCAGCGCGTCCACCTCGCCCGCATGCACCATGTGGCGCATCAAGTCCATGGTTTCGGGGGCGACGGAAAAATCGCCGAAGCGCGCCGCGAACCGCGCCAGCCGCAGAATGCGCACCGGGTCTTCCGCAAACGCCGCCGACACATGCCGCAACACCCGCGCCTGCAGATCGCGTTGGCCGCCGTAGGGATCGATAAGCGTGCCATCCGCCGCGCGCGCCATGGCGTTGATGGTGAGGTCGCGGCGCAACAAATCTTCCTCCAGCGTGACCTCGGGCGCCGCCTGCACGACAAATCCCCGATAGCCCGGCGCCGTCTTGCGCTCGGTGCGCGCCAGCGCGTATTCCTCGTGGGTTTGCGGATGCAGAAACACCGGAAAGTCGCGCCCCACCGGCAGGAACCCGGCATCGATCATCTGCTGCGGCGTCGCCCCCACCGCCACCCAGTCGCGGTCGCCATGCGGACGCCCGAGCAAGGCATCACGCACCGCTCCGCCGACGACATAGGAGCGACCGGGAGGATGAACGACAGAAGAAGTCATGCCGGTCAGTGTAAAAGCCCGCGGCCAAATGGAAACAGGCCGCCCGAGGCGGCCTGTTTCCATTCAAGTCACTTTATGCTCACGGCAACGAGGCTAGCCACGGCCCTTTGTCCGTATTGCCGCTGTTCTGCCATGTGCCATTTGCTGACTTGTTGGTCGCATCGAACTGACCGATATACGTGGCACCTGTGCTCGTGTTGCCCATAAACTGCCCTTGATCATTCAAGGCTCCGGTCAAGGTGAAAGACCCGTACAAGTTGGAAGTGCAGTTGTTCACATTTTGGGTTGCGTCGATCACTCCTGATTGATTGACGACTACCGTGCAACTACCAGAATCACCGCCGGACGGCAACGAAGATGAGTAGCTTGCCGTCCAAGTACCAGCAAAGGCTGCTAACGAGGACGTCGTACCAGGATTGAGATTCACCCCCGTGCTGGGCTGATCGGGATTCCAACTATTCACAACAGTGTCGCTGCCGATTGGCGCCGTAATGACTACGGCATTGTTTCCACAAGCCGTGGTCGACAACACATAACTGCCATCACTGGTCGTTTTGTTGGGAGAAGTGGAACAAACCTGTCCAGTTGCTGGGTTGGTCGCCGTGACGTAGACATCGGAGACGCCACCTCCAGAACTGTTTGTCACCTTGCCTGAAACACAATCCGCCGTGCAGGTCGCAGGTGCTGTTCCTCCACCCCCACCCCCACCACACCCCGCCAGAAGCGCCACCAAGCCCAACACGGCTACATGCCGGTAGTTCCACATCACGTTTTTCATACCCCCTCCGATTATGTTTTTCAATGAACTGAATCGCCCAACCCTCCTGCTTGGCGGCGATGTGGATGAAATTGTCCAACTTTCGAACAGCCAATTTTTCCGGCGTTTCAAAAATTGACACATTTCGCCAAATCCTCCGCAGCTTACCCCTGCTACGCTGCTTCGCTTAGACTTTACAAAGTCGCAAACAACGACAAACAGCGATATGAGCCCGGTCATCGAAATTCGTATTGAATAGTGACCGTTCCTCTTCATTTTTCTGCAGGAACATCCCGGCATATGGGGCAAGAAACACAAGCGCGAGTTGCCGACTCCTGGTGCGAGGACATTGCACAGTGGGCGGAGCATTTGCCGCTGATGGCCGCTTGTTTCGATGCGCACAGCCACTTGTTGTATTGCAATACGGCGTATGCGAACTGGCTGGGCAAGACCCCGGCGGAACTGCTGGGCAAGTCGCTGGATGCCTTGGTTCCGCATGAAACGCTGGTCACCATCACGCAACCCATTGTCGCCGTGCTGCGCGGCGAGATCGCGCAATACGAACGCCAGGGGCATCACGCAGGACGCCAGGCGAAAAGATGGCTGCGGGTGCGGCTGGTGCCTTTTCCGCCCGATGAACAAGGCGCGGTACTCGGCTATTTCTGCTTCATGCAGGACACCACCCGACTGCATGCCAGCGACACCTCGCTCGACCTGCTGCGCACCAGTCCGGGACTGACGGTCTGGGAACTCGATCTGCAGACCGGGCAATTGCACGCCGAGCAGAACTGGCTCGACGAGGCGCACCGGCATGAGCCCAAGACCTTCACCATTCCGGAATGGATGGGCCATGTGGCGCCAGCCGATCTGCCCGCGCTGGAACAGGCGATTGCGCGCATCAGTGCCCCCGATGGTTTTGTGCAGACGGTCGAGACCCGCTTCATCCGCGTGGACGGCAGCACAGTGACCACCATGAACCACGGCATGGTGCGCGAGCGCGGGCCCGATGGCGTCGCCACGCGCATCTTCGGCCTGACCTGGGATATCACCGAGTTGCGGCAAACGCAGACCCGGCTGCAGCGCAGCGAGAGCCGCTTTCGCATGCTGGCGGAGTTGTCGAGCGAGTGGTTCTGGGAGTCCGACCCCAACGATGTCCTGACCTACATCACCCGCAGCTCGCGCCGCGCTAGCGAGTCTCCTCTGGCAACGCTCAATCTGGTGGGGCACAACCTCAATTCGCTCTATCCGGGGCAGGAGTTTTCACCGGAGTGGGCGCAACTGCGCTTTCTCATGGAAGAACATGAAGAGGTGCGCGATCTCATCGTGCCATTCCGCCTCGGGCCGGATCAGGCCTTGCTGTGGTGGCGGATCGACGCCTCGCCGATGATCGACCATCTCGGTCTGTTTCAGGGTTACCGCGGCGTGGTGCGCGACGTCACCAAGGCGCACCAAGCCGAAGAAAAACTCGAACTTGCCGCCTATCGCGATACGCTCACCGGCCTGGCCAACCGCACCCTGTTCGAAAAGCATGTGGAAGACGCAATTGCCGTCACCCCGCCGGGACAGAGCTTCGCGGTGCTCTTCATCGACCTCGACCGTTTCAAGCTGATCAACGACGCGCTGGGCCACGCCGTCGGCGACAAGGTCCTGGTGGAAACCGCGCAGCGCCTGGTGCAGCTCGCCCGGCCCAACAACACCGCCGCGCGCTTTGGCGGCGACGAATTCCTCATCCTGGCCCGCGACGCGCATGACGCCGCGCAGGCCCTGCGCATGGCCATGCTGGTGCAGCAGTCGCTCGGCGAGCCCATGCACCATGCCGAGCGCACCCTGCAGACCACCGCGAGCATCGGGGTAGCGGTGTTCCCGCAGCACGGCCGCACCACGGCCGAACTGCTGGGGCGCGCGGATGCGGCGATGCATGAGTCCAAGATGCTGGGGCGCAATCGCGTGGAGTCGTTCTCGGTGGCGTTGCAGTCGCGCATCGAACGCCGCTCGCAACTGGAAGAAGAGCTGCGCGCGGCCATTGCCAACCGGCGCTTCGAGGTGCATTTCCAGCCCATTTGGTCACGCAAGCAAAACGTGCTGCTGCACGACGACTCCGCCACGCTGGAGATCCTGCGCAGCGCCTACGAGATCGCTGGGGTCGAGGCTCTGGCGCGTTGGACGCGCGGCAACGGCGAGCGCGTGCAGCCCGACGAGTTCATCACCATCCTGGCCGACTGCGGCCTGCTCGACAGCTTCGGCCCGGTGATGATGTCCGTCGCCCTGGAGGGCTTCGCGCGCCTGCGCAAGGAACAAGGCTTCACAGGCACCATGGCCTACAACGTGTCGCCGCGACAACTGCATGTGAACGCCTGCGTGTCCTGCATCTTCGACATGGCGGCCAGTTTCGACGTGCCACGCGACAAGCTGGTACTCGAACTCACCGAAAACGTGGAAATCGAGCACAACCCCGACCTGCTCGCGGTGTTCGAGCAATTCCGCCAGATGGGCGTGCAGCTCTCGCTCGACGACTTCGGCGTGGGCTATTCCAACCTCGGCTATCTCACCCGCCTGCCGGTGTCGCAGATCAAGATCGACCGCGCCATTGCCTCGGGCGTGAGCACCGACCGCTTCAAAGCCGCCATCGCCCGCGCCACCCTCACCATGGCCAAGACCCTCAACCTGGAAGTGGTGGCCGAGGGTGTGGAAACCGTCGCCGACCTGCTGTGGATGGAGCGCGCGGGCTGCCCGATGATTCAGGGCTGGGTATTCTCCCGCGCCCTCAATCTGCAGCAGACCCTGAACCTGCTGCGCGACCTGCGCACCCAGCAAACCCACTGACGCCCGCCACACCCAGGACAGGAACACGCCGCCGCCGCAGGGCCGCCCCAAGGCGACGGCAGCCCCCTCGGGGGGCAGCGCAGGCGAAGCCGGAGTGTGGGGGCTCCTACTCCGGACGCAGCTCCCGCCGCAGAATCTTGCCGACCGGCGTCTTGGGCAGTTCGCCGCGGAACTCAATGAACTTGGGCCGCTTGTAGCCGGTGAGTTGCTCGTGCAGGAAATCGCGCAGTTGCGCTTCAGTCAGCGCCGGATCTTTTTTCACCACGAACAGCTTGACCGCCTCGCCGGAATTCGCGTCAGGCACGCCCACCGCGGCGGCTTCGAGCACGCCGGGATGCATCACCGCCACGCCCTCGATCTCGTTGGGATAGACGTTGAAGCCCGACACCAGAATCATGTCTTTCTTGCGGTCGATGATTTTCACGAAGCCCCGCGCATCGATCTCGCCGATATCGCCGGTGCGTAAAAAGCCGTCGGCGGTAAAGGTGCTGGCGGATTCTTCCGGGCGGTTCCAGTAGCCGCGCATCACCTGCGGCCCGCGCAAGGCAATTTCTCCGGGCAGACCGGGCGCCACTTCGCGGCCGTTGTCGTCCACCAGTTGCAACTCAGTGGACGGAATCGGCATACCGATGGTGCCGCTGTAGCGGTCGGTATCGGTGGGGTTGCAGATGGCCGAGGGCGAGGTTTCAGACAGGCCGTAGCCTTCACAAATGGGGCAGCCGGTGCGCTCCAGCCAGCGCTTGGCCACGGCCTCCTGCACGGCCATGCCGCCGCCCAGGCACATTTTCAACGCCTTCCAGTTCACCGTGTCGAAGTCCGGGTGGTTGAGCAGGCCGTTGAACAGCGTGTTCACCGCCGGGAAGGAGTGCACCTCGTACTTCGCCAGTTCCTTCAGCGTGGCCGGTAAGTCGCGCGGGTTGGGGATGAGAATCATCATGCCGCCCTCGTGGGCGCTGAGCATCATGATCACGGTGAAAGCGAAGATGTGATAGAGCGGCAGCGCGCAGATGGTGTTGAGTTGCTTTCCAGCAGGCAGCTTGCCCAGCGCCGGGGCATACCAGGCGGCGGACTGCACGATATTGGCGACGATATTGCGGTGAGTGAGCGTGGCGCCCTTGGCCACGCCGGTGGTGCCGCCGGTGTATTGCAGCAGGGCCACGTCTTCCGCCCCCACCTGCGGCGGACTGAAGGACAAGCCAGACCCTTGACCGAGCGCCGCCTTCCAGGCCACATGGCCCGGCAGCGACCAGCGCGGCACCAGCCGCTTTTTGTGTCGCACCACATAGTTGACGATGGCGCCCAGCGGAAAACCCAGGGTTTCGCCCATATTCGCCACGATCACGTGACGCACTGCGGTGCGGTCGATGACCTGCTGCAGGGTATGGGCGAAGTTTTCGAGGATGACGATGGCCACCGCCCCGCTGTCCTTGAGCTGGTGTTCGAGTTCACGCGGGGTGTAGAGCGGGTTGACGTTGACCACCACCAGCCCGGCGCGCAGCGCGGCGGCGACCGCCACCGGATATTGCGGCACATTGGGCATCATGATCGCCACGCGGTCGCCCTTGTTCAGCCCCAGCGATTGCAGATAAGCCGCCAACGCGGTGCTTTGCGCCTCCCACTGCGCGTAAGTCGTCTTGTGCCCCATGAAGGCGTAGGCGGGACGCTCGGCGTAGGCCTTGAAGCTGCGCTCCAGCAGCGCTCCAACATTGGAAAAAATGTCCGGGTCGATGTCCGCAGGCACGCCTGCGGGATAGTTCGCCAGCCAGATCCGCTCCATGAACTGTCTCCTGCTTTGTTTTGAATGCAGCGCAACGGAAAAAAGCACGCCCGTTCGATTTCCAGAACATAGCCGATTCGGGGCGATTCGGCTAGGGGCTGCGCCCTGATCAAGTCTTCGCTTCAGCCTCAGCAGCGGCAGCGCTTTCCTCGGCCGCCGCCGCACCCAGTCGGCTGCGCAGGGCGGCGATGCGCGCCATTGCGGCGTCCTTGTTGCTGGTCTTGGGCTGCCCAGTCTGCATTTCACCGATGAAGCGGCTGGGGCTGCGCCCCGCCGCGCCGCGCCCCTGCTTGCGCTTCTGGCACCAGCTCAGCACCAGGGTCTGGCGCGCGCGGGTCACGCCCACATACATCAGGCGGCGTTCTTCTTCCAGCGTGGTGTCGGTCAGCGGCCGGTCGTCGGTGAAAAACGGCAGCAGACCTTCCTCGCAGCCGGCCAGCACCACATGCGGCCACTCCAGTCCTTTGGCGGCGTGCAGGGTGCACAGGGTCACGGCGTCGCGCTGCTCGCCGCGCTCCTGTAACTGGGTGATGAGCGAAATGGTCTGGGCGATCTGGGTGAGGCCAACCTTGTCTTCTTCGGCCTTGCGCTCGATCCAGCCGCAAAAGTCGTCCACGTTCTTCCAGCGCTGCTCGGCCTCGCGCGGGTTGTCGCTGTGCTCTTCCAGCCAGGCGCGAAAGCCGATGGTTTCGAGCATCTCGCGCAGCAACTCACCCGCCGGCGCGGTGCGGGCGCGCCATTCGATGTCGTGCAGCAGACGGCCAAACTCGCGCAGATGATCGGCAGGGCGCGCGCCCACCGCGGCAGGCATGGAATCTCGGAACAGCGCCTCGAACATCGACACTTTCCATTGCCCGGCGAAGGTGCTCAGCGCCGCCAGGGTTTGCGGCCCGATGCCCCGGCGCGGCGTGGTAACGGCGCGCAGAAAGGCGGGATCGTCGTCGGGATTGGCCAGCAGCCGCAGATAGGCGCAGACGTCCTTGATCTCGGCCCGGTCGAAAAAGCTCTGCCCGCCGCTGACCACATAGGGGATGTTGGCGCGGCGCAGCGCCTGCTCCAGCGGACGCGACTGGTGATTGGCGCGGTAGAGCACGGCGATGTGCGCCAGTTCGGCATTACGCCCGCTGCGCAGCGCCTGGATGCGCGCGGCCACCATCTGCGCCTCTTCGTCTTCATTCTGCGCGGCGCGCACCTCCACCGCCTCGCCCTCGCCATGCTCGCTCCACAGACTCTTGGGGTAGAGCTTGGGGTTGCTGTGGATAATGGCGTTGGCCGCCCGCAGAATGGCGTTGGTCGAGCGGTAGTTTTGCTCCAGCTTGATGACTTCGAGCGTGGGCCAGTCGGTCTGCAGGCGGCGCAGATTGTCCAGCGTGGCGCCGCGCCAGCCGTAGATGCTCTGGTCGTCGTCGCCCACTGCGGTAAATCGCCCTTTGTCGCCCACCAGCAGACGCAGCAAGTCGTACTGCGCGGCGTTGGTGTCCTGGTATTCATCCACCAGCAGATAGCGCAGCTTGTTCTGCCAGTGCTCGCGCACGTCGGCGTGCTGCTGCAACAGGGTGACGGGCAGCCAGATCAGGTCGTCGAAATCGACCGCCTGATAGGCCTGCAGCATGTCGGCATAACGCGCGTACACCTTGGCAGCCACGCGCTCGTCGTCGTTCTCGGCCACGCGCGCCGCCGCTTCGGGCGTGAGCATGGCGTTTTTCCACAGGCTGATGGTCCACTGCCAGCGCCGCGCCTGGGCGTTATCGGTGGTGGCGCCGGCATCGCGCAGCAGGCCGGTGACGTCGTCGGCCGCGAGGATGGAGAACTTGGGCTTCAACCCCAGCGCCTGCCCGCTTTCGCGCAACATGCGCACGCCTAAAGCGTGGAAGGTGGAGATCGCGAGCTTGCTGGCCACGCCGCGCTTGTCCACCAGTTGCGCCGCACGCTCGCGCATTTCGGCTGCCGCCTTGTTGGTGAAGGTGATGGCCGCGATCTGATCGGGCTCAAGCCCAGCGCGCAGCAGCCGCCCGATCTTGTGCGTAATGACCCGCGTCTTACCGCTGCCCGCCCCGGCGATGACGAGGCAAGGCCCGGACAGATGGGCGACGGCACGTTCCTGGGCAGCGTTGAGCATGAGGCAGTTGAAGACGCAAAGCGGTGCAGTGTAAGACCCGCACCGCAGCGCGAATCAAACCACGGCCCGGTCAACCTTCACCTTGGCGTAGGAACGCTCAACTCGGGCGACGCGGACTGCATAGTCGACATACCACTTGGCCTTGCCCAGGTCTTGCGCGCCAAGGTGTTCGACCTGTTGTTTCCAGCGGGCCACCGCATCTAGGGACGACCAATAAGACACGGTGATGCCAAAGCCGTCTGCGCGCCGGACGCTCTCGATCCCAAGGTAGCCCGCTTGTTGGGGCGCCAATTCGGCCATGCGCCGTGACATGGCCTCATAGCCAGCGTCGTCCGCGGACCGTAGGGATGAAAAAATCACAGCGAAATACGGAACCTGCGCATCAAAGCAGGCTATGGGAGAAGCCGCATGACTCTCACTGGCCAGTGCCCCTTGCGCCCGGTAAGTCTCATCCGCGGGCAAGAAAACCCCCTCGGCCCTGGCTTGCGTCATCCACTTGGCCACCGCCGGAAGGGCGGCAACGGTTTGCACATAACGCCAGGCCCAGTCCGGCAGCGTGGGGCGGTAGGTGACAAAACGCATGCAGACCGGGGCGTAGAACGCATCGACCAGGCCGAATGCGCCGAAGAGGAAGGGGCCGCCGCTGGTCTGCAGCGCGCCTTGCCACATGCGCAGGATCTGGTCGATGTCGCGCTGCACGGCCGGGTTCCAGCCCCGCCCCGGCAGATCGGCCTCGATGTTCATCACCATGTGCTCGCGCAAGGCGCCAAAGCCGCTGTGCATGCTGGCGCACAGGCAGCGAGCCAGCGCCCGCTCGGCCACGTCGCGCGGCCAGAGTGCGAGCTCCGGAAAACGCTCGGCCAGGTATTCGCCGATGGCCAGCGAGTCCCAGATGCGCAGATCGCCGTCTTCGAGCACCGGCACCTTCGCCACGGGCGAGAGGGGCGACAACTGCGCGGCAAACTCGGGCGTGTCGAGCCAGTGCGGGCGTTCTTCGAAGGGAATGCCAAACGCGGTCATCGCCACCCAGGGGCGCATGGACCAGGAGGAATAATTTTTGTTGCCGATGTGCAGGATGAACATGACGGTCCTTCGCGCGGGAGATAAAGGCCGCCATTGTCCCGCCCGACCCCGCGCTTTCCAAACCGTTTTTTCGCATGGCCGCCATGCGGGCGGCGCATGGTGGATGCCCTTGGAAAATCAGCGCCCCGCAGTCGCCCGCATCGGCCCGTATTCCGACTCCTGATACTTGGGGTCGAGGTAGGTGGGGGCGATGGCCTCCAAAGACTCGGGGTGCGGCACGCCGAGCTCCGGCGCGAAGCCGGGCATGGCCCCGCTGCACACGCTGTCGACCTTCATCGAGTCGAGGTTGTCACGGCTCATCACCGGCTCGCCTGGGGCCAGTTCCATCATCAGCGCCTGCAGCCGTCCCAGCGCGTCGGGCAGGGGGATGATGCTGCGCCCTCTGCCGCCGCCCACCCGCGCCCACTGGCCGGAAAGCCGCACCAGTTCGGCCAAGGTGTAGGTGCCCGGGCCACAAAGTTCGTAAGTCTGGCCGAGGGTTTCACGCGCCTGCGGGCCCACGAGGCTGCTGGCAAACGCCGTGACCACGTCGCCGACGTACACCGGGGCAAAACGGGTTTTCGCCCCGGCCAGCGGCACGACCGGAAACACCCGCTGCAGCTTGGCGAAGGTATTGAGAAAGTTGTCTTCGGGGCCGAACACCACCGAGGGCCGAAAAATAGTGAGGTCGATCCCGGCCTGCGCCTTGAGCGCCGCCTCGCCGTCGCCCTTGGAACGCAGATACATCGACGGCCCTTTGGAATCGGCCCCGAGCGCGCTCATGTGTACCACGCGGCGCACGCCCTGCTGCGCGCAGGCGGCGGCGATGCGGCGCGGCAAATCGACATGCGCGCGGGCGAAGTCGGCGCCGTAGGGCTGGCCGCGCCTGCCTTGCAGAATGCCCACGAGGTTGACCACGGCGTCGCGCCCGGCCACCAGTTTGGCCAGCTTGGCGTCATCATGCACATCGATCTCGACCACATCGACCAGCGGCAGTTGCACCAGATGACGGGCGCGCTGACGGCGGCGGGTGGGCACGGTGACGAAATGATTGGCCAGCGACAGGGCGTTGACCAGGCGGCTGCCAATGAAACCGCTGCCGCCGATGACGAGAATGTTCTGCTGCTGCATGAGAGTTCCTGAAAGATCGCGACAGGGCAAAGTGTGCCAGAACCCCGCCGGAAGGGGAATGCGCCGCATCAAGCCCCGGCACCCCGTGTTGCCGCGCAAGGAAACGTGGGGGCGCTCAGTGCGGACTGCTCAGTGCGGATTACTCAGGGCCGATTGCCTTGATTGCTCGCCAGCATGGCGTCGGGCGAGCCCACATCGCCCAGTCTGGCCTTGAGCGACTGCGGCTTGCCGCTGAGGATGGCGGCGTACACCGTGGCGTTGGCCAGCACGCGCTTGACGTAATCGCGGGTTTCGGGAATGGGAATGTTTTCGGCGAAGATGGCGCCGGGCAGCAGCGGCTGATCGGGCAGGCCCATATTGCGCCAGCGCAGCGGCCGCCCCGGCCCGGCGTTGTAGCCCGCGGCGGCCAGCGCCTCGGAGCCATCGAACTGCTGCAGCAGCCCGCCGAGGTAGGCGCTGCCGAGTTGCACATTCACCCCCACGTCGGCGATCTGGTCGTGGCTGTAATCGGTCAGGCCGATCTTGCGCGCCACCAGTTTGGCGGTGGCCGGCATGAGTTGCATCAGCCCCGAAGCGCCCACCCACGACTTGATATTGGCGATAAAGCGCGACTCCTGCCGGATCAGGCCGTAGAGAAAAGCCTCGTTCACGTCTTCGGCCGCAGAGGCCTTGCCGATGGCTTCACGGTAAGGCATGGCGTAGCGCTGGGCGATGTCCACCCCGCCCGTCACCCGTTCGCTGGTGTTGATGCAGCGATCCCAGAGCTGTTGCTGGCAGGCCAGTTCGGCTGCGCCCTGCATTTGCTGGTTGTCGAGCCCGCGCAGCGAAAAATTCCATTCGCGCACCGCCTCGTTGCGCAGGTCGATGCTGAACAAGGCCAGAGAGCGCTGCAGCCCCGGCCGCGCCGCTTGCTGCGCAACGACCGACAAAGGCGCCGGGGGCAGGGAAGCCGGCAGGCTGACCTTCATGCCCAGCGCGTCGGTAGCGAGCTGGCCGTAAAAATCCCAGGGATTCGCCACCTCGGCCAGCAGCGCGCGGCCCTCGATCGGGTGGCCGAGTTTTTCGAGCGCGCGGGCGTGCCAGTAGCGCCAAGACAGATCTTTGTCGCCCTGATCGATCAGCGTGCGCGTGGCGCTGCGCACCAGCGGCCAGTCTTGCGCGCGCAGCGCGGCGCGCACCTGCCATTCGAGCACCGTGGTCGAAGGCACAAAGGCCGGATCGGCCTGGCCCATGCGGGCATACCAGCGGGCGGCTTCGGGCTGCAGACCCAGCGCGGCCGACAGACCGATGCGTCCCCAGATCTGGGCCCGGTCTCGCGAGGGTAGCGCGGAGAAATTCTCTTGCAGCAGGCGTGCGGCCTGCCCTGGATCTTGCCGCGCCATGCTCAGCAGCGCCAGCACCAGATATTGCCGCTGATCGGCGTTGGCGATCGCCGCAGACGGCCCCCGCCGCACCACATCGAGCAGGTAGCGCACTGCGTCGGAGTCGGTCTGCGCCAGAATGCGCCAGCTTCCGGTCGGCAGAAAAGGCGCGAGCAGATCGCGCGCCTGCTTGGCGCGGCCGTCTTCGTAAAACCGGCGCATACGCTGCCACAGCATCTCGCGCGGCATGGCGCCGTCTTGCAGCAGCGCGCTGGCCGCACTGTTGCAGCCCACGCCGCCATAGCGCTGATCCATCCACAGCTTGAACACCTGCGCCGTCACGTCGGCATGCTGGGTGACGAACTGGCTCTGCAGGTCATAGCACTGCACCTGCGGGTCGTCGCGCATGATGAAGTGCGGATAGACGCGGTTGAAATCGGTCCAGTCTTCGCGCTTGCCCAGCTCTAACAGCCAGTCGTTGCGCAGACGGTCGAGCACATAAGTGTGCGGATAGGCGCGGGCGAAGGCGTCGAAATCGGCTTGCGTGGCTTCGGAGAGCGTGGGCTTGATCGCCCAGTAAGCCACCCAGGGTTCGAGCAGCGTGCCCTTGAGTTGCCGCAGGGCATCGAGCGCGGGCTGCGGGTCGCCGCGCTGCGTGGCCTTTTGCGCGGCCAGCAGCAACTGCGCCTGATCGAGCGGAATGACGGGCATGGCCGGCATGACCACCGGCGCCGCGCTCACGCTGGCCTGCGCAGCGGGCGCCGCCGCACGGGCGGCGATGGGCGCAGACTGCGCCATCGCCAGCGGTGTGAGCACACTCAAACCCAGCCCGCCGAAACAACGCGCGAAGCGGCGCAAAATAAGCGGCAACAACCGATTCATTCTCATAGGACGTCAGCTTACCGTGAACCCGCCCCTATACGACCCATTGTCCCCAGAGACCGATCAGCAATTGCGCCCCAATCTGCGGCGCGAGTTGATCGCCAAACGTCAGGCGCTGCCCGACCTGGAACGCCGCGATGCCGAGCTGACCGAGCGCCTGCTGCAGGTGCTCGACGCCCTGGAGCCCGAAACCCTCGGCGCCTACTGCGCCACCCGCGGCGAGTTCGACCCCATGCCTGCCGTCACCCAATGGCTGGCGGCGCACCCCGAATGCACCCTCGCCCTGCCCCGCGTCAAAGAAGCCACCAAGGAAATGACCTTCTTCGCTTGGGCGCCGGGCGAGCCGCTGCGTCCTGGCCCTTACGGCATCGCCGAACCCACGGGCGAGGCCGTGCTCAACCCCACCACCCTGCTCGTCCCTTGCGTGGGCTTTGCCGACGTCGGGCTGCGCCTGGGCTATGGCGGCGGCTATTACGACCGCTACCTAGCCGGGCGCGAAGAGGTTTACACCGTGGGCCTGAGCTATGCCTGCTGCGAGCTGCACCAACTCGACATGCAGCCGCACGACCAGCTCATGGACCTGGTGCTGACCGAAGACGGCCTGTACGGCCTGGACGCGCTCTCGCTCACCCTGGTCGATTGAAGCCCAAGGTCGATCCGCTGCTGGAATACGCCGAAGTCGCCCCCGACGCCAGTGGCCAGGCGTCCAGCCCGCGCTACGGCGACATCTACGCCAGCCGCGCCGGCGTGCTGGGGCAGGCGCGCGGCGTTTACCTGCAGGGCTGCGGCCTGCTCGACACCCCGCCGCGCTGGGCGGGCCGCGAGCAGTTCACCATGCTGGAAACCGGCTTCGGTCTCGGGGTGAATTTTCTCGCTACCTGGGCGGCGTGGCGCGCCGACCCGCAGCGCTGCGTCCGGCTCGACTACGTCAGCCTGGAACTGCACCCGGTGCGCGCCGCCGATCTGCTGCGCCATGCCCCGCCTGAATTGCAAGCGCTCGCCGTGGAACTGGCCGCGCAATGGCCCGCTCCGGTACGCGGTCTGCACCGCATCCTTCTTGATGCGAACAGGCTGGACGCCCCCCACGCTCCGGCTGCGCTGCCCGCCGGGGAACCCATCCCCACCCCAACCCTCCCCACAAGTGGAGAGGGAGTAACCACGCCTCCCCCACCTCGTGAGGGAGCTTGTGAGGGGGAGATCCGCGCCTTGGAGCAGTCCGGCGGCGGGGTGCATCTGCTGCTGGCCTTTGGCGATGCCGCCGAACTCGCGCCCAAACTCAAGCTGGCCGCCGACGCGCTCTACCTCGACGGCTTCGCGCCCGCGCGCAACCCCGCCATGTGGACGCCCGAGCTCTTCCGCGCCCTCGCCCGCCTGGTCAAGCCCGGCGCCCGCGCGGCCAGCTACACCGTGGCGCATGCCGTGCAAAAAGGACTGGAGCAGGCCGGTTTCACCATCGAACTGCAACCCGGCTGGGGCGGCAAGCGGCAGCGCCTGCAAGCCACCTTCAACCCCCTCTGGAAGCGCACCCGCCACACCCTGCCCGCACCCTGGCCCGCAGCGCTGCCGCGGCATGCCGTAGTCATCGGCGCCGGTCTCAGCGGCGCCGCCTGCGCCCATGCCTTGGCGCAGCGCGGCTGGACGGTCGAAGTCCTCGAATCCGGCCCGCACCCCGCGGGCGGCGGCTCGGCCATGCCCGCAGGTCTGGCGCATCTTCAGCCCTCGGCAGACGACAACCTGCTCTCGCGCCTCACCCGCGCCGGCATGGCCGCATTGCGCCGCGCGCTGCCACCCGAACCAGCGCCCCCAGGGCCGGGCTGCGCCCAGCCCGCCCCCCGAGGGGGGCAAGAAAACTTGGGACGGTCCGGCGTTTTCTTGAGACACGACCTCGCGCAATTCGGTCCGGCCACCCTCACCCCCGCCGACGCCGCCGACGAAACGCGCATGCAAGACTGGCGCTCGAGCGTGCACCTGCCCGCGGAAATGGCGCAATGGACCGAAGTCGGCTGGCAAGTGGACAGCGCCGTGCTCGCCAATCAGGCCCTGTGCGCGGCTTGGCTCGACTCCCCGCGCATCACCCTGCGCTGCAACACCCAGGCGGCCCGGCTCCAACGCGACGGCAGCACCTGGCGCGTGCTCGACGCCGCCGGGCAAGCGCTGGCCCACGCCCCGCAAATCGTGCTCGCGGCTGCCATGCAAACCCCGGCGCTGCTGTCCGCCAGCGGGCTGATCCCCAGCCCCGACTGGCTGCCCCTGCACCCCTTGCGCGGCCAGGCGCAGGCGCTGCCCGCCCGCCTCTGGCCCGCGCTGCAAGGGCTTGCGCAGCCGTGGATGGGCAGCGGTTATGTGCTGCGCCTGCCACGCGCGGCGGCGCACCTGCTGCAAGAGTCTGGCGAGGAAGACTGGCTGCTGATCGGCGCCACCTTCGAAACCGAAGACCAGCCCCTCACCCCCGAACAAGCCTGGGCGCTCAACCGCGCGGGCCTGAGCGCGCTCACCGCCTCGCCGCCCCTGCCCGAACACACTGCCGCGCTGCGCCACTTTGTCGGCACGCGCGCAGCCAGCACTGACCGTCTGCCCTACTGCGGCCCCGTCGCCGATCTCGCGCCGCTGCTGGCCAACCCCCAGCGCGCCGCCGGCAAACAATTGCACGAACTCCCCCGCCTGCCGGGCTTGGCCGTGTGCGCGGGCATGGGCTCGCGCGGCCTCACCCTCGCCCCGCTGCTGGCCGAAACCCTGCTGGCCCAGATCGAAGGCACGCCGCTGCCCCTCGAAACCGACCTGGCCGACAGCATCGACCCCGCCCGCACGGCCTTGCGGCGCCTGCGCCACGCACAAACGTAGCCGCCTGATTGAGCCAGAGCCCCCTCGTGGCGCCCCGGATGGACAACGCCCCGGTGCGTTTGTAAAGTGCGACAAAACACTTTCTCCACTCCCGGGAGGCTTTCATGCTGGGTGAATTCGTCAGTGCCGAGCAGTACGCCCGCCTGCTGCAACGCGGGCAACAAGACAGCGAAGGCTGGCTGCAGTTCGACCCGGCGCAAATGCAAAACCACTACAACCGCCACCCTTTTCTGCTGCAGCATCGGCTGAACCAGCACCCGATGTTCGACATCGAACCTTTGTTCGAGCTGGCCCGCCGCCATCCGGCCAACAAGGTGTTGTTCCGCCGCGGCGACATTGCGCCCGATGCCGACTTCGATGCCTCTTTTGTCCGCACGGATACGGAGCTGACGCTCGACCATTTGCTGACGCACTTCGAGCCCTTGCACGGCTATATCTGCATCAACAACCCTGAGCAGGATGCGATTTACCGGCCGCAGATCGAGAGCTTGCTGGCGGAGATCACCGCGCACACGCACCCGCTCGACCCGCACATCACCTGGTACTCGACCTATGTGTTCATCTCGGCGCAAGGCGCTGTCACGCCATATCACATGGATCGGGAGATGAATTTTCTGCTGCAGATTCGCGGCGAAAAAACCGCCGATCTATGGAGCCAGACCGACCCGCTCATCATGAGCCCGGCGCAGAAAGACCGGCTGCTGGCCTACGAGGGCACGCGGCCGCCCTACAAACCGGAGTTCGAGCAGCGCGCCCTGCACTTCTCGCTGCGACCCGGCCTGGGTTTGCATCACCCTTTCATCGCGCCGCATCGGGTGTGGACGCATTCCAACCTGTCCGTCTCGCTGGCCTTCACCTTCCGCACCCGGCAGTCCGACCGACACACCGCCGCGCATCAACTCAACGCCCGCCTGCGCCGCATCGGCCTGCAAAACCCCAAACCCGTAGGTGAAAGCGCCTGGGTGGACGGCGCCAAGGCCGCTTCCTTGCACGCCCTGCAGCGCCTGCGCCACCCGCTGCAGCACGCCGAACATTGACGCACGACTGCGCCCGGCATGTCCTCTCAGTCACCGATCTCGATGGCCTGCCACGCCGTGAACTGCTGCTGCAGCCACTGCAGCATGGCCGCCACTTCGGGGCGCTGCTGCGCGCCGGAACGCACCGCCAGGTAGTAGCCATAACCGGCATCGACCCGCCGGCCCACCGGGGCGATCAGCGTGCCAGCGGCCAGCAGGTCGCGGATGAGGCCGATCTGCCCCATCGCCACGCCCTGCCCGGCCACCGCGGCCTGAATGACCTGATAGGTGTAGTTGAACCGCAGCCAGCGCTGCGGCTCGGGTTGCGGCAAGCCCAGCCCCGCATACCAGCCGCCCCACGACAGCGCCTGCATGTTGGCGCGGGCGATGGGCGGCGCGCTGTGGATGCGCACATCGTCGATCCACACGCAGCGGGGCAGATCGTCCAGAGCGCCGGGCGCGCGCCCGGTCTGCGCCAGCGCGGGGCTGCACACCGGAGTGATTTCTTCGCCGAACAGAAACGTGGTGTGCGGCGCGCGTGCCAAGGGGTTGTCGTCGCGCAGGCGGCGAATGGCGATGTCCAGCCCGCCAGTTTCCAGGTCGCTGAGGTTGTCGAAGGTTTCGACGGCGATGTCGATGTCGGGATGGGCGCTCTGAAATTCTCCCAGCCGGGGAATCAGCCACTGACTGGCGAGCGAGGCAAAGGTGGTGATCTGCACCCGCGGCCGCCCCTGGCTGGCGCGCAGCCCCTCCACCGCGGCGTCGAGTTGCTGCAGCGCCTGCCGAACCACCACCGCGAACTGCTCGCCAGCGGGTGACAGGCGCACGCGCGGCCCCTCCCGCACGAACAGCGGCACGCCGACGCTGGCTTCCAGGGTCTGGATCTGGCGGCTGAGCGCGGACTGCGTCAGCGCCAGGGCATCGGCCGCGGCGGTGAAGCTGCCCAGCCGTGCCGCCGCCTCGAAGCCGCGCAGATTGCCCGCATCGACCTGACGACTGCGCGGCGCAAGCACGGCCGAAGCGGCCGCTTGGCGCTGCGCGCCATCATCCATTTTTCGCATGATGAACCTTCCGTATTTGCGCCTTTTACAACCCGATCGGCCGCCTAGACTTCAATCAACCTGAGGACCGAGAGCGAACCGAGAACTCTTTGGCGCTCTTCACCTTCATGCTTTTTTGACATACTAACGGGAGGCCATCATGCCGCAGACCGAAGTGTCCATCCAGCGCGACTGGATCCTGTTGCAGCTCGGCGATTCGCTGACGCTGCGAAACGCCGCAGGGCAAAGCGTGCGGCTGGAGTCGGCGCAGACGCTGGCGTCACAGCCCGGCCCGGTGCGCGTCTGGCTCACCGAAGAAGGCCAGCCGGACGACGTGTTTCTGCACCCTGGAGACGGCTACACGGCACGCGGCTCAGGCCGGGTGGTGCTCACCGTGTGGTGCGGCACGGCGCGGCTGCGCTTGGGCGCCTGCGACCGAGTCGCCTCGTCGCCTCACACCGCCATGCCGAGTTCGCGCTCCATCCAGTCAGCCAGCGCGTGGGCCACGGCGTGCGGCGCTTCGGCCATGAGGTTGTGACCGCAATCGAGCATCACCGTGCGCTGGCGCGGCAACGCCGCGCGCAGGTCTTCGGCCTGCGCGGGCGGCGTCATGCGGTCGTGCTCGCCGAGCAAAAACAATGTCGGCCCGCCCCATGAGCGCGCCGCCGCCTCGCCCGCCGAATAGCGGTCGCAGGCGGCGAGGTCGGAGGCCAGCAGACCGCCCTCGGCCCAATGGGCCTGTTGCCGCAGCAACAGCTCGCGGTAGGCCTGCGGCGACTGAAAACCCGGCGCGGGGGTGAGCGGCTCAGCCTGGGCGTAAGACCACTTCACCACGTTGTCGATGGCCTCTTGCGGCGCCTCCTGGGCCTGCGCCAGCAACTTGCGCGATACCCGCATGGGCCAGGAAATGCCCAGCAGAGCCAGCCCTCTGAGCTGACCGGGGCGCTGGCCTGCGGCATGCAGCGCCACCAGCGAACCCATGCTGTGACCGGCCAGCACCACCGGGCCGATCTGACGAGCGTCGAGCTGCGACCAGACCCAGTCGGCCATGCTCTCGATGCGGGCCAGCGGCGGCGCGGGCGTGGCGCCGTGCGCGGGAAACTCCAGCGCCAGGCAATGCCAGCCGCGCGCCGTCAACCAGTCGGTCTGCGCCGTCCACACGCTGGCGTCGCCGCCCGCGCCGTGCAGCAATACGAGGGGAATGGAGGAGGGATGATGGGCGGACATGGCGTTTGGTTCAAAAATGGGCTGTCAAGGAAATGCCGGGCCGCCCCAAGTTTCCTTGACCCCCATGGGGGGCGGGTCGGCGAGCCGACCCAGGGGGCGCCCAGCAAGCGCAAGACCTGCGGGAATGACCTCTGGTCTGTACGCAATGGACTGACTATATTTCACTTACTGAAAAAAACAGAGGAGAACGCCATGAAAGTCAGCGACATTCTGCGGGTGAAAGGGCATGTGCTGTTTACCGTGCCGCCCGAAGCCCGCCTGCTGCAGGCGGTGCAGACCATGGCCCAGCATGACATCGGCTCGCTGGTGGTCATGGCGCACGGCAAGCTCGTCGGACTGCTCACTTTTTCGGAAGTGATGGCCGCGGTCGCCGAGGGCGAAGGCGTGCTGGGCGATCACATCGTGGCCGAACGCATGGACACGCATTACGAAGTCTGCGGCCCCGAAACCACCCTCGACACCCTGCGCCGCACCATGCTGGAGGCCGGCGTGCGCTACATCCCGGTGATGCAGGACGATGCGCTGCTGGGCGTGATTTCCTTTCACGACGTAGCCCAGGCCGTGGTGCGCGAGCAAGATTTCGAGAACCAGATGCTCAAGGCCTACATCCGCGACTGGCCGGAAGACGAAGGCCAGCCCGAAACGGCCGGGGCGCCCATGCCGGCCTCGACTCCGGCGCGAAGCTGAACCCCGGTCTATGGGCGGGTAGCATTCAGGGGCGGCGCCCGCTCGCGCCGCGCTGAATACGCCTCCATGCCCACCCTGCTCTATCTCCACGGCTTTCGTTCGTCGCCGCAATCCGCCAAGGCGCGCGCTACAGCGCAGCGCGTCGAGCAAATCAATCAGCAGCGTCTCGGCCAAGGTCTGCCGCCGCTGAGCTGGCTTTGCCCGCAACTGCCGCCCTCGCCGCGCGCGGCGATGACGCTGTGCCACGACTTGCTGGGCAAGGTGCGCGGCGACGATCTCTGCCTCATCGGCAGTTCGCTCGGCGGGTTTTACGCCACGTACCTGGCGCACAGCCTGCAGGCCCGCGCGGCGCTGCTCAACCCCGCGGTCGATCCGGCGCGAGATCTGCGCGGGCAGATCGGCCACCTCACCACCTGGCACGACCCGGCGCTGCAATTCAACTTCACCGCGCAGCATGTGGATGAGCTCCACGCGCTGGAAGTGGGCGATCTGCGCGCCCCCGTCCCCGATCCGCAACGTTACCTGGTCATCATTGCACAGGGCGACGAGGTGCTGGACTGGCGCGAAATGGCCGCACGCTATCGCGGCGCGAAGTGCAGCGTGCTGCCCGGCGGCGATCATGCGCTGTCGGATTACGCGCAGCAGCATCTCGACCCGGTTCTGCGGTGGTGCCTCAACCCCGCTTCAAACGACTTTTAAAGGACTCTCCTCATGCGACTTCAAGACCATATCGCCCTCATCACCGGCGCGGCGCAAGGCATCGGCCTGGCCACGGCGCGCAAATTCGCCGCCGAAGGCGCGCACCTGGTGCTATGCGACCGCAACCCGGCCACCCTCGACCCCGTTGCAGACGAGTTGCGCCGCGGCGGTGCGCAAGTGCTGGCGCAGGCGCTCGACGTGTCCGACCGCGCCGCGTTTACCACGCTGGTCGATGCCGCCATCGCCCAGTTCGGGAAAATCGACACCCTGGTGAACAACGCGGGCATCACCCGCGATGCGCGGCTGGTGAAAATGACCGACGAGCAGTTCGACGCCGTGATCGACGTGAACCTGCGCGCGGTGTTCCGCTGCACCCAGATCGTCGCGCCGCACATGATCGAGCGCGGCCGCGGCGCCATTCTCAGCGCGTCCAGCGTGGTCGGGCTGTACGGCAACTTCGGCCAGACCAATTACGCCGCGACCAAGGCCGGCATCATCGCCATGACCAAGACCTGGGCGCGCGAACTCGGCCCCAAGGGCGTGCGGGTGAATGCGGTGGCGCCCGGCTTCATCCAGACGCCCATGCTCGCCACCATTCCCGACAAGGTGATGGAGCAAATGGCCGAGCGCGTGCCGCTACGCCGTCTGGGGAAGGCGGAAGAAATCGCCAGCGTCTATGCCTTTCTCGCCAGTAGCGAAGCCTCCTACATCAGCGGCGCGGTCATCGAGGTTGACGGCGGTATGACCCTATGAGAGGTGAGTCCCCACTCTCACTGCGTTCGCTGCCCCCCGAGGGGGCGGCGCAGCCCTTCGGGCGGCCGGGCGGGCTGCGCGCTTTAGTTCGTTTGACGGAGACTCCGATTGAGTAATGTGCTGTTCGAAGATGGTGGCAAGTTCCACGCCGGTCGCATCATGAGCGAGGCCGAGGCCAGTCTGCAGGTCGAGCTCGATTCGGGCAAGCGGCAGAAAATCAAGGCGGCGCAGGCGCTGGTGCGCTTCGACAAACCGGCGCCTGCCGAGCTCATGGACTGGGCGCAGGCGCAGCAGGAAGGCATCGACCTCGATCTGCTGTGGGAATTCGCCCCGGAGGACGAATTCCATTTCGATCAGGTCGCGGCCGACTACTACGGCGGCACGCCGGGCGCCGGGCAGCGCGCGGCCATATTGCTGCGGCTGTTCGGTGCGCCGCATTACTTCCAGCGGCGCGGGCGCGGCGGCCAGTTCCGCAAGGCGCCCACGCAGCAGGTGCAGGCCGCGCTCGCGGCCATCGCACGCAAGGAGGAGCAGCTGCGCCAGATCGACGCCTTCGCCGCCGAACTGGCCGCGGGCCGCTGCCCGCAGCCCATCGCGGAAAAGCTCTATCAAATCCTGTTCAAGCCCGACAAAAACAGCCCGGAGTTCAAGGCCGTGGCGCTGGCGGTCAAGCAGACCGGGCATGGCGCGCTCACGCTATTGCGCGACGCCGGGGCCATCGCCTCGCCGTGGGCGTTTCACATGCAGCGCTTTTTGCTGGAACGCTTTCCCAAGGGCACGGCCTTCCCGGCGCTGCCGATGCCGTCGTTCAACGACGCGCTGCCGCTGGCCGCCGCTGCGGCGTTCAGCATCGACGACTCGGCCACCACCGAGATCGACGATGCGTTTTCGCTGCAATGGCTGGACGATGGCCGGGTGCGGCTGGGCATTCATATCGCCGCCCCGGCGCTGGCGCTGACGCGCGATTCCGACTGGGAGCAGTTCGCGCGCAACCGCCTGTCCACCGTGTATATGCCGGGCGACAAGATCACCATGCTGCCCGACGCCCTGGTGCAGACCTTCACCCTGCAAGCCGGCTGCGATTGCCCCGCGCTGTCGCTGTACTGCACCGTCGGCAACGACCTCCAGGCTTCCGAATTCGAAACCCGCGTGGAGCAGGTGCGCATGGCCAGCAATCTGCGCCACGATCAGCTCGACGCCCTGGTCACCGAGGAAGCCCTGACGGCCGACCCGGCCACGCAAAGCTACCCCCACGCCAAAGAGCTGGCGTGGCTGTGGACATTCGCGCAGCAACTCAAGCGCGGGCGCGAACAGGTGCGCGGCAAACCCGAGCGCGCAGGAGGAGTGGACTACACCTTCCGCATCGACGGCCTGGAGCGCGGCGCCGAAGCCGCCACGGTTCGCATCGAGCCGCGCCGACGCGGCGCGCCGCTGGACACCATCGTTTCTGAGCTGATGATTCTGGCCAACGCCACCTGGGGCGGCTGGCTCGCCGAGCTGGGCATGCCCGGCATCTACCGCAGCCAGAGCGGTTTCGGCGCCAATCTGCGCACCCGCATGGGCCTCAAACCCGCGCCGCACCAGGGCCTGGGCGTGGCGCAATATGCGTGGTGCACCTCGCCGCTGCGGCGCTATGTCGATCTGCTCAACCAGGGCCAGCTCATCGCTTGCGCCCGCTTCGGCAAGACCGCGCTGCTGCAGGCGCCGTTCAAGCCGCGCGACCCGCTGCTGTACGCCATCGTCGAATCGTTCGAAGACACCTACAAGGCCTACGCCACCCACCAGTCGGCGCTGGAACGCTACTGGACGCTGCGCTATCTGGCGCAGCAAGGGCTCGACACGTTTGAGGCTAGCGTGCTGCGCGAAGGCGCGGTGCGCGTGGACGGCCTGCCGCTGGTGTTCACCGCCGTGGGCGCGCAAGACCTGCCGCGCAACACGCGGGTGCAGGTGCAGATCACCGGCACCGACCTCATCACCCTGGAGGTCTTTGGCCGCGTGCTCAGCCAGCTCGACGCCCCGCAGCAAGCCGCGGCCACTGACACCGAAGCCAGCGCTGAAGTCAGCGAGGAGGACGACGAAGAGGGCGACGAAGCCGTCGCCCTGGCCGCGCCCATCAGCGTGGCGGTCGATACCGATGAGCCCGACGCCGAATCGGCCGCCCCCGCCGCGCAGCAGGCTTCGTAAAATCGCCGCTGCCCGATCCGCCGCTGCCCGATCTGCCCTGCCCCTCCGTGCCCCCCCTCCGCCTGCGCTCCCTCACCCCGTTGCACTGGGCCCTGATCGCCTCGGTCGGGGTGCATCTCGCGCTGCTGAGTCTGCGCTTTGCGGCGCCCGAGACCTTCAACCGCATGTTCGACAACGCGCCGCTCGACGTGGTGCTGGTGAACCAGCGCACCGACGACGCCCCGGCCAAACCGCAAGCCATCGCCCAGGCCAACCTCGACGGCGGCGGCGACGCCAACAAGGGCCTGGCCACCACGCCGCTGCCGTTCACCGCCGATGTCTCGCACGGCGACGCGGCGGTCAACCAGCAGCGCAGCCTCTCGGCGCTGGAGCAAAAGCAGCAACAGTTGCTCACCCAGGTGCGGCAGCAGATCGTGCAACTGGCGCAGACCGTGCGGCAGGAAAACGATTCGGCGAAACAACAGGCGCTGGAGCAAAAACGGCGGCAGTTGCTCGATATGCTGGGCGCCATCGAGCGGCAGATTCAGCAGCAGAACGCCAAGCCGCGCCGCCGCTTCATCGGCCCGTCCACCCGTGAAGCCGCCTACGCGCTGTATTACGACAAGCTGCGCACCAAGATCGAAACCCTGGGCACGCGCGAGTTTCCGCAAAGCGGGGGCAACAAGCTGTATGGCAGCCTCATCATGTCCATCACCATCGACGCCAGTGGCCGGGTGGTTTCCACCGAAATCGTCCAAAGCTCGGGCAACCCCACGCTCGACCGACAGGCGCGCGCCATAGTCGAGGCCGCGCAGCCCTATGGCCGGTTCACCGAGGGCATGCTCAGGCAGGCCGATCAAATCGTGGTGATTTCGCGTTTCCGCTTCACCCGCACGCAGGGCCTGGAAACCGCGGTGCAGGCCCCGCAAAACCCGGCGCAAGCCACACCCTGACGGCAGACGCTTCCATGACTTCGCCCCCGCCCCCGCTCTACGCCGTGTTCGGCAATCCCATCGCGCACAGCCGCTCGCCGCGCATTCACGCCTTGTTCGCCGAGCAAACCGGCGTGGCGCTGAGCTATGAGGCGCGGCTCGCCCCGGTGGATGGCTTCGAAGCCGCGCTCGACGCCTTCTATGCCGAAGGCGGCAGGGGCGCCAACATCACGGTGCCGTTCAAATTCGACGCTTGGCGTCTGTGCGTCCGCCGCAGCCCGGCGGCGCAACTGGCGCAGGCGGTCAACACCCTCGGCTGGGACGAAGGCGGTCTGTGGGGCGACAACACCGATGGCATCGGCCTGGTGCGCGATCTGGCCCGCGTGTTGGCCGCCGATACCCACCGCCCGCTGCAGGGGCAGCGCGTGCTGCTGCTCGGCGCCGGTGGTGCGGCCAGCGGCGTACTCGGGCCGCTGATCGCTGCAGGCGCGCGCGCCATCGCCCTGTGGAACCGCAGTGCCGACAAGGCCCAAGCCCTGGCCGCGCGCCACAGCGCCCTGGCCGCGCAGCACGGCGCCGATCTGCAAGTGGTGCTCGAGCCGCCGACGCACTGGGCCGATGGCGTCATCAACGCCACTGCCGCCAGTCTCGACGGCCGCGCGCTCGATCTGCCGGACGGCGTGCTGCGCCCCGCGCAGTGGGCCTACGACATGATGTACGGCGCGCACGACACCCCCTTTGTCGCGCAGGCCCACGCCGCGGGCGCCAGCGCCTGGGACGGGCTGGGCATGCTGGTGGAACAAGCCGCGCAGAGCTACACCCTGTGGCACGGCGAAGCGCCGGCCACCGCCCCGGTGCTGGCCACGCTGCGCGCCGAACTCGCCGCCGCCCGCCAACACGCAGCATGAAACGAGACAGACCCGCGCCGCTGTGGCGCCGCTTGCTGTGGCTGTTCGTGCTTTCCGGCCTGGTGCTGCAAGGCTATTTCGCCCTGCGCATCGCGCTGTGGACAGTCATTCCGCCGTCCAGCACCACCTTCATGCGCGCGGCCGAACTGCGCATCCTCAAAAGCGGCGACACCGTGCCCTGGAAGCACGACTGGGCGCCTTACGACGCCGTCAGCCCTTACCTCAAACGCGCCGTGGTCGCCTCGGAAGATGCAACCTTTCTCACCAACGACGGCGTGGACTGGGACGCCATTCGAAACGCCTGGGATCGCAACCACAGTCGCCGCTTCGAGCGCAGCGGAAGAGTCATCGGCGGCTCCACCATCACCCAGCAGCTCGCCAAAAACCTGTTTCTCTCGCCCGAGCGCGACTATCTGCGCAAAGGCCAGGAGCTGATCATCACCTTCATGCTCGAAGGCATTCTGGGCAAGCGCCGCATTCTGGAGATTTACCTCAACAGCGTGGAATGGGGCAACGGCATCTACGGCGCCGAAGCCGCCGCGCAAACCTACTTTCACACCAGCGCCGCCCGCCTCAGCCCGGCGCAGGCCGCAAGGCTGGCCGTCATGCTGCCCGCCCCGCGCATTTATCAAAAGCGCCTGTACTCGCCTTACATGAACGGCCGCACCGCAGTAATCGCCGCGCGGTTGTGGGATGTTCAAGTGCCGCGCTAAGCGCCAATCAACCCTTGCTCATGTCCGCAAACGCACCGTCGGCCACCTGCAGCGTGGCCTCGATCACCGCATCGTCGTGCGCCGCGGAGACGAAACCCGCTTCGTACATGCTCGGCGCCAGGTACACGCCGCGGTCGAGCATGGCGTGGAAAAAGCGCTTGAAAATCTCAACATCGGCTGTGGCCATATCGGGATAGTTGCGCGGCAGCTCGGCGGCGAAATAAAAACCGAACATGCCGCCTTCGCTGTCGGTGCGGAAAGTCACACCGTGCCGTGCGGCGGCGGCGTCCAGGCCGCGCATGAGTTTTTGGGTCGCCGCGCTCAGGCGCTCGTAAAACCCCGGCTGCTGGATCAGGCGCAGTTGTGCCATGCCGGCAGCCACCGCCACCGGATTGCCCGACAGCGTGCCCGCCTGGTACACCGCGCCCAGCGGCGAGAGCTTGTGCATCACGTCGGCGCGGCCGCCGAAGGCCGCCAGCGGCATGCCGCCGCCAATCACCTTGCCCATCACCACCAGATCGGGGCGAATGCCGTACACCTGTTGTGCGCCGCCCAGCGCCACGCGAAAACCGGTCATCACCTCGTCCCACACCAGCAACGCGCCGTGCTCGGTGCAGAGCTCGCGCAGGCGCTGATGCCAGGCCGAAGTTCCCCGGATGAAATTCATATTGCCCGCGATGGGTTCCACCATCACGCAGGCGATTTCGTGTCCCTGCCGGGCAAACAATTCCTCGATCTGGGCGATGTTGTTGAACTCCAGCACCAGCGTGTGCTTGGCCAGGTCGGCAGGCACCCCGGCGGAGCTGGGATTGCCGAAGGTCAGCAAGCCCGAACCGGCCTTGACTAGCAGACTGTCGGCATGGCCGTGGTAGCAGCCTTCGAACTTGACAATGGCATCGCGTCCGGTGAAGCCGCGCGCCAGGCGAATGGCGCTCATGCCGGCTTCGGTGCCGCTGGACACCAGGCGCACCATTTCGACCGCAGGCATGAGCTTGCAAATGGCTTCAGCCATGTCGATTTCGTCGGCCGTGGGCGCGCCGAAACTCAGCGAGCGGGTGGCTGCCCGATGCACCGCCTCGACGACCTCCGGATGAGCGTGCCCGGCGATCATCGGTCCCCAGGAACCGATGTAGTCGATATAGCGCGTGCCTTCGGCGTCGATCATGTAGGGGCCTTCGGCGCGGTCGATAAAGCGCGGCACGCCGCCGACCTGGCGAAATGCGCGCACCGGCGAGTTGACCCCGCCGGGAATGGTGAGCTGGGCGCGATCGAACAGTTGCTGATTCGTGATGGACATGAGGCTCTTTCTTGAACGGACATCGCCCCGACTAGCAGGGCGATGAGAAAAAAACGGGATAGGGGTTGTTTGACTGGCGCCCGGGCCGCGGAATGCCAAACGTGCCCGAGGCCCCCGAGGTCACTGCAAGGTCGGCGTGCCCGGCTCGCTCGGCGTATCGTCTTCCTCCTCGGTGGGCTGTGCCCAGAAGAAGCGGTCGGGCACCACCTGACCCATGCCGGGGCGGTAGCCGAAATCGAGGCAATGATCGAGGTATTCGATGGCCTCATGCACCGCCTGATCGAGCTTGGCGCCATTGGCGAGTATCGCGGTGAGCACCGCCGACAAGGTATCGCCCGCGCCGGTGAACCCGGCCTCGAACAGCTCGAAACTCTCGCGCAGCAACACCCGCCGCGGGCTCATCAGCACGTTCTCCACCCTGCCCTCGCTGGCCACGATACCGGTCACCAGCAGATATTGCACGCCGAGTTGCTGCGACTTTTGCATCAGCGCATCGAGCGTGGGCGGCGCTTCGCCGTCCCACTCCGGCAGCAACAACTGGGTGAGCGCGCTCTGGTTGCCGGTGAGCACGCGGGTCTGCGGCAGGATGAGATCCTGCATCGCCTTGATGTAATCGTCGGTCTGCGACTCGTCGAGCACGTGGAAATTGCTGGCATAGGTGACCAGCGGCACCTGACTGTAGTCAGCCAGCAGTTCGGCCACGGCATTGACCACGTCGACGCTACCGAGAAAGCCGACCTTCCAGGCCGAGATCTCGACGTCTTCGAGCACGGCCCGCGCCTGTTCCACCACGGCGTCGGCCTCGATCTCGATGGTGTCGAAAATCTCTGCGGTATCGCGTACCCAGAGCGCGGTCGTGACCGGCAGGGGATGGCAGCCCACGGCCGAGCACGACGCCAGATCGGCCGCGAGCCCCGCGCTGCCGCTGGGGTCAGCCGCGTTGAAGAACATCACGGCGGGGGGGGATTCTGTGGATTCGGTCATCATGCTGGCATGGTAGTGCGACTGCAGGTCGGCGCAAGCCTGGGCCCGCACCGATCTTGCCATGATCTTGACCAAGCGCTTCTTGATCCTCCGCAGCGGTGCCTGCCCTGTAGGTCAAAATGCAACAGCGCGCCATAGAATCGTTGAATCTTCTCCTCTACCCCGATACGCTGTGGACAAACAAGAACTTTGCAGTTGGATGTGCCTGATCTGTGGCTTCATTTACTCAGAAGCCGAGGGCCATCCAGAGAGCGGCATTGCACCGGGTACGCGTTGGGCCGATGTGCCGATGAACTGGACCTGCCCCGAGTGCGGTGCGCGCAAAGAAGATTTCGAAATGGTGCCGGTCTAGACGGCGCCATTTTTTGAGAAGGTGCCGGTTTAATCGGGAACGGCAAGTCACCGCAGCTGTTTACAGCGTTTTTCCTTTTCCCCTTTTGCAAAGGATGTGCATGGTTGCGCCTACCAGCCCATTCAAAGTGTTGGTCATCGATGACAGCAACACCATCCGCCGCAGCGCCGAGATTTTTCTCAAGCAGGCCGGCTATGAGGTGCTGCTCGCCGAAGACGGCTTTGACGCCTTGTCCAAGGTCAACGACCACGAGCCCGACCTGATTTTCTGCGACATTCTGATGCCCCGGCTCGACGGCTATCAGACCGTGGCCGTCATCCGCCGCAGCGGCAAGTTTTCCCATATCCCCATGGTCATGCTCTCCAGCAAGGACGGCGTGTTCGACAAGGCGCGCGGCCGCATGGTCGGCGCGCAAGACTATCTGACCAAGCCCTTCACCAAAGATCAACTGCTCGACGCAGTCAAGCGGCACCTGAACGCCAACCAGCCTGCTGCTGCGACCGGCTCCTGATCGCGCTTCTCGCGCTTCTCGCTCTTCTTTTCATCCGCCATGCCCGTACACAATATTCTCATCGTTGACGATTCCAAGACCGAGCTGTATTTCCTCTCCGACCTGCTCACCAAGCACGGCTTTGCGGTGAACACGGCGGAAAACGGCGAGCAGGCGCTGGCCATGCTCGCGGCCGTGAAGCCCGATCTGATTCTGATGGATGTGGTGATGCCCGGCCAGAACGGCTTTCAGCTCACGCGACAGATCACGCGCGACCCGGCTTACTCCGGCATACCCGTCATCATGTGCACCAGCAAGAAGCTTGAAACCGACAAGGTCTGGGCCATGCGTCAAGGCGCGTCCGACTATGTCATTAAGCCGGTGAACGCCACCGAGTTGCTCGACAAGATCCGCGCCATCGCCTGAAGCTCACGCTCGTCCGCACCGCTTCGTCTTCCACCCAACGTCTCCGCCTATGTCCAGAGCCTCGCTGCGCGAATTTCAGACCCATCTCGCACAACGCCTGACGGCCGCGCAAAGCGGGCAAGCCCCTTCACGCTGGCTGGCCGTGCTGGCGGGGCAGTGGCGCTTTTTGCTGCCCCTGGAGTTCTCGGGCGAGATTTCGCCCATGCAGCACTGCGCCCCGCTGCCGCACGCCCTGCCCTGGTTCCTGGGCCTGGTCAGTCTGCGGGGCCAGGTCTGCGGCGTGGTGCATCTGGGCCGGTTCATGGGCGAAGACGCCGCTGCCCTGACGCCGCAGGCCCGACTCATCCAGTTCGCCCCGGCGCTCGACATCAACACCGCCCTGCTGGTCGATCAACTGGTCGGGCTGCGCAACCCCGATCAACTCCAGAAAGTTCTCCGCGTTCAAGAGGATGGGCTTGGTGAAGGGGTGCACCCTTGGCTGGGAAGCACATATCGCGATGCCGAGCAGAACCTCTGGCATGAAGTCGACCTGCTGGCTCTGGCCGAAAACGAACAATTCCTGAGCGTCACCTGAAATTTCGATCGACGCGCGATTTTGCTGAATTTGCTGAATTTGCTGAATTTGCTGAATTTGCTTTCACTGCGCTGTACCTGTTTTTAGTCAACCGTCATCTGCCGGTTTGCATCCTCAACTTCATCACGTTTTACGGAGCGGTCATGTCCTTACTCTCGTCCCTTTTCGGAACGAAAAACAACGAATCGTCAAGCGACACCGAAATCGCGCCGACGGCGCTCGGCCGGGGTGGACAGGAAACCCTGCAGATCGATTCCAGCATCGGAGATCCGACCAGCGCCCTGCATCAAGCCCAGGGCAACCGCCCGCTGATTCTGCGGCTGCCGATGATCAGCCGCATGATGCTGGCCCAGCAACAGCGCTTTTTCGGCGTGCTGCTCATCATCTCGCTGGTACTGCTCGGCCTGACCCTGATTGTGGTGCTGCGTGGAACGTCCGACTCGGCCCGGCAGCTCGAAGCCTCCGGCGCGGCGCTGACCCAGTCTCAGCGTCTGGCGCGTTCGATGAACGCGGCGCTATTGGGCAATAAAGACGCTTTCGCCACCGTGCGTTCCAGCGCCGAGGCCCTGAAATCGGAAGTCGCCGTCCTGCAGCAAACCAGCGTGCCCGCTGGCGGCCAGGCGCTACTCGACAAGATCGGCCCGGAAACCGAGACCAGCGTGAAAAACGCCGACTTGCTCGCCAAGCAGGAAGGTGTGCTGACGACGACTGCCCAGCAGCTCACCGACATCAACCGCCAGACCGATGCCCTGCTCGACAGCGCCCAGACGTTGACTTCGCTGCTGCTGCAGCAAAAAGCGTCGGCGAGCAATATCAACGCCGCCAGCCAGCTCACCATGCTGACCCAGCGCATCGACAAATCAGCCAACGCTTTTCTGTCGTTTCAAGGCGTGCGGCCCGAGGCTGTGTTCACCCTCGGCAAGGATCTGACCACCTTCAACACGCTGAGCAAGGGACTGCTGGACGGCAATGCCGACCTGCAACTCACCGCCCTAGCCGATCCGCAATCGCGCCAACAGTTGCAAAGCCTGATCCAGACCTACGCCAAGACCGAAGCCTCTGCCCGCACCCTGCTGGCCAACCTGCCCAGCCTGGCCTCGGCGCGTGAGGCGCAAAACGCGGTGCTCGCCTCATCCGGCCAGCTCTACGACAACCTCAATCAGCTGCAAAGCCTGTATTCCTCGCGCACCGGCGTGAGCTGGCCGGCGATTTTGTTCCTCGCCCTGCTGGGCCTGCTGGCCATCATCGCCGCCACCGACCTGATCTACATCATGCTCAACGAGGCGCGCCAACGTGCCACGCTGGTGGAACTGCAGCGTCGGCAAACCGAGCGTCAAGAGCTTGAAGCCCGGCGCACCAACGAGTCGAATCAGGCCGCCATTTTGCGGTTGATGAACGAACTGCAAACCGTGGCCGAGGGCGACCTCACCCAGCAGGCCACCGTGACCGAAGACATTACCGGCGCCATCGCCGACTCGGTGAACTACACCGTGGAAGAGCTGCGCACCCTGGTGGGACAGGTTCAGCAGACGGCCGACCAGGTGGGCGAAGGCGCCTCTCAGGCGCAAACCACTTCCGACCGCCTGATGCGCAGCGCCGACGAGCAGCTCAACAAAATTCGTGAAACCGGTCAGTCGGTTCTCGACATGGCGCAGCGCATCAACCAGGTGTCGGTTCAGGCGCAGCAATCGGCCGAGGTGGCGAACCAGTCGCTGCAGGCCGCCGAGCAGGGGCAGCGCGCCGTGCGCAACTCCATCGACGGCATGAACAGCATTCGCGACCAGATTCAAGATACCTCCAAGCGCATCAAGCGGCTGGGTGAATCGTCGCAGGAGATCGGCGAAATCACCGAGCTGATTTCCGACATTACCGAACAGACCAACGTGCTGGCCTTGAACGCTGCCATTCAGGCCGCGTCAGCGGGTGAAGCGGGTCGCGGCTTCTCGGTGGTGGCCGAGGAAGTGCAGCGCCTGGCCGAGCGTTCGGCCGAGTCGGCCAAGCAGATTGCCGCGCTGGTGCGCACCATTCAGACCGACACCCAAGACGCCGTGGCCGCCATGGAAAAGAGCACCCAGGGCGTGGTCGAAGGGGCCAAGCTGGCCGATAACGCCGGCGCCGCGCTGGCCCAGATCGACGCGGTGTCGCGCCAGCTTGCCGAGCTGATTACGCAGATTTCGCAACAGACCCAGATCGAAGCCAGTTCCGCCAACAAGGTGGCCGACAACATCCAGACCATTTTCACCGTGACCGAGCAGACCTCCGAAGGCACGCGCTCCACCGCCTCGCTGGTGCGCGACCTCGCGCGTGTCGCCGACGATCTGCGCCAGTCCGTCTCGCGGTTCAAGATCAACTGACCCGCCTTCCTCGCATGCATTCCAACGTCCGTCCCTCGCGTTTTCCGGCATGAACACAGTCTCCGCTTCGAATCCCGCCGTGGCACCCGCCCCTGAGACGGACATGGGGCCTTTGGCCTGGCTGCTCGATCAGATCAGCGACAACCTCCAGTCCGCCCGCACCGCGCTCAAGCGCGCCGCCCAGCAGCAGGACGACGGCGTGCTCGGTTCGGTCCAGGCCGAAAAAACGGGTCTGCGCACCGCTCGCACCCAGGTGCACCAGGCCGCAGGCGCCATCGAACTGCTGGGCTTTTTTGGCGCGGCGCGCCTGATGCAAGCCGCCGAGAACGCGCTCGATCAACTCATCGACCATCCGGAAAAACTCGACAACAACGCACTGCAGCGTTTCGAGGCCGGCTTCAACGCCCTGGTCGATTTTCTCGAATCCCAGCGGGCGGGCAAAAATGAACCGGCGCTCAAGCTCTATCCGCAGTACCGCGACCTGATGGAACTGGCGCAGGCCGAGCGCATCCACCCGGCCGACCTGTGGGACTACGACTGGACCTGGCCGGACGCCCCGCCCGTTACCGACGCCGCAGGCGCCCCTGCCCCCACGCTGACGCAGGATGATCGCGCCCAGTTCGAAATGGGCTTGCTGCATGTGCTGCGCGGTCAGCAGACCGCCTCCGCCATGCAGACGCTCGACGCCGTCGCGCGTCGGGCGCAGGCCAGCAGCGCGGGGCCGACGGCCAGCCTGTGGTGGCTCGCGCGCGGCTTGTTCGAAGCCATCGGCAGCGGCCTGCTCACACCCGATCTCGACATCAAACGGCTGCTCAACCGCCTCAACCTGCAATTGCGCAGCCAGTTGCAAGGGCAAAGCCCCGCCCCCCAAAGGCTGGGTCACGACCTCACCTTCTTTTGCGCCCAGTCGCTGCACGGCAATGGCGACGTCACCGCGCAGTCCCTTCCGGTGCTGCGGGCCATTGACAACCGGCTGCACCTAGCCGCCGCGCCGTTTGCCGATTACCACCAAAGCCATTTCGGTCTGATCGACCCCGCCCTGGTGCAGCAAGTCCGCAAGCGCGTGCAAACCCTGCGCGACGCCTGGAGCGCACTGGCTGGTCACGCGCAGACGCACCTCGATCCCGCTCGCATGGCCCGCCTGGTCGATCTCACCCAGGCGCTAGAACAACCTCTGCACGCACTCACGCCGGGCAGCGAAGCGCTGCCGCAATCGCTCGCGGGCCTGTTCAAGAAAATCAGCGCGCGCAGCGACTTTCTCACCCCCGAGCGCGCGCTCGATGTCGCCACCGCCATTCTGTTTCTCGAAATCACCTTTGCCCACTTCCGTCCCGAAGAGCAGCGATTTCTGGAGCGCTCACAAATCCTCGCGCGGCGCCTCGACCAGAGCGCCAACGGCCAAACGCCAGACCCGCTGGCCGGCTGGATGGAAGACCTGTTCCGCCAGGCCTCCGAGTCACAGACCATGGGCAGCGTGGTGCAAGAACTGCGCGCCGATATGAGCACCGTCGAGAAACTGCTCGACGCCTATTTCCGCGACCCGTCGCACAAGCCCGATCTGGCGCAAGTGCCTCATCTGCTGTCGCAGATGCGCGGCGTGTTCTCGGTGCTCGGCGTCGATGTCGCCAGCCAGGCGCTGAGCTACCTGCGCACCGAAATCGACAGCCTCGTGGCCGACGATGTGCCGACCGACAGCCAGCGCTTCGACGCCCTGGCCAGCAATATCGGCGTGCTCGGTTTTTTGGTCGACATGCTGTCCTACCAACCCGAGCTGGCCAAAACCCTGTTCGTGTTCGACAACGGCAAAAAAGAGCTGCGCGCCGTCGTTCCCTCCACCCAGCGCACCGCTCCGCCCACCCTGCAGCAAGACGTCGAGCACGCGGCGCAGCAACTCAAGGACGACATCGCCCAGGGCCTGCCGCCCGAGCAGGCGCAGCAACGCCTGGCGCAGTTGCGCGCCGAGGCCGCCCTGGCCGGCGTACCCGATCTTCCGGCGCAGATGCTGAGCGTGCCCAGCGAAGGTGTGAGCGAACTGCCGAGTGAACCTCACACGCCCCAGGAGACAGACGCCGCCCCCGCTCAAGAGGCGTCCGCAACCCCGGCCGAGCCGACTGTCACGCCTGAATCCGCCCCTGAACCCGCTCAGGAGGCGACCCCGCCCGCCGAGCCCGAAGACGACGCCGAAGACGAACTGAACGACATCTTCCTGGAGGAAGCCCGGGAGGTCATCGCAAGCGGCCACGAACAACTGCAGCAACTGCACGCCAACCTCGACGACGAAGGCGCGCTCACCAGCCTGCGCCGCGCTTTTCACACCCTCAAAGGCAGCTCGCGCATGGTCGGCCTGCGCGACTATGGCGAAGCCGCCTGGGCGCTCGAACAAGTGTTCAACCGCCAAATCGCCGATCAGCACCGGGCCTCTCCGCCCTTGCTCAACCTGGCCGCGCACGCGCTCACCGAGCTTGGCGAATGGACCGCAGCGATCCAGCAAGGCCAGGCCGAGGCGTTCAGCAGCGAGCCCCTGCGCCGTGCCGCCGAGGCCTATGCAGCAGGCGAATCCGCCGAGCCCGCGTTGCCCACCCTGCACGACGCACCTAACGAACCCTCAATGGCCGCCGAACCCGCCGCCGTTGAAGCGGCGGAATCGCCCGGCGAACCAGCAGCACCCGAACCGGAGGCCCTGCACGAACCCACCGACTTCAATGCGCTGTTCGAAGGCATCGACCTCGAACTTCCCCATCACACCCTGGCGCCCGAGCCGATGCCTTCGGCCGAGATGTCCCCGGTCGAGATTGCTCAGGCCGATGTACCCGCTGTCGATCTGCCCGCTGTCGATCTGCCCCAGGTCGAAGAAGCCGACATGGCTGAATTCGAGGCGGCCGTCTCCGCGCAGCAAGCTCCCCCGGCCGACACCGCCGCCGACACCGACATCGCACCAGTGCCGCCCGAAAATAGCGACGAAGGCGAACCCGGCTACCGCCAGATCGGCGAGTTGCGCATTCCCACCCCGCTCTACAACATTTACCTGGCCGAAGCCGACGAACTCTCGCGCCATCTGTACAGCGACATTCACGACTGGCTGACCGATCCCGCCCAGGCGCTCGGCGATGCGGCCGTCATTTCGGCGCACAAGCTCGCGGGCAGTTCGGCCACCGTCGGCCTGCGCAGTGTGGCCGATCTCGCCAGCCAGACCGAGCATGCGCTCGACGCCCTGCGCGACCTGCCCGCGCACGCCGCGCGACCTGCCGATCTCGACGCCTTGGCACAGGCGGCCAGCGACATCAAACAACTGCTGCACCAGTTTGCCGCGGGCTTCCTCAAGCCCGTGCAAGCCGAGCTGCTCACCCGGCTCGAAGCCCTGCAGGAAGCTGCGCTGGCCCAGAATGCCCAGCCGAGCGCCGAGTCGGTAACCGAGTTGACCCACACGGCCGAACCGGCTGTCCAGCCTGAACAAATCGCCGCTCCAGAGCTTGCGCCCGCAACGCTCGAGCCCGCCTCGGCCGAAACTCCGCAGCCGCAGGTCAGCGCAACCCAATCTGCCGCGTCTGCCGACCAGTTGGTCGACACCATCGATCCCGACCTGTTCCCAATTTTCGAGGAAGAGGCCAACGAACTGCTGCCCGCCCTGGCCGCCAGCCTGCGCCAGTGGGAACAGCATCCGCAAGACACCGCGCCAGCCGCTCAAGCCATGCGGGCGCTGCACACGCTCAAAGGCAGTGCGCGCATGGCTGGCGCCATGCAACTCGGCGACCTGGCGCACAGCCTCGAATCCGACATCGACACCCTGACGGCCAATACGCCGGTCAGCGAGGCCGATCTGGCCGAGCTGCTGGGCCGTTTCGACCATCTCAACACCCGCTTCGACCGCCTGTGCAGCGCGGCGCAGCGCGGCGAAAGCCAGCTGGCCGACCTGCCGGTGGCCACCGTTTCCGAGGTGTTCACCCCAAGCGCCGAGCCCGACAGCGCTGCGTCGGCCCAGCCGCTGCCTGCGGTGGCCGTCAACACAGCTGCCACGCCTGCTGCGGCCGAGCCGGTCAACCGCGTCCTCGCGCCGCGTATCGCCGCACAGGCTGTGCGCGTGCGCGCCGGGCTGCTCGACCGTCTGGTCAATCAGGCGGGCGAAATCACCATTTCGCGCGCCCGGCTGGAAAACGAGTTCGGCGCCATCCGCGCTTCGGTGGGCGATCTGAGCGACAACCTCGACCGTCTGCGCCAGCAGGTGCGCGAAATCGAAATTCAGGCCGAGGCGCAGATGAGCGCGCAGGTGCAGGCCGCGCGCGACGAAAACCGCGATTTCGACCCGCTCGAATTCGACCGCTTCACCCGCGCGCAGGAACTCACCCGCATGATGGCCGAGTCGGTCAACGACATCGCCATGGTGCAGGGCACGCTCAGCCGCCTGCTGCGCGAAGTCGACGACGACATGACCCGCCAGGCGCGCCAGACCCGCGAGCTGCAGCGCGACCTGCTGCGCACCCGCATGGTCGAGTTCGACAGCCTGTCCGAGCGGCTTTACCGCACCGTGCGTCAGGCCGCCAAAGACCTCGGCAAAGCGGTGCGCCTGGAAATCATCGGCGGCGCCATTGAACTCGACCGCGGCGTGCTCGAGCGCGTTTCCAGCAGCTTCGACCACTTGCTGCGCAACGCCGTGGCGCACGGCATCGAGACTGCGGAAGAACGCAAGGCGGCGGGCAAGCCCGAAGTCGGCACCCTCACCCTGAGCCTGCGGCAAGACGGCAACGAAGTCGTCATCACCCTGGCCGACGACGGACGCGGTCTCAACTATGCCGCCATCCGCGCCAAGGCCGAACGCCTCGGCCTGCTCGCCCCAGGGCAGAACGTCTCCGAGGCAGAACTGACGCAACTGGTCTTCCGCCCGAACTTCAGCAGCGCCGAGAGCACCACCGCAGTGGCTGGCCGCGGCGTGGGGCTCGACGTGGTGCGCACCGAAGTCAACGCCCTGGGCGGTCGCGTGCTGCTCGACAACCAGCCGGGCTCCGGCGCTCGCTTCACCCTGCTGCTGCCACTGACCACCGCCATCACCCATGTGGTCTTGCTGCGCACCGGCGCTGCCGTGTATGCCGTGCCCGCCAATCTGGTGGACATCGTGCTGCGCTTCAAGCCCGAGCAGATCTCCAACGCCGCGCGCACCCTGAGCATCGAGTATGCCAACAATACCCTGCCCTTCTACTGGCTGGGCGCCCTGCTTGGGCAATCGGGCGGCAGCAGTGAGCCGTTCGGCAAAAGCGTGCCCGTGGTCGTGATTCGAAGCGCCACGCAGCGTGTGGCCATTCAGGTCGATGAAGTCGTGGGCAACCGCGAAGTGGTGGTGAAAAATCTGGGGCCGCAGCTCTCGCGCGTGCCGGGTCTGGCCGGCATTTCCGTGCTGCCCAACGGAGACGCCGCGCTGATCTACAACCCGGTGGCGCTCGCCGCGGTTTATGGCGCTGATGCCGCGGCCCGCATGCAGGCTGTGCCGCTGACGCCCGTGGCCCCGAGTGCAGACGCTGTTCCCGCCGCTGTCTCCACCTCGGTTTCGACCTCCGAGCCCAGCGAGACGCCGATCGATGCGTCCGGGCTCACTCCCGGCCTGCCCCCCACGGGCGACGCGGCGCAGGCCGCGAAGAGCGGCAATCCGCTCATCATGGTGGTGGACGACTCCATTACCGTGCGCCGCGTCACGCAGCGCTTCCTGCAGCGCAACGGTTATCTGGTGCAACTCGCCAAAGACGGCCTCGACGCCCTGGAGCAACTGCAGCAGACCAGCACCCTGCCCAATGTGATTCTGCTCGACATCGAAATGCCGCGCATGGACGGCTTCGACCTCACCCGCAACATCCGCGCCGACTCACGGCTGCAGAAGCTGCCCATCATCATGATCACCTCGCGCATTGCCGACAAGCATCGCAACTACGCCGCGCAGCTTGGGGTGAATCACTATCTCGGCAAGCCCTATTCCGAGACCGGGCTGCTCGAACTGATTCGCACCTTTACCCAGTCGGCAGTGAATCACTGAGCCTTCACCACCGCGTAGCGCTCCAGCGTTTCGGCCCGCGCCAGATCGTGTCGCACGATCGGCACGGGGTAAGTGCTGCCCAACCGCACCCCGGCCGCCTGCAGCAGCGCTGCGGGCGCCTTCCACGGCGCGTGAATGTCCTTGGACGCAAACTGCGCCAGCTCGGGCACATAGCGGCGGATGAAATCGCCGCCCGCATCGAATTTCTCGCTTTGCGCCACCGGGTTGAAAATGCGGAAGTACGGCTGCGCATCGCAGCCGCTGCTCGCCGCCCACTGCCAGCCGCCGTTGTTGGCCGCCAGATCGAAATCGTTGAGATGATCGGCAAAGTAGCGCTCGCCCCAGCGCCAGTCGATGCCCAGGTCTTTGGTCAAAAAACTCGCAACCACCATGCGCAGGCGGTTGTGCATATAGCCGGTCTGGTTGATCTGGCGCATGGCCGCGTCCACCAGCGGATAGCCGGTGCGGCCCTCGCACCAGGCGGCGAACTGCGCCGGGTCGTTGCGCCACTGAATGCGGTCGTAAACCGGCTTGAAAGCCGCATTCACCACATGCGGATGGTGGAACAGAATCTGAAAATAAAAGTCGCGCCACACCAGCTCGGACAGCCAGACCCGGGCCCCCTCGCTGCCCGCCTGCTGCCGCGCCCAGGCCATCGCAACCAGCTCGCGCACCGAGACCGTGCCGAAGCGCAGGTGCACCGAGAGATAGCTCGGCCCCTTGCGCGCCGGGTAGTCGCGCGCCTGGTCGTAGTCATCGATGCGACGGCTGAAGTCGTCCACCAGCGCCGCCGCGCCAGACGCGCCCAGCGGCAGTTTCAGCGCGTGCAAATTCGACGGCGCAAAACCCAGCTCGGACAAGGTGGGCAACGGTTGCCGCAACGCCGCTGGCAGCGCGGCCAGCCGGGCGGAGGTCACCGCGCTATCGACGGGCTGCTGCGGCTGTGCGGCGTACCGCGCCAGCCAGGCGGTGCGGTAGGGCGTAAAGACCGAGTACGGTTTGCCCTGGGCCGTCAACACCTCGTCGCGCTCGAAAATCATGTGCTCTTTGACGGTGCGCAGCGCCCGCCCGTCTTGCCGCAAGGCGCGCTCGACGGCCGCATCGCGCGCGAGGGCTTCGGGCTCATCGTCGCGTCCGCAGAACACCGTCTGCGCGCCCAACTCGGCAGCCAGCGCGGGGATCGCCTCGCGCGCGCTGGCGTGGCGCACGATCAGCGCGGCGCCGTGTTCGCGCAAAGCGGCGTCGATCTCCGCCACCGCCGCCAGGATGAACTCCACCCGCCGATCCGCCTGCAGCCCGCGCTGCAGCAGCGGATCGAGAATGTCTCGGTCGAACACAAACGCCAGCGCCACCTTGTCGCAGGCGCGCAGGGCGGCGTGCAGCGCCGCGTTGTCGTGCAGGCGCAAATCGCGCCGCAGCCAGACCAGACCGAGCGGCAGTTTTTCCACGGCAGAGCTGGCGGAACGGTCGGCAATGGAAGTCGGCATGTGCAGAGGGTTCGGGAAAAAATGGAGATTAACCATAACCCAGCAGCGCAAAATCTGCGGCCCGGCGCGATAAACTCCACCTCATGAACCCTCGCCCCGACGCCTCCAATCTGAGCAACCAGTTTTTGATCGCCATGCCGGGCATGGCCGACGAGAACTTTGCCGGCACCGTGGTGTACGTCTGCGAGCACTCGGCGCGCGGCGCGCTCGGCTTGATCATCAACCGCCCGTCGGACATTACCGTCAAGGAATTGTTCGAACGCGTTGGCCTCGACCACGCGGGACTGTACGCCTCGCAGCCTGTGCTGCAGGGCGGCCCGGTGCAGACCGAGCGCGGCTTCGTACTGCACGAAACCACCGATACGGCCTATGCCTCCAGCCTCGACATTCCCGGTGGCCTGCAAATGACCACCTCCAAGGACGTGCTCGAACACATGGCCGCGGGCGACGGGCCGACGCGCAGCCTCATCACCCTGGGCTACTCTGGCTGGAGCGCCGGGCAGCTCGAAGAAGAACTCGGCCAGAACGGCTGGCTCACCGTCGAGGCCGACCCCATCGTGTTGTTCGACACCCCGGTGGAGGCCCGCTTCAACGCGGCCATGGCGCTGCTGGGCTTCAACCCGGCCATGTTGTCGCAAACCGCAGGACATGCCTGAGGCCATGCAGCCCGTCGCGGGCCGTGAGATCACGGTTCTGGGTTTCGACTGGGGCGCCAAGCGCATCGGCACGGCGGTAGGCAACAGCCTCACCCGCAGCGCCACGGCGCTGCGCACCCTGCGCGCCGATCGCAACGACCTCAAGTTCGACGCCATCGCCGCGCTCATTCGTGAGTGGCAGCCGCAGCAGCTCGTGGTCGGTCTGCCCTTGCACCCCGACGGCGCCGCGCACGACAATACCGCCCACGCCCAGCGCTTCGCCCGCCAGCTTGAAGGCCGCTTCAGGCTGCCGGTGGCGCTGGTCGATGAACGCTACACCTCGGTCGCCGCCGAAGACGACGGCGCCAAAGATGTGGACAGCGCCGCCGCCCAGCTCATCGTCGAACAATACCTGCAGCAACGCTGACCATGCCTTCCTCTCCTGCTTCCCCAATCGCCGCCCCTCCAGACGCCGAGGCGCTCTACGCCCAATTGCTCGCGCAAGTTCGCAGCACTGTCGCGGCGCAGGCCGAGCCGCCCTTGCTCATCGGCATCTATTCCGGCGGCGCCTGGCTGGCGCAGCGGCTGCACGCCGACCTGCAACTGGCGCAGCCCTACGGCGTGGTGTCTTCGACCTTTCACCGCGACGACTTCGCCACCCGCGGTCTGCACCCCAGCGCCAATCGCACCGCGCTGCCCGTGCCCATCGCCGATCAGGCCGTGCTGCTCATCGACGACGTGCTGCACACCGGTCGCACCATCCGCGCAGCGATGAACGAGCTGTTCGACTTCGGCCGTCCGGCGCGCATCGATCTGGCGGTGCTGGTCGATCGCGGCGGCCGCGAGCTGCCCATCTGCCCGCAAATCACTGCCAGCACCCTCCTCGATCTGCCCGACGAGGTCTCGCTGGCGCTGCTGCGCGATGAAGACGTGTCGGAGGGCATCCGCTTTCGTTTCGATCTGGTGAGCAAATAAACCGAGTTGGTGAACATGACCCGCGCCCACAACCCCCAACTCAACAAAAACGGCGAGCTGCGCCACCTGCTCACCCCCGAAGGCCTGCCGCGCGACGTGCTCACGCACATCCTCGACACCGCGCAGGGCTTTGTCAGCTTCGGCAGCCGCGAAGTGAAAAAAGTGCCGCTGCTACGCGGCAAGAGCGTGTTCAACCTGTTTTTCGAGAACAGCACCCGCACCCGCACCACCTTCGAGATCGCGGCGCAACGCCTGTCGGCCGACGTGTTCAATCTCGACATCCAGCGCTCCAGCACGAGCAAGGGCGAGAGCCTGCTCGACACCATCGCCAACCTCGAAGCGATGGATGCCGATGTATTTGTCGTGCGCCACTCCGACAGCGGCGCGCCCTTTCTCATCGCCCAGCACACGCCCCCGCATGTGCACATCGTCAACGCCGGCGATGGCCGCCATGCCCACCCCACCCAGGGTCTGCTGGACATGTACACCATCCGTCATTTCAAGGGCGACTTCAGCAACCTCACCGTGGCCATCGTCGGCGACATCGTGCATTCGCGCGTGGCACGCTCGGCCATTCACGCGCTCACCACGCTGGGCGCTGCCGAGGTGCGCGCCGTCGGCCCCAAGACCCTGGCGCCCGACAATCTGCGCGACATGGGCGTGCGCGTCTGCCACGACATGGCCGAGGGTATTCGCAGCGCCGACGTCATCATGATGCTGCGACTGCAAAACGAGCGCATGTCGGGTGCGCTGCTGCCGTCCGCGCATGAATTCAACATGACCTACGGCCTCACGCCCGGGCGCCTGGCACTGGCCAAGCCCGATGTCATCGTGATGCATCCCGGCCCCATCAATCGCGGCGTCGAGATCGACAGCAGCGTGGCTGATGGGCCGCGCAGCGTCATCCTCGACCAAGTGCGCTTCGGCATCGCCGTGCGCATGGCCGTGCTGTCCATCGTCGCCTCCACCGAAAGCCCCGCATGAGCACCACGCAACTTCTGATCCGCGGCGGCCGCCTCATCGACCCGCTGCGCGGGCTCGATACCGAGGGCGATATCGCCATCTCCGGCGAGCGCATCGTCGCCGTGGGCAAAGCGCCCGAAGGCTTCACCCCCGACCAGACGCTCGACGCGCGCGGCCTGCTCGTCCTGCCCGGTCTCATCGACCTGTGCGCCCGCCTGGGCGAGCCCGGCTATGAGCACGAGGGCATGCTGGAAACCGAACTGCGCGCGGCGCTAGCCGGCGGCGTCACCCGCGTGGTGTGCTCGCCCGACACCGACCCCGTGCTCGACGAACCCAGCCTGGTGGAAATGCTGCGCTGGCGCGCCCGGCGCATCAAAAGCGCCCGCGTCTATCCGCTGGGCGCGCTCACCAAAGGCCTCAAAGGCGAGAGCTTGAGCGAAATGGCCGAGCTCACCCGGGCGAGCTGCATCGGCTTCTCCCAAGCCGACACGCCGATGACCGACACCAAGGTGCTCTACAGCGCCATGCAATACGCCAGCACCTTCGGCTACAAGGTCTGGCTGCGTGCGCAAGACGCCTCGCTCAGCCGAGGCGGCATCGCCGCCAGCGGCGCCTATGCGCAGCGCCTGGGCCTGAGCGGCGTGCCCGCCATGGCCGAAACCGTGGCGCTTTACACCTTGTTCGAGCTGATGCGCGCCACCGGCTGCGCGGTGCATGTGAGCAAGCTCTCCAGCGCCGCAGGCGTTGCGCTGGTCCGCCAGGCCAAGGCCGAAGGGCTGCCGCTGACCTGCGACGTGTCGATCAACAATCTCATGCTCACCGACTTGGACATCGGCTACTTCGACGCCCGCGCCCGGCTCGACCCGCCGCTGCGCCAGAGCCGTGACCGCGACGCCCTGCGCGCCGCCTTGGCCGATGGCACCATCGACGCGCTGTGCTCCGACCACACCCCCATCAGCGCCGACGACAAGACCCAGACCTTCGCCGACGCCGCGCCCGGCGCCACCGGGCTGGAGCTGCTGCTGTCCACCGCGCTGCAATTCGCCGCCGACAGCGGCCTGCCGCTGGTGCAGGCGCTGGGCTGTGTGGGCCACCGCGCCGCGCAGGCCGCCGGTCTGCCCCCAGCCACGCTGGAAGCCGGCGCTGCGGCCGAGCTCATCCTCGTCGATCCGCAGGCCCGCTGGCGCGCCCTACCTGACGCCCTGCAAAGCCAGAGCCGCCACACCCCTCTGGCCGAGCAGGAACTGCCTGGCCGCACCCGGCACGCCGTGATCGACGGCCGCGTGGTGTGGAGCGCGCAGCCCGTCGCCACTCCTGCATGAACCCGGCGCCGCAGCCCGCCGAAAACCCCCCGGCGCTGCTCTGCGAGCCGCCCGCCCAAACCCCCGCGCCGGTGCTGCGCCGCGTCGGCGCGCCGGTGCGTTTCGCCACCCGGCTGACCCGGCTCAGCGCCCACGCCCTGCGCGGCCAGCGCATCGTGCGTCAACTGTTTCCCCAGCTCGACGCGGCTGGAAAACAGCAACAGATCCGCGACTGGTCGGCCGAGCTGCTGCGGCTTAGCGGCATTGCGCTACAGGTCAACGGCGCGCCGCAGCAAACCCCGTCTTTAGTTGCCGCCAACCATGTGTCGTGGATCGACATCTTCGCCATCAACGCCGTGCAGCCCGTGCGCTTCGTCTCCAAATCCGAGACGGCGCAATGGCCTCTCATCGGCCCCTTGGTGCGCGGCGTGGGCTCGCTGTTCATCGAGCGCGAGCGCGCGCAAGACGTGGTGCGCGTTATCCACCAAATGGCGCAATGCCTGCAAGATGGTGACCATGTCGGCGTGTTCCCCGAAGGCACCACCAGCTACGGCCACGATCTGCTGCCGTTTCATGCCAATCTGTTCCAGGCCGCCTGCTCATCAGACTGCGCCGCCGCGGTGCAGCCCGTGCTGCTGTTCTACGCCGACCAGCGCAGCGGCCGCTTCAGCCGCGCCGCCTCGTATGTGGGCGATGAAACCATGGTCGGCAGCCTGTGGCGCATGAGCGCCGCCGCCCCCCTGCGCGTGGAAGTCAACTACCTGCCCCCGCTGCGCGCGCCCACCCGCCGCGCCCTGGCCCAGCAGACCCGCGAGGCCATCGCCGAACACCTCCACCAGCGCTTGCGCGACAGCCGCTGAACCCTGCGCGCCTACAATTCGGGCGCACACCTCGCCGTAGTTCAATGGATAGAACAGCTGCCTCCTAAGCGGCAAATACAGGTTCGATTCCTGTCGGCGGGACCAATTTGGCTGCCCATAAAAAGAAGAACCAATGCATACCCCGCTCGACGACGACGTGTATCGTCTATGGGACGACTTGGCCGACCACGGCACGCAGGATATGCAGGCAGCGTTGGCACTCTGTCTGAGAGCCCTGTGCGATTGGACTGTCTCACAAAACGGGTACTGGATGGGCCTTGTGCGCCTTCCCCACAAGGCCCAGCGCCCTGATTTGCTCAAGGGGTGGCGAATTGGCGCATCTGTGGAAATGCTGCGCACCGAATTCACAACCCCAGAGCGTATCCAGCACGGCACGCCGATCATGCAGACGCCAACTGCCGACGCAGCCGCGCAAATGATTGTCGCCACCTCTGGAACGTTTCGCAGCTTCAGCATGTGCACCGGGATGTTCGACCCGACGGCGCATGAGCAGACCCAGCACTACTCCCTTTTCGATCACCAGCCCAACATTTCCACCCGGACGTGGATCGTCTCGCCAGTCAATGCCCACGCTGAGTCGGCATTCATGTTCGACACCTGTATCAACGGAAAAATTTTTGACGCAGCCCTCATGCAGCAGGCAGTAGAGGCGCTGCGCGGCATCAAGTGGTTCCATCGGCAGTTGCTCTGCGGGCATGGTCTGGGCTTGTGCGCCGAACCCCTTTCTCCTGCCGAACAGCGGCTGGTTCCGGAGTTGCTCAATGGCGACCGAGAGAAGGTCATCGCCAACCACCTTGGCCTGACCGAAGCGACACTGCACCAATATGCGACGAGCATCTATCGCAAGTTCGGCGTGCATGGACGTACCGAATTCATGTCACTCTGGCTACGAGGAGCCGCTTTGACCCCGCATTCGCGGCGGATCACTACTGATCAGTAGGTGTTTTTATACGCGCACGCGGCCTAAGGTGAAAACCAATGGAACAGCAATTGGCTGTTCCAGAGGGTCCCAGAAATCTAATCACCTAAGGAGAACGTCATGTCCAGACTACTTTTGTTCGCCGCTATTTTTGCCGTGCCACTTTTGCTCAGCGCATGCGGCACGCCACTACTCATGTGATGCCAGCTCACGCACCTGGGAGTCCATTGATCAAGTGGTCATCCCAGGGCGAGCAAAGCCGGGATCAGATCAGCAGCTTGGTCATCTTCAGGTGCCCGCAATAGGCGGCACGTCGAATTGCACGTCGCCGCATTGCGCGCGGTGGCGCAGGGCGTGGTCGATGAGGATGATGGCCACCAGCGCTTCGGCGATGGGCGCGGCGCGGATGCCCACGCAGGGATCGTGCCGTCCATGCGTTTCCACCGTGGTGGGCGCGTTGTGCAGGTCCACGGACTGCCGCGGCAGGCGGATGCTCGATGTGGGTTTGATGGCGATGGAGGCCACCACGTCCTGCCCGGTGCTGATGCCGCCGAGCACGCCGCCGGCGTTGTTCGAGGTGAAGCCCTGCGGGGTGAGTTCGTCGCCATGCTGCGTGCCTTTTTGCGCCACGCTGGCAAAGCCTGCGCCGATCTCCACACCTTTCACCGCGTTCAGGCCCATGAGCGCGTGGGCGATGTCGGCGTCGAGCTTGTCGTAGAGCGGCTCGCCCCAGCCTGCGGGCACGCCGCTGGCGGCAACCATGATGCGCGCGCCGACCGAGTCGCCCGATTTGCGCAGCGCGTCCATATACGCCTCCAGCTCGGGCACGATGTCGGCGTTGGGCGCGAAAAACGGGTTCTGATGCACCGCGTCCCAGGTCTGGAAGGGGATGGGCACTTCGCCGAGCTGGGTCATGCAGGCGCGAACCGTCACGCCGTACTGCGCGGCGAGCCACTTCTTGGCCACCGCACCGGCGGCGACGATGGGCGCGGTCAGCCGGGCCGACGAGCGACCGCCGCCGCGCGGATCGCGCAGGCCGTATTTGCGCCAGTAGGTGTAGTCGGCATGGCCGGGGCGGAAGGTGTTCAGGATGTTGCCGTAGTCCTTGCTGCGCTGGTCGGTGTTGCGGATGAGCAGGGCGATGGGCGTGCCGGTGGTCTTGCCCTCGAACACGCCGGAGAGGATTTCCACCTGATCGGCTTCCTGCCGCTGCGTCACATGGCGACTGGTGCCGGGGCGGCGGCGGTCGAGATCGGGCTGGATGTCGGCCTCGCTCAACGCCATGCCCGGCGGACAGCCGTCGATCACGCAACCGATGGCCGGGCCATGGGATTCGCCGAAGGTGGTGACTGCAAACAGCAGGCCGAGGGTGTTGCCGGACATGGGTGGACTTTCAGGGTTGAGGGGGAAGGTCGCGCGCTTGCAAGGCTTGGAGCAGCTTGTCGTGCACCCCGCCAAAGCCGCCGTTGCTCATCACCAGCACGCGGTCGCCGGGGCGGGCGACAGCGGCCACCGCGGCCACCAGCGCGCCGAGATCGTCGAACGCCTGCGCCTTGTCGCCCAGCGGCTGCAGCGCTTTGGCGAGATTCCAGCCCAAGCCACCGGCGTAGCCAAAGCTCAGGTCGGCGCCCGACAGGGCGCCAGGCAGCAGCGCCTTCATCGCGCCGAGTTTCATGGTGTTGGAACGCGGCTCGAACACCGCCAGAATGCGGCCTAAAGCGGCATGGGAATCGGCCAGCATTTGATGCCGCAGCCCGGCGATCGTGGTGGCGATGGCCGTGGGGTGGTGAGCGAAGTCGTCGATGACCTGCACGCCGCCCGCGGTGCCGCGCAGTTCCATCCGGCGCTTCACGCCCTGAAAGCTGCACAGCGCGGCGCAGGCTTCGTCGGCAAACACCCCGGCGTGCTGGGCCGCGGCAATGGCGGCCAGGGCGTTGCTGCGGTTGTGCGCGCCGGTTTGGCTCCAGCGCACTTCGCCCACGCGTTTGCCGCGCAGCCGCACCTCGAACTGCTGCTCGCCGCCTTGCGCGCTCCAGCCGTTCTCATCGTCGTCGAAGCGCACCACTTCGCTCCAGCAGCCGCGCGCGAGCACGCGCTGCAAGGCGTCCGAGCGGACGTTGACCACGAGCTGCCCGCTGCGCGGCACGGTGCGCACCAGATAGTGGAACTGGGTTTCGATGGCGGCGAGATCGGGGAAGATGTCGGCGTGGTCGAACTCCAGGTTGTTGAGCACGGCGGTACGCGGGCGGTAATGCACGAACTTGGAGCGTTTGTCGAAAAAGGCGGTGTCGTATTCGTCGGCTTCGATGACAAAAAAGCCTCCCCCTCCCAGCCTCCCCCACGCTGTGGAGGAGGGGCTTTCCCCCTCCCCGCGCGCGGAAGAAGCGAGATCGCTGCCTCCCTGCTCGCGGGGAGGGTTGGGGTGGGGAGTCTTGTCGCCCCCCAAACGCGCCGAGGCCCCAAAGTCCAGCGGCACGCCGCCGATGAGAAAACCGGGATTCAGCCCAGCAACGTCGAGAATGTGCGCCAGCATCGAGGTGGTGGTGGTCTTGCCGTGCGTGCCCGCGACCGCCAGTGTCCAGCGGCCCTGCAGCACATGCTCGGCCAGCCACTGCGGCCCGCTGATGTAAGGCTGCCCGGCATCGAGGATCGCCTCCATCAAGGCATTGCCGCGCGACACCACATTGCCGATGACCCACAGATCGGGCCTGAGCGCAAGTTGGTCGGCGCCGTAGCCCTCGACCAGTTCGATGCCCAACTGCTGCAACTGCCTGCTCATGGGCGGATAGACCTGCGCGTCGCAGCCGGTCACGCGGTGCCCGGACTCCTTCGCCAGCGCCGCCAGGCCGCCCATGAAGGTACCGCAAATTCCAAGAATATGAATATGCATGGCGGCAGATTCTAGGAGCCGCCGTCCGCACCGCCGCAAACCCGCATAAACCGGTTTTCACAGGCGTTTACACGGACAATAAGCGCTCCGTCGTTTTCCGCTCCCCGCATGCAGCCCAACCCGAACCGCACGTCTGCCATCACCGTCTATCTGGCCTCCGCCAGCCCGCGGCGACAGGAGTTGCTGCGGCAGATCGGCGTGCCCTTCGCGCTGCTGGCGCCGCTGCCCGACGAAAACAGCGAAGCGCTGGAAGCCGCGCTGCCCGGCGAGCCCCCGGCCGACTATGTGCAGCGCGTCACCCGTCTCAAGCTGGAGGCGGCGCGCGAGCGTCTGGCCCGTTGCCGCCCCGAGGTCTCGCCCGAGGCCGCCGTGCTGCTGTGCGCCGACACCACCGTGGCGCTGGACGGCGTGATTTACGGCAAGCCGGAAAGCACTGACGACGCGGCGCGCATTCTTCGCACCCTCTCCGGCAAAACGCACCAGGTGCTCACCGCGGTCTGCGTGCAGCGCGGCGCGGCGCGGCATGCGGCACTGCAAACCTCGCAGGTGCGCTTCGCCGCCTTGAGCGAGCAGGACATCGCCGACTACATCGTCAGCGGCGAGCCTTTTGGCAAGGCCGGCGCCTATGCCCTGCAGGGGCGCGGCGCGGCCTTCGTCGAGCACCTCAGCGGCAGCGCCAGTGGCATCATCGGCCTGCCGCTGTTTGAAACGCTGCAGCTGCTGCGCGCAGCCGGTTGGTCTGCCCACCCGCACAGCCCCACACAACAAGAGACAACGCGCCCATGAATCCGACGCCCGAAGACATTCTCATCAACATCACCCCGCAGGAAACCCGGGTCGCCTTGGTGGCCCACGCCGCGGTGCAGGAACTGCACATCGAACGCAGCCTGGAACGCGGGCTGGTGGGCAATATCTATCTGGGCAAAGTGGCGCGGGTGCTGCCCGGCATGCAGTCCGCCTTCATCGATATCGGCCTGGAGCGCACGGCCTTTTTGCATGTGGCCGACCTATGGCAGCGCCAGGCCATTCCCGTGCCCACCGAGGCCGCCAGCGAAGCGGCGACAGCACCGCCCCTTCAGCCCATCGAAAAGCTGATCTACGAAGGCCAGACGCTGATGGTGCAGGTGCTCAAAGACCCGATCAACACCAAGGGCGCGCGCCTGACCACGCAGATCAGCCTGGCCGGACGCATGCTGGTGCATCTGCCGCAAGACAACCACATCGGCATTTCGCAAAAAATCGACGGCGCAGAGCTGCGCACCGCGTTGCGCGAACGCATGACCGCCCTGCTGGCGACGGATGCCGGCGATGCGCAAGGCTTCATCGTGCGCACCAATGCCGAAGACGCCAGCGACGCGGAGCTGGCCGAAGACATCGCCTACCTGCGCAAGACCTGGGCCGCCATTCAGCAGCGCGCCCACGTCACCAGCCCCAGCGCCCTGATCTACCAGGAACTCAGCCTGGCGCAGCGGGTGCTACGCGATCTGGTGAGCGACGCCACCCGCAGCGTGCAGATCGACTCGCGCGAAAACTTCGAGCTGCTTCAGAGCTTCGCCGCCGAATACATGCCCCGGGTCAGCGGCCGCCTGCAGCTCTACCGCGGCGAGCGCCCGCTGTTCGAGACGGCGAACGTGGACGAGGAAATCGAGCGCGCGCTGGGGCGGCGAGTCGACCTCAAATCCGGCGGCTACCTCATCATCGACCAGACCGAGGCGATGACCACCATCGACGTCAACACCGGCGGTTTCGTCGGCGCGCGCAACTTCGACGACACCATCTACCGCACCAATCTGGAGGCCACGCAAGCCATCGCCCGCCAACTGCGGCTGCGCAATCTGGGCGGCATCATCATCATCGACTTCATCGACATGCACAACGCCCAGCACCGCGCCGCCGTGCTCGACGAACTGCGTAAATCGCTGGCGCGCGACAAGGTGAAGGTCACCGTCAGCGGCTTCTCGCAACTCGGCCTGGTGGAACTCACCCGCAAACGCACCCGCGACTCGCTGGCGCACATGCTGCTGGAGCCCTGCCCCACCTGCGGCGGGCTGGGTCAAGTGAAAACCGCGCGCACCGTGTGCTATGAAATCCTGCGGGAAATTCTGCGCGAGGCCAAACAATTCAACCCGCGCGAGTTCCGCATCGTCGGCGCCGCCGACGTCATCGACCTGTTCCTCGAAGAAGAAAGCCAGCATCTGGCCTCGCTCTCCGACTTCATCGGCAAGCCCGTGTCGCTACAGGTCGAGCCCGCGTTTTCGCAGCAACAGTACGACATCGTGCTGACCTGACAGCCCCCGCCTGTTTCCCGCCAGTCCTCCCGAGTTCGACACCAACTGTCGTAAGTGCTTGATCTGTCTATGGCAGGTTGTTGAAATTGCCACTACAGCAGGGGCAGTTGGGTGTCTTGGGTGGGTTTTTTGATGTTGAGTGCGGCCAGGACATCGGCCTGGCGAGGTTGGATGGTGGAGATGCCGTGGATGGGGGCGCCGCTGTCGATGCGCACGGTGTGGCGCTGGATGCGGCGCAGGTCGGCCAGGGCGGTTTCTGGAGACAGTTCGCTGCTGGCGAGTTTGAGGCGCTGGCGCATGACGCGGTACAGGATCAGCGCGATGAAGCACAGGCTGGCGTGGGCCTTGATGCGCTCGGGCCGGCGGTGGAACACCGGGGCGATCTCGATCTCGGACTTGAGCACCTTGAAGCCACGCTCGATGTCGGCCAGCGACTTGTAGCGCCGCACCACCTCGGCCGGGCTCAGATCCTGGACATTGGTGACCAGCATCAGCTTGCCGTCCATGAGTTGCGCTCGCGCGAGTGCGGTTTCATCGATCGCATAGGTGAACAGATCGGACTGCAGGTCCACCTTGATGATGCGCGCCAGGCGGGCGTCGCTGACTTCGTGGAAGAAGCGGGCCTTGGCGCCGGAATCCGAGAGCTTGCGCCCGCGCTGGACTTTGCCTTCGTCCTGGGCGTCGAGCTTGCCGGCCAACTGATCGGCGCGTTGCTGCAAGGCATGGATGCGTGCAAGGCGCTCCTGGGTTTGCTCGGTCGCTCGCACGGGGCTGTGGACCACCACCAGGCGATGGCCTTGCCACTGCGCCTCTTCGACGATCTCCTGGTTGGCCTGGGCAGCACGCTCGCTCATGGGCTCGAGAAGATCGACAAACTCACCGTAGCGTCGCCCCGGCACCGCCAGGATGAACTCCAGCGGCCGATCTCCAGCCCCATGCAACTTGGACAACGCCTCGATGTTGTCAAGCGAAAGTAGCCCGCGGTCGGCCACCACCACCAGGCGCCTGATGTGCGGGTAGCGCGAGAGCACCTTCTTCAAGGTGGGCTCCAGGGTCGGCGCCTCGGCGGCGTTGCCGTCGAACACCTCGTGGAAGATCGGCATGCCGTCGGCTGTCTGCACCACGCCCAGCAGGAACTGCCGGGCGATCACGCCCTCCTTGGACAGGCCGAAGTGGCGTACATCACCGTCTTGCTGGCTGAGACCTTCGGCGCGGATGGTGGTCAGATCGTAAAAGACCACCGAGAGGTCTTCATCAATGAGCGGGCGCAGCAACTGGGCCACGCAGTCGTCGACGGCTTGCTGGTGGTCCATCAGGGCATCCATGCTGCGCAGCAAGTGCTGATGCGTCAGCTTGTCCACGTCGATGCCGGGCATGCTGACGGTCTGCAGCCAGCGCAGCACGCCCAGCTTGGAGTCTGGGTCGCACAGTCGGTTGAAGACCATCACACGGATCGCGTGCTCGACCGCAGTGGTGAACCGGGCGCGCCGGAAGATGGCGCCCAGGCCATGGAATCCGAGTTCGTGCCACAAGGCGTGCAGGGCCCAAACATCGCCCAACGTCAGCGCCGACTCGAAGCGCACCTGAGACGGATCACTGTCGCCCGAAGGCCGACCCTTGGCCCGCAGCAAGGCCCCCAGCAGGGCATCGAGCGGTCCGCCCTGTTCGTCCAGACGCCCGAGGGTTGCGATCGTGCGTTGCCGGGGTTGGCCATCCGCGTTGCGGAACGACTCCACCAGCCGAACGTAGCGGTGACCGCCCGAGGAGGAGATCTTGAGGAACATGCACCAAGTATAGCGCTGCGCACGCGCAGATGAACTACTTCACGGTAGTAAATTGGCACTACAAAGAAATCTGAAAACGCCCTTCTGAGCGCTTGCAAGTGATTGATTCATAGGACCCCGGCGATTGTTTGTGGCTGCGCAACGGCTTCGAACTGTCGAACTCAGGAGTCCTGAGCTGGTCGATACGGTTTGTCCAGCGCAATCAGCTTGACAGCACGACGGCAAAGCCAAGGACGCGCCAGGCCACTTGCAACAAATCCGTCTTACTGTAACAGCGGAGACTTCGCCGTCCTGCTGCGATTGGGCTGATCACGCCGTGTCAATTGGCTGCATTGCATGAATATTCTTTGCGAATTTTCTTGTAGGAATGCCGAGGAATCGTGCAACCCATTGAAATTCTTAAAATATAAGAAAATATTTATTATATTTTTTCACCATATATTTATTTTCTTATATTTAATGCCCCGAATTTGATACAAATTTAGTTCATATAAGTAACAAGAAAAATCCATTTGTTGAGAGTTGCAATCTCTATTTGAATCCGCCTTGCTGAAGTCCTTCAGTCCAGAGCCGAGCAGCACGCTATCGGGTTCAAAAATAGATCAAGGAGGAGATTGCATGAAAAGAAGCATCATGGCAGCTGTAGTCATAGGGGCATGCTGTCAAATGGCCCACGCTAAGGGGGGTGCCCAGCTCTACGGCGTCATCGACATGGGCATTGAAAGGCTGACCTATGACAACACCAGCCTGAACCGGCTCGGTTCCGGCGTGCAATCCACAGACCGGATCGGGATACGAGGACAGGAAAATTTAGGAGGGGGTTTGCAAACATTTTTTGATGTCGAAACCGGATTTTGTGGAAACGGCACCAATTCGTTTCCAGGTAGCCTCGTATACAAAGGGGATAACAGTGCCGTGGGATCGAGTGTTTGCTCGGGTGGGGGGTTCATGGGTCGCCTCAGCGTGCTGGGCTTAAAAAGCCGCTATGGCGTTTTTAAGGCCGGTCGCTTTTACAGTCTGAATTATGACAATCTCGTCAAGATCGATCCATTCATGACAGGGATGACTGGGGCTGTGAAAAACATCGACCCGGCAGGCTATAACTACGTTCGATTTTCGCAGGCTGTTGGATACCGGACTCCCGATTTTGGCGGGCTAACGGCCGCCATGCTCTACGCATTTGGTGGACAGCCCGGAAGCTTCTCAAAGGGACAGTCTTATGAACTGAACGTGGATTATGAATCCAAAAATTTTACTGCTGGAATTGATTACCTAAAAAATAACCATCCGTACAGCGCAGACAGCAAATTTAATCCTTATGTTGCACTGGCCTGGGAATTCGGTCCAGCTGCAACGCTCACCCAACAGGGCTCGTTCAATAATGAAGTCGTCCAGCTCTATGGTGGATATGATTTTTCCGTCGCCAAACTGACTGCACTTTACTCTGACGAAAAATACGGCGATGGTCTGCCCTATGCGGCAGGACATTTCGTACCGGATTTGAAAATATGGATGCTTGGCGCAACTATTCCCCTGCCGCGAGGGAAATTTCTGGCTTCAATTTCCAGGCGCAGTGACATGAACAAATCTGACACCACCGCAACGCAAGTGGCCATTGGTTATCTTTATCCGCTCTCCAAGAGGACGAACATCTATACATCGTATTCACGCATCCGCAACGATTCGGCAACAGATTTATATGTTGGCGATAACGGTTTCACCGCACAGGGAACCGTTGGCGGCGCGAGTGCCAGTGGTCTAACCATCGGCCTGCGTCATTTCTTCTGATGGCTCCAGCGCCATTACCCACTTTGTCCAAGGAAACATCATGAACATGTTCATCCGACGTGCGCTTGTTGGCGCAACGCTCACTACATTTGCATTCTTGCCCGGTCTGGCACACGCCGAGGATACGGTTCCGGCAATCGCCACGCAGTCGCACTACGGTGCGATCTTCCAGATCGACTCCGGTAGTCCAGGCGCTATCAAAAAGACCATCAACAATATAGAAAACCTGCTCCATGACCCCAGGCTCAAAGGCAAGGTCCAGGTCGAGTTGATCGCCAACGCCCAGGGATTCGCCGCCTACGTCAAGAACAATGGTTTTGAGAAAAAATTGCAAGTTCTGCAACAGCAGGGCGTGCTGTTAGCGCAATGTGCCAATACCTTGCGCGAGTTGCATGTGGATCGCAAGGATCTATATCCATTCATCACTGTGGTGCCGTCCGGTATGGGAGAAATCACCATTCGGGAAGCGCAAGGGTGGGCGTATATCCACCCCTCAGCACCGAAGCCTGGTCTATGATCGAGGCACATCAAAAAGATAGGGATGCACTGCGTCCCTGTCTTTTTGATTTCAGGCGCGTGAAACGCACCTCTTGCTTATTTCGGGCAAGTGGCCGTGCTGCCCGGCACTTTGCCGACCAGCAGCAGGAAAGAGGAGAACGGGTCCATGGCGCGCATCGCCACCATCTTCGGCCCCTGGAATTCGAGGCGGCCGAACATCATGGCTTTCATCGGGCCGTATTCGCCCTTGCCCATTTCTTCCCACTGCTTGGTGTTGGCGTGCATGAGAAAGTCGACGTCGAAGTTGGGCTTGAGGGTAGGCGCGCCGCCGGAGACGCACATGGCCTTGTCGTTTTGCAGTTGCAACTTGAGCTCAACCGCGGTGTCCTTGCCGCAATCGGTGCGGTACATCTCCACCAGCTTGTAGCCGCGGCCTTTGTCGTCGTGCATGAACTCGCCCTTGAGTCCGTTGGTCAGCTCGGGGGTGTTGTTCCAGGCGGTGCAGGCTTCGCTGGCCCATTGGGGCGACATCAGCACCGGGGTGTCGGCCCAGGCTGTGGCCGACACGCAGGACAGGGCCAGACCGGCGGCCAGACCGAAGGCTTGCAGCGAACGGCGGGGGTTGAACAGTGTTTTCATGGGGGGTTGTCTCCAAGAGGGTTTGAAACACTCGCGCAGGGGATGGTGATGGAGCCCTGCCGTGGCGCGACGACACGGCGACAGGCTGGATTTCAAGCGGGTGGGTCAGTCAGGCAACAGCTCCTGCGCGCGCTGAGCGAAGGCTTGTGCTTGTTTCTCATCGATGAACAAGCGGATGAATTTGACGCAGGCTTGCACGGCGGCAGCGCGGCCTTCCGGGGTGTCGGGATGTTGCTCGATTTTCTGCACCAGCCGCGAGGCCTGGGCGCCGAACTGTTCTTCGACGAGGGCGATGAGCAGGCCGTGGGGGGTCTGCTGCGGCGCGTCGGCGGCAAACAAGGAGACGGGCGCAACTGAGGGAAACGCGGCGGCGTTGCGCACCAGATAGCCCTCAACGAGCAAGCCGCGCAGCGCTAGAAGGCAGCGCTCGGGGTCGGCACCCGCTTTGAGCAACTCAGCCACCGGCCGATGGCCATCGGCCATGATGAGCAGATTGCGCTGCCCAGGCAGGAGATGGTGGGCACGGGTGACGAGTTCTTCACGACCCTTGGGCGTTTTTTCCAGTATCCAGTCGAGCGGCAATTCAGCAGACATCTCCTTCGGGCGCGGCTTGGGCGCCGCACCGGTCTCCTTGGTTTTGATCGCGCAACACGCTGCGCCACAGTCCAGGGAGTATGCCGATTTGGCGCCCGATTGACACCGGGATGAACCCGCAGAAAAAGGCCCGCACGCGGCGGGCCTAGATGAAACGTCTGCGGGATGCTCAGACTTTGGTGGTCTGCGGTAAGCCGGTGATGTAGCCCACGGCAGCGCCATAGCCGTTTTCGTAGTTCTTGTCGATCAGCGGCTCCAGAGTCTGGTACACCTTGGCGTGCAGGCCGGTGGTATTGGTCACGCCGTTGGCGGTGACGGTCTTGATCTCCCAGTCGCCGGGGTGCTGGAAGTTGCTCATCACATACATCCAGCCGTTCACGTTATCGACGCCCTGCAAGCCAGTGCTCTCGGCACCCGCCGGGGTGGAGAGGATGCGGCTGAGTTGCTTGGTATCGACGTTGTACGCCCAGAGAAAGTTGTTGACATGCATGCCGCTGTCTTCGCCGATGAACAGGGTGCGCAGCTTTTCCGAGAACTTGATGTTGTCGGGGTTGGCGATCTTGTTCGGATTGGCGAGATTGCCCAAGGCATCGGGCGTGGCCAGGTCTTCGCCCACCAGCGCGGCAGGCGCAGCCATGTCCACCGGCACCCACTCGCTGTTCATCGCGGCGCCGCTGGTGTCCACTTGCCCGGCCTTGAGGTTGAGGGCGTACACCGCACCGGCCTTCGGCCCGGCGACTTTGAAGCCGGGGATCGAGCCATCGACCATCGACGACTGGATATAGGACATGGCGGAGTAGGCGATCTTGTCTTTGGCGTTGACGGTCGTGCCTTCCATTTTGGTGAAGGCCATGGTGCCGCCCATGAGCCCGGCGTAGCGGTGGGTTTCGAGGAAGGCTGCCGCCTTTTCCTGCCCCGGAACGAGCTTGATCCAGTTTTTCTTGCCGCCCAGCCAGACCTGGGTGTAGGTGGGATCGACCGGGTCGGTGGTTTTGACGTCCATGATGCTGGGCGTGCCGCCGTTTTGCGCCGCGGCCTGCGCCAGCGCCAGCACTTCCGCGCTGGTGGCATGGCCGAGGTTCACCCATTTCAGCGTGAAGGTGCCGGTGCCCACACCCGGAGCGCTGGTCTGCGTTGCTTGAGCAACGTATAGCGTGCCAGCCGACAGGTCGGCGGCTTTATCGGCGATGAACAGGAACAGGCCGCCGTTGGTGGCGTCGTCGCCCATCAGCGCGGTGCGCTGGTCGGGCATGACCTGGATGAGTTCATGCGAAATGCGGCCCATGCAGTAATGTTTTTTCACCGTGCCGGTGCCGTCGGCGTTGACGGTAACTTCGGGCAGATGGCCGTAAAGATAAGGATTGGCCTTGACCGGATCGCTCACCGCGGCGGCGTCGCCGTACAGATTGGTGATGAAGGCCTGGAACTGGGTGTTCTTGGCGATGGAGGCGGCGTCGGGCTCGTATTCTTCGCTGGACAGATGGGTGCCCCAGGGCGACAAGCTGGCGCCGCAGGTGATCCACAGGCCATTGGCCGGTGCGGTGGGCACGTTGTAATACTTCACCAGACTGAGCTTGCCGGTGGCCGGATCTTGGTCGAGGGTGAGCACGGCGATGGGCGAAGGCAGTTTGCCGTAGGCCGAGACACCCGCCTGATCCAGGCTGGTGTATTCGAACTGCACCACGGCGAACACGGTATTGCCCTTCACACCGGCAACCTTGGCGCCCGGCACGCTGAGCAGCGTAGTGCCGTCGGGGGCGTCAGAGAAGAACTGGCGTGCCGACGCCGGCACGGAGTTATCCATGATGGGCTTGCCGTTGATGTCGAAGTAGCTACCGGCGATCAGTGTGCCGCCGTTGCCGTTGGGCACTTGCTGGCCAGTGATGAAAAACGGTTGATAACCAAGTTGGTAAGTCTGGCTGCTGCCGTCGCTGTAGGCCACTTTGAGCGCTGAAGCGACGTTGGTGGTCGCCATGCTCGCCGGGTCGGCGATGCCGGGCGCGGCCATCGCGGTGAAGGCTGCGGCCGTGGGGGTGGCGGTGGCCGCAGTGGCCGCCGTCGAGCCGCCACCGCAGGCGGCGAGCAGGGCGGAACCGCCCAGGCCGACGCCCAGCGGCAGCAAAGGCGCGCCACCGAACAGCTTCAGGGCCTGGCGTCGTGAAGGATTGGCTGGGGATTGGGACATCTTGAACTCCATCAGGGAAGAGCCGACAACAATAGCGTTACGGCTGAAAACGAAAAGTTACAGTCCAAATGTGACAAGATGTTGAATCGTCTGCCGCGCCCTGCGCGTTTGCGTCCGGCGCAAAGCTCCATCGTGCGAACATGTCGGCATTGCTCTGCTCGCTGCCCGCTGCGATGTTCAAACTCCCGCAAGTCCCCTTCCCTCCCGGCAATATGGGCCGCCGCCGTTGCCTGCACGCCGGTGCCGGACTGGCTTTGGGCGCGCTGCTGCCCCCTGCCGCCCTGGCTCAAAGCGCTGGTGCGTCCGCGCCGCTTCCCGGCGCGAGCAGCGTGGCTCCAGCCGCAGCGCTGTCTTCGGCCCAACTGGGCGACTGGAATGTCGGCGCCGCACAGGCCTTGATTGCGCGCATTGTGGAGCGCAACAAGCTGCCCGAAGCCCTGGTGGCGCGGCTGATCGGCCGGGCGCAATACAGCGCCACGGTGGCCCGACTCATTCTGCCGGGGCCGCCGGGCAAGAAAAACTGGCGGGTGTACCGCAGCCGGTTTCTCGACAGTCTGCGCATCGGCTCGGGCAGTGACTTCATGCAGGAATTCGGCGTGTGGTTCCAGCGAGCGCAGGAGCGCTACGGCGTGCCGCCGCACATCGTCGCGGGCATCCTCGGGGTGGAGACGATCTACGGCCGCAATATGGGCAACTTCCGCGTGGTCGATGCGCTCTCCACCCTGGCGCTGCGCTACCCCACGCAAGCGCCACGCGACCGCAGCGCTTACTTCGGCGTGCAGCTCGGCGATTTTTTCCAGTGGTGCGCACAAGATGCACGCAACCCGCTGCAGGTGCGCGGCTCGTATGCGGGAGCCATCGGCATGCCGCAGTTCATGCCCGAGAGCATCTTGAAATATGCGGTGGACTTCGACCACGGCGGCGGCATCGATCTGATCTCCGACCCGGCAGACGCCATAGGCTCGGTGGCCAGCTACCTGGCCGCCAAGCGCTGGGTGCGCGGCCAGCCAGCGCACTTCCCCCTGCAACTGCCGCCCGATCTGCCGCAAGCCAGTCTCGACACCTTGCTCGGGCCCGACATTACGCCAACCTTCACCGCCGACCAGCTCGTGGCAATGGGCCTGCCGCTGCTGCCGCAGGCCCGCGCCTATGCGGGCAAGCTGGCCGTGGTGCAACTGCCCAATGCCGACGCCGCGCCCGACTATGTGCTGGGCACGGACAATTTTTACGCCATCACCCGCTACAACCAGTCGGCGTTCTACGCGTTGGCGGTCATCGAGCTGGGCGAGGTAGTGGCTGCTGCTGCGGCGGCAGCTCAATCCTGAGGCGTGGCGCTGAGCTGGCGGATGCCCGCAAGCACGATGGCGCTGAGCTCGGCCACATCCTGCCCGTAGCGGCGGGCGGCGTTCAGCTCGCCCAGATCGAGCGCGGCCTTGGCCTGGCGCGCGAGTTCATGGATTTCGGCATGCTGCTCCAGCAGCAGCGCGTAGCGCGGGTCGCGGCCGTAATACAGCCGCCCTTGACCGTTGAGCCACAGGCCGAGGTGGCACTGGTTTTCCGCCGCCACGTCGAGCACATGGTCGGGAAACGGCACCTCGCCGCGCACCGCCTGCTGCAGCCGTTCCACCCGGCGTAGCTGAGCCACCTCGACTTCGTGCGGAAACTCGGCGGCGCGCAGATTGGCCGTGGGCCGCACCCAGGTCTGCACCCAGGTGGCCACGGCGTCGGCGGGCAGCGGGCGGGCAATGGCGTAGCCCTGCGCCAGGGTGCAGTTCATCGCCGCCAGCACCGAGAGATGCTCCAGCGTTTCGGCGCCTTCGCCAATGACTTCCAGCCCGAGCAGATTGGCCGCGGTGACCACGGCGGAGACGATGGCGAAGTCTTTCGGGTCGTTGACCATGTCGCGCACGAAGGACTGATCGATCTTGATCGATTGCGCCGGAAGCTGCTGCAAGTAAGTGAGCGAGGCCGCGCCGGTGCCGAAGTCGTCGAGCGCGACGCTCAGGCCAAGATCCTGGCAGCTTTGCAAAATCTGCCGCGCCTGCTCCAGGTTGCGCAGCGGCGCCGACTCGGTGACCTCGAGCATCAGCCCGCTCGCGGGAAAACCGGGATGGTTGTGCAGCGCCTGATGCAGATCGTCCAGAAACTCGGGCGCCAGAAGATGCTCGGCGCTGATATTGACGGCGATATGCAGCTCCAAGCCCTCGGCGCGCCACTGCACGCCCTGGGTCAGCGCCTGGTCGAGCACGAAGCGGCCGATGGCGCGCGCCAGCCGTCCGTGGTCGAGCACGCTGGCAAAGTCGGCCGCCACCATTTGCCCGCCCTGCTCGGTCTGCAGACGCAGCAAGGCTTCGACGCCCACCACCGCGGGCCGCGCCGGGTCTCCCCCGATGGCCACGATGGGCTGGTAATTGAGCGACAGCCGCCCTTGCTGCAAAGCGGCCTCCACGCTTTCGAGCAAATTTTTCTGGCGCTGAGCCTCGCGCTCGAAATCGGGCTTGAAACGCAGGTAGCGGTCTCGCCCCGCAGCCTTGGCGGCATAGAGCGCCAGATCGGCGCGGCGCAGCAAGGTCTCGGCATCGCCGCCGTCCTGCGGATAAAGTGCGCAGCCCAAACTCACCGAAATCGACGCCTGCCGACCCACGCCCAGATCGAAGGGCTGGCGCAGCGCCGAGAGGATGCGCTGCGCCGCCGCTTCGGCCGCGATTTCGCCGCTGCCCAGCCCTTCCGTCAGCAGCACGGCGAATTCGTCCCCGCCCATGCGGGCCATGACTTCACCTTCGCGCAGGATGGCCTGCAGACGCTGCGCGGTTTCGCGCAACAACGCATCGCCGGCCGAGTGCCCATAGGCGTCGTTGACTTGTTTGAAGCCATCGAGATCGAGCAGGAGCAGGCCGAATTCGCCCTGACGTCTCCAGGCGGTTTCAAGCGCCACCTGGAGCCGCTCGCGCAATAGCGTCCGGTTGCCGACCGCCGTGAGCGGATCGGTGATGGCCAGGGTACGCAGCCGCTGCTGCTGAACCTGCGCCAGCGCCTGTTCGCGGCCGATCTGGCCCGTGGCGTAGCGATACAGCACGGTGAGCAACAGCAGCAACAGCAGCAGCCCGACCATCGGCGGCCAGATGGTGTGCAGGTATTGCGTCCACAGCAGACTGCCTGGCACCGAAACCGCCACCGCCAAGTCGGGATAGCCCGGCAGCCGCTGCCAACTGCCGATACGCATCGAACCGTCCGCCGCGACCCAGCCGTTGTAATGCGCACTGGGGGTCGCCGGCTGATCGGTCAAAGACTGGGCGAATACCCCGGTCTGCGGCTTGGAGAAGAACGACGCTTTTTTGGGTGCTGGCCAGCGGGCGAGCACATAGCCATCGTTGCGCGCCAGCACAGCGGCAATTCCGCTGTAAGGCAGCGCCGTGTTCGCCAGGGTTTGTTGCAGAAAAGCCTGGGTACTGACCGCGGCAATGACGTAGAACGCCGGATGCGTCTGCCCTGCGGGAATCTCGCGCACCAGCGGGATCACCCATTTACCCAACAGCGGCCCGATCAGGGGGCGACCGATGATGAGCTTGTTTTTTTGCGGCTGGGCGCGCAGGCGCGCCAGCGCATGCAACAGATCGGGATAGTGCTGCAGATCGGGGAGTTTGTCCGAGCGCAGCGAGCTGCCCAGAAAACGCCCATCGGCCGATACGATGTTGATCGACAGCGAACCCGGCAGCAGCGCCTGCCTGCGTTCGAGCAGAATCTGCAGCACTTCGGGATGTTGCAGCAAATCGGCCTTGTCCTGAAGGTCGGAGCCGGTGGCTTCGAGCACCGACGAGAAACCCTGGAAGTAAGACTGCGTGGCGCTCACCAGAAAACTGGAACTGGTGTCGAGCGAGCCGTAGAGAATCTCCCGTTGCCCCCGCCAGGAGGTCACGGCGTAGACCAGCGCGAGCACGACGAAGGTGATGAACAGCGTCCAGTAAGTGCGGCGAATCCAGCGCTGCACGATAGGCGTCGGCGCCAGTTGCGGCGCCTGACCAGAGGCCGACAAGGGCAGCTCGGACTGCTGCTCCATCCCGAAAGTCAGGGTATCGGGTGAGGCGCCGTTGACGTTCGGCTCGGAAGTCATTCAATCGGGGCAGTGGACATCATCGGGATGGATTTCAAGCTTGCTGCACTTTACCCTGCGCTGGCAAACCACCACAACGCCCCATTCCCGGACTTCGGTGAAGAGCCGCGGATTGTGTGAAAGACTTCACAATTCCTGCTCCAGCGGCACCGGCTGCTGGCGCGCGTTGAGGGCGACGTGAATCCCGGCGAAGATCAACAAAGCCGCCCACAGGTGATACCAGTGGATGGTTTCGCCCAGAAACAACCAGCTCAGCAGCGCGGCGAACAAGGGCGCCAGATTGCCGAAGTAAGACGGAATCTGCGCCCCGACCTTGCCCACCGCGCTGCCCCAGCACCAGTAGGCCAGCAGCGACGGCAACACCGCCACATAGGCCAGCGCCAGCCAGACCGGGCCGCCCCAATGAGTCGTCTGACCTCCGATCCAGCGTTCGGCCAGCATGAAAGGCAGGATGGACAGCACACCCCAGATCATCTGCGCGGCCAGCGAAGTCATCGGCGCCAGGCCCAGGGGCCGCTGCCGCAGCTCCCAGGTGTAGATCGCCCACAGAAACACGGCCACGAGCATGATGAGATCGCCCGGCGCGTAGTGCAGCGCCGTCAGATGCGCCAGATCGCCCTTGGCCACGACCAGCGCCACCCCGGCGATCGACAGCATGGCGCCGATCCATTGCGCCCGTCCCACAGTCTGCTTGTAAAACGCCCCGCCGATTAGCAGGATGAACACCGGCGCGCTGGAAGTGATGAGCGAGACGTTGAGCGGCGTGGTGGTCTCCAGCGCCACGTATTGCAGCGAGTTGTAGCTGCCCACCCCCAGAATGCCCATGACGGCAAGCGACTTCCACTTGCTGCGCAACACCGCCCGGTTGCGCCACAGATCGGGGCCGACGATGAGCAGCGCCAGCAGCAGCGCGAACAACCAGCGGTAAAAGCTCAGCGCCATGGGGGGAATCTGCCCCACCATCAGCCGCCCCACGACGGCATTGCCGGCCCAGAACAGAGGCGGCAGGGTCAGCAGAAGAACGGTGCTTGGGTCAAGAAAGGAGTGGCTTTTGGAAGGCATGGGCGCATTATTTCAGTGCACCCGTCAATCTGCTCAACAAAGCGCACGCCGCAAGGGGCCCGAGAGGCCGTCAGTCAGCCCTCAGTCGTACACCTCGGCCTGCGCCAGCCGGGGCGCCGCCGCATCCTTCGCCGCCAGACTCGGCTGGCCGCCCGGCAGGTGCAAACCTTTCAGCGGCCAGGCGATGGCCAGTTCCGGATCGTTCCAGGCGAGATTGCGGTCGTGTTCCGGGTACCAGTAGTCGGTGGTCTTGTAGAGGAAGTCGGCGGTTTCGCTCAGCACCACGAAGCCGTGACCGAAGCCCGGCGGCACCCACAGCAGGCGCTGGTTCTGCGCGCTCAGTTCCACGCCCACCCACTGCTTGAACCGCGGCGAGCTGCGGCGCAGATCCACCGCCACATCCCAGACCGTGCCGGTGACCGCGCGCACCAGCTTGCCCTGCGGCTTGACGAGCTGGTAGTGCAGACCGCGCAGCACGCCCTGGGCGGATTTGGAATGGTTGTCCTGCACGAACTCCACATCCAGCCCGGTGTCCAACGCGAAGGTCTTGCGGTTGTAGCTCTCGAAGAAAAAGCCGCGGTCGTCCCCAAAGACTTTGGGCTCCAGAATGAGCACTTCGGGTAGGGCGGTGGGAATGACCTTCATACCTTCTCCTCGGCCAGCAGGCGAAGCAGATACTGGCCGTAGCCGTTCTTTTTCATCGGGGCGGCGAGTTGTTCGAGCTGGGAGGCAGTAATCCAGCGTTGGCGGAAGGCGATTTCCTCCGGGCAAGCGACCTTCAGGCCCTGGCGCTTTTCAATCGTGGCGATGAACTGCCCGGCTTCGAGCAGGCTGTCGTGGGTGCCGGTGTCCAGCCAGGCGTAGCCGCGGCCGAGGGTCTGCACTTGCAACTGGCCCTGCTGCAGATAGACGCGGTTGACGTCGGTGATCTCCAGCTCGCCGCGCGGCGAGGGCTTGAGGTGGGCGGCGATGTCGCACACCTGCGGGTCGTAGAAGTACAGGCCGGTGACGGCGTAGCTGCTCTTCGGTTGGGCAGGCTTTTCTTCGATGCTGATGGCGCGGCCGGTGGCGTCGAACTCGACCACGCCGTAGCGTTCGGGGTCGTGCACGTGATAGGCGTAGACCGTCGCGCCTTGGGTCTGGGCGTGAGCCTCTTTGAGCGAGGCTTGCAGATCGTGGCCCCAGAACAGGTTGTCGCCGAGTACCAGCGCGCTTGGGGCATGGCCGATGAAGTCGCGGCCGATGATAAAAGCCTGCGCCAGGCCGTCGGGGCTGGGCTGCACCGCGTACCGCAAGCTCAAGCCCCACTGGCTGCCGTCGCCGAGCAACTGGGCAAAACGCGGGGTGTCTTGCGGGGTGGAGATGATGAGCACCTCGCGGATGCCTGCGAGCATGAGCGCGGACAGCGGGTAGTAGATCATCGGCTTGTCGTACACCGGCAGCAGTTGCTTGCTCACCGCCTGGGTGACGGGGTAGAGCCGGGTGCCGGAGCCGCCGGCGAGGATGAGGCCTTTGCGGGCTTGGGTCATAGCGGAAGTCACAGCGGAAGTTCGTCGATCAGGCGTTGCACCTGAGTCTGCCAGGGCGGCAGAAACAGGTCGAAGGTGGTTTGGAGTTTGCTGCAGTCCAGCCGGGAGTTGGCCGGGCGCGGGGCGGGCAGCGGGTAATCCGCCGTGGTGATGGCCTGCACTTGTTCGGGCGCGCAGCGCAGCGGCAGGCCGCGGGCGGCAGCGCGGGCGATGACGAATTGCGCGTAGCCGTGCCAACTGGTGCTGCCCTGCGCGGTGAGGTGGTAGAGGCCGCTGGCCTGCTGTGCCAGAGCGGAGTCGGTGCGCAGGCGGTGCAACATCAGCGCGGTGACGTCGGCCAGGAGCTCGGCGCTGGTGGGGGCGCCGAACTGGTCGGCGATCACCCGCAGGCTGTCGCGCTCCGTGGCGAGTTTGAGCATGGTCTTGGCGAAGTTGCCCCCGCGCGCGGCGTACACCCAGGAAGTGCGCAGAATGAGATGGCGGCAACCGCTGGCGGTGATGGCCTGTTCGCCCGCGAGCTTGCTGCGGCCGTAGGCGCTTTGCGGGTTGGGGGTGTCGGCCTCGGTGTAGCTGCCGGGCGCAGGTTTGGCGCCGTCGAACACGTAGTCGGTGGAGTAGTGAACCAGCATGGCGTGGTGTTCCGCGGCCCAGGCGGCGAGCACGCCAGGCGCTGCGGCGTTGATGCGCTGGGCCAGTTCAGGGTCGGTCTCGGCTTTGTCGACGGCGGTGTAGGCGGCGGCGTTGACGATAAGCTCAGGCTGCTCGCGTTGCAGCACGGTGCGTAGGGCATCGAGGTCGCCAAGGTCGGCTTGGGTGCGATTCAGCGGCCGCACGTCGCCCAGCGGCAGCAAGGCGCGGCGCAGCTCCCAGCCGACCTGGCCGTCGGCGCCCAGCAGCAGGATGCGCGGCGGGTTCAAGCGGCGGCTCCGTACTGTTTGCCGACCCACTGGCGGTAGGCGCCGCTGGTGACGTGTTCCACCCAATCCGGGTTGTCGAGATACCACTGCACGGTTTTGCGCAGGCCGGTGGCGAAGGTCTCCTGCGGAGTCCAGCCCAGTTCGCGCTCGATCTTGCGGGCGTCGATGGCGTAGCGCCGATCATGGCCGGGACGGTCGGCCACAAAAGTGATCTGCGCCCGGTAGCTGCTGCCATCCATCTTGGGGCGGAGTTGATCGAGCAGGTCGCACAGGGTGTGCACCACATCGAGATTCTTCACCTCGTTGCAGCCGCCGACGTTGTAGGTCTCACCTAGGCGACCGGCTTCGAGCACGCGGGCGATGGCGCGGCAGTGGTCTTGCACATACAGCCAGTCGCGCACGTTCTGGCCGTCGCCATACACCGGCAGGGGTTTGCCGGCCAGGGCGTTGTGGATCATGAGGGGAATGAGCTTTTCCGGAAATTGATACGGGCCGTAGTTGTTGGAGCAGTTGGTGGTGAGTACCGGCAGGCCGTAGGTGTGATGCCAGGCACGCACCAGATGATCGCTTGCTGCCTTGCTCGCGCTGTAGGGGCTGTTGGGCGCGTAGGGGGTGGTCTCGGTGAAGGCGGGATCGGTGGGCGAGAGGCTGCCGTACACCTCATCGGTGGAGACGTGCAGGAAGCGGAAGGCGGCTTTCTCCGGCGCGGGCAACCCGGCCCAGTAGGCGCGGATGGCTTCGAGCAGCTCGAAGGTGCCTTGCACATTGGTGCGGATGAAGTCGCCGGGGCCGTGGATGGAGCGGTCGACATGGCTCTCGGCGGCGAAGTGCAGGAGGGCGCGGGGGCGGTGCGTGGTCAGCAGCGCGGTCACCGCCGGGCGGTCGCAAATATCGAGCTGCGCGAAGTGGTAGCGCGGGTCGGAGGCCACTGGGGCCAGGCTCTCCAGGTTGCCCGCATAAGTGAGCGCGTCGAGCACCAGCACGGGCTCGTCTTTCTGGCCCAGCCAGTGGTGCACAAAATTGGCGCCGATGAAACCGGCGGCTCCGGTGAGGAAGATCATGAGGAAACGTCCGATGCAGGTCAGCAAAATTCTCAAAGCATAACCAAGGCGGCCGTTGCCGACGGCTGCCTGCAGCCGCGCACGCGGCAGCCGCGCTCAACATTCGACGATATTCACCGCCAGACCGCCGCGGGCGGTTTCTTTGTATTTGGTCTGCATGTCGGCACCGGTGTCGCGCATGGTCTTGATGACCTGATCGAGCGAAACGATGTGGCGGCCGTCGCCGTGCAGGGCCATACGCGCAGCATTGAGCGCCTGCACCGAAGCGATGGCGTTGCGCTCGATGCAGGGCACTTGCACCAGCCCGCCAACGGGGTCGCAAGTCAGGCCGAGATGGTGTTCCATGCCGATTTCCGCGGCATTTTCCACCTGTTCGGGCGTGCCGCCGATGACAGCGCAGAGCGCACCGGCGGCCATGGAGCAGGCCACGCCCACCTCACCCTGGCAGCCGACCTCGGCGCCGCTGATCGAGGCGTTTTCTTTGTAGAGCAGGCCGATGGCGCCCGCGGTGAGCAGGAAGTCGGCCACGCCCGCCTCGCTCGCGTCCGGGACGAAGCGGGTGTAGTAGTGCAGCATGGCGGGGATGATGCCCGCAGCGCCGTTGGTCGGCGCGGTAACCACGCGACCGCCTGCGGCGTTCTCTTCATTGACGGCCAGGGCGAAGAGGTTGACCCAGTCGATGACTTGCAGCGGATCGCTCAGCGGCGTTGGCGGCATCGGCAGAGCCGAGGCATCAGTCAGCGCAACTCCGTGCGCGCCGCTCAGGGTGCGATAGAGCTTGGGCGCACGGCGCTGCACATGCAGCCAGCCGGGCAACTCGCCTTCGGTGGCGCAGCCATGCGCGACGCAGGCTTGCATGACCTGCCAGATGTGCTGCAGGCCGCGGTTGATTTCGGCATCGCTGCGCCAATGCTGCTCGTTGCTGCGCATGACGCCCGCGATGCTGAGTTGGTGCGCACGAGTGAGTTCCAGCAGCTCTGCGCCGCTGTGAAACGGCAGGGGCAACACGGTGGTGTCGGGCGCGATGCGTTTTTGCTTTTCGCCATCGGCCGCGACGTCTTCGCTCACCACGAAGCCGCCGCCCACGGAGTAGTAAACGCGCTGTTCAATCAGCGCTCCAGCAGCGTCATGGGCAGAAAACCGCAGGCCGTTGGCATGCAGCGGCAACTGCTTGAGCGCGAAAAACACAATGTCGCGCGCAGGGTCGAAGTCCAGCGTTTGTGTGCCGAGCAGATCGAGCCGGTGCGTGGTCTGCAGCGCCGCGATGCGCGCGGCAATGGTGTCCACATCCACGGTATCGGGCTGCTCGCCCATCAGACCGAGGATGACCGCCTTGTCGCTGCCATGCCCCTTGCCCGTGGCGCCCAGCGAGCCATACAGCGCGCATTCCAATCGGGCGACGCGGGACAGGAGTTGGCTGCTTTGCAGATGCAGGGCGAACAGTCGCGCAGCCCGCATCGGCCCCACGGTGTGCGAGCTGCTGGGGCCGATGCCCACCTTGAACAGATCGAACACGGAGACGGCCACGGCGCCTCCTTCAGATCAAGCCTGCGCCGTGCAGGCCGCGGTGAGATCGGCGGCAAAAGCATCGACCGATTCCGGCGTGGTGTCCCAGGCGCACATCAGGCGGCAGCCGCCGTCGGCGATGAATTCATAGAAGCGCCAGCCCTGGCCGTGCAGGATATCGATGACGGCCCGCGGCAGATGGGCGAACACCGCGTTGGCCTCGGGCGGATGCATCACCCGTACGCCGGGCACCTCATGGATGGCTGCGTACAGGCGTTGCGCCATGGCGTTGGCATGGCGGGCGTGACGCAGCCAGTTGTCGTTTTCCAGCATGCCCAGCCAGGGCGCGGAAATGAAGCGCATCTTCGAGGCGAGCTGCCCGGCTTGCTTCACGCGCCAGGCGAAATCGGCAGACAGCTCGCGGTCGAAGAACACCACCGCTTCGCCCACGGGCAGACCGTTCTTGGTGCCGCCGAAGCACAGCACGTCCACCCCGGCGCGCCAGGTGATGTCGCTCGGATGACAGCCCAGCGTGGCCACGGCGTTGGCGAACCGGGCCCCGTCCATGTGCAGCTTGAGATGGTGGCGCTTGGCCATGGCGGCAATGGCGCACACCTCTTCGACGCTATACACCGTGCCCAACTCGGTGGCCTGGGTAATGGAGACGACCTTGGGCTTGGGCGAATGAATGTCGCTGCGCTTGGTGGCCAGGAAGTCGATGGCCTCGGGCGTGAGCTTGCCGCGCCGCGCCTGCGCGCTTTCAGCCTCGGTGATCAGCAGCTTGGAGCCGCCGGAGAAAAACTCCGGGCAGCCGCACTCATCGGTTTCGATATGCGCCACCGGGGTGCAGATCACTGCGTGATAGCTCTGGCACATGGCGGCCAGCGCCAGCGAGTTGGCCGCGGTGCCGTTGAACACGAAGTACACGTCGCAATCGGTCTGGAACAGATCGCGCAGCCGGTCGGAGACGCGGTGCGTCCAGCCATCGTCGCCATACGCCGGCTGATGGCCCGAGGCATTGGCCTGCAGCAGCCAGTGCAGGGCTTCGGGACAGATGCCGGCGTAATTGTCGCTGGCGAAATGCTGGCGGAGTTCAGGGGGGTGCATGGTGCGTCTTTTTAGGTGTAGTCGCTGATGGGCAGGCAGGCGCACTGCAGGTTGCGGTCGCCCCAAGCGTTGTCCACCCGGCCCACCGGCGGCCAGTATTTGTTGGCCCTCAAGGCGGGAATCGGAAAGGCGGCCTCCTCGCGGCTGTGGGCATGCGGCCAATCCGCGCCGAGCACGCTTGCTGCGGTGTGCGGGGCGGCCTTCAGAGGATTGTCCTCAGGAGGCCATTCCCCTTTTTCCACCCGGGCAATCTCGGCGCGGATGGCGATCATGGCGTCGATGAAGCGGTCGAGCTCGGCCAGCGACTCGCTTTCGGTCGGCTCGATCATCAGCGTGCCCGGCACCGGGAAGCTCATGGTCGGTGCGTGAAAACCGTGGTCCATCAGGCGCTTGGCGACATCTTCGTTGCTGATGCCCGTGGCATCCTTCAGCGGACGCAGGTCGAGAATGCATTCGTGCGCCACGCGGCCGTTGTCGCCGGTGTAGAGCACCGGATAGTGGTCCTTGAGCTTTTCGGCGATGTAGTTGGCCGACAGAATGGCCACGCGGCTGGCCTGCGTCAGGCCGTCCGCGCCCATCATGCGCATATACATCCACGAAATCGGCAGCACGCTGGCATTGCCCAGGGGGGCGGCGCTGACCGCACCGACCGCGCCTTCACGCTCCAGACCGGTGGAACGATGCACTGGCAGGAACGGGGCGAGGTGGGCGCGCACGCCGATCGGCCCCACGCCGGGGCCGCCGCCGCCGTGCGGAATGCAGAAAGTCTTATGCAGATTCAGGTGCGACACATCCGCACCGAACTCGGGCGGACTGGCCAGGCCGACCAGCGCGTTCATATTGGCGCCGTCCACATACACCTGCCCGCCATACTGGTGGATGATGTCGCAAATGGCGCGCACTTCGGTCTCGAACACGCCGTGCGTACTCGGGTAGGTGATCATGCACGCGGCGAGCTGGTCGGCATGCTGCTCGGCCTTGGCGCGCAGATCGGCCAGGTCGACGTTGCCCTGCGCGTCGCAGGCGGTGACGACCACCCGCATGCCCGCCATCTGCGCAGACGCCGGGTTGGTGCCGTGGGCCGAAGAGGGAATCAGGCAGACATCGCGATGCCCTTCACCCCGGCTGGCGTGATAGGCGCGAATGACCAGCAGCCCTGAGTACTCGCCCTGCGACCCGGCGTTGGGCTGCAGGCACATGGCGTCGTAGCCCGTGGCCGCACAAAGCCATTGTTCGAGCTGCTGCGCCAGTTGGGTGTAGCCGCGGGTTTGGTCTGCGGGCGCAAAGGGGTGAATGGCGGCGAACTCAGGCCAGGTGATAGGCGTCATCTCGCTGGTGGCGTTGAGCTTCATGGTGCACGAGCCCAGCGGAATCATGGCGCGGTCGAGCGCGATGTCCTTGTCGGCCAGACGGCGCAGGTAGCGCAGCATTTCAGTCTCGCTGCGATAGCGATGGAACACCGGATGGGTGAGGAATGCGCTGACTCGGGCCAGTTGCTGCGGCCAGCGCGGCGCCACACCCTTTTCGGCGGCGGCAAACAGCGCCTCATTCTGCGTCACGCCGAAGCAGGCCAGGATGTCGGCCAGATCGCCGCGGGTCACGGTTTCGTCCAGCGACACCGCGACATGCTGCGCGCCGATGCGGCGGAAGTTGATGCCCCGCTTCAGCGCAGCAGCATGCACCTCTTCAGTGCGCGTGCCGGTGTGCACCGTCAGGGTGTCGAAGAACTGGGCGTTGAGCACCGGCAGGCCGACCTGCTCCAGCCCCTGCGCCAGCAATACGGTGTAGGCATGCACCCGCTGGGCGATGCGCTTGAGGCCCTCGGGGCCGTGATACACCGCGTACATGCTGGCCAGCACGGCGGGCAGCACCTGCGCGGTGCAGATATTGCTCGTGGCTTTTTCGCGGCGGATGTGCTGCTCCCGGGTTTGCAGCGCCAGGCGATAAGCCGGTTGTCCGTGCGCGTCCTGGCTCACGCCGACGAGGCGGCCGGGCATCGAGCGCTTGAGCGCGTCGCGCACCGCCAGATAACCGGCATGCGGGCCGCCCAGCCCCAGCGGCAGACCGAAACGCTGGGTGGTGCCGCAGGCGATGTCGGCCCCGAGTTCGCCCGGCGACATCAGCAGGGTGAGCGCCAGGAGATCGGCCGCCACCACGACCAGCACGCCTTTGGCCTTGAGCGCGGCGATGCGTTCGCGGTCGTCGCGCACGGTGCCGTCCACGCCCGGGTATTGCAGCAGCACGCCGAAATACTCACCTTCCAGCGCCTCGTCCACCGCGCCGGTAACGACCTCGATGTCCAGCGGCGCGGCGCGGGTGTGCAGCACTTCGAGGGTTTGCGGCAGCACATCGTCAGCGACGAAAAAGCGCTGCGATTTGGAGGGCGACTTGCTCGAACGCAGCGCCAGGGTCATGGCCTCGGCGGCGGCGGTGGCCTCGTCGAGCATGGAGGCGTTGGAAACATCCATGCCGGTGAGATCGGCCACCAGGGTCTGGAAGTTGAGCAGCGCCTCCAGCCGCCCCTGGCTGATCTCCGGCTGATACGGCGTGTACGCGGTGTACCAGGCCGGGTTCTCCAGCACATTGCGCTGAATGACGCCGGGCATCAGGGCGTTGTAGTAGCCCTGGCCGATATAGCTGCGCATCACCCGGTTGCCGCTGGCGATGCCCCGCAACTCGCTCAGCGCCTGAGCCTCGTCGATGGCCGCCGGCAAATCGAACGCCTGCTTGCGACGGATGGCTGCAGGGATCACCACGCTCATCAAACCCGACAGATCTTCAGCGCCCAGCGCCGACAGCATGTGCTGCTGCTCTGCCGCATCGGGGCCGATGTGACGGCGCTGGAAGGCCTGCGCATCTTCAAGATCGCGCAGCGCGGGTTGGGTGGACATCAACATGCGTATCTCCGAAAAGGCAGGTGTGTTCAGGCGTTCTTGAGCAGTTCAGCGTAGGCGGCTTCGTCCATGAGGCCGTCGAGTTGGCTCGGATCAGACAGCTTGATGCGGAAAAACCAGCCGCTGTCTTGCGGGTCGGAGTTGGCGAGCGACGGATCGGCGCGCAGCGTTTCGTTGACCTCGGTCACTTCGCCCGAAACCGGGCTGAACACATCGGCCGCCGCCTTCACCGACTCGACCACGCCCACGGTGTCGTGCGCGGCGTAGGTCTTGCCCACTTCGGGCAGATCGACGAACACCACGTCGCCCAGCGCATCTTGCGCATGCGGGGTGATGCCCACGGTGGCGACGCCATTGGCATCGACGCGAATCCATTCATGGTCGGGGGTGAATTTCAGGCTCATGGAAAACTCCGGATATCAAAAAGGGAATCAAATTAGACGCGGCAAGGCATCAAGGCTGCAATCGCGCCATCAACCACGCCAATAGCGGTGCGGCACAAACGGCATGGGTTGCAACTGCATGGGCACGGCACGGCCGCGCACCTGGGCGTACAGCGTGCCCGCAGGAACGGCAAACTCGGCGGCGACATAGGCCATCGCCACGGGGCCGCCCGCGCTCGGCGCAAAGCTGCCGCTGCTCACCCGGCCCGCCAAGCGGCCATCGGCGGCCAGCAGCTCCGTGCCCTCTCGCACCGGGGTGCGATCCAGACCGATAAGGCCGATGCGGCGCCGGGGCGCGAGATTCGGCTGATCGATTTGGGCCAGGATGACTTCGGCGCCCGGAAATCCTCCGGCGCGCGCGCCACCGTGGCGCCGCACCTTCTGAATCGCCCAGGTCAGCCCCGCCTCGACCGGCGTGGTCGAGGTGTCGATATCGTGGCCGTAAAGACAGAGCCCGGCTTCGAGCCGCAAGGTGTCGCGTGCCCCCAAACCGATGGGCTCAACCTCGGGCAGAGAGAGCAGCAAACGCGCAAGCCGCTGCGCATCGGCAGCGGACACCGAGATTTCCAGCCCGTCTTCTCCGGTGTAGCCACTGCGTGTGGCGAAAATGCGAATCGCCCCGCCCTCGACCGGCACATCCATCCAGCGACCTGTCATGAACACCAGGTCGGCCGCCTCGGGCACCAGACGGGCGAAGGTCTGCACGGCTTGCGGCCCCTGCAGCGCCAGCAAGGCCTGCTCGGGCATGGGCACAACCTCGCAGCGATCAGAAAGCGTCTGCAGCAAGGCCACATCCTGCACCTTGCAGGCGGCGTTGACGATGAGGAATAGCTCCTGCCCGGCTCCATCGGCACGCTGACGCGGAATCACCATCAGGTCGTCGAGCACGCCGCCCTGCTCATTGGTGAACAAGGCGTAGCGCTGCTTGCCCTCGGGCAGCCCCTGGATGTCCATAGGCACCAAGGTTTCGAGCGCCGCAGCGGCGTCATCGCCGCGCAGCGCCACTTGCCCCATATGCGAAATATCGAACAGCCCCGCGCTTTGCCGGGTATGCAGGTGCTCGGCCAGAATGCCCTTCGGATATTGCACCGGCATGGCATAACCGGCAAATGGCACCATGCGCGCACCGAGTTCAAGGTGCAGGGCGTGCAGGGGAGTCAAAATCAGTTCGGAATCTGCGGAGTGGGACACGTCGGTTCTCGCGGGGGGTGAGACGCCTGAAGGCGCCAATGCCGCCGCATCTCTTGCCATCGCGGCGCAAGACACAGCACTCAACCCCTCGCTGTCCTGGGTACCTGAGAGATTGATCCGGCGAACCCGAGTTGCCAGACTTGCCCCTTCGGTGAGCGCTCAATTTCAGCGCCACTCTCCAGTGAGGAACACCTTGCGGTGTGGTCAGTCCTTTTGCCTGAGCGGTACACCCGGTAAGGGCTTACGCCTTCGGCGGCCGCATGACACCTCAGCGCTCTCCTGACTAGAGCCAGTGTATCGCAGCCCGACAAAGGCTTGCGCGGATTATTTTTTTCGGCGCTCTCCACCGCCCAGCCCCAGGCTTTCACGATACTTTTGCCGTCTTGCCTGCTGCCGATCGGCCATGTCGCCCATGGCCCGCTTTTTCGAGATGCCGAACATGGGGTCGATGATCTCCCACCAGATGAACGCCAGAGCCAAGGGCAGGAGCACCCACCACCAAGACCAGGACGCCACGGGCCCGATGCTCAGGAGTTTGAGGACGATAAAGATCAGACCCAGAATGACAAACGCCATGACAGTGCACCCATGAGAGGAAATAGCGACAAGATACAAAAGAAAACACCGATTTGCACTGCGCGTGTTGCGTGAAATCAATCTGAAATGACACCTGAGCAATTCTCGCTGACTTCTTGTGCTGCGCGTCAACCGAATTGATTAAGATGCGTTACTTGGCTGTACCTGTTTTGTTTAACCCTACTGGAGGACTGGAATGAAAAAAGCTGTTTTCGCTGCTGCCCTGGCCGCTGCCGCCACCATGACCATGTCATCGGCTTTCGCCGCTGAAGACATGCTGGCTCTGGCCAAATCGAAGAACTGCCTGGCTTGCCACGCAGTGGACAAAAAACTGGTTGGCCCGTCCTACCAGGAAGTCGCCGCCAAGTACGCTGGCAAACCGGGTGCGGTTGACACCCTGAGCAAGGCCATCCTGCACGGCGTGTCTGGCGTGTGGGGCCCGGTGCCCATGCCCGCCAACCCGCAAGTCACCCCCGCCCAAGCCAAGCAACTGGCCGAGTGGGTGCTGTCGCTGAAGAAGTAATTCATACGCATTCATAGGCGACACCCGCAATATCTAGTGTTGCCTTGAAGGACGTAGATCGATAGGTCTGCGACGCTGAAAAGCCGAGATGCCGCGAGGTCTCTCGGCTTTTTTATGCGCGCCGCTCCCACAGACTGAATCGGCGCCCATAAAAAAGCGCCCCGAAGGGCGCTTGGTTTTGATGGACCGCTGCCGCAACAGACGGTCTAATCGCACCGGGTTTACTGCACGGCTACCACACTCTTCTTGCCGTCCTTGTCGAACGTCGAGATGGTGATGGTGGCGTCCACCAACTCACCAGTCTTGGTGAAGTGAATATCTTTCTTGGTCACGCCGTTGTAGTCGATGTTCTGGATGAAGGGCAGGTACTTCTTCGGATCGACTGACTTGGCTTTCATCATCGCATGCGCCAGCACCATGGTGCCGTCATACGAGTAAGGCGAATAAAGCTGGAACGCGCTGGCGCCGAACTCGGCGTCATAGCGCCTTTTCCAGGCTTCGCCGCCCGGCATCTGGCTCAGCGGGGAGCCGCCTTCGGCGCAGGTGACGCCAGCAACGGCTTCACCCGCGAGCTTGCCCAGTTCCGGTGCGCAGATGCCATCGCCGCCCATCAGCGTGGCCTTGATGCCCAGTTGGCGCATCTGGCGAACCAGCGGGCCGGCCTGGGGATACATGCCGCCGTAGAAAATGATGTCCGGCTGCGAAGCCTTGATCTTGGTCAGAATGGCGGAGAAGTCGGTGGCTTTGTCGTTGGTGTACTCGCGATCCACCAGTTTCATGCCGTCTTTCTGGGCCGTCTTGGCGAACACGTCGGCCACGCCCTGACCGTAGGCGGTACGATCATCGATCACGGCGACGGTCTTGGCTTTCAGCGTGTTCTTGGCATAGTTGGCCAGACCTGCGCCCAGCGCGCTGTCGTTGGCGATGATGCGGAAGAAGGTCTTGAAACCTTGTTGCGAAATCTTGGGATCGGTGGAAGAAGGAGTGATGTTGGGGATGCCGGCGTTGTTGTAAATGCGCGAAGCGGGGAAGGTGCAGCCGGAGTTCAGGTGGCCGACGACGCCATTGACCTTTTCATCAACGAATTTTTGCGCCACGGTGGTGGCTTGTTTCGGGTCGGCTTGGTCGTCCTGGGCATCGACCTTCCACTCGACCTTTTTGCCGCCGATGACGATGTTCTGCGCGTTCAGATCTTTGATGGCCATTTTCACGCCGTTGGCGTTGTCCTGGCCGAAGCTGGCTTGCGGGCCAGACAGGGGAGATGCGCTACCGATGGTGACGGTGATGGTGTCCGCAGCGTAGGCGGTGCCAATGGCCATGGACAGGGCCAGCAGCGGAGCGACGTGTTTCAGTTTCATGAATGAGCCTCCAATAGGAAAGACGTGTGTTGTGTTGTGAAGTCAGCTTGAATCTGACAGGGCGATACATTAACCGAGTTACAGAATTTTGAACAGATCGCCTTTACCAACACTAGCAAGCAATGTGCCTGCTGGCTTTTGGGTTGACTGCCTGGCAAAACTATTTCAGTTCAAGCGGTTTCAAGCTTGCTGCAACGCCTCGGCGAGCGAGGCGCGCAGGGTTGGCTTGAGGGTGTCGAACAGTCTGGCGGCCAGTTGGGGGGCCAGCGCATCCAGCTCGGCGTAAACCAGCTCCAGCAACTGCTGCTGAAGCCCGGGTGCGATGCGCAGCCAGAGTTCGTCGAGGTCGATGGCGGGCACCTCCAGCAACGGAACGTCTGCAGACTGTGCAAGCTCGGGGCCGCGATAGACCGCCTGCGCATAGGCCGAGGGCTGGACTGCAAACGGGGGTTCGACGATGTCTTCCTCGATCACGGCATCCTCAGGCTCCAATCGCTCGGTGAGCACGGGCAAGACGACAGGGTTGGGCGGTAAAGATTTCATGATCGGGACGGGATGATGGTGGGATCGAACCCGGCGGCCCGATAAGCGCGCAGGCGTTCGCGGGCGGCGGGCTTGTCGGGCCCGTTTTCACTGACGAGTTCGATCACTCGCTCCAGAGATTCCCAGCCGGTCACCAGATCGGGGCCGAGATTCACCAGGGCAGTCACCCGCCCGGCCCGGGGCAGATCGGGCTGAGGAGCCAGGATGACCGGCGTTTTGTCAGCGAGCGGGTCGTCCTGCCAGACATGCGGCACAAAACTGCCGGGCTGAAAAGTCCACAACAACGGATCGAGTTCCGTGAGCAAGGGCTCGGGCGCGGCTACCAGCACGCGAGCGCCGCGCTGTGTCGCCGTGCGCAGCAGCCCACAGGCGTAACGCAGCGGGTCAGGCAGGTTCACACGAAACTCGACTGAGCAGGGCATGATGGCGCGCAACGGCGGGTTGCCGGACAACGCTTACTGCGCCTGCGACAGCAGGTAGCTGACCAGCAGCGGCACCGGGCGGCCGGTGGCCCCCTTGTTGGCGCCGCTGTTCCAGGCCGTGCCCGCGATGTCGAGGTGCGCCCAGCGGTAGTCTTTGGCGAAACGCCACAGGAAGCAGGCTGCGGTGATGGCGCCAGCAGGGCGCCCGCCGATATTGGCCACATCGGCGAAATTGCTCTTGAGCGCATCGGCGTAGTCGGTCTCAAGCGGCATGCGCCAGCAGGGATCGAGCGTGGCGCGACCGGCTTCGAGCAGCGCGTCGGCCAGAGCGTCGTCTGCGGTGAACAGGCCGCTGTTGACCTTGCCCAGCGCAATCACGCAGGCCCCGGTGAGCGTGGCGATGTCCACCACCGACTGCGGTTTGTAGCGTGCCGCGTAGGTCAGCGCGTCGCAGAGGATGAGGCGGCCTTCGGCGTCGGTGTTGAGAATTTCGATGGTCTGACCCGACATGCTGGTCACCACATCACCGGGTTTGATGGCACCGCCGTCGGGCATGTTCTCGGTGGCCGCGATCAGGCCGACCACGTTGATCTTGGGTTTGATGCGGGCAATGGCCTCGAACGCGCCCAGCACCGACGCGGCTCCGGACATGTCGAACTTCATTTCGTCCATCTCGGCGCCGGGCTTGAGCGAAATGCCGCCGGTATCGAAGGTCACGCCTTTACCGACGAGCACATGCGGCGCGTCTTTCTTGCCCGCGCCGCGATATTCCAGCACGATGAACTTGGGCGGCTGCACCGAGCCCTGCGCCACGGCCAGAAACGAACCCATGCCGAGCTTTTCCATTTCCGGACGCCCGAGCACCTTGCAATCCAGTCCGTGGAATTTGGCCATCTTTTTCGCCATTTCAGCGAGATAGGTGGGCGTGCAGTAATTAGCCGGCAGATTGGCGAGTTCGCGCGTGAGGCGCACGCCGATGGCGACCGACTCGGCCTGCTGCAGGGCGGCTTTCGCCGAAGTCGGCACGGCATCGCCCCCCACGGCGCAGAGCTGAACGGCTTCGAGCGCAGGGGTATCGGCGTCTTCGACGTTACACGTCGTATCGAAGCGGTAGAACACCTCGGAGAACACCGTGGGCGTGAGTTCAGCCAGGGTATCCAGGCCATTGACCGACAGCAGATGCGCCTGCTTGACCGGCAAGGTCTTGAGCATCTGGGCGGCGGCCTGCAGCGCCTTTTTCCAGTCGCGCAATTCCGGCTTGGCCGCCAGCCCCACGAGCAGCAGACGCCGCGCCGCGACCGCGGTGGGCCGGTGCAGTGATAGAACGGTGCCTGGCTTGGCCTTGAAATCGCCATCCACGGCCAGTTGGGCGATCAGGTTGTCGAGTGCGTCCGCATCGTTCAGACCGCTGGCGCCGCGCCCCTCGGGCACAAAGACCACCAGGGCATCGGTTTTGGTCTGAAGCGGCTTTTTGACGGCGGATATACTGAATTTCATGTTCAGGGTTCCTGAGTGAGTGTGGCTGCATTATTCCATCGCGCTTCGCTTTACGCCCCCCTCATCGTCCCTGCCGCCAGTTTTCCTCATGCTCCTCGATTTGACCCTGCGCCGTGAAATGAGCCGCAATTTCGGCGGCGCATTCACCGTGCTGTTCACCGTGGTCATCACCCTGATGCTCATTCGCATTCTGGGTCAGGCGTCCGATGGTCAGGCCAGCCCGCAGGATGTGTTTTTGCTCATCGGCCTGACCGCGCTGAGCTATTTGCAGATCGTCATCACCCTGTCGCTGTTTCTGGCGGTGCTGCTCACCTTCACCCGCATGTGGCTCGATTCCGAGATGACCATCTGGCGCACCACCGGGGTGGGGCGGCTGCGGTTGATGATCAGCGTGCTGCGCTTTTCGTGGCCCATTCTGCTGTTGATCGCCGCGCTCACCCTGTTTGCCTGGCCCTGGGCCAACCAGCAGTCCACGGCGTTGCGCATTCGCTTCGAGCAACGCTCCGACATTTCGCGCGTGGCGCCGGGGCAGTTCCGCGAATCGGCCTCGGGCAAGCGGGTGTTTTTCATCGACAAGGGCGCGCAGGCCGGGGGGGTGGCGCACGACATCTTCATCCGCGATGACACCTCGGGCCAGACGGTGCTGATCACGGCGCGCTCGGCGCAGGTGCAGCGCATCGATGGTCAGCCCTTTCTGGTGCTGAGCAACGGCAACCGCTACGCGCATACGCCGGGTCAGGCCAACTACACCATCACTTCCTTCGATTCGCTGGACATGCGGCTCGATGCAACCATCGGTTTGAGCAATGTGGCGGATAACAAAACCGGGCCGGTCAACTGGCTCACGCAGCCCAACCGCAACGTACCCACCGAGTATCTGTTCAACCCGGCCATTCCCAACTGGCTGGGCGAACTGTCGTGGCGGCTGGGTGTGCCGTTGTCTGCGGCCTTGCTGGCCTTGATGGCGCTGCCGCTGGCCTCGGGCTCGGTGCGAACCGGCCGCGCGGGCAGCCTGATCAGCGCCATTCTGGTCTACCTGATTTATTTCAACCTGCTCAATGTGCTGCAAGGCTGGATCAGCGAAGGCCGGGTGGGATTTACCAGCGGCTTCCTGCTGGTGCATGGCGGCGCGGTATTGTTGCTGTTGCTGCTGCTGATGCGGGGCAACGGCTGGCTGCACCGTCTGTGGCCAGTCCGCGCACGATCCGGAGCACACGCCTGATGCGCACGGTACGCCGCTTTCTGCTGCTGCATGTGCTCAGCGCCGTGGGTCTGGTGACCCTGGCTTTTCTTGCGCTGCTGTTTTTCATCGACATGCTCAACGACCTGAGCAATTTGGGCAAACCGGGTTTCAGCCTGAGCGGCACCCTGCTGCATGTCGCGCTGAGCATGCCCAGCCGCGCCTATGAAGTCTTGCCCATCGCCACGCTGGTGGGTGGCGTGTTCGCGCTGGCCTCTTTGGCTGCGAGCAGCGAGTTCACCATTCTGCGAATTTCGGGACTGAGCCCGCGCGCGGCGCTGGGTTTGCTGCTGCAACTGGCCGCCGCGCTGGTGGTCACCTTGTTCTTGCTCGGTGAGTGGCTTGCCCCGGCAGCCGGGCAACTGTCGGCGCGGTTGCAGGCCGGGGGAGGGTCAGGCATCGGCACCCAATTGGCTTCGGGCGTTTGGCTGCGCAACGATTCAGACCGAAGCGGCAATCAGACCGTCAACATCAAAGCCATCAACACCCGAGGCGATCTCACTGACATCCACATCTATGTGCTCAATGCCCAGGCGCAGATTGCTGCCGAACTGCATGCGCCCAGTGGCCAGTACGAAGGCGGTGGCACCTGGATGCTGCACAACGTCACCCGCACCGAACTCCCGCAACAGACCGGCGCCGCCTTGAAAGTGACCCAGTTGCCGAGCTATCGCTGGCGGACCTCGCTCTCGCCTAGCGTGCTCGGAGTGCTGTTGCTGTCGCCCGACAAGATGTCGGCCATCGACCTGTGGCGCTATATCCAGCATTTGCGCGCCAATCATCAGGCGGCCGAGCGCTATGAAATCCAACTTTGGAAAAAGCTGTTCTACCCCTTCAGCGCCGTGGTGATGTTGCTGCTCGCCCTGCCCTTCGCCTACCTGCACACGCGCTCGAAAGGCGTCAGCGGCAAAGTGCTCGCGGGCATCGTGCTGGGAATCGCGTTCATCTTGCTCAACACCTTGTTTTCCAGTCTGGGCATTTTGGGAACGTGGCCACCGGCCATCACAGCAGCCATGCCCATGCTGCTTTTTGGCGGACTGGGGCTGATCGTGTTTGCCTGGCAGGTTCGGTTCCGCTAAAACCGGCCGGACAAGGATAGCGATGAACTTGCACCAATTCCGTTTTCTGCAAGAGGCCGTGCGCCGCAAGCTCAACCTCACCGAGGCGGCGCGGGCGCTGCATACCTCGCAGCCCGGCGTGTCCAAGGCCATCATCGAGTTGGAGAGCGAGCTGGGGGTGGAAATTTTCAGCCGCCACGGCAAGCGCATCCGCAAACTCACCGAGCCGGGCGTCGAGGTGCTGCGCAGTGTGGACATCATTCTGCGCGAGGTCGCCAACCTCAAGCGCATCGGGCAAGACTACGCCGCGCGCGACGCGGGCCAGCTCACGGTGGCCGCCACTCACACCCAGGCCCGCTACAAACTGCCCTGGGTGATTGCCGAGTTCCGCCGACGCATGCCCGCCGTGCAGGTGCAACTGTTGCAGGGCACACCCGACCAAGTGGCGCAGGCTGTGCGCGAAGAACGCGCCGATCTGGGCCTGGCCAGTGAGTCGCTGCAAGATTCGCCCGACCTGCTCACCCTGCCCTGCTACAGCTGGCAGCATCTGGCTGTCGTGCCGCACGGGCACGCCTTGTGTGATCGCACCGAGCTCACCCTGGCCGAACTGGCCACCTTTCCGCTGGTGACGTACGAGCCCACCTTTGCCGGACGCCGTCAGATCGATGCCGCCTTCGCCCATGCCAACCTGCAACCGCAGATCGTGCTCGAAGCGCTCGATTCCGACGTGCTCAAAACCTATGTCGAACTGGGGCTGGGTGTGGGGCTGATCGCCGAAATGGCCATCTCGGCTGAACGTGACACCGCACTGCGCGCACTTCCCGCCGGGCATCTGTTCGGTCAGCAGCTCACGCGCGTGGCGTTCAAGCGCGGCGTGCTGCAACGCAGTTTCGTGCCCCTGTTCACCGAGCTGATCTCGCCCCGCCTGCCGCGCAAACTGGTGGAACAAACCCTGCGTGGTGAGCTGGACGGACAAGACGTGTTTTCCATCTGATCGCCGCCGTCCCCCATGTCGCTCCAAACTCACCAAACGCCCCACATTGCCTCGCGTCTGCCGCAAGTTGGCACCACCATCTTCACCGTCATGTCGGCACTGGCGCAGGAGCATGGCGCCATCAACCTCGGCCAGGGATTTCCGGATTTTTCCTGTGACCCGCGCCTCATCGACGCGGTGGATCAGGCCATGCGCCGCGGCGCCAACCAATATCCGCCCATGACCGGCGTTCCCGCCTTGCGGCAAGCGGTGGCCGACAAGATCGCCGCGCTGCACGGTATGCGCTATGACGCCGACGCCGAAATCACCATCACCGCCGGGGCGACTCAGGCCATTTTCACGGCCCTGCTCGCCGTGGTGCATCCGGGCGATGAAGTCATTGTGCTCACGCCCAGCTACGACAGCTACCTGCCCAACATCGCCCTGTGCGGCGGCGTGGCCCGCACCGTGCCCTTGCAAGCCGACTTCCGCCCGGATTTCACCGCCATTGCCGCGGCCATCACCCCACGCACCCGTGCCTTGCTCATCAACAGTCCGCACAATCCCAGCGGCACGGTCTGGAGCGAGGCCGATATGCGCCAGCTCGAAGCGCTGCTCGCGCCCACCGACATCGTGCTGATTGCCGATGAGGTGTACGAGCACATGGTGTTCGACGGCGCACAGCATCAGAGCGCCGCGCGGTTTCCCGGCCTGGCCGCGCGTACCTTCGTGGTGTCGAGTTTCGGCAAAACCTTTCACGTCACGGGTTGGAAGGTCGGCAGCGTCGCCGCCCCGGCCGCGCTCACCGCCGAGTTCCGCAAGGTGCATCAGTTCAACGTATTCACCGTCAACACGCCCATGCAGCATGGCTTGGCCCACTATCTGGCCGACCCGGCGCCTTACCGCGATCTGCCCGGCTTCTATCAGGCCAAGCGCGACCGCTTCCGCGCCGGGCTCGCGGGCAGCCGGTTTGAACTGCTGCCCTGCAGCGGCAGCTACTTTCAGTGCGTGCGCTACGACGCCATCAGCGACCTGCCGGACGACGCCTTCTGCCGCTGGCTCACCGCCGAGATCGGCGTGGCCGCTATTCCGCTATCGGCCTTCGAGCCCGACGGACGGCAGCGCGGCGTGGTTCGTTTCTGTTTCGCCAAACAAGACGCCACACTGGACGCCGCGCTCAAACGGCTTGCTGCGCTGTAGGCTATTTGTCGCGCCACGCCTGCACCGCCTGCGCCAGCAGTTCGGGCAGGGTGTTGGAACGAACGTCCAGCCCCAGTACACCGAGCGCCTGCTGCACGCTCTGCGCCCCGCCCACGAAGGCTGCCGCGCCCTGGTGCTTGGAGAGTTTTTCTCCCTGCGCATCTCGCACCAGCGGGGTGTGCAGATAGCGCGGCGTCGGCAGACCGAGCAGACGCTGCAGGGCGATCTGCCGTGCGGTTGACGCGGCCAGATCTTCCCCGCGCACCACATCGGTCACGCCTTGCGTCGCATCGTCCACCACCACGGCGAGTTGATAGGCCCAGGCGCCGTCGGCGCGTTTGAGCACAAAGTCGCCCACCTCCTGGCTGAGCACCTGAGACTGCGCGCCCAAGCGGCGGTCGCTCCAGCGCAGGGGCTGCGCGGCATCGTCAGGCAGACGCACGCGCCACGATCGCGGACTACGGCCGTGCAGCCCTGTGCGGCAAGTTCCGGGATACACCGCCTCATGCCCGCGCGCCAGCAGGCGGCCCTGCGCGCCAAGTAGCGCCAGAATGTCTGAGCGGGAACAGCCACAGGGGTAAGCCCGACCGGAGGTGACGAGTTGGTCGAGCGCCTGCTGATAGAGCGCCTCGCGCTGCGATTGCCAAACGGGCGGCTGATCGGGCTGCAGACCGCAGTCCGCAAGTTGCTGCAGGATGCACTGAGCGGCGCCGGGCTGGTTGCGGGTGAAGTCCACATCTTCCACGCGCACCAGCCAGAGCCCGCCATGCGCGCGCGCGTCCAGCCAAGAGGCCAGCGCAGCGACCAGAGAGCCTGCATGCAGCGGCCCGGTGGGTGACGGCGCAAACCGGCCGATGTAAGTCTGTATCTGTAGGGATGTCGTCATGCCAGCGGACACTGGCGACCCGGGCTCAATGCCCCTCGCTCAATGCCCTTCAATCAGGGCGTTGATGTCCTGTGCCAGATCTTTGGCCGAGACGCCCTCGCGCTCGAACAGCCGGATCTTGCCCTTGGGATCGAACACATAAAACCCGGCGGTGTGATCCATGGTGTAGCTGCCCGGCGTCTTGCCCGGTACTTTTTTGTAATAGACCTTGAAGTCTTTCGCCGTCAGAGCGATCTGCGCGGGCGTGCCGGTAAGCGCCAGGAAAGTCGGGTTGAAATGAGTGACGTAGGCCTTGAGGATTTCCGGCGTGTCACGCTCGGGGTCGACGGTAACGAACAGAAACTGCACATCGCGGGCTTTCTCGCCCAGATCGTCCATGGCCTGCGCCACTACCTGCATCGATGCCGGGCAGATGTCGGGGCATTGGGTATAGCCGAAGTACATCACCACCACCTTGCCGGCAAAGTCAGCCAGGGTTCGCGTCTTGCCATTGAAATCGGTCAGCGAAAAGCCGTCGGCATAAGGCACCCCGGTGATGTCCACGCCGTGAAACACATAGGGCTTGCTGCAGGCCGTCAGCACCAAAGAGGCAAGGGGCGCAAAAGCGGCAGACAGAACCAGCGAGCGACGTGCGGCAGAAAAGCGGGCGGGCATCAGACGAGCGTTCAGACGAAGTGGAAGTGCAGGTAATGGTCCACCAGCAGGGCGGCGAAGAGCAGCGAAAGGTACAGGATGGAATAGCGGAAAGTCTTGCGCGAGAGCAAATCGCTGTACTCGCGTTTGAGCGCCCAGGCGTAGGCGATAAAAATGCCGTCGAGCACCACCGCGCTGGCCAAATAGATCAGGCCGCTCATGCCCAGCACATAGGGCAGCAGCGTCACCGCGCTGAGCAGCAGGGTGTAGAGCAGAATCTGTGTGCGGGTGAACTCGGAACCATGCGTGACCGGCAGCATGGGCAGTCCGGACTTTTTGTAATCTTCCACCCGGTAAAGCGCCAGCGCCCAGAAATGCGGCGGCGTCCACAGAAAGATGATGAGAAACAGCAGCATGGCGTCGACCGAGACGTTGCCGCTCACTGCCGCCCAGCCCAGTACCGGCGGCATGGCGCCCGAGGCGCCGCCAATGACGATGTTCTGCGGCGTGGCCGGTTTGAGAAAGATGGTGTAAACCACGGCATAGCCGACGAAGGTGCCGAAGGTCAGCCACATGGTCAGCGGGTTGACCTGGGTGTAGAGCAGCCACATGCCGGCGGCGCACAGCACCCCAGAAAACGTGATGATGACCGGCGCGCTCAGTTCACCATTGGCCGAGGGCCGCCAGGCGGTGCGGCGCATCACCGCATCGATCTTCTGCTCAACCAGACAGTTGAACGCAGCTGCAGCGCTGGCCACCAGCCAGATGCCCAGCGTACCGAACAACACCGGCTGCCAAGCCGGCAGGGTGGGCTCGGCGAGAAACATGCCGATGACCGCGCAGAACACGATCAGCTGCACCACGCGCGGCTTGGTCAGCGCGTAAAGCTGCGACGCAACTCGCAGGGGGCTGGGGGTGTTGTTGAGAACTTGATGATTCATGAGAGTCTCCTGAAGCAGGCCTCAATGCTTCGGCAAGGGATGGGGCGGCGTCACTTTGACGAAGGCCGAGCCGAGCGATTCCGAAGGCGCTTGTTGACGCGCGGTGGCGCTGACGCGGTAAATCCCCATGACGAGCAGCAGCATCAGAACGGCTGAGCCGCCGTTATGCGCCACAGCAACGATCAGGGGATGCCCCTCGGTGACCAGCACGATGCCGAAAACGACTTGCAGCACCACGGCAATTGCAATCCACATCGCCAGACGGCGCAATGCTGTAAAACGCCAGAGCGCCGCCACGGCCGCAAACACCGCCGCGGTGGCGACGATGGCGAACAGGCGGTGCCCCCATTGAATGGCCACCAGCGCGGCCTCGGTGATCGGCTGGCCATCACCGGTCAGACCTAGGTGGCGCCAAAGCGTGAAGCCCTGCGCCCAGTTGGCATTGGGGTCGAAACTTCCATTGCAGGTAGGAAAGCCGCTGCAGGCCAGAGCGGCGTAGTTGGTACTCGTCCAGCCGCCGAGGAAAATCTGAATGCCGACCGCGATCATCGCGATCCACAGCAAAGCGCGCGTGAGCGCGCCGGCGTTCACGCTCACCAAATCTGCCCGGTTTCGCATCCAGAACCAGGCCAGTAGCGCCAGCAGGATGACGCCCCCCATGAGATGCAGGGTGACGATCAGGGGAATCAACTGCATGGTCACCGTCCATTTACCGAACAGGCCTTGCAGGACCACCCAGAAAAAGAGCACGATCGGCAAGCCGAGCTTGATGTCTTCTCCATGTTTTTTCGCCCAGATCGCCCGGGCCAGCAGCACCATGATCAGCGTGCCGATAATGCTGCCGGCGTAGCGATGGATCATTTCCACCCAGGCTTTGAAGGGGCTCACATAGCCCTGGGTGCCGCCTTGCTCTTCTACCGCCTGCGCGATCTGCTCATGCGCCTGCAGCGGCGTGAACTTGGCATAACAGCCGGGCCAGTCGGGGCAGCCCAGGCCGGAGTCGGTCAGGCGCACATACGAGCCGAACATCACCAGATCGAGGGTGAGGAACACCAGTACCGCGGTGAGCTTGGACCAGCGCATTTTCAGTCCCATCCAAAACACCCCGGCCAGCACCAGCACCCACACCAGCGCCTGCACCCAGTGCAGAGAAAACTGCCAAATGGCATTGCTTGCGACACTCATTGGACGGGCTCCACATGCTTGAACTTGATACCGGCGTTGTTGTAGAGCAGCTTGGCGAGCACACGCCGCATCCGGGTGGGATCGGGGTTGGCCGGAAACTGCATCATCAGGTGGCCGAACGGATCGACTAGCCACGTCGGCCCCTGCAAGCTGCCGTCTTTGTGAGGCAGCCAACTGGCCAGTTGTTGCGGGTTGCCGCGCAAGATCAACGTTCCTTCGGCCGGCTCCAACACGCCTGGGTTGATCGGCGCATCGTCCGTCACCAGCCAGACGCGCACGACCTGGTCGCGGTTATCGCCCTGGGCGATGCGGATCTGCCGCATGTAAAACAAGGATTGTTGGCACTCTTTGTCGCAGGCGCCCGGCGCTGCCATCACCATCAGCCAGTAGCCCTCGAGCCGTTTCAGGCTGTAGGGTTGACCGTCCAGCGTTTTAAGGCCGAGATTCAAGGGAATCGGGCGCTGCGGCTCGACCAGACTGCCGTAAGGCGGCTTGCCCGCAGGATGGACGACGTAAAACAGAAAAAACGCGGCCACGATGGGCGCTGCCGCCATGGCGAACAACAGCCACAGCGTCAACATCGACCGCGGTTTGCGCACAGGCGGCTGGGCGGAGGGGGGCAGGCTGGAGGTCAAGGGAGAGCTCACGGTCGGGGCATCAAGTCAAAGGCGTCGAAACAATCAATCGGTCAATTAAGGGCTGAACGTGCGGTCACAGCACATGCGGTGCAGTCGGGCCTTCGGCGCCACGCTTTGACTTGGTCTTGCGCAAACGCTGAAAGACAAAATACAGCAGTAACACCACACCCGTGGCACTCATGCCAAACCACTGCGCGGCATAGCCATAGTTGGTGCCGACTCCGGTTTTCGCTGCGGGCCACTGCCTGCCAAGTCCATCGTGCAGGTCGCCTGACTGTCTCAACACGAAGGGCAGAAGCTTGATGTGATGAAAGTCCGCGTACTTCTGCAGATTGACGTTCTGGCGTATGACCTGGCCCGGCGGCTCGGCAAAAAACGAAAACCATTCTGATGGCGGCGGGGCAATAAGTCCATCGATCACTGTCAATCCTTGAGGCGTTTTATAGGGCTTGATCAAGTCCATCGCCTGAAAATTTCGCGGCACCCAACCGCGCAGCACCATCAAATAAGTATCGCTGCCTGCTAGCTTCAAGGGCGTCAGCACCCAGAAGCCCACCTGCTCGTTCTGCTGTCGGTTCTGCAGGTAGATCGTCCACTGCTCGGCAAACACACCACGCGCTTCAGCGCGCCGCCAGACATCCCGACTGAGCCGAACTTCGGCCTGACCGATCTGCAGCGGATGCGCCTTTTCGCGCTGATCCATCTGCAAATTGAGCGCCTCTTTTTCGTGCGCGCGGCCCAGTTGCCAAAATCCGAGCGACGTCGTCACTCCGATCACCAACAGCCCCAAAATGATGATCAGCAACTCTTTGGGGCCAAAGGCCTTCTCAGACATCAGCATCCCGAAATCTGAGGTAATCTGTTTAGACATCTGCACAAGCCCGCACCATGAAAATCCTGATCCCCATCGCCTTCCTGCTCATCATCGGCAGCCTGTTTTCCGGCCTATTCTTTGTGATGAAGGATAAGGGCAAAAGCAATCGCGCTGTGTACGCACTGACTTTCCGGGTGGGATTCTCGGTCTTGCTTTTTTTGATTCTGATCATCAGCTACAAGATGGGGTGGATACACCCACATGATGTCGGGCAATAACCCGAACAAAAATGCGCCGCAACATGCGGCGCATTTTTTTGCTGAGTGGAGCTTAGAGCCAGTAAACCAAGACGTACAGCAGCAACCAGACCACGTCGACGAAGTGCCAATACCAGGCGGCGCCTTCGAAGGCGAAGTGATGATCTGCAGTGAAATTACCCCTGATCAAGCGAACCAGCACTACGGACAACATGGTCGCACCGAGAAACACGTGGAAACCGTGAAACCCGGTCAGCATGAAAAAGGTCGAACCGTAAATACCTGAGGTCAGTTTCACACCCTCAACGGTGTAAGCGTGGTGATACTCATAGCCCTGCATGAAAAGGAACAACACACCAAGCGCAATCGTCAGTGACAGCCAGAAAATAGCCTTACCGCGATGCGATGCCCGCAGCGCATGGTGAGAAATGGTGAGCGTGACGCCAGAACTCAGCAGCAGTGCGGTGTTGATGGTCGGAATAGGCCAAGGGCCTAGCGCCTCATGCAAGGACGGAATCAAGCCGCCCGGACCGGTGGACGGCCAGGTTCCCGTGAAATTCGGCCACAGAATCTTGCTGTGCAGGGCCGAGAGATCCGGCAGAGAAAATTCGCGTGAGTAATACAGCGCGCCAAAGAACGAGGCGAAGAACATCACCTCGGAGAAGATGAACCAGGCCATGCTCCAGCGAAAGGAGGTATCGACGCGCTGGCTATGTTTGCCGCCCTCGCTCTCACCGATCGCCTGACCGAACCAGTGGTAAACGACATACACCAACCAGAGGAAACCGGCCAGCAGCAGCCACTCCATGTGCTGTACGCCATTGAACCAGAGCCCTGCGCCAAACGCCATCGCCAGCAAACCCGCCGCCGTCAGCAGGGGATATGCGGAAGGCCCAGGCAGAAAATAGCCATGGGGCTGGGTTGTAGATGCCATATTGCCTCCTGTTATGTGCGCGCCGCGCTTGAAATCACTAAATTAACTATCAATATCAGTCCGACCACAAAGACCAAAGCAGCCAACAGTCCTGCCGCAATGATGTGCTCGGGTTTTGCATTCTGAAAATCTTTACTTCGCTCACTCGATTTGCGTATTCCGGCAAAAGACCAGAGTACGGCAACCAATGCGCGCAGGAAAGAAGGCTGAGAAGGTGAGCTCAAGGCATATTTCCTTGATGAAGAGAGAGCGACAGCACCCGTACTGATGGCCTGTCGCTCTCGTTCGTCAAAAACCGAGAACCTGTGCCTTGATCAGATAACCGAAGTAAATCGCCAAGGCAATACTGACCATAATCATCGCCGTTTTGAAATTCTGGCGGCGTTTTTCCGGGGGAAGTTGGCGATTACTCATATCTGATCTCAGTTATAACCCAGCACACGGGTGGCATCGGCATTCAGCTTGGGCGGTGTTTCATAAGTGTGGAACGGCGCCGGGGAGGGAACTTCCCATTCCAGACCTTCCGCACCTTCCCAGGGACGTTGAGGGGCTTTCTCGCCCTTGCCGCGCAACACTGGAATCACCACTGCGAACAGGAAGTAAGCCTGTGACAGACCGAACAGCCAGGCGCCGATGGTGGAGATCTGGTTGAAGTCGGTGAACTGCACCGGGTAGGCCACATAGCGACGCGGCATGCCAGCCAGACCCAGGAAGTGTTGCGGGAAGAAGGCGATGTTGAACGAGATCATCGAGGTCCAGAAATGGATCTTGCCTGCGGTTTCGTTGTACATCACACCCGACCACTTGGGCGACCAGTAATAGAAGCCCATGAAGATACCGAACAGCGAACCTGCGACCAGCACGTAATGGAAGTGCGCAATCACGAAGTAGGTGTTGTGCACCTGCGTGTCGATGGGCACCATGGCCAGCATCAAGCCAGTGAAACCGCCCAGGGTGAACACGAAAATGAAGCCCACGGCGAACAGCATGGGAGTTTCAAACGTCATGGAACCGCGCCACATGGTGGCCACCCAGTTGAACACCTTCACGCCCGTGGGAACGGCGATCAACATGGTGGCGTACATGAAGAACAGCTGTCCGGTCGTGGGCATGCCCGCGGTGAACATGTGGTGCGCCCAGACCAGGAAGGACAGGATGGCGATGGAGGCCGAGGCATACACCATCGAGCTGTAGCCGAACAGACGCTTGCGGGCGAAGGCCGGGATGACGGAGCTGACAATACCGAAGACCGGCAGAATCATCACGTACACCTCGGGGTGGCCGAAGAACCAGAACAGATGCTGATAGAGCACCGGGTCACCGCCGCCGGTGGCACTGAAGAAACTGGTGCCGAAGTGGCGGTCAGTCAGGGTCATGGTGACGGCGCCAGCCAGCACCGGCATGATGGCCAGCAGCAGGTAGGCGGTGATCAACCAGGTCCAGACGAACAACGGCATTTTCATCAGCGTCATGCCAGGGGCGCGCAGATTGAGAATGGTCACGATGATGTTGATCGAACCCATGATCGACGAAGCGCCCATGAGGTGGATGGCGAAAATCACCAGATCCATGCCCATACCTTGCTGCAGGGTGAGCGGGGCATACAGCGTCCAGCCCACACCCGGGGCGCCGCCTGGCACGAAGAACGAGGCCGTCAGCAGAATGCCTGCGGGAATCAGCAGCCAGAAGCTGAGGTTGTTCAGCCGCGGGAAGGCCATGTCGGGGGCACCGATCTGCAGCGGAATCATCCAGTTGGCAAAACCCACCAGCGCGGGCATGACCGAACCGAAGATCATCATGATGCCGTGCATGGTGCCGAAGGCGTTGAACAACTCAGGGTTCAGCAGCCAGACATACGGCTTCCACAGCTCGGTGCGAATCGCCAGGGCCAGAATGCCTCCCTCGAACAGCATCCACAAGGCAAACAGCAGATACATCGTGCCGATGTCTTTGTGGTTGGTGGACATCAGCCAACGGCGCCAGCCGTGCGGATGTTCGTGGGCATGATCACCGGCGTGAGCCGATGGCGGTGCGTGATCGATGACTGCGCTCATAGTGCTTTCCTTTCCTGCCATTCCAGAAAATGTTGATACTTCGTTCTAAACTCGGCCGCTTTTAGGGTTTGTCTCTCACCACACCGGCTCAGGTCTTGCTGGGCGCCGCGCCGTCGGCTGGCGGGGTGCTGTCGGGATGCGCCTTTTTCCACTGCGCGACCCATTGCTCGTATTCGGGCAGGGTCACGACCTTGATCACGATGGGCATGAAGGCGTGGTATTTGCCGCAAATCTGGGCACACTGCCCGTAGTAGGTGCCGGTCTTTTCGGCGGTGAACCAGGTCGAGCGGACGAAGCCGGGAATCGCATCCATCTGCACACCCAGCGAGTTGACATAGAAACCGTGCAGCACGTCATCCGAGGTGGTGACAATCTTGATCTTTTTGTCCACCGGCACGACCAGTTCGTGATCGACGGCCAGCACGAAGTTGCTGGGCAGATCCTTGCCTTCGTAGATTTCCGAATAAGGCGTGGTCAGCGTGGACCAGAAAGAAATGCCCTTGCCCGGACCGGCCATGTAGTCGTAGCCCCACTTCCACTGCGCGCCCGTCGCCTTGACGGTCATGAAGGAATCGCTGTGGTTTTCCTGCGCGATCACGGTACGGGTCGCCGGAATCAGGATGGCAATCACGATCAGAATGGGAATGATCGTCCAGGCAATCTCGACCTTGGTGCTTTCATGGAAGTGGGCCGCTACGGCGCCCTTGGATTTGCGGTGCTTGTATACCGAATAGAACATCGCCCCGAACACCACGATACCGATCCCCAGGCAGACCCAGAGCATCATGTCCATCAGGAATTTTTCCTGCTTGGCGATGGGCGAAACCGGGTTCTGGAAATACAGCCCCAGCACCTGCGGCCCACCCGGCAGACTTTCCACTGCGGCATGGGCCGCGCCCATGACGCCCAGCAGCGATGCTGCGGTGGCCAGACGGATTTGATGTATTGCTTTCATGTCGCCCCACTCTAAGAATTGGTCTCGTCCCTAAAACACTTCAAAGGGCCCGCAACGCGGCCCTCAAATCTTTTGCCAGCACGGCACGCCGCTCGGGGCGCGAATACCGGCCGATGTAAACCGTGCGACCAGCCGAAGACACTTCAACCAGCCCGCTTTCTGGCAGCGACACCCGCACCCAATGCGGATTGAAGCTGACCGACTGCACCACACCCGCGTTTTCCCACTCGACCTGCAACTGCTGCGTCGACAGACGCACTCGTTCGCGGTCCGTGGCATGACGCCCATACACCACCAGCGCCAGCGCCACCGACCCCAGCTCAACGCCGGTGAACGGCAACACCAGCGACCCGCCCACGTCCCACGCGATAGACGCCACGATCAGCGACACCACGCACAGCGAGGCGTAAAACACAATCAGCTGTCGCGGCGACATAGAGCAGTTACGGCGGAACACCCAGTCGCGCATCCAGCCCTCGCCTGCCTCCCGATCAGGCGCTTGGCCAGACGACTGCTCAAGCGCCACCTCAGCCTCGGCTGCAGGGACATCCTGCGGCGGGAGGTTGGATGCGCTTTGCGGAAGATCAGCGTGGTGCATTTGCGTCAATCGGGGTCACAACCCGGCATCTGAGCCAAGCCATGACGGGTCTATATGAGTGAACGATTATAGGTGCGACAGAATGACGCATCAAAAATCACGGCATCAGTTGATCTGATTTTGCGTGAGATCAAGATGGGCGCGTTACATTTCGATCCATCTATGTGATCGCCATCCATCGCGACGATTTGCCGCAGTTTTAGCCCCGATGGGTACGGGTCGGCAATCCGGGTTGACGCGCAGTGTTGCGCAATTGCTCGACTCCGAAAGTGGCCTCTCCAGCCCGTGCCCGCTCGGTGCGCGGGCGAAAAGCGTGCCCATAGACCAGCTCGAAGGTCAGGGTGACGCGGCCATCCGCCTGCTCTGTGGCATTCAAGGCATCGACCAACGCCTGCCAGGCCCGCGGCGTTCGCAGGCCCCGCGACTGCGCGGCGTGAGGCACGGCGCCGAGGGCACGCAGCTCGGTCAGCGCCGCCTGCGCCGACGGCCAGGTCATGCGCACCATCTCCATATCCATCACCGGGTCGGCAAAACCGGCCTGCACCAGTTCGTCGCCCAAGTCGTGCATGTCGGTGAACGCCATGGGCTGCGAGGAATGGCCGAGGGTACGGCATACCTCGCCAAGCTCCTTGAGCGTGTCGGGCCCGAAGGTGGTGAAAAACAGCGCCCCTTCGGGCTGAAGCTGCCGCCGCCAGGCTTCGAGCACCCGCATGCGGTCATGGTGCCAATCGAGATAGAGGTTGGACCACAGCACGTCGGCCTGCGCGGGATATTCGGGGTCTGCCGCATCCACCGCCTGCACCTGCACCCTGCTCGGTCGCCCGAACCAACGCGCCAGCCCCGCACGAGCAAACCGCTTCGAGGCCAGTTGCGCCAGCAGGGGCGAGGGCTCGTAACCCAGAATCTGCGCGTCGGGATACTGCTTTTGCAGCAAGTCGAGCCCATCGCCCCAGGCACAGCCCGCGTCGAGCACGCGCTGCGCCTGCGCCCGCAGCAAAGGCAGACGTTCGGCCATGCGGCGCGCGGCTTCCTGCCAGATGTAGGGCGCGGGCCAGCGCGCCAGGCGATCACGCGCGCAGGCCGCAGCCGCCAGCCAGCGGGCCTGTTGTTGTGCGGCAAAGAATTGATCGGGGCGATCCATCAGCTTTATTCAAGGGACTGCGACGAAGGCGGCGACACCGCAGGCGCGGGCGATATAGTGCGGCGATGTCCGCACTTGAGCGTCCTATTTTGCCTGCCTCGCGCTGGTCTGCGCTCTGGCCCGGTCGCTGCGCCCATTGCGACGCGCGCAGCAGTCAGCCGCTGTGCGACGATTGCCTGCATGAAGACCTGCCCCTGCGTCCACGCTGCCCGCGCTGCGCGGTGGCGGTGGCGCATGAGGGGCAGGTCTGCGGCCAGTGTCTGCTGCATCCCCCGCGGTGGGCGGGCGCCCTGGCGCTGGGCTACTATCGATTTCCCAACGATCAGTTCATTCTGCGCATGAAGTTCGGCGCAGAACCCGCGCTGGGCCGCTGGTTTGGCGACCTGATCGGTGCGCGCTGGGCGCAAGGCGACATGCCGCTGCCCGACCATATTTTGCCCATACCGCTTTCGCGCGAGCGCTTGCTGGAGCGCGGCTTCAACCCCGCGTGGGAAATGGCGCGGCGCATCGCTGCCACGCTGAACCGCCCTGGCGATGCCTACACGCTGCAGCGGCTGCGGCACAGCGCCGCGCAAAGCAGCCTGCCGCTGGACGCGCGCAGCCGCAACATCCGCGGCGCCTACGCCTGCGATACCCGCTGGGATGGCCAGACCCTGCTGCTGGTGGACGATGTGATGACCTCCGGCGCCACGCTGCATGAAGCCACCCGGGTGCTGCTGCGCCAGGGCGCCGCTGCGGTCTGGGTCGCCATCGCCTTGCGCACTCCTCGCGATTCCGCTCTCTGATCTTCCGCTGATCTTCCGCATTGCGACCCATGTTCCACATCGTTCTTGTCGAGCCCGAAATTCCGCCCAACACTGGCAACGTCATCCGCCTGTGCGCCAATACCGGCTGCACCCTGCACCTGGTTGAACCGCTGGGTTTTTCGCTGGATGACAAACAGCTCCGCCGCGCCGGGCTCGACTATCACGAATACGCCACGCTGCAAACGCACAGCAGTTGGGACGCGTTGATGCAAACGCTGCAGCCGCGCCCCGAGCGCCTGTTCGCTTTCACTACGCGCGGCAGTCGGTTGATCGGCTCCGTGCGCTTCGAGCCGGGCGATTGTTTTGTCTTCGGCGCCGAAACCCGCGGCCTGTCCGATGCGGTGCGCGAGCAATTCGCCCCGACGCAACGGCTGCGACTGCCCATGCGCGAAGGCCAGCGCAGTCTCAATCTGTCGAACTCGGTCGCTGTCGCCGTGTTCGAAGCCTGGCGACAGAACGGCTACGCCGGTGGAATTTAAACTCAGGTGATGGACGAGAAGTCGGGCTTGCGCTTTTGCAAAAACGCCATCATCGCCTCACGCGCGGCCGGTGCGCCGAGTAGCGCCTGAAACACCGCCTCCTCCGAGCGCATACGCGCCAGCACGGCCTGCGGCCCCTGATCGCCCAGGCCTTTGAGCAGGCGCTTGGTCGCCCGCACCGAGGGCGCAGGCAGACGAGAGAATTTTTCGGCCTGCGCCACGGCAAATTCACGCAGATTTTCGATAGGCAGCACGCGGTTGACCAGGCCCATGCTCAAGGCCTCGGCAGCATCGAACGGTTCGCCCAGCAAGAGCTTTTCCGCCGCGCGCTGGTAACCGGCGATCTGCGGCAGCAGCAGGCTGGACGCCGCCTCGGGGCACAGACCCAAATGCACGAAGGGCAGCACGAACTGCGCGTCATCGGCGGCATAGACCAGATCGCAATGCATCAGCAGCGTCGTGCCCACGCCGACGGCAAAGCCTTGGGCGGCTACGACCAGCGGTTTGTCCAACCCGGCGAGATGGCGCAAAAACTGCAGCACCGGCGCCTCCTCACCCTGCGGCGGTGCGGAGAGAAAGTCCTGCAGATCGTTGCCCGCGGTGAAGCTGCCACCTTCGCCTGCGATCAGCACCGCCTTGACATCCGCGTCGGTCGCGGCGCGTTCGAAGGCCTCGTTGGCCGCCTCGTACATCGCCAGGGTCAGCGCATTCTTTTTTTCGGGGCGATTGAACACGATGTGCAGCACCCCGCTGCGCAATTCCACCAGCACCTGACTCATGATGTTTTCTCCCAATTAAAAACCCGGGCGCGTCAGCCCGGGCCTTGGCCGAAGGGCTGAAAACGGCTGCAATCAGACGTTTTCGAAAATGCCCGCAGCGCCCTGCCCCGTGCCGATGCACATGGTCACCATACTGTATTTGGCCTTACGGCGACGCATGCCGTAGATCGCCGTGGCCGCGCGAACCGCGCCGGTGGCGCCCAGCGGGTGGCCCCAGGCGATGGCACCGCCCAGCGGGTTGAGCACTTCGGGGTTGATGCCCAGATCTTTCACCACGGCGAGCGACTGCGCGGCGAAGGCTTCGTTGAGTTCGATCCAGCCGATGTCGTCGAGCTTGAGCCCGGCTTTTTCCAGCGCCGCAGGAATGGCGAATTTCGGGCCGATACCCATGATCTCGGGCGGCACGCCGCGCACGGCGAAACTCACAAAGCGCGCCAGCGGCACGAGGTTGAACTGTTTGAGTATCTTCTCGCTCACCAGAATGAGCGCGCCCGCGCCGTCCGAGGTCTGCGAGCTGTTGCCCGCGGTCACGCTGCCCTTGGCCGCGAACACCGGCTTGAGCCGGGCCAGCGCTTCCAGCGTGGTGTCGGCACGAGGGCCTTCGTCCACGGTCATCTTGCGGGTCTTGATGTCCACCTCGGCGGTGCCCAGACGGGGAAACTTCTCGACGATGTCCAGCGGGGTGATTTCTTCGTTGAACTCGCCTGCGGCAATGCCCGCCAGCGCCTTCTGATGCGAGGCCAGCGCGAAGGCATCCTGCTCCTCGCGGCTCACCTTCCACTGCTGCGCCACCTTCTCGGCCGTCATGCCCATGCCATAGGCGATGCCCACATGCTCGTTGTTGGCAAAGATGGCCGGATTGAAGCTGGGATGAAAACCGCCCATGGGCACACGGCTCATGCTCTCGGTGCCCCCGGCGATCATCACATCGGCCTCGCCCACGCGGATGCGGTCGGCAGCCATCTGAATGGCCGTGATGCCCGACGCGCAGAAGCGGTTGACGGTCACGCCGCCCACCGTATCGGGCAGGCCGGACAGCAGCGCGCCGATGCGCGCCACATTCATGCCCTGGTCGCCCTCCGGCATGGCGCAGCCGATGATGGCGTCTTCGATCAGCTTGGGATCGAGATTGGGAACCTGCGCCAATGCCGCACGCATGACGTGCACCAGCAGGTCGTCGGAACGATAGTTTTTCAGCAGCCCGCGAGGGGCCTTGCCCACCGGGGTGCGGGTGGCGGCAACGATGTAGGCGTCTTGAACTTGTTTGCTCATGTTGTTCTCCTGGTGGCGGATCAGTTACGCACCGGCTTGCCGGTCTGCAACATGCCCATGATGCGTTCCTGGGTCTTGCCCTGGCCGAGCAGTTCGCAAAAGTGCTTGCGTTCCAGCGCCATCAGCGTGGCCTCGTCGGCCGGAGCGCCCTCTTCCACATCGCCGCCGCACAGCACGGTGGCGATGCGGGTGGCGATTTCGTCGTCGTAGGCGGAGATGAAGCCACCGTCGCGCAGGTTGACCAGTTGCGCGCGGATGGTGGCGATGCCGTTGCGTCCGAGCACCGGGAAAGTCTGGCCCGGCATCGGCGGACGATAGCCCGCGTCGAACATCGCCCGCGCCTGGCCCACGGCCACATGCAGCAGTTCATGGGCATGCATGACGATGGCGTCGCTGGGCAGCAGATAGCCCAGATTGCGGCTTTCCAGCGCCGACTTGCCTACCGTGGCCATGGCCGCAGCCTGGAAGCCCGTCTTGAGGAAATGCAGAATGTCACCGCCCTGCGCCTGCTCTGCAGCACGTCGCGCCAGATAGGTAAGGCCGCCGCCGCCCGGAATCAGGCCCACGCCCATTTCCACCAGGCCCATATAGCTCTCGAAATGCACCACGCGTTTGGCGCAGTACACGCTCAGCTCGGTGCCTCCGCCCAGGGCGATGCCGCTGACTGCGGCCACCACGGGCACCTGGGCGTAGCGCAGGGTGAGCATCAGATCCTGTAACTTTTTTTCTTCCGGCTCTATGGCCTTGGGGCCACCGGCCATGAAGGCGGGCATCATCGACTGCAGATCGGCCCCGGCACTGAACGGCCCGCCCGACAATGAGGTCGGCTGCCAGACCACTACGCCCTTGTAGCGGCCTTCGGCCAGTTCCACCGCCTTGTGCAGCCCGGAGATGACCCCGGGCCCGATGGTGTTCATCTTGGTCTTGAAGCTGGCGACCAGCACATCGTCGGCGCCGGGCGCCGTCCACAGGCGGATCGACTCATCCTCGAACACGGTGTTGCCCGCAGTGCGCGGGTCGGGCGCGTTCTCGCCCAGCACGGCCTGCTTGAACGGCTGGCGGGCATAGACCGGCAGCTTAGAGCGGCCGATGTAGGCGTTCTTTGCCGCCGAGTAGGAGCCCTCGGGTTTGTGCACGCCGTCCACCTGGCTCACCCAGGCGGGCAGCGGTGCGCTGCACAGCGTCTTGCCTGCGGCGATGTCTTCGCTGATCCAGTCGGCGATCTGCTTCCAGCCTGCGGCCTGCCAGCTTTCGAACGGGCCTTCGTTCCAGCCGAAGCCCCAGCGGATGGCGAAGTCGAGATCGCGGGCGTTGTCGGCAATGTCGGCCAGATGCAGGGCCACGTAATGCCACACGTCGCGGAAAATGCTCCACAGGAACTGCGCCTGCGGATTGCTCGATTCGCGCAGCAGCTTGAAACGCTCGGCCGCGGGTTTTTTCAGCATGCGCACCACGATCTCGTCGGCCTTGCCGCCGCCCGGCACATAGTCGCCCTTGGCGGGGTCGAACTTCAGAATGTCGCGCCCGACTTTTTTGTAGAAACCGGCGCCACTCTTCTGCCCCAACGCGCCGTTGGCGACCAGCGTAGCCAGCACGGGCGGGGTGGCATAGAGCGCGGCGAAGGGGTCTTTATCCGCGGGCAGGGTGTCCTGCATGGTCTTGATGACGTGGGCCATGGTGTCCAGGCCGACCACGTCGGAGGTGCGGAAGGTCGCGCTCTTGGCACGGCCGAGTTTGCTGCCGGTGAGATCGTCGATGACGTCAAAGCCGAGCCCGAATTTCTCACCCTCCTTGATCACCGCCAGAATGGAGAACACGCCCACGCGGTTGGCGACAAAGTTCGGTGTGTCCTTGGCGCGCACCACGCCCTTGCCCAGCGTGGTGGTGAGGAAGGTTTCGAGCCGGTCGAGAATGGCGCCGTCGGTGTCTGCGGTGGGAATGAGTTCCACCAGATGCATATAGCGCGGCGGGTTGAAGAAATGCACACCGCAGAAGCGGCGGCGCAATTCGGCGTCGAACCCTGCCGACAAAGCGGTGATCGACAGGCCCGAGGTGTTGGAGGCGAAGATGGTGTTCGCACCCAGATGCGGCGTGACCTTTTTGTATAGATCGTGCTTCCAGTCCATGCGCTCGGCAATGGCCTCGATCACCAGATCGCAGCCCTGCAGCAGTTCGAGGTCGGTCTCGTAGTTGGCTTCGGTGATCAGGCCGGCCTCGGCCGCGTCGCCCAGCGGCGCCGGGCTGAGTTTCTTGAGGTTGGCCACGGCCTTGGTCACGATACCGTTCTTGCTGCCTTCTTTGGCAGGCAGGTCGAACAGCACCACCGGCACCCGGGCGTTGATGCAATGGGCGGCGATCTGCGCGCCCATCACACCAGCGCCGAGAACGGCGACTTTGCGGATGTGTATCGTCTGTGTCATGTCAGCTCCTTCGGGGGATTCAGGCGAACACCGCCTCGGTGTCCATCAAGTTCTTTGCGCCACTGCGTGCCATGCGGATCGCGGCGGCGGATTCGGGATATAGGCGCCCGAAGTAAAAGCGCGCCGTCTGCAGCTTGGCTTGGTAGAAGGGCGAGTCGTCGCCTTCAGCAATCTTGCGCTGCGCCACCTGCGCCATGCGGGCGAAGGCGTAGGCAAACACCACATGACCGGCCACGCGCAAATACGGCACGGCGGCCGCGCCGACTTCGTCCTTGTCGGCCATGGCCTTCATGCCGAGCTCCATGGTGAGCTTCTGCACCTTGTCGGCCAGATCGGCCAGCGGGTTGACGAACTCTTGCATGGCCTCGTTGACGCCCTCTTCTTCGATGAAATCGGTCAGGATCTTGCCGAACTTGCGCAGCCGCGCCCCGCCGTCCATCAACACTTTGCGGCCCAGCAGGTCGAGCGACTGAATGGTGTTGGTGCCCTCATAGATCAGGTTGATGCGGGCGTCGCGCACGAATTGCTCCATGCCCCATTCGCGGATGTAGCCGTGCCCGCCGAACACCTGCAGGCATTCGTTGGTGGCCTGCAGACCGTTGTCGGTGATGAAGGCCTTGACGATGGGGGTGAGCAGCGAGACCAGGTCGTCGGCGTCCTTGCGTACCTCGGCGTCCGGGTGGTGCAGCGACTGGTCGAGCAGCAGCGAAATCCAGTACGCCAGAAAACGCCCGCCTTCGGCCCAGGCGCGCGCGGTGAGCAACATGCGGCGCACGTCGGGGTGCACCAAAATGGGATCGGCCGGTTTGTCGGGCGCCTTCGGCCCGGTGAGCGCACGCATCTGCAGCCGGTCGCGAGCGTAGGCCAGCGCGTTCTGATAGGCCACCTCAGTCAGCCCGAGCGACTGCATGCCGACGCCAAGGCGCGCGCCGTTCATCATCACGAACATGGCCGCCAGACCCTTGTTGGGCTCGCCCACCATCCAGCCGGTGGCGTCTTCGAGGGTCATCTGGCAGGTGGAGTTGGCGTGAATGCCCATCTTGTGCTCGATGCCGGAGCAGAAAATGCCGTTGCGCTCGCCCACGCCCGCATCGGCGGTAGGCACGAACTTGGGCACGATGAACAGCGAAATCCCCTTGCTGCCCTCGGGCGCGTCCGGCAGCTTGGCCAGCACCATGTGAATGATGTTGTCCGCCAGGTCGTGTTCGCCACTGGAGATGAAAATTTTCTGTCCGGTGAGCTTGTAGCTGCCGTCGGCCTGCGGCACGGCCTTGGTGCGAATCAGGCCGAGGTCGGTGCCGCAATGCGGCTCGGTCAGGCACATGGTGCCGGTCCATTCGCCCGCAACCAGCTTGGGCATGTAGAGCGCCTTCTGCTCGGCGCTGCCATGCGCGTTCAGCAATTCGGTCACGCCCTGCGTCAGGCCGGGGTACATGGTCCAGGCTTGATTGGCGGCGTTCTGCATCTCGTGCACCGCGCTGCCCACCAGGTGCGGCAGGCCCTGGCCACCGAATTCGGCGTCCGCCGTCAGCGAAGTCCAACCGGCCTGCACGAACTGATCCCACGCCGCCTTGAAACCCTTGGGCGTGGTCACGGTGCGCGTGGCGGCGTCGTAATGGCAGCCCTCGGCATCACCGCTGGCGTTGAGCGGCTGCAGCACTTCGCTGCAAAACTTGCCCGCCTCTTCGCACACTTGGTTGATCAGGTCGGCATCGACCTCGGCATACGGCGGCAGCTCTTTGAGCAGGGTGGTGGCGTCGAGGACTTCGTGCATGACGAACTGCATATCGCGCAACGGCGGGGTGTATTGGGGCATAACTGTCTCCTGAAAATCGTGAATCGAAAAACGGGCTGAAAATGGGCTGAAAATGGACTGGAAACGCGCTCAATGGGGGGCGGAGTCGCTTGCGGGGTGCTCCTTGGCCAGACAAGGCAAAAGCAGGGGCAAGCCTTCGGGCGTGGCGTGGTCGCGCAGCAGCGCGTCAAGACTGCGGCAGGCCAGTTCCAGGCTATTGGGCAACCTGAGCAGCCGGGCATCGTGATGCAGCGCCAGGATGTAGCCGTGAATCTGGAACATGAGCTGTTGCGGATCGGTGTCGGGCTTGAGATGTCCCATTTCGATCGCCTGAACGATGGCGCGGCGCACCGCGTCGTGCCAGGTCTGGATCATGGCGACCAGCGCATCGCGCACCGTGCCCGGGCGGTCGTCGAATTCGACCGCGCTGGAGATGTAGATGCAGCCGGTCTCCATTTCCACGCTCACCCGCTGCAGCCAGCGCTGCACCATGGCCGCCAGACGCGGCATGCCGCGCGGCTGCTCGATGGCGCGGTAAAACACCTCTTGCTCGAACTGGTCGTGATAGTGGCGGATAACCGCGATCTGCAACTCTTCGCGCGAACCGAAATGCGCGAATACCCCTGATTTGCTCATTTCCATGCGGTCGGCAAGCACCCCGATGGACAAACCCTCCAGGCCGATGCGCCCGGCCATCTGCAGCGCGCAGTCGATGATGGCCTGCCGCGTCTGCCGCCCCTTGGCCGAACCGCTGCTGCCCGGCTCAACTGGCAGACTGGCGCTCACGCTGCGTTTTGCCGCCGCTTTTGCCGCCGTTTCGGAGCCCGCCGTGCGGTGCAGCGCTCGGCGCGGAGAGATCGGGGAGTGGCTGGCGGTCATTTTTGTCGTGTGCGGGAGGGATTGATAAAAAACGAACGGTCGTACTATTTCCGATTCTCGCCACTTTGTCAACCGCAAACTGCGATCAGGGGATTTGCCGCCTAAACTCGCGGACTGACTCCCTGACTTCAAAAACCGTCGCCATGCCCGACTCTTCCAACGCAGTCTCCGCCCAAGACACCCTCGTGCGCGCCGCCTGCCCGCACGACTGCCCCGACACCTGCGCCCTGCTCGTCACCGTGCGAGATGGCGTGGCCATCAGCGTGCGCGGCGACCCCGACCATCCCACCACGCACGGCGCGCTGTGCGCCAAGGTCTCGCGCTATACCGAGCGCACCTATCACCCAGACCGCTTGCTGCAGCCGATGAAGCGAGTCGGCCCCAAAGGCAGCGGCCAGTTCGCCCCGGTGAGCTGGAACGAAGCGCTGGACGACATCGCCGAGCGGCTCAAGGAGATTGCCGCCCGTGACCCGCAGGCCATCCTGCCCTATTCCTACGGCGGCACGCTGGGTTTCGTACAGAGCGAAAGCATGGCGGCGCGCTTTTTTCACAAGCTCGGCGCCAGCCTGCTCGACCGCACCATTTGCTCCACCGCGGGCGAGGCCGGACTCAAGGCGGTCATCGGCGGCAAGATGGGGCTGGACGTCGAGCAGTTCGAACACAGCAAGCTCATCCTCATCTGGGGCAGCAACAGCATCACCAGCAATCTGCATTTCTGGACTTACGCGCAGCGCGCCAAGCGCAATGGCGCCAAGCTGGTGTGCATCGACCCCTGGCGCAACGACACCGCCGAGAAGTGCCACGACCATGTGCAACTGCGTCCCGGCACCGACGCCGCGCTGGCCTATGCCCTGATGCACGAACTCATCGCGCACGACTGGCTCGATCACGACTACATCTCGCAGCACACCGTAGGCTTTGCCGCACTGCGTGAACGCGCGCTGGAGTGGCCGCCCGAGCGTGCGGCCGAGGTCTGCGGCGTTCCCGCCGAGCAAATCCGCCAACTGGCGCGCGATTACGGCACGCTCACCCCGGCAGCCATCCGTATGAACTACGGCTTGCAGCGCGTGCGCGGCGGCGCCAATGCGGTGCGCACCATCGCCTGCCTGCCGGCGCTCGTGGGCGCCTGGCGGCACGATGCCGGCGGCCTGCTGATGTCGAGCTCCAATCATTTCGCCGCCAACGGCGCCGCGCTGGAACGTCCCGATCTGCTGGCCGGACGCGCCCCGCGCACCCTCAATATGGTGACCATCGGCGACGATCTGCTGCGGCCGGGCTCAGCCGAATTCGGCCCGAAAGTCGAAGCCGTGATCGTCTACAACAGCAATCCGCTAGCGGTTGCGCCCGAGGGCAACAAGGTGCGCGCCGGGTTCGCCCGCGACGATCTGTTCACCGTGGTGCTGGAGCACTTCCAGACCGATACCGCCGACTACGCCGACTACCTGCTGCCCGCCACCACCCAGCTCGAACATCTCGACGTGCACAAGGCCTACGGCCATCGCTACTGGATGGCGAACAACCCGGCCATTGCGCCACTGGGGCAAGCCAAGCCGAATACCGAAATCTTCCGGTTACTGGCCGCGCGCATGGGCTACACCGAACCGTGCTTTGCCGAAAGCGATGAGCAGATCGCAGCGCAAGCCATCGCCCCCGATCCGCGCAACGGTGGCATCACCTGGGAGCAATTGCGGGCCAGCGGCTGGGCCAAGCTGCCGGGCGCCGCCGCCCCGTTTGCACACGGCGGCTTTCCCACGCCTTCGGGCAAGTGCGAATTCTGGTCACAACGCGAAGCGGATGCCGGGCGCGACCCCTTGCCCGAGGTGCTGCTGCCCTACGAGTCTGTCGCCTCTGCACCGGAGCTCGCCACGCGCTACCCGCTGGCGATGATCTCGCCCCCGGCGCGCAACTTCCTCAACTCCAGCTTTGTCAACGTCGACAGCCTGCGCAATCTCGAAGGCGAACCGCTGCTGCTGCTCCACCCGGATGATGCTGTAGCGCGCGGCATTGCCGACGGCCAGATGGTGCGCACCTTCAACGACCGCGGCGCCACCCTCACCCGCGCCCGCCTGAGCTCGCGCACCCGCCCTGGCCAGATCGTCGCTTTAGGCATCTGGTGGCGCAAGCTCTCTGCCGATGGCAACAACGTCAATGCCCTCACCCACCAGCGCCTGACCGATTTGGGCAATGGGCCGTGCTTCTACGACTGCCTGGTGGAGGTAGCCGCAGCGTGAGCGAGTCAGCGCCGCTGCGCTTTGACGCCGAAAACACCTTCGCGGCATTCGAAGGTCTTTGGTGCTCGGGCCAGCTCAGCGTCGCCGACATTGCCCGCCTGCCTGCTCTGGGCGTGGCCACGGTCATCAACCTCGCGCTGCCGACGTCTTCCAAGGCCTTGTCCGGCGAAGCCGAGCAGGTGACGTCCTTGGGAATGAACTATGTGCACATCCCGGTGCTGTGGGACGCGCCGAAACCTGTGCAGTTTGAGCAGTTCGCCGGGGTGATGGCTGCGCTCGGGCAACAACCTGTCTGGCTGCATTGCGCAAAAAATATGCGGGCCTCGGCCTTCGTCTATCTTTACCGCCTGCTCATTCGTGGCGAAACCGAAGAACAAGCGTCGTGGCCGATGTTGCAAATCTGGACACCGAACCCGGTCTGGCAGCAGTGGATCAGCGCAGTGCGCGCGTCACACCGCCACAGCTACGGCCGCGGCGCAGCGCACTGAATCTCTGCCAAGCGTCGAAACAACGCGCTCAAACCCCCGCGCGCTGCATCGATGCCAGGAAGGTCTTGGCATCCTCGAAGCCCACCACGCGGCCCACTTCCTTGCCGCTCTTGAAAAAGATGATGCCCGGCGGGCCGAACAGTTGGAAACGCTTGAGCAACGCCTTGTCGTCGGCCGTGTTGTTCGTCACGTCGGCCTGAATCAGCGTAAAGCCCGCCAACTGTTGCGCCACTGCAGGATCGGTGAAGGTGAAGTGCTCCATTTCCTTGCACGACACGCACCAGTCGGCGTAGAAGTCGAGCATCACGGGCTTGCTGCTGCTGGCGACCACACGGTCGAGATCGGCCACCGTGTGAATGCGCTGAAACTGCACCGCAGGCGCGGCGCTCACAGCGCCCGCTGCGCCGCCGCCCAGCCCGGCTAGCGGCTGCAGCAGATTACGGTTGCCCGCCGCCAGACCGACGATCAGCGCCGCGCCCGCCACGGCCAACGCCACACCGAAGCCCTTGAACAGCCGCTTCCAGCCCGAAACCTCGTCGGGAAGCCGGTCAAACACTCGCAGGAAGCTGGCGCTGATGAGCAAAAGCAGCGCCCACAGCACCATCAGCAGCCAGGTCGGCAGAACCGGGGCGATCATGTACAGCGCGGTGGCGATGAGCAGCACACCGAAGAAGGCCTTGACGCCATCCATCCATCCGCCCGCCTTGGGCAGCAAAGTGCCCGCGCCCAGCCCGACCAGCAGCAAAGGCACGCTCATGCCCGCCGCCAGCGAGAACAGCGCCACCCCACCGATGAGCGCGTTGCCGGTCTGGCTGATGTAGAGCAGGGCACCAGCCAGCGGCGCGGCCACGCAGGGCCCGACGATGAGCGCCGAAATGCCGCCCATGATGAAAACCCCGGCGAAGTGTCCGCCCTGCATCTTGTCGGAGGTGGACGACAACTTGCTCTGCAGACTGCTGGGCACTTGCAGTTCGTAGAAACCGAACATCGACAGCGACAGCACCACGAGCAACAAGGCGAAGACCGACAGCACCCAGGGGTTCTGCAACGAGGCCGCCAGCCCTTGGCCCAGCAGACCGGCCGCCACGCCGAAGGCCGTGTACACAATGGCCATACCCAGCGAATAAGCCACGGCCAGGGCGAAGCCGCGCCCCCGGGACACTTTGTCACCCTGCCCCACGATGATGCTCGACAGAATGGGAATCATCGGCAGCACGCAAGGCGTGAAGGCCAGCAGCAGACCGAACACCAGGAACATGGGAATGATGCTGAGCAGGCTGCCCGACGCCAGCGCCTGACCAATGCGCGACGAATCGCCACCCTGGGCGACAGCGGCCGCAGCAGCCGGGGCGGCGACGGCCGATGCCGTCGCAGCCGGAGCTGGCGCGGTCGTGGCAGAGGCCGAGGCCGCCGCCGGTTGTGCTGCGCTGGCGCCAGCCATCAAGCCCTGTACCAAGCCGCTGGCTCCGCTGCCGCTTGTCGCGGGTGCGCTACCGCTTTCGTCATCGGGTTCGGAAATGCTCACCGTTCCGTTGCCGCCAAACCCGCCAAGACTGACGGTGGCGAGCTTTTCGATTGGCGGATAGCAAAGCCCCGCGTCGGCGCAGCCCTGATACGTCACCAACATCTTGAAGGTGGCCGGTGCCTTGAGCACGGGTAGGGGAATCGGCACTAGTCCGCGGTAGTGAAACACCTCGTGGCCGAGGTTCTTATCGAAAATTTTGTGTGCCGGGGGAAATTCTGGCTTGCCGAGTTCCACGCCCGGTGTCTGCGACTCGAAATGAAACCGCTCCTGGTACAGGTAATACCCGTCGTGCGCCTTGAACTGCAGCAGCACCGTCTTGGCATCCTGCACTTTGGCGGTGAACTGGAAGGCTTCGTCCGGCGGCAGGAAATCCGCCTGCTGAGCGTGCGCCATGGGCTGCAAAACGCCGGCCCAGAGCAGGAAAAAACCCAGCAGAGCCCGACTGAGCCCGGCCCAGAAACGCGGTGCTCGCGAAGTGGATGGAATGCTGTGGCGCATGAACGGTCTCCCTTGTCTTATCGTTTGGTCGCGTGCCGCGTGAAATCCTGACAGCCCGTCAGGCGTCGCGCAGCGTGTGGAAGTTGAAATATAAGTCCAGTGGCATATTTGAATGCCTTAGGGCTTGCCCTGCTGCACTCGCTGAATTACCCGGCATCGGAGCTGGGGCGCCCTCAGGCCCGAAAGCGTCTCTGCGTCAGCGTGCGCGCCACCCACCAAGCCAGCAGCAAATCAAACACCAGCACGGCCAGATGCAGCCCCCCCTGCGGGTCGAATTGTCCGAAAAACAGCGGGCGCACCAGTTCGACTGCGGCGTTCAGGGGCAGCACCTGCGCCAGCCACTGCAGCGGCTGCGGCAGCGCGGTCAGCGGAAAATAAACGCCGGACAGAAACGTCATCGGCGTGAGCACCAGGGTGAAGTAGTAGGTGAAAAAATCATAGCCGCGCGCCTTGGCGTTGACGATGAGACCGATGGCGGAAAACACCAGCCCGGTGAGCAGCAGCAAGGGCAGCGCGATGAGCAGCGTCCACTGCCGGCTGATGCCCAGAACCACGATGACCGCAAGAATGGCCACGCCGCTGAACACGGACTTGGTCGCCGCCCAGGTGAGTTCGCCCAGCAGCACGTCGTCGAGAGAGGTGGGGGTGACGCGGATGGCGTCCCAGGTTTTTTGCACATGCATGCGTGAAAACGCGGAATACAGCGCCTCGAAACTCGCGGCCATCATCACGCTCATGCAGATCGCGCCGGAAGCGAGAAACTGGATGTAGGGCACGCCATGAACCGTGCCGACCAGGGCGCCCACGCCAAACCCAAAGGCCAAAAGGGTGATCAGAGGCTCCGCGATATTGCCGATCAGACTGGGAATGGCGAGCTTCTTCCACACCAGAAAGTTGCGCTGCCAAATGGGGAAGAAGCGCCACCTGTGGCGCTCAAGCAGAGTGAGATCAGACATGGTGCATCGGCAGATCGGGCGCGCGCGTCGTCAATCGCGCAGTTGCCGCCCGGTAAGTTTGAGGAAAACGTCTTCGAGATTGGCGCGGCGGTGCAAAACCCTCAGGCCGGGCAGCGCCTCCAGCGCACGCAAGGCCTCGGCGCCATGCGTCATGTAGGCGAACAAACCATCTCCGCTGCGCTCCATGCGTTGCACATGCGGGCGCAGCAATTGCTCCGCGGCGTCGAGGCCCTCGCCGTCCATCTCGATGACTTCGGCTTCGACCTGGGCGGCGATCAGACCGCGGGGCGTGTCTTCCGCAATGCGGCGGCCGTGGTCGAGCACCAGAATGCGATGACACAGGCGTTCGGCCTCGTCCATGAAATGCGTCGTGAGCAGCAGCGATTTGCCCTGCGCGGTCAGCACTTTGAGACGCTCCCAGATCAGGTGGCGGGCCTGCGGATCGAGGCCGGTGGTCGGCTCGTCCAGAAAGATCAGGTCCGGATCATTGACCAGCGCCCGCGCCAGACTCAGCCGCCGCCGCATGCCCCCGGACAACTCGCTGATACGCGCCCGCGCTTTTGTTTCGAGCGCGGCGAACGCCAGCAACTGCGGCAGCCGCGGACGCAACTCGGCGTCGCGCAAGCCGAAGTAACGACCAAAGACCAACAGGTTCTCTTCCACCGTGAAGTCGGGATCGAGGCTGTCGAACTGCGTCACCACCCCCACACGCAGGCGGGCCTGCCGGGCCGCCTGCGGCACGGGCTGCCCCATCAGCCAAATCTGCCCGCGATCAGGCCGCGCCAGGCCGAGGCAAAGTTGAATGGTGGTGGTTTTTCCGGCGCCGTTAGGGCCGATGATGCCGTAACACTCGCCGCGCGACAGCCGCAGACTCAGGCCATCGACTACCTGCAGCTGCCCATAGCTTTTATAGACCTGATCGAGTTCAAGCAGCACGGAGGGCGCGGGTGTATCGGGCAGGCGGGCAGTGCTTTCTGGCATGGGGGACATGCTACGGGCTCGCTGTGAAAACTGCTTCGGCCATGAAAAACGCCAGCAACTGCTGGCGCTTTTCAGGATGACGGCGAGAGGGCTCGCCGATACTTTTAGGTTCCGCCTGACTTATTCCGACTTGTCTTCGGCCGGCGCGGCGTCCACGTCGGGCCGGTCAACGAGTTCGATCAGAGCCATCGGCGCGTTGTCACCCACGCGGAAGCCGAACTTCAGGGTGCGCGTGTAACCGCCCGGACGAGTCTGATAACGGGGACCGAGCACGTTGAACAGCTTGGCCACAGAGTCCCGGTTGCGCAAGCGGTCAAACGCCAGACGGCGATTGGCCAGCGAGGGCTTTTTACCCAGGGTGATCAGGGGCTCGACCACGGCGCGCAATTCCTTGGCCTTGGGCAGCGTGGTTTTGATGGCCTCGTGCTCGATCAGCGAATTGGCCATGTTGCGAAACATGGCCTTGCGATGGCTGGAGGTGCGATTGAGTTTGCGAAGTCCGTTTCCGTGACGCATGGTGCTTTCCTTTCCTTATGAATCAGGCCAGCCGGATCAGGTACTGGCCCTGCACTGCCGGGTGCTCCACCCGGCGAAACTTGTCATCAAAAAGCTTGTAATCAACGAGGTTCGCTCAGCGCTTGTCCAAGCCGCTGGGCGGCCAGTTGTCGAGCTTCATGCCCAGCGTCAGCCCGCGCGCGGCGAGCACTTCCTTGATTTCGTTGAGCGACTTGCGGCCCAGGTTGGGGGTCTTGAGCAGTTCGGTTTCGCTACGCTGAATCAGGTCGCCGATGTAATAAATGTTCTCGGCCTTGAGGCAATTGGCCGAGCGCACCGTCAGTTCGAGCTCATCAACCGGGCGCAGCAGAATCGGATCGTAGGTCTGTCCACCCGCAGCCGCCTCGGCGGCCTCGGTCGTCTCGGCACCTTCCAGGCTGGCGAACACCGACAACTGCTCAACCAGAATGCGCGCAGACGAACGAATGGCTTCTTCCGCGCTGATGACGCCGTTGGTCTCGATTTCCATGACCAGCTTGTCCAGATCGGTACGCTGCTCCACGCGGGCGCTTTCCACGGCATAGCTGACGCGGCGCACCGGCGAGAACGAAGCGTCGAGCACGATATGACCAATGCTCTTGCCGCCTTCTTCGCCGAAATTACGCAGGGTGCCGGGGACGTAGCCACGACCCTTTTCGACCTTGATCTGCATGTCGAGCTTGCCGCCTTGCGACAGATGCGCGATCACGTGATCCGGATTGATGATCTCGACGTCGTGAGGCGTCTGAATGTCGGCAGCAGTCACCACGCCTTCGCCTTCCTTGCGCAGCGACAGGGTGACTTCGTCACGGTTGTGCAGCTTGAGCACCACGCCCTTGAGGTTGAGCAGCACGCCGATCACATCTTCCTGCAGGCCGTCGACCACAGAGTATTCGTGGAGCACGCCGTTGATGCTGACCTCGGTCGGCGCGTAACCCACCAGCGACGACAGCATGACGCGACGAAGGGCGTTGCCAAGGGTGTGTCCGTAGCCGCGCTCGAAAGGTTCGAGCACCACTTTGGAACGATTGTGACCGAGAGATTCGACCTGAATCGACTTGGGGCGAAGAAGTGCAGTTTGCATAAGGCTTCCTGTTCAATACCCTCCGCACGTTACGCGGATAAGGCTGAGGTGAGCGGCCGCTGCCAGCGTTGGCAAGGCGCGAACACACCCCGTGAGTCCGGGGCGTGGATAAAAATTAACGTGAGTACAACTCGATGATCAGCGACTCGTTGATGTCGTTGCCAAATTCATCGCGGTCCGGGGCCTTCTTGAAGACGCCTTCCATCTTGGCGCCATCCACCTGCACCCAGGCAGGGAAACCATTCGACTCAGCCAGTTTCACAGATTCCTGGATGCGGGCCTGATTGCGCGACTTTTCACGCACCGCGACCACATCGCCCGTCTTCACCAGCGCCGAGGGGATGTTCAACACCTTGCCGTTGACAGTGATCGAGCGATGGCTGACCAACTGGCGCGCTTCAGCGCGGGTCGAGCCGTAACCCATGCGATACACCACATTGTCCAGGCGCGATTCCAGCAGCATCAGCAGATTGGTGCCGGTATTGCCAGAGCGGCGTTGCGCTTCTTCGTAATAGCGGCGGAATTGGCGCTCAAGCACGCCATACATCCGCTTGACCTTCTGCTTTTCACGCAGTTGCTTGCCGTAGTCGGACGTGCGGGCACCAGAAGTGCGGCCGTGCTGACCGGGTTTGGTCTCGAGCTTGACCTTGGAGTCGATACCGCGGCGTGCGCTCTTGAGAAAGAGGTCTGCGCCTTCGCGGCGGGTGAGTTTGCCTTTGGCGCCAATAAAACGAGCCACTTGGAATTCCTTTCAATACTGCCATGCCGTGAATTGCATGGGAGCCCGAACAATCGGGCAGTGGGCTTGAAAACGCGCCCAGGGCCGTCTAGACGACCAAAGGGCGCGGGGATAGTTCTACAAATCAGTGCAACAAAAATTCAACAAAACCTACCGACAAAACCTACCGACAAAACCTATCAACAAAATCAGACGCGGCGACGCTTCGGCGGACGGCAGCCGTTGTGCGGGATCGGCGTCACATCTTCGATCAACGTGACCTTGATGCCGAGGTTATTCAGTGCGCGCACCGACGACTCACGCCCTGGGCCCGGGCCTTTGATGAAGACTTCCAGGTTCTTGATGCCGTATTCCAGCGCCACGCGTCCCGCCTGTTCGGCAGCAACCTGCGCCGCAAACGGGGTGGATTTGCGCGAACCCTTAAAGCCTTGCGCACCCGAAGACGATGCCGACAGCGCGTTGCCCTGACGGTCGGTGATGGTGATGATGGTGTTGTTGAACGACGCGTGAACGTGCGCAATGCCGTCAGAGACGTTCTTGCGAACCTTCTTGCGTGCGCGCTGGGCTGCGGAGTTTTGGGAAGACGGTTTAGCCATTTGCGATGTTCCTTACTTATTTCTTCAGCGTGATGCTGCCCTTGCGCGGTCCCTTGCGGGTGCGGGCATTGGTGCGGGTGCGCTGACCACGCACGGGCAGGCCGCGACGATGGCGGAAGCCACGATAGCAACCCAGATCCATCAGGCGCTTGATGTTGACGGAGATCTCGCGACGCAGGTCACCCTCGATGGTGAGCTTGCCAATGGCTTCGCGCACCTTCTCCAAGTCAGCGTCGGACAGATCCTTGATCCGCTTGTTGTAGGGAACGCCCGAAGCATCACAAATGGCGCGCGCGGTGGTGCGACCAATGCCGTAAATCGCCGTGAGGCCGATTTCGGAGTGTTGATGTGGCGGAATGTTAATACCAGCAATACGTGCCATTGAATACCTCGAACTTCAAAAAATGATTTGGGCTCAACCCTGGCGCTGCTTGTGACGCGGGTCGGTGCAAATCACACGCACAACACCTTTGCGACGAATAATCTTGCAATTACGGCACATTTTTTTAACCGATGCGCTCACTCTCATGATGATCCTCTCTTGCTATTACTTGGCACGGAACACAATCCGCGCACGTGACAAATCGTAGGGCGTCAGCTCAACCGTGACCTTGTCTCCCGGAAGAATGCGGATGTAATGCATACGCATTTTTCCGGAAATATGCCCCAAAACCGTGTGGCCGTTTTCCAGCTTGACGCGGAAGGTTGCGTTCGGGAGATTTTCGAGAATCTCCCCCTGCATCTGAATGACATCGTCCTTGGCCATAAAACTCCGTTAACGCACCCCGCCAAGACCCGATTTGAAATTGGCTTTTTTCAGCAGGGCATCGTACTGATGCGACATGGCATAAGCTTGCACTTGCGCCATGAAATCCATGGTGACCACCACAATGATCAGCAGCGAAGTTCCACCAAAGCTGAACGGCACATTGTATTTCAATACAAGAAACTCCGGCAGCAGGCAAACCAAAGTGATGTAAATCGCGCCCACCAACGTCAGGCGCATCAGCACCTTGTCGATGAATTTGGCGGTCTGCTCTCCTGGCCGAATGCCAGGAATGAACGCGCCACCTTTTTTGAGCTGGTCGGCAGTTTCACGGCTATTGAAAACCAAGGCCGTGTAGAAAAAAGCAAAGAAAATGATCGCAGTGGCGTACAACAGAATGTAGAGCGGCTGCCCTGGCGAAAGCGCACCGGCAATATCCTTCAACCAGCCCATCCCTTTGGCAGCGCCAAACCAGCTCACTGCCGTTGCCGGAAGCAAAATAATGGACGATGCAAAAATCGGTGGAATCACGCCTGCCATATTCAACTTCAGGGGCAGATGCGAGCTTTGTCCACCATACACCTTATTGCCTACCTGCCGCCGCGCGTAGTTCACCAGAATCTTGCGCTGACCCCGCTCGACAAATACCACGAAATAGGTCACCAGCACCACGATGGCTAACACGAACAGTGCCACCAATACACTCATCGCGCCTGTACTGACCAACTCCATCAGCCCGGCGATCGCGGAAGGCAAGCCAGCCACAATACCCGAGAAAATAATGATGGAAATACCATTACCCAGACCACGCTCGGTAATTTGCTCACCCAGCCACATCAGAAACATGGTGCCAGAGGTCAGGGTCAGCACGGCAGATAGCTGAAAACCGATGCCAGGACTGATGACCAGGCCAGTGGAAGCCTGCAGCGCCACTGCAATACCGAAGGACTGAAAAAGCGCCAGCACCAAAGTGAAATAGCGCGTGTATTGTGTTGTCTTGCGCCGCCCTGCCTCACCTTCCTTTTTGAGGGCTTCGAGCGAGGGCACCACATAAGTGAGCAATTGCATGATGATCGACGCCGAAATATAAGGCATGATCCCCAGCGCAAATACCGTGAAGCGTGCCAGCGCTCCACCTGAGAACATATTGAACAGGCCCAAAATGCCGCTCGAATTGTTCTGGAAAAGTTGTTGCAGATGCGTCGGATCGATTCCGGGCACAGGGATGTGTGCACCAATGCGGTACACCACCAGTGCGCCGAGCAGGAACAACAGACGACGACCGAGGTCGCCGTACTTGCCCTGCTGAGTCACGCCTGTGCTGGCCATGTCGAGACGTCCGTTCAGGCTGCTGCGACTTCGGCGATGCTTCCGCCGGCCGCTTCGATGGCGCTGCGGGCGCCCTTGGTTGCCAGAATGCCCTGTAGTTTGACAGCGCGAGCGATCTGACCCGAAGCGATAACCTTGACGGTGCGCGACAGATCAGGCACCAGTCCGTGAGCCTTGAGCGTGAGCATGTCGATTTCGTCTTCCTGCATGCGGTTCAGATCAGCCAGCGTGACCTGCGCGCTGTAGCGCGCAATCGGCGACTTGAAACCGCGCTTGGGCAGACGGCGCTGCAAGGGCATTTGACCGCCTTCGAAGCCCACCTTGTGGAAACCGCCGGAACGCGATTTTTGGCCCTTGTGACCGCGGCCCGCGGTCTTACCGAGACCCGATCCAATTCCGCGGCCAACGCGGCGCTTGGCGTGCTTGGCGCCAGCGGCGGGTTTGATGGTGTTGAGTTGCATATTGAATCTCACTAATCGCGAATTTCACAAATTCTGCTGTTGCGCACAAAACCAAAGCTAGATCAGCCGCTGGTTTGCGCCCGATCTGAATCGGCTTTATTCGCAGATTTCAACCAGATAACTGACCTTGCGGACCATGCCACGCACGGCAGCCGTGTCTTCCAGCTCACACACGCTGCCCAGCTTGCGCAGACCGAGGCCACGCACCGTCGCACGATGCGAATCGCGCGTGCCGATCACGCTGCGAACCAGCTTGACCTTGATGGTTTTCTTGTCACTCATGATGTTCAACCCAGAATTTCTTCAACGGTCTTGCCACGCTTCATGGCGATCTCCTGAGCGGAGTTCATATTGGTCAAGGCATCGAGCGTTGCGCGGACCATGTTGTAGGGGTTGGACGAACCGTGACTCTTGGCCACAATGTCGGTCACTCCCAGCACTTCGAACATGGCGCGCATGGGACCACCCGCGATGATGCCCGTACCCTGCACAGCAGGCAGCATCATGACATTCGAAGCACCATGCTGGCCCATCACCTTGTGGTGCAGCGTGCCGCCCTTCAGGGGCACTTTCACCATATTGCGACGCGCTTGCTCCATGGCCTTTTGAACGGCCACAGGCACTTCACGCGCCTTGCCTTTACCCATGCCGATGCGGCCATCGCCGTCGCCCACCACGGTCAAGGCGGCGAAACCGAGAATACGACCGCCCTTGACGACTTTGGTGACGCGGTTGACCGCAATCATCTTCTCGCGCAGACCGTCGTCGCGCGCTTCGTTGGCAAACTTGTTTTGAACTTTAGCCATGATGTGCTCGTTCTCAGAACTTCAGGCCGGCTTCACGCGCAGCCTCAGCGAGCGCCTTGACGCGCCCATGAAAGCGAAAACCCGAACGGTCGAAAGCGACGGTGTCGATGCCGGCCGCCTTGGCCTTCTCGGCAATACGTGTGCCCACGGCAACCGCGGCTGCCAGGTTGCCGCCATGCCCGCCCAGTTGTCCGCGAACTTCCGCTTCCACGGTTGATGCAGAGGCGAGCACGCGGTCGCCCTCGGCGGAAATGATGTTGGCGTAAATATGCTGATTGGTGCGATGCACCGACAGACGAACCACACGCAGACGCGCGATACGGCGGCGAGTTGCCTGAGCACGGCGCAGGCGGGAAATGTTTTTGCTGATCATGATCCTGGCCTTTACTTCTTCTTGGTTTCCTTGATCACCACCACTTCGTCGGCATAACGCACACCCTTGCCCTTGTAGGGCTCAGGCGGACGATAGGCACGAACTTCGGCAGCGATCTGGCCAACGAGTTGCTTATCCACACCCTTGATGACGATCTCGGTGGGAGTCGGCGTTTCGACCTTGATGCCCTCAGGCATGTCCTTGACGATGGGATGGGAAAAACCCAGCGAGAGATTCAGCTTGGCGCCTTGAGCCTGAGCCTTGAAGCCCACACCAACCAGGGTAAGCTTGCGCTCAAAACCCTTGGACACGCCGTACACCATGCCCGCAACCAGGGCACGCATGGTTCCCGACATGGCATGCGACTCACGAGACTCGTCGGCCGGGGCGAAAGTCAGTTCCCCATTCTCTTGGGCGATCCGCACGCCGGCGTATTGGGCACGCTCCAGCTTGCCGAGCCCGCCCTTGATGGCGATAGTCTCGGCACTGAGATTGACCTCAACACCCGCCGGCACTGCAACCGGATATTTGGCAATACGTGACATGTCCGTTCTCTCCTTAAGCGACGTAGCAGAGAACTTCGCCACCCACGCCGACTTGACGCGCCTTGCGGTCGGTCATCAGCCCACGGGGAGTCGAAACGATGGCAACGCCCAGGCCATTCATCACCTGGGGAATGGCTTCTTTGCCGCGATAGACACGCAGGCCCGGGCGACTGACACGCTCAAGACGCTCGATCACCGGTTTGCCCGCGTAGTACTTCAACGAAATCTCAAGATTCGCCTTGGCATCACTCTCACGACGGATATTGAAGCCGTCGATATAGCCCTCTTCGTGCAGGACCTGAGCGATTGCAGCTTTGATCTTGGAAGCTGGCATCGTTACCTTCGCCTTCTCGACCATCTGCGCGTTACGAATACGCGTCAGCATGTCGGCGATGGGATCACTCATGCTCATCAATACTCTCCTAAAAACTTTTGGCGTCTAGTCGGCAAGCAACGCAACAATCGATACGTGACAACCGAACTCAACTTGTCTGTGTGACCGATTACCAGCTGGATTTGGTCACGCCGGGGATTTCCCCGCGGAACGCCAGCTCGCGAATCTTGCTGCGCGACAACCCGAACTGGCGGAACGTACCGCGCGGGCGACCGGTGATGGCGCAGCGATTGCGCAGCCGGGTTGGACTGGAATTGCGCGGCATCTGCTGAATCTTCAAGCGCGCCTCGTAGCGCTCTTCAAAAGACTTGGAGGCATCATCAACGATGGCCTGCAGTTCAGCGCGCTTCGATGCAAATTTTGCAACCAAGTCTTCGCGCTTCTTTTCGCGGTTGATCAGGGACAGTTTCGCCATGATGATTCTTCAGTTCTTGAAAGGGAAGCGGAACGCGGCGAGCAAGGCCTTACACTCCTCGTCGGTTTTCGCCGTCGTGGTCACGCTGATATTCAGACCACGCAGCGCATCGATCTTGTCGTACTCGATTTCCGGGAAGATGATCTGCTCTTTGACCCCGATGTTGTAGTTGCCACGACCGTCGAAAGCACGCGCAGAGATGCCGCGGAAATCACGCACACGCGGCAGGGCGATGGTAACAAAACGATCGAGGAAGTCGTACATACGACCACCACGCAAGGTCACCATGCAACCGATGGGCAGGTCTTCGCGGATTTTGAATCCGGCAATCGCCTTGCGCGACCTGGTGACAACCGGTTTTTGGCCCGCGATCTTGGTGAGATCACCCACCGCGTGCTCCATCACTTTTTTATCAGCCACCGCCTCGGACACACCCATATTGAGTGTCACCTTGGTCAGGCGGGGCACCTCCATGACCGACTTGTAGCCAAACTTGGCCATCAATTCGGGCACGACTTTGTCTTTATAAATCGTCTGCAGGCGCGACATAAATCCTCCGGTCAGCCCTTGATCTGCTCGCCACTGGATTTGAAGACGCGCACTTTGGCGCCATCACCCAGAGTCTTGAAGCCGACGCGATCCGCCTTGCCGGTCGCGGGGTTGTAAATAGCCACATTACTTTGATGAATCGCCAGGTCGCGGGACACCACACCACCCGCCTCGCCCTTCATCGGATTGGGGCGCACATTCTTCTTGACCGTATGCACACCCTCGACCACGATATGGTTGGCATCCACACGAGCCGCCACTTTGCCGCGGCGACCCTTGTCGCTGCCAGCAATGACAATCACTTCGTCATCTTTGCGAATCTTGTTCATCACAAATCCTTTTTCGACAGCTCAGAGCAGGGCTCAAAGAACCTCAGGCGCCAGAGACACGATCTTCATGAAGCGCTCAGTGCGCAGTTCACGCGTCACCGGGCCGAAAATGCGCGTACCAATGGGCTCGAGTTTGGCATTAAGCAGCACGGCCGCATTGCCATCGAACTTGATCAAGGAGCCGTCCGCACGACGGACACCCTTGGCGGTACGCACCACGACGGCACTGTAAACCTCACCCTTTTTCACGCGACCGCGCGGGGCAGCTTCTTTGATGCTGACCTTGATGATGTCGCCCACGCCGGCGTAGCGGCGCTTGGAGCCGCCCAGCACCTTGATGCACATGACGGATTTGGCGCCCGTATTGTCGGCGACATCCAGTCTGGATTGCGTCTGAATCATGTAATTTCCTTCACCCAACTTAGTCGCAAAAAAATGCGCCAGTCTTGGCTCCCTGGTGCGGGAATTGATCTGTGTTGCTCAGTTTTTGTTCAGCAGCCACCGTGCGCCAACTTGCAGCATCACTAACATCGGCTAGCTTCGCGCTTTTGCACCCTTTTGCACCCCCCTTTAAAGAGCTGCAAAACGGCGAAGCATTGAATTGTGCAAGGGCGCAAAGCCGTTGTCAACTCCTTTTTCGCGACCTTTCGACTTTGATGCTCAAGAGCGTTTGGTGACGCGGCCACCCCGGCAAGCGACAGCACTGATGAGAGAGGCCGCCAGCAGTACGGCAGCGTAATCCCAGATCGATCCTTCTCGAAGCAATCCGCCCCCCACAAGTACGAGATGCAACAGTAGCGCACCGATCGCCGCCCAACTCGCTCGACGTCCCCAACTGGCGGCGCAGCCACCTCCCCAGGCCAGGTGCGCCAATCCCCCGGTCAAGACGCCCAAAAACAAGGGCATGAGGCTTGTCTGGATCAGCCACGATAAAAAGAGGGGGAGCATGAAAATTCTCGAAGAAATCGTGCGGGAAGAACGTCAACAATGCGCGAAACCTGCTGTTTGCACCGATGCACCAGGTCGTTTAATGGTGGACAATGTCATCTTTGAAGGCCTCAAGCGCATTCTTGGTTTGATCAAGATCAGTCGCTCAAAGTCGCGACAGTTCTTAAAATCACGATCTGATTATGTTGCTCGCTGCCATCGGACTCAACCACCAAACCGCACCCGTCGGGGTACGTGAGCGGCTGGCGTTTTCTGCCGATACCTTGGTAGACGCGCTTCAACGGCTGAAGGTGAACATGCTGAACGGGCGCCGAAATGGCCCCATCGAAGCGGCCATTCTATCGACCTGCAACCGCACTGAAATCTATTGCGCGGCCGAAAGCGACCCGCGTGATGCCCTATTGCACTGGCTGTCCACCGAGCGCCAGGTACAGTTCGATGACCTGGCCGACCATAGTTATCGCCTGGTACAAGACGGTACCGTTCGACACGCCTTCCGTGTGGCCAGCGGCTTGGACTCCATGGTGCTCGGCGAGCCGCAGATTCTGGGGCAGATGAAGGAAGCGGTGCGGGTCGCCTCGGATTCAGGCGCTCTGGGCAGCACGCTGAACCAGATGTTTCAGCGAACTTTTTCTGTGGCCAAAGAGGTACGCACCAATACGGAAATCGGCGCTCATTCGGTCAGCATGGCAGCAGCCAGTGTGCACCTGGCGCAGACCGTGTTCGAGAGCCTTCAGGAGTGTCGCGTGTTGTTCATCGGCGCGGGCGACATGATCGAACTTGTGGCCACGCATTTTTCCGCGCACCATCCCAAGAGCATGGTGATTGCCAATCGCACCGTGGAGCGCGGCGCCCATCTGGCACAGCGGTTCGGGGCGGAAGCCATTCGGCTGACCGACGTACCGCAGCGGCTGGGCGAATTTGATGTGGTCGTGACCAGCACCGCCAGCAGCCTGCCGATCATCGGTCTGGGCGCGGTTGAACGCAGCATCAAACAGCGGCGGCACAAACCCATGGTGATGGTCGATCTGGCCGTACCGCGCGACATTGAGCCCGAGGTCGCGCAACTGCGCGATGTCTATCTGTATTCGGTCGACGATCTGTCTGCTTTGGTGCGCAGCAATACGGAGAAGCGCCAGGCCGCGATCGAACAGGCCGAGGCCATTATCGAAAACCGGGTGCATGGTTTTCTCGAATGGCTTGATCTGCGCTCGCAGGTGCCCCTCATTCAACGACTGCAGTCGCAAAGCGAACAGTGGCAGACGCACGAGGTCGAACGCGCCCGACGTCTGCTGGCTCGGGGCGAGTCGCCCGAGGCCGTGCTGGACGCACTTGCGCGGGGCCTGTCGCACAAATTCCTGCACGGCGCCTTCACCGCGCTGCACCAGGGCGATCCGTCTCATCGCCAAGTCGTGGCGCAGGCGGTCGAGCGGGTGTTTCTGTGCCCGCACCGACGCGATTCCGATTCCCCCTCTGACTCGCAGGTCTAGCGCGTCCTCCGCGCCCTCCAAATCCGGCGCTTCTTTTTTTTATAGCGCCTTCGGTTTACCGCCCGCGCACTCAGGCGCGGCTGTTCCACATCCCCCATGAAACCTTCCCTGCTGGACAAACTGGAGCAGATGCAACGACGGGCCGACGAGCTTGACGCCTTGCTTGCCGCACCCGATTGCACCGCGGATCTGCAGCGCTTTCGCAACATGACGCGGGAACTGGCCGAGCTGCAAGCCGTGGTCGGGCTGTATGTGCAATACAAGACAAAAACAGAAGACCTGTCGCAGGCGGAATCGTTGCTGAGCGACCCCGACATGAAGGAGCTGGCGCAGCAGGAAATTCAGGATGCACGCGCTGCCCTCGACGCGCTTGAAGCCCGGCTTCAGGTCGCCTTGTTGCCGCGCGACCCGGACGATAGCCGCAACGTGTTCGTGGAAATCCGGGCCGGAACGGGGGGGGAAGAGTCCGCGCTTTTCGCCGCCGACTTGCTGCGCATGTATGCGCGCTATGCCGAGCGCAAGCGCTGGACGACCGAAGTGATCAGCGAGAGCCCGAGCGATCTCGGCGGATACAAGGAAGTGATTCTGCGCGTCGCGGGTGAAGGCGCCTACGGTCTGCTGAAATACGAATCGGGCGGCCACCGCGTGCAGCGGGTGCCCAAGACCGAGACACAGGGACGCATTCATACCAGTGCGGCCACCGTGGCCGTGATGCCCGAGGTGGATGAGGCTCAGGCGATCCAGATCAACCCTTCCGACTTGCGCATCGACACCTTTCGCGCCTCGGGTGCGGGCGGGCAGCACATCAACAAGACCGACTCGGCCATACGCATCACCCACCTGCCCACCGGGCTGGTCGTGGAGTGTCAGGACGAACGCTCGCAGCACCGCAACAAGGCGCGCGCACTGTCGGTACTGGCCGCGCGTCTGGCCGAGCGAGAACGACAGGCCCGGCAGGCGGAGGAAGCGGCCACGCGCAAAAGCCTGGTGGGCAGTGGCGACCGCTCCGACCGCATCCGCACCTACAACTTTCCGCAGGGCCGGGTCAGCGAGCACCGCATCAACCTCACCCTCTACAAAATCGACGCCATCCTGGACGGCGACCTCGACGAACTGCTCACCGCCCTGCGCACCGAAGATCAGGCCGCGCAACTGGCGGCCCTGGGAGCATGAGATGACAGCGCCGCGCGATCTGGCCGCTTGGACGCGAACCTGCGGCCTGCCCCGGCTGGACGCACAGGCCCTCATCGAGGCCGTACTCGGCTGGAGCCGCGCCCAGCAAGCCGCCCATCCCGAACGCCTGCTTGACTCGGCCGAACTGACCCGGCTGCAGGCGCTGGCGACGCGTCTGCTAGGCGGCGAACCGCTGGCCTATGTGCTGGGAGAGCGCGAGTTTTTCGGCCTGAGTTTCGAAGTGACCCCCGATGTGCTCATTCCCCGCCCGGATACCGAATTGTTGGTGGAACTCTCCCTGCGCCATCTCGACGCCCTGCCCGCCACCCACGCGCCCACGGCGCTCGACATGGGCACCGGCAGCGGAGCGATTGCCATCGCCATCGCCCATGCCCGCCCGCATGTGCGGGTCTGGGCCTTGGACGCCAGCGCTGCCGCGCTCGCCGTGGCGCAAGGCAATGCGCGGCGGCTGCTCGATGCCCGGCGCGCAGGCGGCGAGGTGCACTTTCTCCAGTCCAACTGGTGGGATGCCTTGCAACCCCCGGCGACGACAGCGCGCTTCGACTGCATTGTTTCCAACCCGCCTTACATCGCTGCGCACGACCCGCATCTGCCCGCCTTGCGCCATGAACCCGCCCTCGCGCTGACCGGCCAGCATCTCAACCCGGACGGGCTGGGCGATCTGCGCCAGATCATTGCGCAGGCCGATCGGTTTCTGCGGGACGACGGCTGTCTGCTCCTGGAGCATGGCTACGATCAGGCGGCCGCCGTGCGCGATTTGCTGGAGGCTCACGGGTATCGCGAGGTGTTCAGCGCACGCGATCTGGCCGGTATCGAACGGGTGAGCGGCGGGATAGTCGCGGCTGGTTGCGGCGATTCTCGAAATAGGCCCCCGTTCGCAACAAAACCGGCCGCCCTCTAAAATTGTTTGATCGACATCAACTAGGAAATGCCGCCATGTCCAGTGTGCAAGAGCAAATTGATCAAATCGTCAAGAACAACGACGTAGTGCTGTTCATGAAAGGCTCGCCGCAATTCCCCATGTGCGGTTTTTCGGGGCGCGCGGTGCAGTTGCTCAAGTCGTGCGGCGTCAGCCAGATCAAGGCTGTGGACGTGCTGCAGGACGAAGGCATTCGCCAGGGCATCAAGGAATACGCCAACTGGCCCACCATCCCTCAGCTTTACGTCAAGGGCGAATTCGTCGGCGGCTCGGACATCATGGCCGAGATGGCGCAAAGCGGCGAGCTGCAAGCTCTACTGGGCAGCCTGAAATAAGCGCGCATTCGTTTGACTGACATTCGCTTGACGCCCCCCTTCAGCCCGCCGCTCCCATGACTCGGCCAAGACTCATCGTGGCGCTGACCGGGGCGACGGGCATCGTCTATGGCGTGCGATTGCTGCAACATCTGCAGCGGATCGGCGGCGTTGAGACGCATCTGCTGATTTCCGCCGCCGGCGTGCTCAACCTCAAGGTGGAAATGGACCTCGACCGCAAGGCAGTCGAGGCGCTGGCGGAAGTGGTGCATCCCGTCGGCGACATCGGCGCGGCCATTGCCAGCGGCTCGTTTTCCTCCTTGGGCATGGTGGTGGCGCCCTGCTCCATGCGCTCTCTGGCGGCCATTGCCCACGGCTTTTGCGACAATCTCATCACTCGCGCGGCAGACGTGTGCCTGAAAGAGCGCCGCAAACTGGTGCTGCTGCCGCGCGAGGCGCCGCTCAACCTCGCCCATCTGCGCAATATGACCGCCGTCACGGAAATGGGCGGCGTCATTTTCCCGCCCCTGCCCGCGTTCTATCTGCGGCCCGCCAGCATCGAAGCCATGGTCGACGCCAGCCTGGCGCGCGTGCTCGACCAGTTCGCCATCGCCCACGATCTCGGCCAGGAGTGGTCGGGGGTCAGGTCAAGCTGAACACAGCGCTCAAGGAAACGCAGGGCCGCACCAAGTTTCCTTGACCCCCACGGGGGGCGGGCTGGGCGCAGCCCGGCCCTGGGGGCGCTTATAAGCGCTGCCGTTTGTCCAATGTCATTGTGGGCGGCCGTACCCAGGGTCTATAAAGGCAGTATCTACTTGGAGATGCCATGAATTCACCCACCGCCCCACGTAAAACAACAGCACGGCCTGCGCGCAAGCGGGTCAGCCCGGCAAAGTCGGCACAGCGGCGCCAGGCAGCGCACAACGCCGCCCACAACAAGGTTGCACAAGGCGACATTCCGCCGCATCTCACGCCTGCTGGCGTGCGCAAGTTCGTGATCGATCAGTCGCAAGAGGCGGCGCAGCAGGCTGAACTGGCGGCGCTCGACACCATCCTCAAAGGCCCGCCGCCTGCAGACCTCCACAACGAAGGCGTGCAAGCCATTCTGGAGGGTGACGCCCCCGACGATGCAGCGGCCATGCGGGCGGCGCTGGGCATGCCGGCGGGCGAGCCCGCCCCGCAACACACCAGTGATGAGCTGGCCGAAGACTGGCGCAAGGGCGGTTATCCCTACAAATTCAAGATGCTGCGGCGAGATTACGAGCGACAGAAATTCGTGTTGCAAACCGAGCTGCTCAAGCTGCAGGCCTGGGTGAAGGAAAGCCGACAGCGTGTGATCATTCTGTTCGAGGGGCGCGACGCAGCGGGCAAGGGCGGCACCATCAAACGGGTGATGGAGCACCTCAACCCCCGTGGCGCGCGCGTCGTGGCGCTCGAAAAACCTAGCGAGGTCGAACGCGGCCAGTGGTATTTCCAGCGCTATGTGCAGCATCTGCCCACGGCCGGCGAGATCGTGCTGTTTGACCGCTCTTGGTACAACCGGGCTGGGGTCGAGCGCGTGATGGGGTTTTGCACCGACGCCGAGTACCACGAATTTCTGCGCCAAGCGCCGGAGTTCGAGCGCAATCTGGTGCGCAGCGGCATTCATCTCATCAAGTTCTGGTTCTCAGTCAGCCAGGACGAGCAGCGCCGCCGCTTCAAGGAGCGGCAGGTGCACCCGCTCAAGCAGTGGAAGCTGTCGCCCATCGACATGGCCTCGCTCGACAAGTGGGACGACTACACCCGCGCCAAGGAGGCCATGTTCTTCCACACCGACACGGCCGATTCCCCCTGGACGGTGGTGAAGTCGAACGACAAGAAGCGCGCGCGGCTCAACGCCATGCGCTACGTGCTGCATTCGCTGCCCTACACCGGCAAGGATGTGACGCGCATCGGCGAGGTGGACAACCTCATCGTCGGCCGCGCCAACTTCATTCACGAGCGCGGTGAGCACGATCTGAGCAAGGGCGAGTACGTCTGATCACCCTGATCTGATTTTTCGACTTATGGCCCGCCGAAACGCTGTGCGAACGCGCGCTGCAAAACCGCATCCACCTCCGGCAGGCGCGCACTGAGGCTGACCAGCATGGCCTCATTGGCCGGGCGCTGCGCGGCAGACCAGGCGGATTGCGGCCAGTAAGCGTCCCAGCGCCAGCGCGCGATGACATGCCAGTGCAGATGCGGCACCACATTGCCCAGGCTGGCGAGGTTGATTTTGTCGGGCGCCAGCGTTTCGCGCAGCAACTGCTCGGCCAGCGCCACCGCGTCCAGGCAGGTCAGGCGTTGCAGCGCGGTCAAGTCGCTGAACTCGGCCACATGCGCGTTCCACACCACCCGGTAAAACGCCGGAAGCAGGGCGTCGTCTGCCCAGATCAGGCGGAATTCCGCACCGCGCCAGATCAGCCGCCCGCCGTCGGTCTTACAGAGTGCGCAGTCCGTCTCGCTCGACATCGCTCACGCGCGCTGCGCCGCGCCCACCATGATCACCGGCCCGGTCGGCAGGCCTGTGGGAGAACCACCGGGCGGCTCCACGCTGACGGCAAACGCCTTGGCCTGCGACAGATGCGACTGCGCCGACTCGGGAATGGGGTAGCGGCTCTGCCCCGCCGCCACGACGCCCAGGGAAATGGGGGCGCCCTGTGTGGGCAGCAGCCAGAGCTGGTAGCTCTTGCCGCTGGGTGGCGTCATGGCGCCAACGGCCGTCAGAGTCAGCTTGCCGTTCTGCACCGTCACAACGGCGGCCTGCCCGCCCGCGCCGTGCATCAATGCCGCCATCTGTACAGGCGCGGCCGTACCACGGCCGACCTCCGGGTTTTGCACCAGCACCACGACTGAAAAGGCCACCGCAGCCACGGCCACGCCGCCGAGCCACAGAGACAAGCGCCGCCAGGCTTCAACGCCCCAAGACGTCGACTTGCCAGCCCCCGCAGGCTGAGTCGCGCGCGGGGTATCGAGGCGCGCGGTGATGCCCTGCCAGACCGAGTCGGACGGCTGACCGATTTGCGCTGCCGACAGCAAGCTGGCATCGAGCCGCGTGCGCCAGCCTTGCACCGCATGGGCAAACTCAGGGCTCTGCTCCAGCAAACGCTGGGCGCGACGCTGCGCAGCCGGGCTGAGCCCGCCTGTGAGCCAGTCGGCCGCCAGCCGGTCGAGCAGATCGCTGTTGCGGTAGCGTGCGGGCAGCGTCACCTTGCGCCCTCCCCGAGACAGTCGCGCAAAAACAGCACCGCGCGCCGGATCAGCGTTTTCACCGTGCCCAGCGGCAGAGCACGCTCGCGAGCGACTTCGGCGTGCGACTGCCCCAAGACATACGCCGCCGCGAGCAGATCACGCTGGCGGGGTTGCAACTGTCCCAAACAATCCTCCATCGGTTGGCCCTGCAAGCGGGCTTCGAGCAGCGCTTCAGGCGTGCGGTAATCCGCGATTTCGGGCGGATCATCCGCCTCATCGCCCTGCAGTGAAACGACATACTGCGCCTCGCGCTTGTTGGCGCGCAGGCGATCGAGACAGGTGTTGCGCACCAGCGCGGAAATCCAGGCCTCCGGGCTGCCCAAAGCAGGCCGGTAGCTTGCGGCCTGATGCCAGACCTTCACATACGCATCCTGCATGGCCTCTTCGGCAAACGACCGGTCGCGCAGCAGCCGCAGGCAGATCGCCCAGGCCCGGTTTTGCGTGGCCGCGTACAACTGGCCGAACGCGTCGCGGTCGGCCAGGGCGGTGTAGGCAAGCAGGGATTGCAGGTCGGGCATGAGCGCAGCGTGAGGGGCAGCCCGGCGTTCGCGGCGCCGCCCGATGAAGGCGTGCCGCAAAGCAGGCGGGTTTGCGGCGAATGTTACCGACATCGCGCCGCACCCGCTGTTCGGGATGCCCCCGGCGATCAGGCGATGAACGCCGCAGGCACCGGGTCTTTACCCAAGGCGTTGAGCAGAATGGCCCAGTGCATGGTCTCGTCGCCCATGATGCTGGCCGCGGCCTTGGCGAGATCTTTGTTGTGGAATTGTGGCACTGCGCCCAGATAGGCACTGGCCGCGCCCTTTTCCAGCCCGGCGGCGAATTCCAGCACGTCGGCCTGCGATTTGAGCGAGGCCGTGGGGAAGCCGTACTCATCGGGCTTCTTGGCCATGACCGGCGTGCCGCCCAGCTTGCCGATGGTGGACGACAGCACCTCGGCATGCGCTTTGTGCTGTCCCTGGAATTTCACGGCCACGGCGAGCACCGGTTTTTCCAGCAAACCCGATTCAGCGCCGACCTGATAGGCAGCGATGGCCTGATATTCCAACCCGAGTGCGACGTTGAGAATGGCGATGTCGTCCGTGGTCGACTGGGACATCGTCCCGGCCCAGCTCGTCACCGGCGCCAGCGCGCTGGAAGCGGCCAGCCCCGCGGCGAACAGGCCGCCGACGCGGAAGAACTGACGGCGGCTGGCGCTCTGCCCGCTGGAATCCTCGGGGGTAGCGGAAGGGGAAAGGGCGGTGTGGGCTGCGGCTTGCGTGCGTTGCATGGTGATACCTCCTGAAAGGGAAAAAACGAGAACAGCGCGGTCTGTGCGGCTGTTGCTCGAATTACGCGCCAGCGGGCAAAACGGATTCAAACCGCGCGATTCATTTATCCCAGATCAAAAGATTGCAATTCCGGCATATCGGGCTGGGAAGTTTTTGCGTCTTGTCACTTTTGCAACTGTATGTATCTGCAACCATGCGCTCCTGATCGATCCGTTTCGCACACCGACTGGAGTGTTCGTCATGCCGTTTACCCACCGCTTCGCGCCTGCCGCCCGCTTCGGCTTCTGGCTTCGTCTGGCCGCTGTCTGCGCGGTTGCGACCAGCGCCCCGCCAGCCCTGGCCAACCCTGCTGCGTCAATCCCTCCGTCGGCGCCGCAGTCGGCAATAGCCGAGGTCGACATCCACTCGCCTTACCGCGTGGTGCCCAAAATGCCTACAGGCGCAAAAACCACGGCGGATCACAGCAAGTTCAAGGAATTGCAGGGTCCGTTCAAAAGCGGCTCCGAGGTCACCGCCGCCTGCCTGAGTTGCCACACCGAGGCGGCCAAGCAGATCAAGGGCACCATCCACTGGAAGTGGGAGGAGGTGGAGCAGGACTCCAAGCGCATCGTCGGCAAGAACAAGGTGATGAACAACTTCTGCGTGTCCACGCCGAGCAACCAGCAGTTCTGCACCGGCTGTCATGTCGGCTACGGCGATGCGAAAAGCGGCGAGTTCGTCGCCTTCAGCAAACGCCCCGATACCGATGTGGACTGCCTGGTCTGCCACGACCAGACCGGCAAATACGTCAAAGCGCCGTATCAGTCGGGCAACCCGCCCACGACCCGTATCGAAATGCCGCCTGGCTCGGGCACGTTCATCGAACCGATCGATCTGGCCCTGATCGCGCAGCATGTGGGCGCGCCCTCGCGCGCCAACTGCGGTACCTGCCACTTCAACGGCGGCGGAGGAGACGGCGTGAAGCATGGCGACTTGGACAGCTCGCTGATTAATCCGCCCAAATCACTCGACGTGCACATGACCAAGGACGGGCTGAACTTCCAGTGCCAGACCTGCCACGCCACCGGCGGACACGAGGTCAGCGGCAGCCACTACAAGCTCGACGCCAAGCACGAGGGCGGACAGTATGTGCGCGGCAGCCAACACAATATGGGCAGCGCGGCAAGCTGCCAGTCCTGCCACGGCGACACCCCGCACAAGGGCAATCTGGCGCAGGACCTGAACATGCACACCCGCAATATCGCCTGCCAGACCTGCCACATCCCCGAGTTCGCCCGCGGCGGCGTGCCCACCAAAATGGAATGGGACTATTCCAAGGCCGGCCAGCGCGGCCCGGACGGCAAGCCCCTGGTCATCAAGGACGAGCACGGCCACCCCACTTACCTCGGCATCAAAGGCCAGTTCAAACTGGGTGAAAACGTCGTGCCCGACTACACCTGGTTCAACGGCGCGGTGAAGTGGATGAACATCGGCGAGAAGGTGACGCCCAACAAAGACGGCGTCGTCGCCGTCAACCAGTACGGCGGCAGCGCTACCGATGGCAAATCACGCATCTGGCCGGTGAAGACCATGAAGGGCACCCAGCCCTACGACCCGGAGATGCACCGCCTGCTCGCCATCCACAACGCAGGCTTCGACGATGCGGCCTACTGGCACACCATGGACTGGCAAAAATCCATCGCCGCCGGCATGAAGGAGGCGGGGCTGGAGTGGTCGGGCAAGTACGAATTCGTCAAGACCACCACGACCTGGCCGATCACGCATATGGTCGCGCCCAAGGACAAGGCGCTGAGCTGCGCGCAATGCCACAGCAACAACGGTCGGCTGGAAAAGATCGACGGCATCTACATCCCGGGTCGCGACAAAGACCATCAGAGCTGGATCGAAACCATCGGCCTGGGCGTTGCCGGGCTGAGTCTGGCCGGGGTGATGGTGCATGGCGGCATCCGCAGTTTTCTGTGGCTGCGCCGCCGCAACAAGCCCGGCAGCAAGAGCCACTGACCCGCGGCCCGCAGTGCAACCTCACACAGACACTTCGAGGAATTCGTCATGTCACACAAAAAACACGTCATCCTGTTCAAGCGGTTCGAGCGCTTCTGGCACTGGAGCCAGGCCGGGCTGATCATCCTGCTGATGTTGACCGGCTTTCGCATCCACGGCCTGTATGACCTCGGCGTGGAGTTCCTTACCGCGCTGCGCATTCACACCTTTGCGGCTTGGGCGCTGGTGACCCTGTGGGTGTTCGCCATCTTCTGGCACTTCACTACCGGGGAATGGAAGCAATACATCCCCACTTTCGACAAGATTTTTCTGGTCGCGCGGCATTACGCCTATGGCATGTTCCGCGGCGAGGAACATCCCTATCACCAGACCGTCGCGCGCAAGCACAACCCGCTGCAGCGTCTGGCCTATCTATGGGTGAAGCTGATGATCAATCCCATCATCTGGATCAGCGGCATCTGGCTGCTGTTCTTCGCCGACTGGGGCGCTTGGCCCATCTGGAAGCAATGGGGCATCAGCCTGCAAACTGTAGCCTGGGCGCACACCATCGGCGCTTACATGATGCTGATTTTTTTCATCATCCACGTCTATCTCACCACCACGGGCCACACGCCGCTGGCGCACATCATGGCCATGATCCGCGGCTATGAAGACGAGCCGGTGCACCACCATCCGCGGGCCAAGGCTGCTCCAACAGCCGCTCCCACAGCCACGCTCACACCGGGCGAAAACGTCTAGGGCCTGTTAACGCTATTGATGCCCCCGCGCCGGGGTCTGGGCGGAGGCAATGCGAGGCGCAGGCCGCGCCGTGGTGTATTGCACCACAAGCGGACTGCAACGTGGCAGTGCGCCGCCCAGACCCCCGGCCCGAAGGGTTGCCCCCAGACGGGGCGTCTGCGGCGTTGTCGGTGCGAGGCAAGGCGACCAGCCTTGCCTCGCACCTCCGCCTTGCATCCCTCCCCGTCTGGGGGCAACGCGGGGGCATCAATAGCGTTAACAGGCCCTAATCAGAACGCGGTGGACATTGCGCGCCGCACCCCGGCGGCGCGCATCTGCGCCCAGGCCTGATCCAGCGAGCCGTTGAGATCGATGGCGCGGCAGGCGTCTTCCACCACGGTCACCTCAAAACCTGCAGCTCGGGCGTCCAAGGCGCTCCAGGCTACGCAGAAATCCGTGGCCAATCCGCACAACACCAGTTCGCGCACGTCCAGTTCGCGCAGATAGCCCGTCAAGCCGGTGGGCGTGCTGCGGTCGGCTTCCATGAAGACCGAGTAACTGTCGATGCCCGCCCGCCAGCCTTTGCGAATGACTGCCTGAGCGTGCGCAATGTGCAGATCGGGGTGAAGGGCCGCGTCGCGTGTACCCTGAATGCAATGGTCCGGCCACAGCACCTGCGGGCCGTAGGGCAAAGTGATGGTCTCGAAAGGCTGCCGCCCCGGATGCGCGCTAGCGAAGGACGCATGGCCCGGCGGGTGCCAGTCCTGCGTCAACACCACCTGCGAAAACTTGGCCGCCAGCCGGTTGATCACCGGCACCACGGCTTCGCCATCCGGCACCGGCAGGCCGCCTCCGGTGCAAAAACCGTTCTGCACGTCGATCACCAGCAGCACGGGAGCAGACTTCATGCTCACACCAGCACGCGCTCGATGCCGCCGTTGTTCGCAGCCTTGACGTAGTCGGCCATCCAGTCTTCGCCGATGAGGTGACGCGCCATTTCGATCACGATGTAGTCGGCTTCGAGCAAGCCATGCTGCAGATCGTTGCCATACCGCGTGAGCCCCTGCAGGCAGGACGGACAAGAAGTCAGAATCTTGATGTCCCCGGCAAAACCATCGGCGCGCAGCGACAGCTCGTTCTTGCGCAGCTCTTCTTCCTTGCGAAAACGCACCTGGGTGGCGATGTCGGGCCGTGAGATGCCAAACGTGCCGCTCTCGCCGCAGCAGCGCTCGCTCTTGAGCACGCCGTCGCCCAGCAGCGCCTTGACCGTTTTCATCGGCTCCTGCGTTTTCATCGGGCTGTGGCAGGGGTCGTGATAGAGGTACTTGACCTCGCCCGCCGCGCCGCCGGGGCTGAGGCTATAGCCCTTCTCCAGCAGGAATTCGTGGATGTCGATGATGCGACAACCCGGAAAAATCTTCTCGAATTCATAGCCCTGCAACTGGTCGTAGCAGGTGCCGCAGCTCACCACCACGGTCTTGATGTCGAGATAGTTGAGAGTATTGGCCACGCGGTGGAACAGCACCCGGTTGTCGGTGATGATCTTCTCCGCCTTGTCGAACTGGCCCGAGCCGCGCTGCGGATAACCGCAGCACAGATAGCCCGGCGGCAGCACGGTCTGCACCCCCGCATGCCACAGCATGGCCTGCGTCGCCAGCCCGACCTGGCTGAACAAGCGTTCTGAGCCGCAGCCCGGAAAATAGAACACCGCCTCGCTGTCCACCGAGGTGCCACGCGGGTTGCGGATGATGGGCACGAAATCCTTGTCTTCGATGTCGAGCAGCGCGCGCGCGGTTTTTTTCGGCAGGCCGCCCGGCATGGGCTTGTTGACGAAGTGAATCACCTGCTCGCGGATCGGCGGCTTGCCCACCGTGAGCTTAGGCGCCGCAGTCTGCGCCCGGGCGACGGGTTTGAGCAGGCGCGTGGCCAGGCGCTGCGCCTTGAAACCCACGTCCACCATGGCGCTGCGCACCAGCTTGATGGTTTGCGGATTGGTTGCATTGAGGAAGAACATCGCCGCCGCGTTGCCCGGCTTGAAGCTCTTCTTGCCCATTTTGCGCAGCAGGTTGCGCATATTCATGGTGACATCACCGAAGTCGATGTCCACCGGGCAGGGCGTCACGCACTTGTGGCAAACCGTGCAGTGGTCGGCCACGTCTTCAAACTCTTCCCAATGCCGGATGCTCACCCCGCGCCGAGTCTGCTCTTCGTACAGGAAGGCCTCGATCAGCAGCGAGGTGGCGAGAATCTTGTCGCGCGGCGAATACAGCAGGTTGGCGCGCGGCACATGCGTGGCGCACACGCTCTTGCACTTGCCGCAGCGCAGGCAGTCCTTCACCGAGGCGCTGATGGCGCCGATGTCGCTTTGCTGCATGATGAGCGACTCGTGCCCCATCAGGTTGAAGCTGGGCGTGTAGGCGTTGCGCAGATCAGCGGGATACGCCGGATCGTCGAGCAGCTTGCCCTTGTTGAAACGCCCTTCGGGATCGACTTCGCGCTTGTAGGCGCGGAAAGCGCCGATCTCGGCCTCAGTGAGAAACTCCAGCTTGGTGATGCCGATGCCGTGCTCGCCCGAGATCACCCCGCCCAGGCTGCGCGCCAGCGCCATGATGCGGGCCACCGCGTCGTGCGCCTGCTGCAGCATCGAATAGTCGTCGGAGTTGACCGGGATATTGGTATGCACATTGCCGTCGCCCGCGTGCATGTGCAGCGCCACCCAGGCGCGGCTCTTGAGCACGCGCTGATGAATGGCATCGATCTCGCGGCGCAGCGGCTCGAACAAGCCGCCGGAGAACACCGCCGCCAAAGGCTTGCGCAACTCGGCCTTCCAAGAGGCGCGCAGGGAATGATCCTGCAGCAGGTGGAACAGCGTGCGGTCTTCGGCACTTGCACCCGCAGGCAGCGCCAGCAATGCAGGTGATGCAGACAACAGCGCGCGCTGTGCATCGGGCAGTTCCGCCAAAGGCCTGTCGAGCTGGTCGAGATAGAACGACCACCGCGCATGCACTGCCGCCAGCAGTTCCAGCGCCTGGGCGCGCTTGGCCTCCAGGTCTTCCTTGGACAGCGCAGGCTCGCCATCGGCCAGCTCTTCGTTGCGCGCCAGCGGCAGCGTGCCGCGCAGCGTCCGGTCGATCTCGGCCACCAGCGCCAGCTTGTTTTTCAGCGACAGCTCGACGTTGATGTGTTCGATGCCATCGACATATTCGCCCATGCGCGGCAGTGGAATCACCACGTCTTCATTGATCTTGAAGGCGTTGGTGTGGCGGGCGATGGCTGCGGTGCGCTTGCGGTCGAGCCAGAACTTCTTGCGCGCTTCGGCACTCACCGCGATGAAGCCTTCGCCCACCCGCGCATTGGCCATGCGCACCACTTCAGAGGCGGCGCGGGCCACGGCGGCTTCATCTTCGCCGACGATGTCGCCGAACAGCACCATCTTGGGCAGGGTGCCGCGCGCGCTCTTGGTGGCGTAGCCCACGGCCTTCAGGTACCGGTCGTCCAGATGCTCCAGGCCCGCCAGAATGGCGCCGCCCGGCCGCGCGTCGAGAAAGGTCTTGATCTCGACAATGCTGGGAATGGCCTCGCGCGCCTGGCCGAAAAATTCCAGGCAGACGGTGCGCACATGCGGCGGCATTTTGTGCAGCACCCAGCGGGCGCTGGTGATGATGCCATCGCAACCTTCCTTTTGCACGCCCGGCAGGCCGGCGAGGAATTTGTCGGTCACGTCCTTGCCCAGACCCTCTTTGCGGAAGCGCGCGCCGGGAATTTCCAGCAGCCGCTGCTCCAGCAAGGTCACGCCGTCGGCCGCTAAGGTGCGCACCTCGAAGCGCGCCACATCCACATCGTGAATCTTGCCCAGGTTGTGGTCGAGCCGCTGCACCTCCACCCAGCGGCCCTGCGGATCGACCATGCGCCAGGACGCGAGGTTGTCGATGGCCGTACCCCAAAGCACGGCTTTTTTGCCGCCCGCATTCATCGCCACATTGCCGCCCACGCAGGAGGCGTCGGCCGAGGTGGGATCGACGGCGAACACCAGTCCAGCGGCGTCGGCCGCGTCGGAAACGCGCTGCGTCACCACCCCGGCCGGGGTCTGGATGGTGGGCACGGGATGGGCCACGCCGGGCAGTTCGAGGTATTCGACCGCGCCGATGCGGTCGAGCTTTTCGGTATTGATCACCGCGCTCTTCCACACCAGCGGAATCGCGCCGCCGGTGTAGCCGGTGCCGCCTCCGCGCGGGATGATGGTCAGCCCGAGCTCGATGCAGCCTTGCACCAAGCCGGCAATCTCGTCCTCGCTGTCGGGACAGAGCACGACGAAGGGATATTCCACCCGCCAGTCGGTGGCGTCGGTCACGTGCGACACCCGCGCCATGCCGTCGAAGCGAATCGCGCCTTGCGCGCTGTGCCGCCCCAGCACCTTGCGGGCGCGCTGGCGCAGCGCCGCGGCCTCGTCGAACCAGGCGGCGAAGGCGGCCACGGCCCCACGGGCGCGGTCGAGCAACTGACGCACCAAGGCGTCGCGCTGCGCGTCCGAGTTGCCACTGTGCGCGCTGTCGTCGCGGCGGCGGTCGATTTCGCGCAGGCGGTGTTCGAGCGCACCGATCAGCGCGGCACGCCGTTTGCGGCTCTGCAACAAATCGTCCTGCAAAAACGGGTTGCGCTGCACCACCCAGATGTCGCCCAGCACTTCGTACAACATGCGCGCTGAACGCCCGGTGCGACGTTCCTGCCGCAACTGGTTGAGCCAGTCCCAGGCTTCTCTGCCCAGCAGGCGCATGACCACCTCGCGGTCGGAGAAGGAGGTGTAGTTGTACGGAATTTCGCGCAGGCGGGGGGCGGCATCGGCCGCGTCTGCGCCCAAGGCGGGCATCAATTCAGGAGCGTGTGAAGCGGGGGCGTTCATCGCAGCGGCGTCCGGCAGGCGGAGCGGGGGAGATAAACCGTCATTGTAGGGAGGCTGTTATTTCCATATGAGAACAACGCTCAGGGCATTTTCGTGACAAATTTCACGCAAGCGCCGATCAGATGGTGCAACACAACAAACTCGGGAAATCCCTGGCTTCTATGCTGCCCGCATGGAAAATCTCAAACTCGCCGAACTGATGAGCGCCCTCAGTCACGCGCTCGACATGACCGAGGGCCAGCCCGAAGGCCACTGCGTGCGCTGCGCCTGGATCGGCATGTCGGTCGGTCGAGAAATCGGCCTGCCCGCTCCGCAGCAATGGGAGCTGTACTACACCCTGCTGCTCAAAGACCTGGGCTGCAGCAGCAATGCCGCGCGCATCTGCGAGCTCTACCTCGCCGACGATCTGCAATTCAAGCGCGACTTCAAGCTGCTCGACGGCAGCCTGCCGCATGTGCTGCGCTTCGTGCTCGATCACACGGGTCTGCGCAGCGGCCTGGCCGAGCGCTTTCGCGCCACGCTCAACATCTTTCGCAATGGCAGTGACATCGCGCAGGAACTCATTCAGACCCGCTGCCAGCGCGGCGCCGACATTGCGCGGCAACTGCGCTTTCCCGAAAACGTCGCCCAAGGCATCCACGGACTGGATGAACATTGGGATGGCAGCGGCAAACCCGAAGGTCTGACGGGCGAGCACATTCCGCTCTACGCCCGGCTGGCCTTGCTGTCGCAGGTGGTCGATGTGTTTTTCACCGCCAGCGGCCCGGCCGAGGCGCGCGAGGAAATCCGCCGTCGGCGAGGCGGCTGGTTCGACCCTGAACTGGTCGATGCCTTTCTCGCCCTCTCGGAGCGCGAAGGCTTCTGGCAGACGCTGCGCGCCCCCGATCTCGACCACCAGGTTCTCGCGCTGGAGCCCGCGCAATGCTGCGTGCCGCTGGACGAAGACTATCTCGACGAAATCGCCGCCGCCTTCGGTCAGATTGTCGATGCCAAAAGCCCCTACACCGCCGGACACAGCGCCCGCGTGGCGCTCTACGCTGACCACATCGCCACCCAGCTTGATTTCGCGCCCGAGCGACGCCGCTGGCTGTACCGCGGCGCGCTGCTGCACGACGTGGGCAAGCTCGGCGTGAGCAATGCGATACTCGACAAGGCCGGAAAACTCGACGCGGCCGAATGGCAGGCCGTGCAGATGCATGCCACCTACACCGAGCGCATTCTGGGACGGATCAGCGCCTTCTCCGAGCTGGCCCGCGTCAGCGCCGCGCATCACGAGCGGCTCGACGGCACCGGCTACCCGCGCCGCCTTACCGCGGAACACATTGCTCTGGAAACCCGCATCATCACCACCGCCGACATCTTCGACGCCATTTCCGCCGACCGGCCCTACCGCGGCGCCGTGCCCATCCCGGAAACCCTGCAGATCATGTCCAAGACCGTGGGCACCGCGCTCGACCCCCAGTGTTTCGACGCGTTGTGCAAAACCGTGGAACTGCTGGAGCGCCCGATACCGGAACCCATGGCCCTCGCCGCCTGAAGTGCAGCGCTGCTAGGGGAGCACCACACAGTGAGGCACCGTCTCAGCGCTGGGCTGGCATGGCCACATAAATTTCCACACGCCGGTTGGCGGCGCGGCCCTGTGCCGTGGCGTTGCTCGCCACCGGGTTTTGCGGGCCCAGTCCCTGGGTGGTGACGCGCTGCGGCGCCACGCCGCGCGACACCAGGAAATTCTTTACTGTCAGCGCGCGGTTTTCAGAAAGCGGGTAGTTGATCGCGTCGGTTCCCGTGTTGTCGGTGAAACCGAACACCTGCACGGTTTCAGAAGGGTTCTGATTCAGGCCGGTGGCCAAGCTTTCCAGAATGGGATACATGCGCGGGTTGAGCTGCGCGCTGCCCGTGGCAAAGCCTGCATCGGCCGGCACGTTCATCTTGAGACGATTGTCCTGCGTCTGCGTGACCTGCACGCCCGTCCCCGAGGCCTGCGCCTGAGCCTGCAAATCCTGCTTCTGCTTCTCCAGATGCTGGTTCCACAAATAGCCGCCCAAGGCGCCCACTGCCGCACCCGCTACCGCGCCAGTTGCGGCGCTCTTGCCGGTGTTGCCACCCGCCGTCAACGCGCCGATCACAGCCCCGGCAGCGGCGCCGATGCCCGCACCGGAGGCGGTGGTTTTCTGCGACTCATTCATGTTCGCGCAGCCGCCCAGCGACAGCGCGACGAGGCTGGCGGAGAGAACGACTGCCAGGGTTTTTTGGGACTTCATGAAGGGCTCCTTGTGCCAATGTGAAGAGGTCATGCCTTGTGACAAGTTTAGACGGGTTGGGAGGCGGATGAGGAACTGTGATGTCGAATTTTCAGTCTATGCTTGAAGCAGGACAGGGTAGAAAGTCATCTTATGAACCGCGCCACTCCAACATCCCCATCCCCCGGCCGAAGCGCGTCAGACCATCAACCGCACTGGACGCTGGACTGGATCGATTACCCGCGTATCCGCACCGAGTCGGTTCACGACAACGTCGAACTGTTCTATCTGCTGGCCAGCGCTTCTTTTGTCGAGTCGGGCTCGGAAACCTACACCCGTAATCTGGTCGAACATTTCGACGCCTATCCCGCTATTTCCGACTGGCTGCAGCATCAGTGGGAACCGGAAGAACTGCAGCACGGCCGCGCGCTCAAGACCTATGTGCAGACCGTCTGGCCCGAGTTCGACTGGGAGGCAGCCTACGCTTCTTTTTTCAGCGAATACTCGCGCCTGTGCACCGTCGAAGAACTTGAAGACGACCGCGCACTGGAGCTCGTGGCCCGTTGTGTGGTGGAAACCGGCACGGCCACTTACTACCAGACCCTGCGCGACTTCACTTGCGAGCCGGTTCTCAACGAACTGGCTGAGCACATTCGTGTCGACGAGGTGCAGCACTACAAGCACTTTTACCGCTACTTCAAAGAGATCAACGCCGAGCGCAATCTGTCGCGCGCACGCATTCTCGGCGCGCTCAAGCGTCGGCTGGCTGAACTGCGCACCAGCGACTCCGACATCGCGCTGCGTCACGTCTGGCTGTTCCAGCCCCACTTCGATGCAGTCGGCGATGTACCCTTCGAGCATATCTGCCAACGCCTGTACCACCATGTGGGCGCGCGGCTTCCGATGGAGCAGGCGGTGAAGATGCTGCTCAAGCCGCTGGCGCTGCCGCACCGTATGGAGCATTTGATCGAGCGGCCTTTGACCCATCTGGCGCGGCGGGTGATGGCCGCGTGAATTCGGGCGCAAAAGCCCGCCGCGAGCTTCGCGGTTTCTCCCGTTGCACAGCAGGTGGATAACGCTCCGGCACATACCCGAGTGCCCTAGTCGGGCAAAGCATTTCGCCCGCTTTCACCCATCAAAACCACGGCCTATATTGCGTTGGTCAAAGCCGCATCAGGCCCGTTCGCCGCAAGTACCGGGCGTGCAGCGCGGTCAAGTGGCTCAGATGTCCATAACAATCGAGGAGATGCAAGATGCAAAAGTCCCTGCATATCGACCCTGACAAGTGCACGGGTTGCCTGCAATGCGAGATGGCCTGCTCGTATGAAAACTACGGAATTTTCAACACCTCAAAAAGCCGCATCAAGGTGTTCGACTTCCATGAGACTGGCCGCAAGGTGCCCTACACCGGCACCACGAACATGTTTCATTAAACACCGCTTAACCCCATAAAGCCCCGTAATTCAATGAGTTGCGTGGCTTTTTTCTTGCCGAAAATCGGCATCAAGCGCCACCGTTTGTCGCCGTTTCCCATACCATTTGCACCAAATTTGCACCAGGTGCTGCACCAAGCGGAAGGGGAACGGGAATGGGAACGGTCGTCAAACGCGGCAAGACTTTTCGGGCGCAAGTCAGGCGCAATGGCGCGAGCCGGTCGGCAACCTTCGATACGAAGGCTGCGGCTTATGTATGGGTCGAACAAGTTGAGCGGGAAATCGGCGCTGGTGTTACCGGTGGCTCAGCCGCCCCCGCTGGGGCGACGTTTGCCAAACTGCTCGAACGCTATCGAGATGATGTCAGCGAATACAAGCGCGGCAAGCGCTGGGAGGTCACGCGCATCAATCTGACATTGCGAGATGCGATTGCCGAGGTTCCGCTGGTGCGCCTGGCGCAACCGGCTGTCGCCGCATGGAGAGACCGGCGATTGAAGCAAGTCAGCCCAGCATCGGTGCAGCGCGAGTGGAACCTGCTGTCGCACGCCTGCAGTCTGGCCGTCAAGGAGTGGCATTGGCTGGCCGAAAACCCGTTTACTGGGGTGCGGCGCCCTCCCCCAACCCCGCCAAGAGATCGCTTGGCAACCGAGGCGGAACTGGATCGCATCCTCTTTGCGCTCAGCTATCAGCCCGGACAGCGCCCATCCACGATTTCGGAGCGCATTGGAGCCGCTGCGGTGTTCGCTGTCGAGACGGGCATGCGTGTCGGCGAAATTGCCAAGTTGACCTGGGCCGACGTCGCTCCGACCGTCGTGACGGTCCGTTCAGGCAAGACTGCCGCAGCAACACGCCGTGTTCCGCTCTCACCCGTAGCGCAAACCGTGTTGTCTGGGCTCAAACCGGATCCGGTCGACCTCACGGCCAGAGTTTTTGATCTGAATACATCGCAGATTGATTCGCTGTGGCGCAAAGCGAAGAAGCTCGCCATGATCGAGGATCTGCATTTCCACGATCTGCGGCATACCGCTGTCACCCGGCTAGCCAAGAAACTCCCCATTCTCGATCTGGCGAGGATGATCGGGCACAAGGATCTTCGCATGCTGCAAATCTATTACAACGAAAGCGCCGAGACGATGGCGGATCGGCTCAAGGCGGACTGAAAGTGCCTGCGCCGACGAGCCAGCCCGTCATCGCGGGCATGCTCCTATTTTTCGTCGAACGATTGCATTCGACGAATAAACGGAACATACTCCAGCCATGCTCCCCGACACACACACTCAGCGCGTCCTCGTTCTGGCCAGCCAGAAGGGGATGCTGCGCGCCAGCGATCTGGACGCCATCGATGCGCCCCGGGTCGTCCTGACGCGCCTGACCGCCGCTGGCCTGCTGGAAAAGATTGGGCGTGGCCTGTACCGTCTGACGGACTCCAACGGGTCGGAATTTGAGAGTCTCGTGACCGTCGCCACCAAGGTGCCGCAAGCCGTGTTCTGCCTGCTCACCGCGCTGCAGTTCCACGAACTGACCACCCAACTGCCGCGCCAGGTCTGGATCGCCATGCCGCGCGGCAGCCATGCCCCACGGTTCGACCATCCGCCGATCAAGATGGTGCAGTTCACGGGCGACGCTTACACGGCAGGCGTCGAGGAAATTGAACGCGATGGCGTCAAGCTCCGGGTGTACGGTATTGCAAAGACCGTGGCGGACTGCTTCAAGCACCGCAACAAGATCGGCCTGGATGTGGCGCTGGAGGCCCTGAAGGACGCGCGGGCCCGCAACAAGGCATCGGTCGATGACATCTGGCGCTATGCCAAGATCTGCCGCGTAGCCAACGTGATGCGGCCCTATCTGGAGAGCGTCGCATGAGCCCGGCGCGTCCAACGAATCAGGCGAGTGTCGCCGCGTCCGTCCGTGCGCGCCTGCTCAACGTCGCCAAAGCGCAGGGCGTCGATTTCAATCAGGTGCTGGTGCGCTTCGCGCTGGAACGCATCCTCTACCGCCTGACTCAATCGCGGCACGCCGATCGCTTTCTGCTCAAAGGCGCGCTGCTCTTCACACTCTGGTACGACATGCCGCACCGGGCCACGCGCGACGCCGATCTGCTTGGTTTCGGCGCGAGCGATCTGGCTTCGGTCGCTGAGACTTTCCGCGACATCGCCGCCGTGGCTGCTGACGACGGCATCGTATTTGACCCAACCTCGGTCACGGTCGAGGAAATCCGTAAGGAGGCAGGCTACGGCGGCGTCCGGGTGATCATCGCTGGCGAGCTGGCCAAGGCGCGCTGCAAGACGCAGATCGATGTCGGCTTCGGCGATGTCGTCACGCCCGCTCCGGTGGATTCGGTCTATCCAGTGCTGTTGGACGATCTGCCCGCTCCCCGGCTGCGGGCCTACCCGACGTACACGGTCATTGCAGAAAAACTCCACGCTATCGCCCTGTTGGGCATGACCAACAGCCGCCTGAAGGACTACTTCGATCTGTCGGTTCTGCTGGAACGAGAAACCCTGGACATCGATTTGCTGGCCAAAGCGATCAAGGCCACCTTTGATCGGCGCGGCATGGCTGTGCCCGATGCGCTGCCGATTGGGCTGTCGGAGGAATTCGCACTCGATTCCTCGCGGGCGTCGCTGTGGCTGGCGTTCTTCAAGAAGAACGCGCTTACCCCCGAGCCCCTGCCTGTCATCGTGGATCGGTTGCGATCCGCCCTGGCACCTGCGTTGAACCGAGCCGCTCTTTGAACCCCGACTCGTAGAGCAGCAGCTTCGCGTCCATCGCTACGGTCGAATATATAGCCTACGCGCTGAGCCCAGCCCGGGCAGATCCCGAGCCTTCCGCGGATGGCCAGCCGCATGGGCCTGCCCAGGTCGCCGACGCATCGGCTGACGACGTTTCCCGTCCACGCGCCGGCTTGCGTCGACTTGCATCGGCGCCGTCCTGTGATGAGATGGTTGGCATCCTCATCCCGGAGCGCCCACGATGCCCATCCAACCCGCAGCGCAACCCGCATCCTCGTCACCCCCATCGCGGCTGTGCCGCCGCCTGACCGCCCTGCGCGACATCCTGCTCGTGCTGTGCTGGACCGACTCCCCGGCTGGTCATCGCGTCCGCCTGGAGCTGCAACGCCGCTTTGCACGCCGTGGCCAATCTCCCAGGGGGGCCCGTCGCATGGCCGGCCTGCGTCTTGCCGCCGCCCTGGGCGTCACCACCTTGTTCGCCCCCTGGCTGATCCTGGCTGCGGCCCTGGGCAGTGCGACCCTGCTCTCCCATGCACCCGGGATGAGCCGGGCATTCCTGCTGCTGGCGTTCGCCCTGGTCGGGCTGTATGGCCGCGGCATCCTGCACCTCGGCCGAGGCGATGCCTGGCGCAAGTCGGTGTTCCGTGCCAGCGGCCATGATCTGCAGGCCCTGCCCCTGGCCTCCACCCTGAAGCGACTGCGGCCCGAAGCCCTGGGAGGCGAGGTCCTGCGGCACTGGCGGTGCGCCCGGCGCTGGGCCTGGACGACGGTGGCGCTGCTGGCGGGTCTGGCCTGGGGACTGGCTCGGGGCGTGGGCTGGGTCCTGGCCCACCAGCCTGCGCACGGCTGTCGCGCCCTGCCCTGGCTGCTGGGCACGGCGCTGGGGCTGGCGATGTGGCTGCCCACCCGCTACGACCACCATGTGGGCCTGGCCTTGGGCCTGAGCCTGGATGCGACCGAAACAGCCGAAGCCGAAGCCGCCGCGGCCGTTCAAGCGCCCCCGGACGCCGCGCGCTGACTCGAGGCGCTCATCCATCACATCCATCCCCCTCCAATGCCACGCTGAACCATGCCACGCCATCAACGCCTGCTCGACGCCCTGAACGACACCCCCACGCGCTCGCCTGTGCCCGAGCCGCCAGTCCCCCTGGTGCGCCTGTGGCTGCTGCGCATCCTGCTGCCGCTGGGAGGGCTGCGCCAGCTCCTGCATGACGGCCAGGGCGTGTCCGGTCTGCTTGCCACGCTGGGCGTGCCCCACGCTCTGCGGGAGGGCGGCACGGACGCCGCCGGCCTGGTCGCGATCCGCCGCGTGCTCGAATCCGACTGGCAGGCGCTGGAGGCACAGGCCGACGCGTTCGCGCTGCCGGTCGCGCTGGAGGAGAACCTGGCACGCCTGGCGGCCCTGGTGCAGCTCTCGGCCGTGGACTGCCGGCTGCTGGGCTGTGCCTGTCTGTTGCAGGCGCTGCGGCTGTTCGAGGACGCCGCCGACACCCTGGGACCGTTGACCCCGGCGAAGGCCATCGGGGTGCTGGCGACGTTGCTGGACCTGCCCGAAGTCGCGGTGAAGCGGGCGCTGGCGCCGGCGGGGGTGCTGGCCCACAGTGGACTGCTGAGTCTGAGGCGGGCGGGCCAGGGCACGTTGTCCACCCGGCTGGAACTGTTCTCGGCGTCCTTTGCCGAGGCCATGCTGGCGCCGGACACCGAGCCGCTGGCGCTGCTGCGTGGGGCAGTCGCCTCCAGTGCTCCGGCGCGCCTCACCCTGGACGATTACCCGCATCTGGGGCTGAGCCGGACGCTGCTGCGCACCTATCTGGCGTCGGCCCTGGGTCACCACTCGGCGGGAGGCAGCAAGCGTGGCACCAATGTCCTGCTCTACGGCCCGCCGGGCACGGGCAAGACCGAACTATGCCGCACGCTGGCCGCGGTCCTGGATTGTGAGTTGCTGGAGGTGAGCGCGGCGGACGAGGACGGCGATCCGATCGGCGGGGAGCAGCGGCTGCGGGCCTGGCGGGCGGCGCAGCGCTTCCTGGCGCGGCGTCGGGCGCTGATCCTGTTCGACGAGATCGAGGATGTGTTCACCAGCCAGACCGAGGGCGACGTCACGGGCCTGTTCGCCCTGCACAGTCCCAACCCGGGCAAGCACCGCAAGGGCTGGCTGCACCGGGCGCTGGAGACCAACCCGGTGCCCACCTTCTGGGTGACGAACGCCGTGGGGGAGATGGACGCCGCGCTGATCCGGCGGTTTGATCTGGTGCTGGAGCTTCCGGTGCCGCCACGACAGGTGCGCGACTCCATCGCCCGGGCCACTGTGGGGGCGCTGGTGGGGGCCGAGACCCTGGCGGCCCTGGCGGCCAGCGCGGTGCTGGCGCCAGCCGTGCTGACCCGGGCGGCGGATGTGGTGCGGCAGGTCGGCGCAGGGCTGGATCCCGCGCAACGCGATGCGGCTTTGCTCGCCCTGGTCAATCACACCCTGCGGGCCCAGGGCCACACTGCCGTCATGGCCTGCGATCCCCAGCGTTTGCCTTGCACCTACGATCCGCGGCTGGTCCATGCCGACGTGGATTTACAGGCCATTGCCCAGGGCATCGCCCACGCCTCCCACACCGGCGGCGTCAGGCTGTGCCTCTACGGCCTGCCCGGCACGGGCAAGTCAGCGTACGCGCGCTGGCTGGCGGAGCAACTGGGGCGACCGCTGCAGCTCTGGCGGGCGTCGGACCTGCTCGCCAAGTGGCTGGGGGCGAGTGAACGGCTGGTGGCGCGGGCCTTCCATGACGCGCAGGAGGACGGGGCGGTGCTGCTGATCGATGAGATCGATGGACTGCTGCAGGATCGGCGCGGCGCGGCGCAGGCCTGGGAGGTGACGCTGGTGAACGAGTTGTTGACGCAGATGGAGAGCTTCCCCGGCGTGTTCATCGCCACGACCAATCGCCTGGAGGGGCTGGACCCGGCGGCGCTGCGGCGCTTTGATCTGAAGCTGCAGTTCCGGGCCTTGCGGCCGGAGCAGGCCTGGGCTTTGCTGGGCAGTCATTGCGCGGCCCTGGGACTTGGCGTGCCGGAAGAAGGGCTGCGGCAAGGCTTGCGGTCGCTGGCGTCGCTGACGCCGGGGGACTTCGCCACGGTGGCGCGGCGGCATCGATTGCAGCCCCTGCGTAGCGCGCAGGACTTCGTCATCGCGCTGCGAACGGAATGCGGCTTCAAGCCGGGTGGGGTGGGAGCTGGAACCATGGGGTTTGTGTGAGGGCGGGGACAGGGTATGCCCTCGACTTGCGCACACCGCAAACGCCGGTACGATTCAAGCCTCTTCCCGTCCATCTTCACGTTTTAAAGGCCCTTCTCACCCGCGCAGATCCTGAATCGACCGCTCCCTGCGGTCCCGAGCTTGGAGCCACGCACACCCTTCGTGCGTCCGCAATGTCCAACGCCTTCAGGAGATTCCCATGCGCGAAGAACGCCTCTACCCCCTGCTCGTCCAACTCGTCGCCCAGGGCGCGACGCTCGAAGAGTCCCACCACGCCGGCCGCCGCTACACCTTGATCGCCGAGCACCAGCGTCTGCCCATCAGTGCGGCACTCGGCGTCAAGCTCGAACGCGAGGGGCGCATCCGCGCTCTATGCCGCCTCAGCGGCAAGACGCTCTGGGTGGCAAGCGTCTGAAGTCTGTCGGCTATCGAGTAGTGGGCATGCCCGTCTTGCCGACTTGCGAAACCACGTTCGTGCGGGATGATGGTTCTGGAGATGTCCCGGTGGGCATCCGAGGAGAAAGCAATGGAGATTTTGGTGGCAAATGGCAGGTGGCAGATGGCAGATGGCAGGAGCCGCGGACGACGACAACGACCGCATGAACGCATCCCAGCCCTGCAGCACCAGAGCATCCAACTTGCCGTTCGAACCTGAAGGAGAAGGATGATGTCGTTCATGACGGGGGTGTATGTCACTGCCGCGGTGGCCATACTCTGCACCTTGGGGAGCGTGCTGTTCGTGCTGCGCCTGGCGGAGCAGGCGCAGCAGGAGAACCAGCGCCGCAACCAGCACCGCGGGATTGGGATTCCGCCGGAGATCCTCAAGGCTCTCGGGGTCGAAGCCGGGGATACCTTGGCCTGGGAGGTCGGCAAGGACGGGACGGTGCGCGTGCGCCGGGCTGAACGCGCGGTGAAGCCGGTGGAGTGTCCGTGATGCGCCAGCAGGTGGATGTGCTGGAGGTGAAGACGCTGGACGTGAAGGCGCCGATCCTCGCGCGAACCCTCGGATCCAAGCCCCAGGTTGTTCAACGCGACGGTGGAGATGGCCGACAAGCGTGGGCTGTTGTCGGGCGAGCACTTCAGCGTGCCCATCGCTCCCATGCGCGTTGCTCGCCGATTGCGCTCACGATCTCGTCGATAAACACACACACCCCTTGTTCGAGAGGTGGCGGCGGCTGAGGTACACAGCGAATAAATTGAGTTCGAGGGTTTGGTAGTCCATCAGAACGGGCACAAGCGTCCCTTGCGCGAGTTCGGAGGCGACGATGAACGTTGGTTGCATGATGACGCCTGCGCCATCGACTGCAAGTTCGCGCAGCAGCTCGCCATTGGTGGCATGCACGCTGGGACTGACCTTGATCCGGGCGACCTTGCCCTGCACGTCGATGAAAGGCCATTCATCACCCGCCCATAAATAGCTGAAGCTCAGGGTTGCATGGTCGGCAAGATCGGCGGGGACAGATGGCGTGCCTTGGCGCTTCAGGTAGGCTGGCGACGCACAGCTTGCCGTCGATGGCTTGGCGGTTGCGCGCTTCGAGCGAGTCGAGGATGACCACCCAGGCGGTGATGCCGACGTTCTCCAGGTGAGCGTAGACGCTCTTCCAGTAGATGCCGGTGCTCTCCATGACGATGAGCTCAACCTGCAGCTCGGCCATCTGTTCGTGCTGCGCCACTTGAGCGACAGCATCGACGCGCTGCAGCGCCAACTGGCCGACATCGACGCCTACCTGATGCGCGCCATGCAGCCCTACGCCTGGGCTCACAGCCTGCTGCAGACCATCCCCGGCATTGACGAGACCGCCGCCGCGCTGATCCTCATCGAGATCGACGACGACATGGCCCGCTTCGGCGCGCCTGAGCGCCTGGCCTGCTGGGCCGCGCTGAGCCCCGGCAACCACGAGAGCGCAGGCAAGCGCAAGTCCGGCCGCACCCGGCACGGCAACAACGCCATTCGCTACATCCTGTGCGAGTGCGCCAACGCTGCGCGCATGACCAAGAGCACCCTGCCCTGGCGGTGCCCGGTGCTATTCCAGTGCTACCGGCCATCATCGTGACGCAAACGATGGTCGAGCTATTGACCCGGCATTGAAGCATTGAACTCAAGCCGCATACCGAACCGGAGCATGCTGGAAGTAGCTCTTGATCCGCTCGGGCTGCCGCTGGACGCTGCTGAGGTGTCTGGCAGTGGCCTTGACGAGTTGCAGCTTGGTCGTAAGCGTTTGCCGAACCCATCTTTTCAATGAGTCTGAGCTGAGCGAAGCTTGGGTTTTTTCGGGGGCTCCATGCGATCAGACAAACTCAGTGAAGAGCGGATTGATGAGATTCTGGCGATCCTCGATGAACTCAAAGCCAGCGGGATGAAGGCCGAAGCGTTTGCGCAAAGCAAGGGGCTGGGCTACGGGCAACTGCGCGGCTGGCTGTCGAGCGCGCCGCGCTGGCGCGCCCAACGCGCGGGTCTGGCCCTGCCGCCTCGGCGCAGCGCCTTCGTGCGCGCCCACTGCAACCCGTCCCCCGCTGCGGCTGCGGAGGGAAGCCCCCATCCCGGACACGCCCGCATCACCTGCGAGGGGGCCCAGCGCCGCGCCCAGATTGACTGGCCCGTGGCCCACGCAGCCGAGTGCGCGCAGTGGCTGCAGGCCTGGCTGGGATAAGCCATGCTGCGCATTGAGGCCATCTGGCTGGCCGTGGGCGCCAGCGATCTGCGCGGCGGCATGGATAGCCTGCTGGGCCAGGTTGTGGCCCGGTTTGGCTCGGCCCAGCGCCACCATGCCTACGTGTTTGCCAACCGCCGCGCCACCCGGCTGAAGGTGCTCGTCTTTGATGGCTCGGGGATCTGGCTGTGCACGCGCCGACTGCAAGAAGGCCGGTTTGCCTGGCCGCAGGAGGACCGTGAGGCGCTGCACCTGAGTGCCGAGCAATGGAGTTGGCTGGCCGCCGGGCTGCCGTGGCAGCGCATGACCGCGCACGCCACCGCCAGCGCCATTGCCGTGGTGTAGTCCCCCGGACGTTTGTCGATCGGGGCAACTCCCGATTCTCGCGCGCGCGTGCGCGCGAGAGAATTCGGCATGGTCAGCGCCATCGACGACGACAAACTCCAGTCCCTGGGCGACGATCCGGCGGCGCAGTACGCGCGCACGGTCATTGCGCAGTTCGGTGCACAGATCGCGCACCAGCGTGCCGAGCTCAAATTTCAATCGACCAAGATTGCGGCCCTGAGCTTCGAGCTGGCGCGCCTCAAGCAATGGCGCTTCGGCCAGTCCAGCGAGAGCCTGGACACGCAAGGCCAGCTCTTCGACGCCAAGACGCAGGCGCTGCTGCAAGCCGAGGAACAGGCCGAGGACCGCGCCGCCGATGCGGAGCGCACCGCCCCAGGCAAACGTCGCCCCAAACGCCAGCCCCTGCCCAGCCAGTTGCCGCGCATCGAGCATCGCTACGAGATCGACTCCGGCCTGTGCCCGCAGGGCCACACCCTGCGCCGTATCGGGGAGGAGATCAGCGAGCAACTCGACTGCGAGCCCACGCGTTTCTTCGTGCACCGGCACATCCGCGGCAAGTATGCCTGCGCCTGCTGCCAGACGGTGTTGGCTGCACCCCTGCCAGCGCAACTCATTGACAAAGGCATTCCCGCCCCCGGCCTGCTGGCGCAGGTGGTGCTGGCCAAGCACGACGATCACCTGCCGCTGTACCGCCAGGAGGAGATTTACCGCCGCAGCGGCGTGCACCTCCCGCGCTCGAGCCTGGCGCAGTGGGTGGGCCTGTGCGGGGTGCGCCTGGAACCGCTGGCCCAGGCCCTCAAAGACCATCTGCTGGAGCAACCCGTGCTGCATGCCGATGAGACCCCGGTAGCCGAGCTGGCGCCGGGCACGGGCAAGACACACCGCGCTTATGTCTGGGTCTACCGCAGCGCGGCTACGCCGGCGGTGGTGTTTGACTATTGCGCCAGTCGTGCCGGTGCGCATGCGCGCGACTTCCTGCAGGATTGGTCAGGCACCTTGCTCACCGATGACTTCAGCGGCTACAAGGCGCTGTATGCCCAGGGGAGCATTGTGGAGGCGGGGTGCTGGGCGCATGTACGCAGAAAGTTCTTCGAGGCGCACAAGCTGGCGGGCAGCGCCATCGCGCAGGAGGCGCTTGAGCGCATCAAAGCCTTGTATGCCATTGAGCAGACCCTTCGGGAGCATCCGCCCGATGCGCGCACCGCGCTGCGCCAGCGCCAAAGCCAACCCCTGCTCGAGGCCTTGCACGCCTGGCTGATCGAGCAACGCCCGCTTCTGGCCAAGGCCGACGCCACGGCGCGGGCCATCGACTATGCGCTGGGCCGCTGGCGGGCGTTGTGTGTGTTTGCCACCGATGGGCGCGTGCCGATCGATAACAACGCGGTGGAAAACGCCATTCGGCCTCTCGCACTCGGGCGCCGAAACTGGCTCTTCGTGGGCTCGCCCCAGGCCGGCCGCCGAGCCGCCGTGCTCATGACGCTGATCGAATCGGCCAAGCTCTGCGAGGTCGACCCCTGGGCCTATCTCAAGGACGTGCTGACGAAGCTGCCCACCTGGCCCAACAGCCGTCTGGGCGAATTGCTGCCCCACAACTGGGCGAAAACCAATCCCCCTGCACTCAGCACCTGACCTTCACTTCGGGTGTCAAGAGGGGTTCCCTGCACGCTTACGCTTGGTCCGCGCCGGAGCCAGTTTCGTGACCGCCTGCTTGAGGTCGGCGTTGGCCATCTCGTTGGGGTTGAGCTCGGGGCTGTAACTGGGCAGGTAGAAGACCTCGATCTGGTGCTTGTGCTCGACCAGCCAGTCCTTCACGGGCTTGCTGTGATGCACTCGCAGGTTGTCCAGGATCAGGTAGATCTTGCGGCCCGCGTCCTTGACGAGCCGGCGCAGGAAGTCGATCAGAATGTCCGAGTTCAGAGCCCCGTCGAAGGCCTTCCACCGCATCTGGCCCTTGTTGGTGACGGTGGAGATGACCGACAGGCCGTGGCGCTTGTTGTTCACCCGGATCACCGGCGTCTGGCCTTGGGGTGCGTAGCTGCGGCCGCGCACGTCGTCGCTGCGCAGGCCGGTCTCGTCGCCCCAGTGGATCTCGGCGCCCTCGACCTTGGCGCACGCGGCGATGACCGGGTATTCCTCGTCGAGCCACTTCTTGACCGCCGCCGGCGACTGCTCGTAGGCCTTCTTCATGGGCTTCTGCGGCGTGAAGCCCCAGCGCTCGAGATACAGACCCATCGTGCGCACGGCCAGCTTGATGCCGTAGCGGTCCCGGATGAGCTCGGCGACGGCCTGGCGCGTCCACAGCGCGTAGACCATCTTCAACTGGTCGGGCGTGCGGTCGCGGATCAGTCG